>NZ_JBVICQ010000007.1:0-519582 GCF_055572815.1 Streptomyces sp. NPDC030296
GCACGCGCCGATCAGACGCGCACAGCCAAGCCGAGGCAAGCGGTGTCAAGCATCAGGTGAAGCCGCAGTGTCAACCATCAGCCGAGACAGGACACGGAACAGCAGACCGACTGAGTTACAACTTTCTCTACTGGTTCAAGGCGGCTCGCTCCGCTCACCGCGCGCGGCCCGGCCCCCGGCCGGGCCTGCGCTCCTGCCTTCGTCCCGCTCCAGCCCGGCCGGCGCCCGTGCCGCGCTCGGGCGATGAGCCACCTGACTTCAGAAAGAGGTACGGGCGCTGGCCGGGGCGGGCGGTCGGCTTCACGGCGTTGCGCAGCCACTGTGGCGCGAGAGTCGATGACCACGGCCCCAAGGGCTGTTCCACTGACCCTGATGCCTCGGCGAGCGCGCTCACTGACTTCTAAGGATTTGTCAGATCTTACTGCGATGACCTGCAGTCTCTCGTAACGTGAAGTGCCGAGCACGTCACATAGGAGGTAGGACGATGGCAGGTCCCAAGACCACACTGTGGGAGCTTGAACCTCACACGCGCGCGAAGCATGACCTGCTGCGCCGGTACCTCGGCGGGTGGTTCCCTGTCCTCTCCGCGTACAACGGGCGCATCGTATTCCTTGATGGCTTCGCGGGACCTGGAGCATACGAAAACGGCGAGCCCGGTTCTCCCCTCATCGCACTCGACACGCTCCTCAAACACCCATACTTCCCAAGGATGCGCTGCGAGTTTCTTTTCTTCTTTTGCGAGGCGGACCCAAAGAGATTTGACAACCTGCAGTGGCTGATCGAATCTTATAAAGCTGACCACTCGCCCTGGCCGTCCAACGTCAAGGTGGAGGCCGTCAATTCGCCGTTCGCTGAAACGGCCACAGATTTGCTTTCATACCTTGGGGTGCAGAGGAGGAGACTCGCACCAACATTCGCGTTCGTGGACCCGTTCGGGTTCTCCGGCCTGCCAATGAATCTTCTCGCCGACCTCCTCTCCTTCCCTAGGTGTGAGCTGTTTGTTAATTACATGGTCGATTTCGTCAACCGATTTGCCGGGGCCGGGAACGTCGATCACCACCTCACAGACCTGTTCGGGACCGATGAATATAAGGAAGCAGCAGGTCTCCGAGGAGGAGCACGCCAGCAATTCTTGCATGACCTCTACCAAAGGCAGCTTTCCGAAGTCTGCGGGTTTACCTACGTTCAGTCGTTCGCGATGATCAACCGCACAGGCCACATCGGTTACTACCTCTTTCACGGCACACGAGACGTGAAGGGCGTGGAACTGATGAAAGACGCCATGTGGAAAGTAGACCCCGGCGGCGGCTTTACATTCTCCGACCGCCTAGCGGGACAGGACGTGCTTTTTACGGAAGGCGACGTCGACGTCACGCCGCTCCGCACAGCCCTACTGCAGAGGTTCTCAGGAAAGACCGTCGGCATAACCCGACTCGAAGAGTTCACCCTGATCAATACGCCCTACCGCAAGACCCATCTAAAGAGGCCGGTGCTCGGCCCCCTGGAAAAGGAAGGACTCATCCAGGTGGATCGACCGGGACGCTCAGGTTTCCCGGACGGTACTCGGGTGACCTTTCCGTTCACCTGATGTAGTTATAGCCGAGCGTGCGGCCGGGCGGCAGGGTACTCACTCCAGATACGTCCCTGGAGCTCCCGGCCCCCGGCTTTTGGAGTAATGCCACCCCATTGCTTAAAAAAGAATGGGACGTTTCCCTGATGGCATGTGTCGCGAATGGCAATCACCCATTCTTCGTCCATTCTCCTGTGCCCCGGCCCGGATTCGCCGCCAACGATTACCCAGTCGATTCCCTGCAGGTCCAAGCCAGGCAAAGGCCCCAGAAGCGGTTCGCACGAGAGGAAGCGGACTGCCGCTGGCACCTGTCGCAGATCGGCGACTCGCGTCAAGAATTTTTCGCTTTCCACGGACACCCCCATCCATACGTTCTGTGGCCAGTCAATGCGATCTGCGATGGTCAACAATCGCCGCGACCTCTTGGTTAGAATCTGGTAGGTGTGTCGAGGCGTATCTCGCATCACCTCGAATACTTCCTGAATAAAGGAAATCGGTACTTTGGCATGAAAAAGGTCCGACATTGAATTAACAAAGACCGTACGAGGCGCCTTCCAGGAATGTGGGGTATTTAGCGAGTCTGAGTGCGTAGTGACCGCGAATCCAGGCCCAGACGTTCGAGGGTCTCCGTCGGCCTGATATTTCGGCGCTTGCATGGCCTTGAGTCGTTTCGCCAGCGTGAGTGCATAGCAATTATCGCAACCTTCTGATATCCGATCGCACCCAGTGCTTGGGTTCCACGTTGCTTCGGTCCACTCAATTGAGCTGCGGTCGCTCATCTCGACCTCCGTTGCCACTCGGTCCACAACTTGCCATGGTTGTAAACCCTGATGGCCGCTAGTAGGTACCTCCCATCAAACCATCTAGGTCTGACATCGTCGTTCAACTTGCTTCCAGGCTTGAGGCATGCAGTTGGCAGGAGCCACGTAGGGATCTGAGACGAACGGCCCGCGTTGCCTTCACAGGCCGGCCGTCGAGGGCTTGCCCCGGTCGACACCAGCGATAACGTGGCTGAGGCCGGTGGGGGTGCAGCGAGGCATACGCGTGCGTGGTCGGTCGGCGCACCCGCCGTCGTGGCTGACTGTCGTCGGCTGAGGTTCAGACGGGGCGCATCGAGGGTGCCGGCGGCCAGTCTGGCGCGGAAGCACTGGGCCGTCCCTGGGCCGTCCGAGGCCGCTCACCAATGGCCAATGACGACCAACGACGACGACCAGGCGCACGAGCCCACCGCCCCTGACCAGCAAAAACCCAGCTCACCAAGATCCCCGGCAAGACTCAGGGCAAGAAGACATCTCTTGCCTTGCCCATTGAGACTCCACCGACCTTAATGGTCACCCGCGCGACCATGAACTCCCGTAGCCTGTTGCTGTGCTCAGACTTCTCATCGACACATCGGTATGGCTTGACATGGCCCGGCGGCGAGACGGACAGCAAACCATCGTCGCCATACGCGTTCTTAAGCATCAAGGGAAGCTTGAACTGTTGGTGCCATCGCTCATCATCGACGAGTTCGAGAGAAACCGTCCAAGAGCAGAGAACGCCGCAACTAAAAGCGTTCGCGAGCGATTTCGGCTACTGAAGCAAGATCTCCAGGAGTATGGGGACGAAGAGGCTCAGCGCTGGATAGCCGAGATGACTCACCAGATCCCCTATATTGCAGAGGGGTCTCTTCAGAACTTCTCTGAAATATTCGACCTTCTAAAAAGCGGCAAGAGGGTCGAGCCCGGAGCGGTCGAAAATGAGGCCGCAGTGAAGCGTGGACTGGAAAAGAAGGCGCCACTGCACCTCAACAAGAACAGCGTTGCAGACGCCCTACTCATCGAGCTCTACAGGTCCACGGTCAAGGACGACAATGAAACCGGCGATATTATTTGCTTCGCCACATCGAACCATGAGGACTTCTCTACAACTAAAGGCGACCATAGAAAGCCTCATCCAGACCTAGCCGATATTTTCGATCAGGTACGGTCTCGGTATGTATACGGTGTGGACGGACTCAATTCCTTGATGCTGGGCCACTTTGGAGAAGAGTTCGCGGAGCTAATCGAGGAGGTAGAGCTAGTCCAGACCGAAACCCGTTCCCTCGCCGAAATCATCAAGGCGGAGAACGAATACTTCGAAAAGGTCTGGTACGTACGGAAACTAATTCTGCAAGAAAAGGTCGAAGACGGCCACCGTGAACCGCTCAGCCCTGAACTGGAAGAACAAATGAACGCTGCTATGCGCGATATTGAGCGGCGGTACGGTGAGGACAACGTCGGCCCATGGGACGACTTCGGTTGGGGCTTCGTCCAGGGCAAGCTGTCTGCACTGAGGTGGGTTCTCGGGGAAGATTGGGACTTCATTGACACCTGACGTAGGCAGCAGCGGACCAGACATCCATGGCTGACATCAACGACAGCGAACACGGGCAGCCATGAGCGGTTGAGCACGGCCGGAGCACCTCCGACGGAGCCTCCGGCACCGGCCACCCGATCGAACTCCTTAAGGCGGCGATCAGCGCAAGTGCTGTACAGCTGAGAAGTACAGCAACCACCGCAGCCACTCCGGGCCACCGGCGGCCACAGGCACCCGTTTGACGTGCTCAGGAGACCTCAGCGACCACTGTGCCCATAGTTCGCGCCGGAGGGCTGCAGGTCAGGCATCCCCTAGCGGACCCAGAGAACTACTGACCGGCGAGAGCTATTAATCCGTTTCCCTGCGGTAGCAGCCTGGAGAGTTGCTGGATGAGTGAAACTTGGGCAGGTCATCACGGAAAAAGAAGATCTGCCGTTGCTCGGCACCATGGAATTCTTCGACGGCTTTCTTTGAAACAGTCAGACAGAACTTCTTGCTCAAAGGGCGATTCCCTGACCGGCTCAACTGAAGCGATCCCTCGTATTGGCCGGACTGGAAGGTCCAATTGTCAGCCCAGAACACGAGTGTGGGCTGCTGAGGTTTGTCCTGACTGATGACGAAGGGCGCAGGATCACTACTCCAGGTATAATTGACCTGATCCGAAGCGAAATCGTATACATACGTTCCGGTTTCATGCCAGTAGAAAATCGGCTTCTTGAGGGAAGAAATCGAGCCGACGGGAGTAAGTTGCAGTCGTGCATCACGAATCACCTCGACATCCTGGGTCTTGAATCTGGTGGAAACCGTCGGCTGGATTTGGAAAGCCGTTCCGCTATCTACCGGACCCATGCGCAATAGGTGAGGAAGTGTCACATCGATTCTGGGCTTCTCTTGGAGCTCAGCGAAGTTGTAGATCGAGAAAGCAAGCGCAACAACAGCGGCTAGTGTGGCAGCCCACTTGTGCACACTGTCGACTCGCGTCCTTCGAGACTCCGGCGCCGTCTCATCCGTGCTGTTCACACTCCTACTCTCCTTGGGGTCCGAGTCGCCGGTATGCTGCGTTGCTCCATTTGGCTAGCACAATTAACACCTGGGACTACGAGCGAGCCGCTCAGCCGATGCCTGCAACGTTCCGATCGCGCGCCGGATCCGGAGAGCTCCTAACATGATCACGCTCGCGGTGTTCATCACCAACCCCGATCGGCGGGCCCGTGGGTGCCTAAGCGGTACTGAGCCCCTGTGGACTACCCGTGGACGGGGAGCGCTCACACAAACACCCATGAAGCCCTGATCAGCCGTCTTGTCGAGGAGTGAAGCGCTCTCCGGAGCCGTTTCAACGCACGTACATATCGTGTCCGCTTCCGTCGCGGCGTGCCACTATGTCGTGTCACGCAGGAGGCGCTTCCATGAGGTTTGACCAGAACCTGGCAGACAAGCTCGACGCCACGATGCACGCACGGCTGCTGCCAGAAGACGCGGTGAAGTCACTGGACAGATGGTTGACCGACCCAGAGAGAGGCCGGCGGTACAGACACGGAAGCGGGGCTCACAGCATTCTGTACTCGCCTTCCAGTTGGACGGCTGTAGCCCCTTGGCCCAACGCTTTCGCCGATCGGGCGGCAGTTGCTTCGGCCTCCGTGAGCCGGGCCGACGTGGTGGCCACAGTCCGAGCCGCGGAACAAGTACAGAGTTGGGCAGAGGCGTTCGTGGCCACCCAGGTCTGGGGTTACGGCCTCACGGGCTACGGCCCGTACCGCACGCGTCAGGTGCTTGCCCAGCCAGGTGCTGAGGATGCCTTCGCGGAAGCCATATCCCTGCTCACTGACGAAGGCGCGTCCGCAGCCTACGAGAGGCTGCAGGTGTTGGACGGTCTTGGGCCAGCGTTTCTTACCAAGTTCCTCTACTTTGCTGGTCAGGCGTTGCCAGAGGTGAAGGGGCTGCGCCCACTCATCCTCGACAGCGTGCTCGCTGGGGTTCTCCGTCGGCATGCCACGAAGATTGGGGTCGCGGCTGGCTACGAATGGGCCTCGGTGATCGCCAATCGCATCTGGCGTAACAGCGACTGGACCTCCCATCGCTATCACATCTACCTCCAGTGGATGTACGCGGCCAGCAAGCAACTGACAGGGGCATCGATCGAGTGGCCCGCGGCGCCGGATGTCCTTGAACTGGCCCTCTTCAGCGCAGCCTGGGACCCCGCATAACCAGACCACCGAGGTCGTGGTCAGAGAGGCCGTGCCATACGCGTGCCAGATCGTGCGGGGAACAGCGGGGACTGGCGATGGGTGAGTCGCGGCCCCCGACACCGCTTCGCCGCAGGTCAGTGCAGCGACTGTCGCCAAAGAACCCGAGCTTCCCAAGCTGAGGACTGAGGCGCCGTAGTCACGGGCCGGCCGTCGCGGCTTGCTCTGGTCGAGGGCATTGGCAGTTGCCTGAGGCGGGTGGGTACAGCGAGGCATACGCGCGCCTGATCGGTCGGCGCACCCGCCCTTGTGGCTGACAGTCATCGGCTGAGGTCCAGGCGGGCCGGATCTTGGAGCAACAACTCGAGGGCGGAGCCACGGCTCACAGCCGGTGAGCTAGCGAGCGGAGGTGCGTACCTGCGCTTCGATCTCCGGCGGCAGTAGCGTTTCACCGTCGATCAATGCTGCCCGGAGCTGGCCAGCCGATAGCCCTTTAACGTCCGTTAGGTTCGCCCCGCTCAGGTCGGCACCTGTAAACGTCGCCCCGGTCAGGCTGGCGTGGCTCAGATTCGCCCGAGTCAGGTTTGCGCCAGTGAGGTCTGCCCTGTCCAGGGTGGCGCCAAAGAGCTCAGCCTCATAGAAATTGGCCTTGGTGAGGTCACACCCTGTCAGCTCGGCATAAGTGAGATCTGCTCCGCCGACGTCGAAGCCCTGGAGGCTCGTCTCCCAGAGGACGACGCTCTTGAGGCTCGCTCCTTCCAGGCATGCCTTGGTGAAGATCGCGTCACTCATGCGAGCGCGGTAGAAGTTGGTCCCGATCAGATTGGCGCCGGTGAGGTTCGCCGCGAACAGGGTCGCGTGGGCGAGGTCGGCCTCTTCCAGGTCGGCGTCGGTGAGGTCTGCTCCGGTCAGCACGGCACCGTGGAGGTGCAGTCCAGCAAAGACCAGACGGAGTTCGGTGTCGACATGCGTGCGCGATGCTGGGCGAGTGAGGGCGGTCAGGGCTGCTTGCACATCGGCGTCGGGCCGCTCCGGCAACTCTGCGGAGTCACCGTCTCTGGTCTCCTCCTCGCCGGATGAGGAAGGGGTGCTGGTCTCCGGACCAAGGTCCGGCCACACGGCCGCTTGGTTCGGTCGGGCGGGTGCACGGTCACGTACGAAGTGACTGAGGACTTGGGCAGCGTGGCTGGACTGTTCGGGGGCATCCTGGACGATCTGCTCCAGCGCCAGCACTCCACCCAGGCGCACATACGTTTCGGTCGATCCGAGTCGTTCAAGGGCCTTGGTAAAGCGCTCGGTGACCTGCCCGCGACGGGTTAGTTGGTAACTACGCGCCGTATACACGAGGGCGATGCCAGCGCCGATGGCGGCCACGGTCGCGACTAGAGCGGTCCTCAGACCGCTGACCAGCGCGGCGGAGCCGGTGCCTGCCCCCACAGTGCTCGTGTCGATATAACCCCTGTCGAGCTGGTACGGCCCCCTCACCACGAGCCACGGAAGGCCGATCAACAAGATGAGCGCTGCAAGGACAGCGAGCGTCCAAAAACCAACGCGTTGCAGGCGGCGCAGACGTCGGGCACGTGCCCGACGCTCATCGAGAGCTGTCATACATGCCTACATGCCGGAGGCAGCCATTTGGTTGCGCTCCAACGTCAACACACTTTCCTGCCGCTCCTTCGTGGGCAACAGACGATCGGAAGGGCCATCTATCGATCGTCATCACAATGGCGCTGTGCGTGGGCTGCGCAGCAAACACCTGAGCCGTAGCGGCACAGCCGTCTCAGTTTCCGTCTCATTCTGCGCCGTTCACGGCCGTTCAGGCGGGACCCGGAGCCGTCCGCACCCCGGCGGTCAGCCGGCCATGAACGCAGGTGAACGGCCCCGTTCGCGGCCCCAGAGCCCACCACCACAGTTGGAAAGCGTGTTGGGGGCAACCCCTCACGAGTTCGAATCTCGTATCCTCCGCCAGCCCAGAGGGCCGGACCGCGAAAGTGGTCCGGCCCTCTGGCGTTCGTCCCGGGCACCCCCCTCCCAGGCGGACGCAGCTCCCTGTGAATGCCCAGCTCGGCTGCGTGCCCGTCCGCCGGGTCATGCCAGGCACTCCGCGCTGCGTGTCGAGGCGCCGGCGGGCGGCACGGAGCGGCAAGCCGCCGGGCACGAAGCCCCAGCGGCTGGCCGCGCTGGTCGAATGGCGCTCGCGCTGCGCGGGCCGGGCTGGCACGCTGCGTTCGACCTCTCCCGCCTTCCGCACGACTGGCGTCCGTCACCCCGGCAGAGGTGGATAGCGAGGCGTCGGCCGCGGCCACGGCCTTCGCCCCGCACGCCACTTCCCTCCTGTTGGCGTGCGCCAACTAGCGACCGCGTCGGCCCGGCTGAAAGTCCGGCGGATCGGTGCGCGTGAACCGGCCAGGATCGGCAGGGTCGCCCGTCGCCACCGCGGGGCACAGGACGGTGCGCGCGCCCTCAGCCGCCTCACGCTCGACCGGGCGAGCCGGAATGGATGGTATCGATGGAGATAGTATTCCTGGCGATACTATCTCCGTCGGGAGGTTGGAGTGCGTCGGTTCATCGGACGGGACCGTGAGCTGCGGGTGCTCGGCAGCGCCTTGCAGGCGGTTCGGGACGCCGTCGGGGCGGCGAGGCCGGGGCAGTGCGTCCTCATGCGGGGGAGACGGCGGGTGGGCAAGTCCAGCCTCGTCGAGGAGTTCCTCCGGCGGACCGAGACGCCGTACCTCTTCTTCACCGCGGCGGGCGGAACGGCGGAGGACGAGCTGTCGGAACTGCTCGACACCGTTGCCAGGTCCACTCTGCCGGAGCGGGGGCTGTTCGCGGAGGAGACCCCCGATCAGTGGAACGCGGCGTTCAGGCTCCTCGCGGAGATCCTGCCCGACGACACCCCCAGCGTCGTCGTCATCGACGAGGTTCCGTATCTCATGGACCGCGTCGACGCCTTCGAGGGCATGTTGCAGCGGGCATGGGACCGGCTGCTCAGCCGCAAGCCCGTGCTCCTCCTCCTGGTGGGGTCCGATCTGTCGATGATGGAGGCGCTGAACAGCTACGACCGCCCCTTCCACCAGCGGGGCCGGGAAATGGTCGTGGGACCGCTCAACCCGGCTGACATCGGCGAGATGCTGGGCCTGTCACCGGCAGCCGCGTTCGACGCCGCTCTGATCACGGGGGGTCTCCCCCTGATCTGCGCCGAGTGGCGGGCCGGAGCGGATGTCTGGGAGTTCCTCCGCGACTCGCTGGACAACCCGATCTCGGCGCTGCTGGTCTCCGCCGAGCGCTCTCTCGCCGCGGAGTTCCCACCGCAGGCGATGAGCAGGGAGGTCCTGCGTGCGATCGGATCCGGGGAGCGGACCTTCACCAACATCGCCCGCGCGGCCGGCGGCATCGCCCACACCACACTCACCCGAGCCACTGACCTGCTGACCGAGAAACGGGTCGTGGCCGCCGAACTGCCACTCTCACTGCGGCCATCGAAGGAACGGCGCTACCGCGTGGCCGACCCCTACCTCCGGTTCTGGCTCGCGTTCCTGGATCCGCACATGGCGGAGATCGAGCGGATGCGAGGAGATCTCACACTGAGCCGGATCAGGGAGCAGTGGATGAGCTGGCGGGGCCGCGCGATCGAGCCCCTGGTCCGGGAATCCCTCGCCCGCCTCCTGCCGGACGGGCTCCTGCCGGCCGCCCCGGCGATCGGCGGGTACTGGACCCGCAGCAACGACGTCGAAATCGACTTGGTGGGCGCCGACCGACAGCCGGTGGCCAAGGAGCTGCTTTTCCTCGGCTCGATCAAGTGGCTGGAGAACTCCGCGTTCGACGGCCACGACCTGGCCGCGCTGCAGAAGCACCGGGCGGCGATCACCGATGAGCCGGTACCTCTCGTGGCGGTCTCCCGCAGCGGGCTCGGTTGCTCCGGCCTTCAGGCGCTGTACGGCCCCGAGGAACTGCTCAGCGGTTGGCGCAGGATGTGAGCAGGGACTGGGCTCTGGTGGTCGCGGTTCTGGCTGCGTTCACCCCTCACGGGCGGCGTTGTCCGTCTCGCTTTCCGTCCCGCTTTCGGTCTCGCTTTCCGTCCCGCTTTCCGTCTCGCTTTCCGTCTCAGTTGGCTCTGGAAGAGGCATGGGAGAGGCATGAACAGGAGCGCGTCCCCTCACACGACCGGCGTTCCGCCCGACGCCGCCGCCGTGCAGCGCCGTGTGTTGCGGGTGCTGGTCGCCTCCCAGGTTCTTTCCGGGGCCGGGCTCGCCGCCGGTGTCACCGTGGGGGCGTTGCTCGCCCAGGACATGCTCGGCGCCACCGGCCTCGCCGGGTTGCCGAGTGCGCTGTTCACCGCGGGGTCCGCGCTGACCGCCGTCGTCGTCGGTCGGGTCTCGCAGCGCCACGGGCGTCGGCCCGGGCTGGCCGCCGGCTATCTCACGGGCGCCGTCGGCAGCCTCGGTGTCATCACCGCCGCCGTCCTGGACAACCCCGTCCTGCTGTTCGTCGCCCTGTTCGTCTACGGTGCCGGAACCGCCACCAACCTCCAGGCCCGCTACGCCGGGGCCGACCTCGCGCCCCGCGACCACCGCGCCCGGGCCGTGTCCACGGTGCTGGTCGCCACCACCCTCGGGGGCGTCGCCGGACCCAACCTCGCCGCCCCCACCGGCACCTTCGCCGAGAAGCTCGGCATCCCCGGGCTGGCGGGTCCGTTCCTGCTGTCCGGCGCCGCCTACGCGCTCGCCGCGCTCGTCCTCGCCGTCCGGCTGCGGCCCGATCCGCTGCTCACGGCCCGTGCCCTCGCCGACGCCGGGCCGCAGGGCGCTCCCGCCGACGGGACCACGACGAGCACCGCCGTCCGCGAAGGCCGCGGAGGTGTGGTCCTCGGGGCGCTGATCATGGTCCTCACCCAGCTCGTCATGGTCGCGATCATGACGATGACGCCGGTGCATCTGCACGACCACGGCCACGGCACCGCCGCCTCCGGTGTCGTGATCGCCGTCCACATCGCCGCCATGTATCTGCCCTCGCCCCTGACGGGCTGGCTCGTCGACCGCTTCGGCCGGCTGCGGATCGCCGCCGCCTCCGGCCTCACCCTGCTCGCCTCCGGGTTGCTCGCCGCCACCGCGCCCGGCGACTCCGTCGCGCTCCTGGCGCTGGCCCTGGCGCTGCTGGGCCTCGGCTGGAACCTCGGCCTCGTGTCGGGCACCGCGATCATCACCGACGCCGTGCCGCTCGCGACCCGCGCCAGGACCCAGGGCATGGTCGACGTCTCCATCGCCGTCGCCGGTGCCACCGGCGGCATCAGCTCGGGCCTGGTGGTCGCCGCCTCCGGCTACCCCGTCCTCGCCCTCACCGGTGGTGTCCTCGCTCTCGCGGTCCTGCCCGCCGTCGCCGCCACCGCGTACCGCCGCTGAAGCCCGGCGACCGCAGGGCTCCGCTCCCGGCCTGGGTTCACACGTCCCCCGGCCAGTCCCCCGGCTCCTGGGTACGCGGCAGGACGCTGGTGGTGAGGCGGCGGTAGGCCGCTCGGGCCTGGAGGAGGCGGGCCAGGGTCGTGCCGGTGAGGGCCGCCGTGAGGAGGCAGACCAGCCAGAACGTGTCACGGGGGTTGGCCCAGGTGAGGACGCCGGCCGGGGGTATGGCGAAGCCGTTGAGGAAGAGCCAGCACAGGGCGGCCGTACCGGGGGCGGCGGTGAAACGGGCGTGGACGCCGAGCAGCGCGGACAGCAGGGAGAGCGCGGTCAGGGCAAGGCCGGGGCGGTCCGTGCCGACCAGGGCGTTGAGGACGGCGACCAGCGCCATCGCGCCGGCGAACGCCGTGGCCCACACCAGCGGTGTGGAGACGGGCCGGGGTACGGGGCGGGGGCCGGTGCCCAGGGACACCCACTGGATCATGCCTGCGCTTCCTTTCGGTCCTTCCCCCGCTGCCCGGGCGGAACCGCGGCCGGGGTGGGCGCGGCGGCGGACGTCGACGGCCTCGGTTCCGCATGGCCGCCGGCACGGTCCGCATGGCCGCCGGCACGGGGGTACTGGGCAGATCACCGGCGTGGACGCCGGAGGGGCCGGACGGGGATTGTCCCACCGGGGACTCCACCTCGCCTCGGCCAGGCCGATCTCGGGTCTCGTTAGGGTGGCACCCATCGGGTTTCCGAAGACATGTCCGAACCAGACAGGGGACCAGCCGTGGGTGCTCCGCGCCTCAGCAGTACGCCGTTGCCGGGGATCGGTGTGCGGTACGACCTCAACACCCGTGAGCACCGGCGGCTTTCCGTCGTGGCGCACCGGGACGGGTCACGGACGTTCAGCGCGTACCGGGAGGACGATCCCGACGCGTGCGCGCTGTCGGTACGGCTGACGGGGAGCGAGGCGACCGCCCTCGTGGACGCGTTGATGCCGGACCACCACAGCCCCAACCTGCTGTCCACGACCGCACTGGGCCTGGTCGCCGAGCGGATCGAGCTGACCTCGACGTCGCACTGGAACGGACGGGTCCTCGGTGACACCCGGATGCGGACCGACACGGGCGCGTCCATCGTGGCCGTACTGCGGCGGGCCGAGGCGATTCCGTCACCGGCGCCGGACTTCCGGCTGGCCGGCGGGGACACCCTCATCGTGATCGGCACCCGTGAGGGTGTGGAGGCGGCCGCCGCGATACTCGGCCGGGAGTGAGCGGCCCATGCACCTCTCCGCCCAGCTCTCCGCGTCCCTCGCCAGCCAGACTCCCCCGCATCTCGCCCCGCCCGTGCGGCTCGCCGCCGAGTCCTCCGGGCACTCCTCCGCCGTCTTCCTCATCGAGTTCGGCGCGATCATCCTCGGACTCGGGCTGCTCGGGCGGTTCGCCGCCCGGTTCCGGCTCTCCCCGATCCCCCTGTATCTGCTGGCCGGGCTCGCCTTCGGGGAGGGCGGGCTGCTGCCGCTCGGCACGAGCGAGGGGTTCGTGGCGATCGGCGCCGAGATCGGCGTGATCCTGCTGCTGCTCATGCTCGGCCTGGAGTACACCGCCAGCGATCTCGTCTCCAACCTCAAGACCCAGTACCCGGCCGGTCTCGTGGACGCCGCGCTGAACGCGTTGCCCGGCGCGGCGATGGCGTTGCTGCTGGGCTGGGGCCCGGTCGCCGCCGTCGTGCTCGCCGGTGTCACCTGGATCTCCTCCTCCGGTGTCATCGCGAAGGTCCTAGGCGACCTGGGGCGGCTCGGCAACCGCGAGACGCCGGTCATCCTGAGCATCCTGGTCCTCGAGGACCTCTCCATGGCCGTCTATCTGCCGATCGTCACCGCCCTGCTCGCCGGGGTGGGACTCGCGGCGGGCAGCGCGACCCTCGCCATCGCCCTGGGCACGGCCGGGCTCGTCCTGCTGATCGCGGTGCGGTACGGGCGCCACATCTCGCGCTTCGTCTCCAACGACGACCCCGAGAAGCTGCTGCTGGTCGTGCTGGGGCTGACGCTCGTCGTCGCCGGACTCGCACAGCAGCTCCAGGTGTCGGCGGCGGTCGGTGCGTTCCTCGTCGGCATCGCGCTGTCCGGTGAGGTCGCCGAGGGGGCGCACAGTCTGCTGGCGCCCCTGCGGGATCTGTTCGCCGCCGTGTTCTTCGTCTTCTTCGGCCTCCACACGGATCCGGCGAGCATCCCGCCGGTGCTGCTGCCCGCGCTCGTGCTGGCCGTCGTCACCGCGCTGACGAAGATCGCCACCGGGTACTGGGCGGCCCGCCGGGCCGGGATCTCGGCGAAGGGCCGCTGGCGGGCGGGTGGCACGCTGGTCGCGCGCGGCGAGTTCTCCATCGTCATCGCCGGGCTCGCCGTCACCGCCGGCATCGAACCGTCCCTCGGGCCGCTGGCCACCGCGTACGTACTGATCCTGGTCATCGCGGGCCCACTCACCGCCCGCTTCACCGAGCCGGTCGCCCTGTGGGTGACGGGGCGGCTTCGGAAGCGGAAGCCGTCGGCCGGGCAGCCGGCCGTCGCCGCCGCCGCGGCGGACGGCGGTGCGCCGCCGGACTCGGCGTCGCTGACCGGGGCGACGCCCGAGGTCCTGCCGACGGAGGAACGGAACACCGCCGAGCGGTCCTGAGGTCTGGTGAGGGGGCTCGGCGCGGGACAGGGACCCGGCGCGGGGTACGGCTCCGGCGCGGGAAGGGACCCCGCTCGGGGTACGGCTCCGGCGCGGGAGGGGACCCTCTCGGGATGAGGGCCTCGTCGTGGGAGGGGGCCTCGGCACGGGAGGGGCTCCGGCACCCGCACCGAATGGGGACCTCGGCGGGAGGAGCCCGGCCCGCGACAGGGACCGCGCCCGGGATAAGGGCCTCATCGCGGGAGGGGAGCCTCGGCGCTGGAGGGGGCCCGGCACCCGCACCGAATGGGGACCTCGGCGGGAGGGGCCCGGCCCGCGACAGGGACCGCCCGAGATGAGGGCCTCATTGCGGGCGGGGGCCCTGCCCCCGATGGGGCCCCTTACTTCTTCGCGGCCTCGTCGAAGCTGGCGAAGTACGCGGCGGCCATGTCCTCGTCGGCGTGGCCGTGCGCGGCGGCGCGGGCGAGGCGTTCGGCGCCGGCCTCGGCCACGTCGAGGCGGACCCCGTGGCGCTGCCCCGCCTCGACGATCAGCCGGGCGTCCTTGGCGGCGGTGGCCACGGCGAAGGACGCCGGGGAGAGCCTGTCGTCGAGGATGAGCGCGGACTTGGCGCGTAGATAACCCATGTCGAGGGGGCCGCCGTCGATGATCTCGAAGAAGGACCGCGGGTCGACGCCGAGGGCCTTGGCCAGGGCGAGTGTCTCCCCGGCCGCGTTGGTGGCGGCGAGCACCCAGCTGTTGGCGACGAGCTTGAGCCGGGTGGCGGTGCCCACCGCCCCGTCCTCACCGGTCCACACCGTACGGGCGCCCACGGCGTCGAAGACGGGCGTCACCGTGTCCCGCCCCGCCACCGGACCGGCCGCGAGGACCGTCAGCTGCCCGGCCTCGGCGGGCTGCCGGGTGCCGAGGACCGGGGCGTCGTAGTAGGCCAGGCCGTGTTCGCCTGCCAGGGCGGCCAGTTCGGCGACATCATCCAGCCCGGCGGTGGTGGACTGGACCCAGGCGGCGCCCGCGCGCAGGGCCGGCGCCGCGTCGCGCATCACGTCCCGCACGGTCGCCCCGTCGTACAGCATCGTGAGGACGACGTCGGCGCCCCGGACGGCCTCGGCGGGGGTGTCGACGACGTGGACACCGTCGGCGGTCAGCGGCTCGGCCTTCTCGCGGGTGCGGTTCCACGCGCGGACGGGGTGTCCGGCCCGGGCGAGGTTGCGGGCCATCGCCGCCCCCATGATGCCGGTGCCCAGGACGCCGACGGTCGGCTTGTCGCTCATGACGTGATCTCCCATCAACTTCCGGATCACCGTTCGACTTCTCGCCCTCGGAGCCTACGTCTTGGACCGCGCCGGTCGGCGTCTCTCCGTACGGCGCGGCCCGCCGGGCTCGCGTCCGGCTGAAAGGGGCCGCCAGGCGGGTAGGACGGGTACGACAGCCGTACCGAGCAGGGAACTGCGAGCAGGAAAAGGTAAGCAGGAAAAGGTGAGCAGGAAACGGTGAGCGATGAAGGGCGAGCGATGAACAGCGACAGCACGGGAGCCGTCGACGGACTGGACGTGAGGCCCGCCTCGGGGTACATCGGCGCCGAGATCCACGGCGTGGACCTCTGCGGGCCCCTGGACGACCGCACGGTCGACGGCATCCGCTCGGCGCTGCTGCGCTGGAAGGTCGTGTTCTTCCGGGGGCAGCGGCTGGACCACGCCGGGCAGATCGCGTTCGCGCGGCGCTTCGGGGAGCCGATCCGGCTCCGCTCCCGCGGCTCGGTGTCGCCCGCGGAGTACCCCGAGATCGAGACGACCGCCGACCGCCAGGAGTTGGGCCGCAAGCACGGCATGGACCAGGCCGAATGGCTGGAGCGCCGCCGCCACTCCACCCTGCGCGGCTGGCACGGCGATCACACCGCCCGCGTCGACCCGCCCGCCCTCACCCTCCTGCGCGCCGAACAGGTGCCCCCGTACGGCGGCGACACCACCTGGGCCGATCTGGCCACCGCCTACGCGGGACTCTCCGAACCCGTACGCCGGTTCGCCGACGGGCTGCGTGCCGAGCACCGTCTCGGCGTCGGCTACCTCGCCCGCTCCGGCCCCGACCCGTATCTGCGCCACCTCCAGGACCATCAGGTGGCCTCGGTGCACCCCGTCGTCCGCGTGCACCCCGAGACCGGTGAACGCGTCCTCTTCGTCAACCCGTACTACGTCGAGAACATCGTCGACGTCAGCAGAGCGGAGAGCCGACTGCTCCTTGAGATGTTCGTCGAGCAGATCACGCGCCCCGAGTACACCGTCCGCTTCCGCTGGGAGCCGGGCTCCGTGGCCCTCTGGGACAACCGGGCCACCGTCCATCTGGCCCCCAACGACACCGCCCACCTGGACTTCCCGCGCATCATGCACCGGGTGATGGTGGCCGGGGAGCCGCCCGTCGGTGTGGACGGCACCGCGTCGAAGTCCCTCGTGGGCGCGCCGCTGCACGACCCCCACGGCGCGTAGCCACCCGCTCGGTGACCCAGCAAGGGCCGCGGGCGCACGAGGCGAGTCGAGCCGCGCCGCACCGTGCCGCGTGGCACCGAGTAGTCGTCCGGCCGATTTCGGGTAACCGGCACCGCATGGGTGAGCTGCTGGTCGGTACCTGTTCCTGGACGGACCGCGCGTTACTGGCCGGCGGCTGGTATCCGCGCGGCCGACGCGACGCCGAGTCCCGACTGCGGTACTACGCCGAGCAGTTCCCGGTCGTCGAGGTCGACTCCAGCTACTACGCGCTGCCCAGTCGGCGCAACGCCGTCCTCTGGGCCGAGCGGACGCCACCCGGATTCCGGTTCGACGTCAAGGCGTTCTCGCTCCTGACCGGCCATCCGACCCGGCCGACGGCGCTCCCCGAGGACCTGCGCGACCGGACGTCCCCGCTGCCGGGTCTGCTCGACCGGATCTGGGAGCGCTTCGCCCACGCCGTGGAGCCGCTGCGGATCGCGGACCGGCTGGGGGCCGTGCTGTTCCAGTTCCCGCCCTGGCTGGCGCCGGGGCCACGGGCGGAGAAGACGCTGACGGAGTGCGCGGAGCGTACGGCGGGCTGGCCGGTCTCCGTGGAGTTCCGGCACCCGGCGTGGTGGCGCCCCGGGCAGGCGGACGAGACCACGGCCCTGCTGTCCCGACTCGGCCTGGTCGCGGTGGGCGTCGACATGGCCCAGGGGCTCGGCACCTCACTGCCGCCCCTCGTGCCCGTCACCACGCCCGAGCTGGCCGTCGTACGGTTCCACGGCCGGAGCCCCGCCTGGGGCACCGGCAGCAAGGAGGACCGTTTCCGCCACGACTACACGGAGGCCGAACTCACCTCGTGGCTGCCGCGGTTGCGGGCCGCAGCCGAGCAGGTCGACGAGTTGCACGTCCTGTTCAACAACTGCTGCGCCGACGCGGCCGTCCGAGCGGCGGAGACGATGCGCCGCCTGCTGGCCGGGGAAGGGGAAGCGGACGGCCGAGGGGCGGCCAGGTCCTAGCCGACCTTGACGTTCTTCTCGACCGTGACCTGGTCGATGTCCGTCGTACGGACCGTCAGCTTCATCGTCCAGGTGCCCGGCAGGGGGATCTGGAGGGTGTCCGTGGCCCAGTAGCCGCCGCGGTCGGTCAGCTTGGCGTCGATCGGGCCCACCTTCTGCGCCTTCAGCGTGAACGTGAGGCGCAGTTCGGGGACGGTCGCGATGCCGTCGTCGGGGCCGAACACCACGGCCTGGATGGAGTTCTTGCCGACCTTGCCCGGACCGAGGTCGATCTGGACCTTGCCGTGCCCGTTCGGGGTGCCCATGTCGAACGGCACGACGGTCGAGGAGGCCGTGACCTCCCCCGGCGCCGCCGCGCTCCCGGTCCCCTGCGCGCTCTCCGCCGCCGCCCGGCCCGGCAGGGTGCCCGTCAGCACGGTGGTGATCACCAGCACCACCACCGCCACGGTGAACTCGGCGAGCACGCTGCGGCGCAGGGCGAGACGGTGGAGGTCGGCCGGCTCGGTGGGGGCGCTGGGGGCGTGGGTGCCGCCGACGCCCTCACCGGAGTCCGAGCCGGCGCCTGCGTCGGTGGCCTCGGCCGAGCCGGAGCCTGCGTCGGTGCCCTCGGCCGAGCCGGAGCCGGCGTCGGTGCCCTCGGCGGAGCCGGAATCGGCATCGGCATCTGCATCGGCAGCGGCAGCGACGGGGGAAGCCGCGGACGCCGCCTCCGCTGCCGCCCCGCCGTCCACGCGGGCCACCGCCCCCACCGGCTGAGGCACCCGAGCCTCCGCCACGACGGCCCCTCCGGTTCGAGCACTCTCGCCGATCTCGCCGTTCTCGTCGTTCTCGTAGTTCTCGTCGTTCTCGTCGTTCTCCCCGACCGCCACCGCGCCCCACCGCGCCGTCCACCGGCGGGAGAACGCGGCCGCGGCCAGCAGCAGGGCGACCGCCGCCAGCTTGGCGAGGAGGACCTGGCCGTACGCCGTGGTGGTGAAGGCGGACCAGGAGCCGAGGCCGCGCCAGGACTGGTAGACGCCGGTGACGACCAGGACGACCACCGAGGCGAAGGCCAGGCGGGAGAAACGGGTGACGACGGCGGTCGACAGCGTCTCCGGGGCCCGGTACAGCACCGTCAGCAGGGCGGTCAGGCCGCCCAGCCAGACGGCCATGGCGAGCAGATGGAGCACGGAGGAGGTCATCGCCACCGGCACCTGGATACCCGCGGAGGCGTGCTCGGCGGCGGCCCAGGTCCCGGCGAGCCCGACCGAGAGCAGCACCCCGGCACCGGTCGCGCCCCGGCCCCAGCTCTCCTGACCGCGAACCCGGACGAGGAGGAAGAGGACCACCGCGAGCAGCGTGAGCCGCGCCAGCAGCGCGAGGCCCGGACGCGTCCCGACCGTGCCGCCGAGGACGGACGGGTCGAGGACGGCGCCGACGCCGCTGCCCCGTTCGTACGGTCCGCGCAGGAGCAGCAGGACCACCGAGGACAGCGTCAGGGCCAGCCAGCCGGACAGGAGCAACTTGCGGAGCGTGTCGTTCGCCCGGCCGAGGACCGCGGTCACGAAGACGGTGACGCCGATGAGCAGGGCGAGGGCGCCGTACGCGAAGTAGCGGGTGATGTCGTAGAAGGAGGCGGTGAGGGGGTCCTCGGTGAGGTCGGCGGGGAGGGTCGCGGAGGTTGCGGAGGGTTCGCCGACGGAGAAGAGGAGGGCTCCGGAGATGGGGTGGCTGTCGGCGGAGATCACCCGCCAGGCGACGGTGTACGTACCGTCGGCCAGCCCCGCGGGCAGGGTGACGCGGGCCGTGTCGGACCGGTCGCCGGACCGCCCCGGCTTGCTCGTGTCGACCGCGCGGTTCTCGGGGTCGATGACGCGGATGGAGTCCTGGAGGAGGCTCACCGGTTCCGTGAAGGTGAGGGTGACGTCCTTCGGCGCGGAGTCGAGGACGCTGCCGTCGGCGGGATCGGTGCCCTTGAGCGCGGCGTGCGCCGACGCGGTCCCCGCCCCGCCGAGGAGGAACAGGACCAGCACGGTGCCGAGCAGCACCAGGCGCCGGACATACGGCCGGACATAGGGAAGGCCTCGCACGCCCCTCACGCCGGTTCCGCCCTGTCGGCTCTCGTCCCTGTCACTGCGTCGGCCCACGTCGCGCTCCGGATCCACTGTCGCCGGCTCGGATTCCTCCGAGTAGGTACGGGCGCCGGGAAGCGTGTGTTCACCACTCATCCCGGGCGTCCGCCCTCATTCCCTGCCCAGCTCCGCGATGAGCGCGGCCCGGTCGGGGTACCGCCGCGCCAACTCCCCCGCGTCGCCGTGCTCGTACCCCTGGAAGGTGAACCCCGGCGCCATCGTGCAGCCGAACAGCGTCCAGGCCCCCTCGCCGCCCAGCACACTCGCGCCCATCCAGGTCCCGGCGGGCACGACGTACTGCACGTGCTGCCCGCCGAGCACGTCCGGCCCGAGCACGACGGTGCCGGAGGAGCCGTCGGGGCGCAGGAGGAGCAGTCGGAGGGGGTCGCCGAGGTGGAAGTGCCAGATCTCGTCGGTCGGCAGCCGGTGCAGCGCCGAGTAGTCCCCCGGCTCGGTGGTGAGCAGGGCGACGATCGCGGTCCCCTCGGGCCGCCCGTCGCCCCGCTCGGGCCCCGCCCACGTCTGGCGGAAGCGCCCGCCCTCCCGGGGGATGGGCTCCAACGCGTAGTGCGCGATCAGGTCCTCAGGAGTCACCCGCCCACGCTACGTCCGAACGGGCCGTCCCGGCACCGTCTCGCGCCGCAGGAACGCCAGTTGCGCCCGCTTCTCCGGCAGGTACACGTCGGGCAGGTCGATCTCCGGCAGCACGACCACCGGTCCGCGTTCGAAGCCCTGCCGCAGGAACCGCGCGATCGCCTTCTCGTTCCGCACGTCCGGGTCGACGACGACCCGCCGCCGGTCGAGGCCGACCAGTACGAACGCCGTGAACGCCGCCAGCAACGAGGCCGACCAGCCGGGCCGCGCCCCGCCCCGCCCGGCGGGCGCCAGCAGGACGTGCACGCCGATGTCGCCGGGCTCGACGTCGTAGCACTCGCCGACCCGGTCGGCGTCCGGCTCGTACGTCTGGAGCAGTCCGACGGGCTCGCCGTCGTGCAGCGCGAGGAAGGCGTGGTGGGTGTCGAGGGTGTCGAGGTGGGCGTAGATCTCCCGGACCTGGTCCGCGGTGAGCCCGTTCATGCCCCAGAACGCGGCCCGGGGTTCGCTCACCCAGCCGTGGACGACACCGGCGTCGGCCTTCGGGTCCAGCGGCAGGACGCGGACGGCCCCGAAGCCGTCGATCACCTGCTCGTGGACGGCTACGCGACCGCCGTACGCGTCAACGCTCATCGTCGTTCCCCTCACTGTCCTTGCTGTCCGCTGTCCTGGCTGTCCTGGCTGTCTGGCTGTTCTTGTGGTGCTCGCCGTGGTCGGTGGGCGCGGTGTCCCTGGTGAGCCGCTCCCAGTCGGTCACGACCGGTACGAGCTCCCCCCGGAGCCAGAGGGGCAGCTGATCGCGGTGGTGGGCGGAGCCGGTCGTGCCGGACGCGCCGAACGGCACCACCCAGAGGCTGTCCTCACGCCGGGCCAGGTCCCACACGTAACGGGCGGCGGGACCGCGCGCGCTGAGGTCGGTGATCCCGGGGACGGCGGTGGTGCACAGCACGCAGTCGTGGTCACCCGCGAGCCCCGGCTCCACGTGCGCGGCGGACGGGTCCGCGGGGTCGAGCGCCCGCCACGGCGCGAGCCGGTGGCTGTCGCCCCACGGCCCGAACACGCCTCCGGCCACCTCCTCCAGCGCCTCCCGCACGAGCCCCGCCCGGTCGATCCCGTACAACTCCTCGGCCCGCAGCAGATGTTCGAGCGCGAACCCGATCCGGACGGTGAGCGAGAGCCAGGGCCGGAAGATCTCCGGGTACGTCGGCGGCTCGGCCAGCGCCGCGAAGGCGGGCTGGGCGGCGAGCCGTCGTACGACCGCGCCGCGCACCGCCGCGTACGCCGTGGCCTCGACGCTGTCGGCCGCCATCCGCCGGTCCCAGCCCAGCAGCCGCGCACGCAGGTCGGCGGCGGCCGGGGTGAGGCTCTCGGACCCGCCCGAACCGTCCGAGCCGTGGGGGCTGCCGGGGCCGTCGGGGAGGGCGGCCAAGTAGTCCAGCAGAGGCCCGGCGGAGGCGAGGTGCGTGTCCATGTGGATGGCCGGCATGTCCGGTGCCGACCAGACCGGCCGCTCGGCCAGCAACTCCCGGATGCGGTCGGCTCGGTGGGGCGGCGCGAACTCGACGCCGAGCGGGGCCGCCGGGCCCCGCTGGTTCGCCATGACGGCGACCCCGTCCTCGAACGTGCCGTAGGGCGTCTCGTGCCAGCCCTCCCAGCCATGGCCCGGCTCCCACGCGGGAACGATCCTCCAGCGGTTGTCCGCGCTCCGCACCGGCACGCGCCCCGCCACCCGGTGCAGCACGCCACCCCGGGTGTCCGCGGCCTGCACGACGTTCACCGGCTCGGCCCACAGATCCAGCGCCCGGTCCACATCGGCGACCTCACGCGCCCGGAGGAGGGGGAGCAGCGCGCTCATCCCGAGGTCCTCGGTGACCCGCGGCGGGTAGCGGAGGCTGATGGGACCGACGGAGGCGATGCCGGAAGCGGTGCTCGCGCCCGCGCCGGCCGCGGAGGCGGTACCCGCGCCGGTGTCGGCGTGGGTACCGGCGTGAGTGCCCGAGGCCGTGGCCGTGCCCGCGTCGCCGGCGGCCCCCGTCTCGCAGCCCCCGATGACGACCGGCCCCCGGGCGGTCTCAATGACCTCCACCTCGACGGGGGCCCCGCCGGCGACCTCGACGGTCTCCACGTGCCGGTGCGCGGCGCGCCAGCGCCCGTCCGGGTCGAGCGCCTCGACGCCCCCGGTCGCGGTGCGCCGCAGCCGCTCCCGATAGAGGTCCTGGTAGTCGGCCATGGCGTTGGTGATCGCCCAGGCCACGTGCCCGGTGTGGCCGAAGTGGGCGACGCCGGGCATGCCCGGGACGGCGAGCCCCACCACGTCGAACTCGGGGCAGGAGAGACGGATCTGCTGGTAGACCCCGGGTTCCTCGATGAACCGGTGCGGGTCACCGGCGATGACGGCCCGCCCCGTGGCCGTACGGGACCCGTCGACCAGCCAGCCGTTGCTCCCGGCGGTGCCGGGCCCGTCGGTGGCGAACAGGCCCACCGCGTCGGTGCCCAGGTGGCGGACGACCTCCTCGCGCCAGAGCTTCGCGGGGAACCCGGCGAACAGGATGTGCGTGGCCAGCCACACCCCGAGCGGGTGCCAGGCCTCCCAGCGCCCGGGGGCGAGCCCGGCCCGCTCGAACTCGGGTGCGCGCCGGGCCCCTTCGGCGAGTCCCTCGTTGACCCCGTCGGCGTACGCGCGGACCCAGTCGGCGGTGCCGGGGTCCTGTTTCTCCAGCCGGGCGAAGCAGCGTCTCGCGGTGTCGTCGAGTCTCGCCCGTCTCGCGAAGAGGTCCCAGCCGAGCGCGTCCGCACCGAGGAAGGCCGCCGAGGTGCCCTGGGACCGGTGGCGTTCGACCTCCAGCTGCCAGGCCCGGTCGTGTGCGGTGACCCGGCCCTGGGCACGGGCGAGCGCACGGGCGTCGGCGGCGCGGAGGTGAGGGATGCCCCGGGCGTCCCGGTAGGTCTCGGTGCTCATGTCTGTCCCTGACGTGCAACTGTGGTTTAGGTTAGCCTCACCTAAGCATTGATGAGGGAAGCGTACGTGAAGGGTGCAGGCGTCATGGGGCAGGGTCACGGCTGGGAGGGCGCGGTCCTCAAACTGCTGCGCGCGAAGGACTTCGTCTTCACCGTCACGGGCGCCGAACACGTCACCGCCGACTACCGGCGGATCCATCTCACCGACGGCGGCATGCTCGCGACGACCGGCGTCCACCCCACGATGTGGGTAAGGCTCTGGTTCGCGCCCACCGGGGAGACGGGGCCCGCCGCCCGCCCGCACCAGCGGGCGTACACCCTGGTCGACCCGGACCCGGCCGCCGGGACCTTCAGCCTGGAGTTCGCCCTCCATGAAGGTCGCGCCAGCGACTGGGCGCGCTCCGCGAAGCCGGGCGACACGATCGAGGCGACCGTCCACGGCACCGGCTTCACCGACCCCGACCCGGCCCCCTCCCACATCCTCGCCATCGGCGACCCGGCCTCGCTCCCGGCCATCAACTCCCTGCTGGGCGCCCTGCCCTCGACCCCCACCACGATCTGGTTCGAGACCCCGGCCGAGAACGGGTCCGACGGCGTGGGCGGCCTCCCGCTCCACCGCGACCCCGACCACCACGACCTCCGCCCGGTCCCCCGCCGGGGCGCCGGCGCGCACCTCGTCACGCGGGTGCGGTCGGACGCCCCCGCGCTGCTTGAGGGCACCCCCGACCCGTACGTCTGGATCGCCTGCGACACCGCCACGACCCGCTCCCTCACCACGTACTTCCGCAAGGAACTCGGCCTGCCGAAGCAGCGGATACAGGCGCTGGGGTACTGGCGGCCGTAGACGGACGCCGGGCTGCGGCGTGTGGGCGCCCTGGGGGTGGCCGGCTGCGGTGGGCCGGCGCCCGGGGGGCCGGGCTGCGGTGGGCCGGTGTCCGCGCCATCATCAGGGGCATGGACGTCACCCTTCACCTCGCCCAGGATCCCGAGGCCGACGCACTCCTCGGGCGCAGTCCGCTCGCCGCGCTGGTCGGCATGCTGCTGGACCAGCAGGTGCCGATGGAGTGGGCGTTCAAGGGCCCCTCGACCATCGCCGGGCGGCTCGGCGCGGACGACCTCGACGCGCACGAGATCGCCGCGATGTCCCCGGAGTCGTTCGCCGAGATCCTCTCCACCAAGCCGGCGGTCCACCGCTACCCCGGTTCCATGGCCAAGCGGATCCAGCAGCTGTGCCAGTACCTCGTGGAGCACTACGACGGTGACGCGAGCGGGGTCTGGAAGGACGCGGGGACGGGCCGGGAGCTCCTGGCCCGGCTGGAGGCCCTGCCCGGCTTCGGCCGCCAGAAGGCACAGATCTTCCTCGCACTCCTCGGCAAGCAGCTCGGTGTCCAACCGGAGGGGTGGCGTCAGGCGGCGGGAGCGTACGGCGAACCGGACTCCTTCCGTTCCGTGGCCGACATCAAGGGACCCGAGTCACTGGCCAAGGTCCGGGCGCACAAACAGGAGATGAAGGCGGCGGCCAAGGCGAAGAAGCAGAGCGCCGGGTAGCGGGGCCGCGGGGGGGAGGGGAGCCACGCCGGGTGAGTGGAACCACGTCGGATGAGGGGGCGCCGACGGGAGGGGGAGCCATACGCCGCGTGAGAGAGCCGCGCCGGTGCGAGGGCAGGCCTCCGTCGCCCTCGCGTACGGGGCCCTTCGGCGCGAGGGTGCCGTCGACACGCCGTACGGGTGGGGTGGCCTGGGTTGTGTGGTGGGAGCGGAGCGGTCCGGGTCGGTCGCGCAGTACCCCGCGCCCCTGAGGAGGGGCTTCGTCCCCTTCCGCGGGGGCCGGTTCCCGTACGCCGAATAGGGGGTTCTTCGGGCGGCTCGATGCGAGAAGGGCGCCCGGCGGGCAGACAGTCACCGTGAGCACGACCCCGCACGCCCCCGTCGCCGCACGGCTGTGGCTGCGTGTGCTCGTGCTGGCCCTCGCCCTGGTCCTCCCGGCCGCCCAAGGCACCGCCCACGCGAGTGGCGTGCCGCCCCTGGCCGGCGAGACGGCCCTCGTCGAATACGACCTCGTGGAGACCGCGCCCCGGCCGCCGTCCCGGCACCACCAGCGTCCCGCCACCGCGACACGCCCGGCGGCCCCCACCGCCGGTTCACCGGCCCCGGCCACGGCGGAGCGCCCCCCGCTCGCGTCGGCCCCGCCCCGGCCCCCGTCCGCCCCGCACGTCCCGCGCTCCGTGGTCCTGCGCTGCTGAGCGAGCCGTTCCCGCAGCTCACCCCCGCGAGAAACCGCGGCGGGAAACCGGCACAGAACCCAGCACAGGACAGGACCACAGCCATGCCCAGCGACCCGTACACCGTCCTGCGCGCCCTCCTCCGCGCGGAGGCCGTGCGCAGCGCACCCAAGGCACGCCCCGAGCAGCACCCGGAACGCGGCCGGGACCCCAAGAGCGGAGAACGACACCGCCCGAAGGCCCCCGAAACCGACTGAACCGGGCCCCGCCCGAGTGCCCTGGAACCACGGGTTCCAGGGCACTCGGACCGCGGGGACAGCGGGGATCACACACCATCGGCCTCCGGTTAATGCGCCGTTTGACCGATTCACGGAACCTTTTCCCGGGTCGCACTCCGTCGCCATGGCTGCGCCCGGAACGTCTCGACCGGTAGGCTTTCCGTGTGATCTTCAAGCGCATCGGAAACGGCCGGCCGTACCCCGACCACGGCCGGGAAAGCACCCGGCAGTGGGCGGACGTCGCGCCGCGCCCGGTCCGCCTCGATCAGCTCGTGACGACCAAGGGGCAGCTGGACCTGGAGACCCTCCTCGCCGAGGACTCCACGTTCTACGGCGACCTCTTCGCGCACGTGGTGAAGTGGCAGGGCGACCTTTATCTGGAGGACGGCCTCCACCGCGCCGTACGCGCGGCCCTCCAGCAGCGCCAGGTCCTGCACGCCCGCGTCCTCGAACTGGACTGACCGGACACCCACGTTCCGGTGGGCCGAGCCGCCGGTTGGCCCTTTCGGGTTGGACTGGCGCACGGTCAATGATCATCTAGTAGGCATCGCCGCCCAACGGCACTACGCTGCGCCCATGAGCATGCTGACTCCTCCCGGCATGGGCGGCCAGTACCGGATCACGGGGGACAAGTACCCGCGGCTGCGCCGACCGAAGAGGCGCCGCAGGCTCGTGCTCGCGGTCGTCGCGTCCACGACCGCGCTGGGCCTCATCGGCTGGGGAACCCTGCAGCTCATCGACGTCTTCACCGGCGGTGACGACCAGGCCGCCGCGGCCGGCCCCAAGGCGGACTGCTCGGCCCGGGTGAGCCCCTCCCCGACGGCGGGCAGGACGGGCCGGAAGCCGACCGGCACCCCGGAGTCGTACCCGGCGCCCGGGAAGATCACCGTCAACGTCCTCAACGCGACCCCCCGCTCCGGCCTCGCCAAGGACACCGCCGAGGAACTGAAGAAACGCGGCTTCCGCATCGGGAACGTGGGCAACGCGACCGAGGAGTACGACAAGAAGGTCAAGGGCACCGCCCTGCTCCTCGGCGCGAAGGCGGCCGAGGACACGGCGCTGCCCGTCCTCAACACCCAGCTCGCCGGCGCCCGGTTGAAGACCGACGGCCGCAAGAAGGCCACCGAGGTCGACCTCGTCATCGGCGCCGGGTTCAAGGCCCTCAGCAAGAAGAAGGACGCCGACGCGGCCCTGGCCGAACTGACCAGGCCCAAGCCGACGCCCACTCCGACGAAGACCTGCTGAGCCCCGCTAGAGACGGGGTGGTCCTTACTCGGCCGCCCCGTACAGCCGGTCGCCCGCGTCACCCAGGCCCGGCACGATGTAGCCGTGCTCGTTCAGGTGCAGGTCGACCGCGGCCGTCACGACCGTCACCGGGGTGCCCGCCAGCTCGCGCTCCATGACCTCCACGCCCTCGGGCGCGGCGAGGAGCACCACGGCGGTCACGTCGTCGGCGCCCCGGGCGATCAGCTCGCGGATCGCGGCGACCAGGGTGCCGCCGGTGGCGAGCATCGGGTCGAGGACGTACACCTGACGCCCCGAGAGGTCCTCGGGCATCCGCGTGGCGTACGTGGAGGCCTCCAGCGTCTCCTCGTTGCGGATCATGCCCAGGAAGCCCACCTCGGCGGTCGGCAGCAGCCGGACCATGCCGTCGAGCATGCCGAGGCCGGCGCGCAGGATCGGCACCACCAGGGGGCGCGGGTGCGAGAGCTTGACGCCCGTGGTCCGGGCGACCGGCGTCTCGATGTCGACCTGCTCCGTGCGCACGTCACGGGTGGCCTCGTAGGCGAGCAGGGTGACCAGCTCGTCGGCGAGACGGCGGAAGGTCGGGGAGTCGGTGCGCTGGTCGCGCAGCGCGGTGAGCTTGTGGGCGACCAGGGGGTGGTCGACGACGTGGAGACGCATGACCACAACAGTAACGGGGGCGACAACGGCGGGCTCCCCGTCCCCGGCCGCGGAACCGTTCAGTCGCCGCGCAGCAACCCCGACCCACGCGGTTCACCCTTCCGATGGCATCAAACCCGCCGCCGGAGGGAAAGTGGGAGGGACATGGCGGGTGGTGAGCCGATGCCGGACGGTGGTGAGCCCATGGCGGGAGTGGACGAAGAGTCCCTGCGTCCGCGGAGGACGGGCGGGACCTGGTCGCGGGGGACGAACCGGGAAGGACAGCGAGGAGCGGAGGGGGATCCGCGGCGCGCGACGGACGGGGAACGCCCGCGGGGCACGGACCTGCGGGAACCGGCGGAGGCCGGCACCGACGCGGGCGCCGCCGACCCCGATGAGCAGGGCGATGCGGCGCGGAGGCGGCGCCGGGCCCAGTTCCTGCGGGAGCTGACGGAGGCACGGGAACTGCGCGACCGGGTGCAGCCGCGCCGGGCGAAGGCGGCCCGGCTCCGGCACGCGATGCGTATGCGCACCTTCCGCTGGTAGCCCGGCCGGCGGCCTCGCGAACACCCCCGTTCGCCCCGGCCCGTCCCCCCTCTCGGGCTCCTCGCGAGGTGCTCACGGGGCATGCTCGGGGCGCTCACGGGGTGGCCGTGCATATGCGGCGGGGAAGTCCGCGTACGATCCGCAGGTGGCGGCAACAGGTGCGCAGGTGAACGCCTTGCCCGGTCGGCGATCAAAACTGCCGGACACAGGGAGCCGAAGACGTCCCCTGGGCGCTCTGTTTCTGCCACGATTCCGAGTGGGTGGGGCTCGGAGGACAGCACTCCCCGCCCACCGACCTCCGCCGGGGGGACCCCCAACCGGCACGCCTATGACCAGTGGGAGAGTCACGGTGTACTTCGCCGCACTGCTCGCGCGCACCGAAGACGGGTGGGAAGCGAGCGACACAGAGCTCGACGATGTGGAGACCCTGTCGGATCTGGCCGACCTGGCCCGTGAAGCCTCGCCCGACGACGACACGGTGCTGGTGCTCATCGAGCAGGAGGACGCCTGGTTCGGCGTCGTCCGCATCGATGGCGAGGACGACCCTCGTATCTATGTCTCGGACGCCGCCGCCGCTGCCCGCAGCAGCTACGGCGAGATCCTGCTCACCGACGAACTGCTCGGAAAGGAGCCGGGAGACGACGGTCCCGACCTGGACTCCCTCGACCTCGACGGTACGGAGGACGGTGAGCCCGACGACGATGACGACGACACGGCCGCCGAGGCCGTGCCGCACAGCCCCGTCGGCGACGCCGAGATCCTCGACGACCTCGGCGTGAGCGAGAAGGAACTGCGCGCCCTCGACGCCGACGACGCCCTCAACTCCATCGCCGAGGCCCTGGGCGCCTCGGAGGTCCTGGAGACGGTCCGCTAGATCGCCACCGGGCCCGCCGACACGACGGCCCGGCGGCGGGTCTCGGGCGGCGGGTTCGGAGGTCGGGTCTCGGGCGTCGGGTCTCGGGCGTCGCGCGGCAGACGTCGGGCGACGTGCCCCGGACGCCGGACGTCAGGCCGCTGACGGCGGGCCTCGGACGTCGGGCCTCGGGGTGACACCCGGACGGCTCGCCGGCGGCCGATCCGCTAGGTTCCCCGGGTGACCGAAGCAACCGACGCAGAGGCACCGGGCCCCGATCCGGTACGCGACCGTTGGCAGCCCGCGATGCGGCTCGCCCTGGACGAGGCCGGGCGGGCCGCCGCGGGCGGCGACGTCCCGGTCGGCGCCGTCGTCCTGTCCCCGGACGGCACGACCGTCCTGGCCACCGGGTACAACGAACGCGAGGCGACCGGCGACCCGACGGCCCACGCCGAGGTACTGGCCGTCCGCCGGGCCGCCGCCGCACTCGGCGAGTGGCGGCTGACCGGCTGCACCCTGGTCGTCACCCTCGAACCCTGCACGATGTGCGCCGGCGCGATCGTGCAGTCCCGGGTCGACCGGGTCGTCTACGGCGCCCGCGACGAGAAGGCCGGCGCGGCCGGTTCCCTCTGGGACGTCGTCCGCGACCGCCGCCTCAACCACCGCCCCGAGGTCGTCGAGGGCGTCCTCGCCGACGACTGCGCCCGGCTCCTCACGGACTTCTTCCGCCTCCGCTGAACCGCCCGCGGCAGCGCACCCGGCCCTCCCCTCATATCGATTTCAAAGCACGCCCCACCTTGCTGTAAGGTCTCCCTCGGTAGCGTGTCCGAGCGGCCGAAGGAGCTCGCCTCGAAAGCGAGTGTGGCGCAAGTCACCGAGGGTTCAAATCCCTCCGCTACCGCTGGTAGACGAAGGGCCCGGTCCGATGGACCGGGCCCTTCGCGCTGCTCCGTCTCAGCAGGCGCGTCACCGTTCCGTCACAAGGGTCGCCGCACGGAACCCCGCCGCTCTCCCGCCCTATCTGCACTCACGTACGACGACCACGCGTACCGCGGGGCGAGAACCGACCACCGAAACCCGCGGACGAGGCGACTCAGGGGGACGACAGCATGCGGCACAGCAACGGCATTCGCAGGGCGGCTCTGGCGACGACGACGGCGGTCACGGCCGTCGCGGCGGCGGTGACCGGCATCCTGCCCGGCACCGCCATGGCGGCGAGCACCACCACCTCCGCCCAGCCGCCCGCCTGCCGGGCCTCCGCCCTCCAGGTCAGCGCCCGGCAGGCCGCCCACCGGCCCGTCGGGACCGGGACCGGGGCGGCGATCGTGAAGTTCACCAACGTCTCCGGGAGGACGTGCGTCCTGAAGGGCCATCCGACGGTCGCGGGCGCCGGCAACGGCTCCCCCGCCCACAACACCCCGCTCAAGGTCACCCGCAAGGGCAAGGCGGCCAGCGTGAAGGTCCGGCCGCACGGCAAGGCGTGGGTGAAGCTGACCTTCGTCCAGGTCCAGGGGGAGGCCGACGGCTACTGCCTGTCGGGCAAGGACCCGGTGACGTATCCGACGATGGTCATCGGGCTGCCGCGCTCCGGGAAGCACCAGGTCGCGCTGAACGACGGGCTGTGGGCCGAGTGCGACAACAAGGTGACCGTCACCCCGGTCTCGGCGGTCAAGCCTTCCTGACCCCACCGTCGGGTCCGAAGGGCCTCACCGTCAGGTGGGGTCCTTCCCGCGTTCCGGGGATCTCCTGCGAACGCTTGATCGGGTTACACTCGCCGCCGGACAGGGACATATGAGGCGGGGGAGGCCGCTGTGGCGGTGCAGGGGAAGAAGATCGCGCTGTACGTGCTCGTGGTCTTCGTGCTGTACGTGATCATCACGGACCCGGCCAAGGCCGCGGACTACGTCCAGATAGGGTTCGAGGGCGTCTCGACCGCCGCCCAGTCCATCGGCGACTTCTTCACCTGGATCGCCGACGGAGCCGAGTGACCGGCAGCACCCCGCGTCGTACGACCTTCCCGGAGCACCCATGATCCGCCATCTGGTCCTGTTCAAGCTCAACGAGGGCGTCGAGCGCGACGATCCGCGGGTCGTCGAGGGCGAGAAGGCCTTCCGGGCCCTCGACGGCACCATCACCGAGCTGCGCCACTGGGAGCTGGGCTGGAACATCAGCGACCGGCCCATCGCGTACGACTTCGCGATCAACTCGGCGTTCGACGACGCGGACTCCCTGCGCCGGTACGTCGAGCACCCCGACCACCAGGCCGGCGTCGCCCTGTGGCGGGAGTTCGCCACGTGGGTGATCGCGGACTACGAGTACTGACACGCCGGGCTTCCCGCCGCGCTTCCCGCCCATACGCCCGTACGGCCCGCCCCGCACCACTCAAAAGGTGCGGGGCTTCGTCGTGCCCCGTTTCCCGGTTCCCCCGATTGCCCGGCACGGTCTCCACTCTCCCTCAACACGGCGATATGCGGTGCTTGATCAAGGCACACATGTCTTGTGATGCTATGACCGCTTTTGACGGTTGAGTTGATGAGTTGATCGATGAAGAGGTGGCGTTGACCGTGTCGGCCAGTACTGCGCCACCCCAGGAAGAAACCCAAGGGCCCGTTCAGGAGAAACGTCGCGGCGCCGACACCCGCGCCCTCACCCAGGTCCTCTTCGGCCAGCTCAAGCACCTGGAACCGGGCACCCCGGAGCACAACCGCGTACGCGGGGCGCTCATCGAGGCGAACCTCCCGCTCGTGCGGTACGCGGCCGCCCGTTTCCGCTCCCGCAACGAGCCCATGGAGGACGTCGTCCAGGTCGGCACCATCGGCCTGATCAACGCCATCGACCGCTTCGACCCCGACCGCGGCGTGCAGTTCCCCACCTTCGCGATGCCGACCGTCGTCGGCGAGATCAAGCGCTACTTCCGCGACAACGTCCGCACGGTCCACGTCCCCCGCCGGCTGCACGAGCTCTGGGTCCAGGTGAACGGCGCCACCGAGGACCTCACGACCGCCTTCGGCCGCACCCCCACGACCGCCGAGATCGCCGAGCGGCTCCGGATCACCGAGGACGAGGTCCTGTCCTGCATCGAGGCCGGCCGCTCCTACCACGCGACCTCACTGGAGGCCGCCCAGGAGGGCGACGGGATGCCGGGGCTCCTCGACCGGCTCGGCTACGAGGACCCCGAGCTCGACGGCGTCGAACACCGCGACCTCGTACGGCACCTCCTCGTCCAGCTCCCCGAGCGCGAGCAGCGCATCCTGCTGCTCCGCTACTACAGCAATCTGACGCAGTCGCAGATCAGCGCGGAGCTGGGCGTCTCCCAGATGCACGTCTCCCGACTGCTGGCCCGGAGCTTCGCGCGACTGCGGTCGGCGAACCGCATCGAGTCCTAGGCGACATCGAGGCCTGGGCAACATCGAGTCCCGGACCGCGGCGAGGCCCGGGACGTGGCGAGGCCCGGGACGTGGCGATGACCGGGCCTTGGCGCGGGCCGAAGCGGGCCCTTCCGGACACCGCGCGACCGGGGGCACCGGCGTGACCGTCGGTAACCGGCAACCTCCGTTCCACCCCGGAGGGACCGTGGGGCACGCGGGGCGCACAAAGGCAGGCGGGGCGCACAGAATGGGCCACGAGCACACGTGCCCAGGCCATCTGGCCTAACCGAATGCGCTGTCGAGGCATCACCGCGGAGAGCGAATCACTCACCGCAACTCTTTCCGGTGGATATGGGCCGAAACACCGTCAGACCGCCTGTTTACTGGGTTAATTACCCCTCTCCATGTCGACATGTCACTACATCGCGTTGCCGACGTGTGACATTCTTCCCCCAGCGCGTTTGCCGTGGCCTCGCCGCCGGTATTCAGGTGGAGGCTGCGTTCCCTACGACGGAGCGTCCGCCGCGACCGTCCGCGACCCAAAGGGGGTGGCATGTCCGCAGACCAGGGCAGCTCGAAGGTGCTCACGCTCGCCAAGAGCGAGACCGCGCCCGACGCTATCCAGGCCCCTCAGGACCTTCAGGAGCTCGAGGACCTTCCCGGCACCGAGGCTCCGCCGGCGCCTGAGTTCCCGGCCTTGCCGGCCTCGGCGAACATCGACACCCGCACCCTGTCCCGCTCCCTGTTCCTGCGGCTCGCCGCCCTCGACGAGAACAGCCCCGAGCGCGCCTACGTCCGGGACACCCTCATCGAGCTCAATCTCCCGCTGGTGCGCTACGCGGCCGCTCGTTTCCGGTCGCGCAACGAGCCGATGGAGGACATCGTCCAGGTCGGCACCATCGGCCTGATCAAGGCGATCGACCGCTTCGACTGCGAACGGGGCGTGGAGTTCCCGACGTTCGCGATGCCGACGGTCGTGGGCGAGATCAAGCGGTTCTTCCGCGACACCTCGTGGTCGGTCCGGGTCCCGCGCCGCCTCCAGGAACTGCGCCTGGCCCTCACCAAGGCCAGCGACGAGTTGTCGCAGAAGCTCGACCGCTCCCCGACGGTCACCGAACTCGCCGCCGTCCTGGGCGTGTCGGAGGAGGACGTCGTCGACGGCCTCGCCGTCGGCAACGCGTACACGGCGTCGTCGCTCGACTCACCCGCCCCCGAGGACGACGGCGGCGAGGGCTCGCTGGCGGACCGCCTCGGCTACGAGGACACCGCGCTCGAAGGGGTCGAGTACCGCGAGTCCCTCAAGCCGCTGCTCGCCAAACTCCCGCCCCGTGAGCGCCGGATCATCATGCTCCGCTTCTTCGCGAACATGACCCAGTCGCAGATCGGCGAAGAGGTCGGCATCTCCCAGATGCACGTCTCCCGCCTCCTCACCCGCACCCTGGCCCAACTGCGCGAGGGTCTCATCTCCGACTGAGCCCCCAAGAGGGGGCAGGGAGCGCCCAGACAGAGAGACGACCGCCGGGATGTCCATGAGTTCGGGACATCCCGGCGGTCGTCGTGTGCGCGGACGGATATGCGGGGGGAGTAGCTGGGTGGGTGCGTGCGGGTGGTGGGTGGTTGCGACCGGCCGCAAACCGCCCCGCAGCCGCAAGATCACAGGAACCCGGCAGACGCGTAGGCGCCCGCCGCCCCACCGGACGGCTAGCCCAGCGCCAGCCACACCACCGCCGCAACGACCGCCACCGCCGCGACGATCCCGACGATCAGACCGACGCGGGGCCCGGAGGAGGCCACCTCCGCACGGCCACCCCGCGGGGTCTCGTCAACGAACGCGCGGAACATCTGCGTGCTCCCGGCGGGGTCGTAGTTGCCCTGGGGGCCCTGGTTGTCAGCCATGGCCCGAGACCTTAGCGAATCCGCGAGGGGGCACCCAAGTGGGGGAGGGTGGAGCGGCCCCGTCCACGGCACCCTCCTTTACCAAGACTTGGGCCGCACACCCACACATTCGTTTGCCTGCAGCAACCATCCAGTTTTATGGTTGCCCTAAGCAACAAACACGGGAGGGGCTCCCATGGCCGAGCGAGCGCAGTACGAGGAGCTGGCCCGCCAGCTCAGCGCCATCGGGGTCGTGAAGCGGGAGATCGCACGGATGCTGCCGTACGACTGCCCCGGCGGATCGGCGGGAGTCCTCACGCTGCTCGACCGGAACGGCGAGATGCGGATGAGCAGGCTCGCCGAGCTGCTCTCGGTGGACATGTCGGTGACCAGCCGCCATGTCGCGCACGTCGCCGAGCGGGGCTGGATCGAACGGCTCCCCGACCCGGCGGACAGACGCTCGCGCATCCTGCGCCTGACCCCCGAGGGCCGCGCACTGGTCACCGAACTCCACCGGCGCACCAGCCGGCTGATGGCCCATCGGCTGAGCGACTGGTCCGACGACGAGGTCGGCGAGCTGGTCCGGCTCCTCGGCCGGCTGCGCCACAGCTTCGACGCGGCCGCCGTCTCCCGCCCGGCCCCCTGAACGACACCCACCACAACCCGTACACCCGCGAAGACCACGTAAGAGAAGGAAGCCCATGGCAACGACCACACCAGCCGGTGTGCGGGCTCACGCCAAGCACGGCCACGGCCCCGCCAAGGCGGCCTCGCACGGCGACGGCGCTCCGATGACGCACCGGCAGATCATGGAAGCGCTGACCGGACTGCTGCTCGGCATGTTCGTGGCGATCCTGTCGTCGACGATCGTCTCGAACGCCCTGCCCGACATCATCAAGGACCTGGGCGGCGGCCAGAGCGCGTACACCTGGGTGGTGACCGCGTCGCTGCTGGCGATGACCGCGTCCACCCCGCTGTGGGGCAAGCTCGCCGACCTGTTCTCCAAGAAGCTGCTGATCCAGCTGGCGCTCGTCGTCTTCGTGCTCGGCTCGGCCGCGGCCGGACTGTCCCAGAACGCCGGGATGCTGATCGGGTTCCGCGCGGTGCAGGGCGTCGGCATGGGCGGCCTGTCGTCGCTGGCGCAGATCATCCTCGCCGCGATGATCTCCCCTCGGGAGCGCGGCCGGTACAACGGCTACCTCGGCGCCACCTTCGCGACCGCCATGGTCGGCGGCCCGCTGGTCGGCGGTGTCATCACCGACACCGACTGGCTCGGCTGGCGCTGGTGCTTCTACGTCGGCGTGCCCTTCGCGGTGATCGCCCTGATCGTGCTCCAGCGGACCCTTCACCTGCCCGTCGTCCGGCGCAAGGTCAAGGTCGACTGGGCGGGCGCCTTCCTGATCACCGCCGCGGTCTGCCTGCTGCTGATCTGGGTGACCTTCGCCGGTGACAAGTACGACTGGGTGTCCTCGCAGACGTACGCGATGGTCGGCGGCACGGTGGCCCTGCTCGCGCTGTTCGTCCTCGTCGAGGCGAAGGCGAGCGAGCCGATCATCCCGCTGCGGCTGTTCCGCAACCGGACGATCACCCTGGCCTCGCTGGCCTCGCTCTTCGTCGGTGTCGCGATGTTCGCGGGCACCATCTTCTTCAGCCAGTACTTCCAGCTGGCCCGCGACAAGTCGCCGACCATGTCCGGCGTCCTGACCATCCCGATGATCGCCGGTCTGTTCGTCTCGTCGACCGTCTCCGGCCAGGTCATCACCCGCACCGGCCGCTGGAAGGCCTGGCTGCTCGCCGGCGGTGTTCTGGTGACCGCGGGTCTCGGTCTGCTGGGCACGCTCCGGTACGACACCCCGTACTGGCACGTGGCGGTCTTCATGGCGCTGCTCGGCCTCGGCGTCGGCATGATGATGCAGAACCTGGTGCTGTGCACGCAGAACCAGGTGGCCCCGGGCGACCTGGGCGCCGCCAGCTCCGTCGTCACCTTCTTCCGCTCCCTCGGCGGCGCGATCGGCGTCTCCGCGCTGGGCGCGGTCCTCAGCCACCGGATCACCCACTACGCGGAGGAGGGCCTCGCCAAGCTCGGGGTGTCCGGGTCCTCCATGGGCCACGGCGAGATCCCCGACCTGGACGCGCTGCCCGCGCCCATCCGCACGGTCATCGAGAGCTCCTACGGCCACGGCATCGGCGACGTCTTCCTGTACGCCGCCCCCTTCGCCGTCCTGGCGCTCGTCTTCTCCGTGTTCATCAAGGAGGTGCCGCTGCGGACCCACGGGGCGCTCGCCCAGGCGGCGGCAGAGAAGGGGACGGCCGGTACGGCAGCGTCGCCGTCCCCGGCCGCGGCCGGGGCTGGAGCTGGGGCTGGGGCTGGGGCTGGGACCCCTTCCGCCGCGGCTCCCTCCACCGCTGCGGCTGCCGCCACGGCTGATGTGGCTTCGGCGGCCGCCTCGGCAGCCGCCACGGACTCCGTACCGGCGTCGGTGGGCGGCGGGGTGCCCGTGCGCGGGCAGGTGCGCGGGTCCGAGGAGGCGCCCGTGCCGGGGGCCGCGGTCACGCTGATCTCGCTCGGGGGCCGGCAGCTCGGCCGTTCGGTCGTGGGGGCCGACGGGGTCTACGCGGTGGACGCGCCCGCCGCCGGGTCGTATGTGCTGATCGCCGCCGCCGACGGGTTCCAGCCGCAGGCGTCCACGGTCGTCGTGAACGGCGAGCCGATCTCGTACGACATCCTGCTGAGCGGCACGAGCGGGCTGGACGGTGTGGTGCGGGCCGCAGGCGACGCGCTGCCCGTCAAGGACGCGATGGTCGTGGTGACCGATGTGCGCGGGGACGTGCTGGCCACCGGAACAACCGGTGAGCAGGGCGAGTTCGGCTTCGGGGAGCTGGTGCCCGGTCCCGTCACCGTGGCGGTGAACGCCGCCGGGTTCCGTCCGCGCGCCCTGCCCGTCGAGGTGGGCGGCACCGGTGTCACCCGCGTCGAGATCGAGCTGGAGGCCGGGGCCCGGCTCCAGGGGGTCGTCCGGGCGCCGGGCGGGCCGCTTGCCGACGCCCGCGTGACGCTGGTCGACGCGGCGGGCAACGTCGTGGCCACCGCCACCACCGGCCCGGACGGGGCGTACGCCTTCGCCGACCTGGACGGCGGCGACTACACGGTCATCGCCACCGGGTACCCGCCCGTGGCCACGGCCCTGACGGTCTCCGGCACCGGAGTCGACAGCCACGACATCGAACTCGCCCACCCCGGCGAGTAGTTCACACCCGGTCGGCGGGGCGGCACCTGAGCCCCGCCGACCGGTCGTACCCGAGGAGTGACGCGCACATGGGACTGACCGCGAGGATCCGCACGAGGGACGGCTGGGCCGTGTCGCACGCGGTCGTCACGGTGACCGACAGGGCCGGTACGCAGGTGATGCGGGCCGAGGCCGACGCGGAGGGAGCGGTCCACGAGCCCACGGCGCTCGCGCCCGGCGCGTACACGGTGATCGTCACGGCCGTCGGCTACGGGCCGGTCGCGTCGAGCGCCCTGGTCACCGCGAGCGGCCGGGCGGAGGTCGGCACGGTCACCCTCGCCCGGCTCGGCGGCACCGAACTCCCGCCGCCCGGCCCCTGGACCGTGGACCCGGCCCACTCGTCGGTCGCGGCGGTCGCCCAGCACCTGGGCATCTCCAGCGTCCGCGGGCGGTTCACCGAGTTCTCCGCTTCGATCGAGATCGCCCCCACCCCGGACGAGGGCACCAAGTCCCGTGTGGCGGCGGTCATCCGGGCCGCCTCGATCGACACGGGCAACGGCATGCGCGACGACCACCTGCGGTCCCCTGACTTCCTGGACGTGGAGCGCCATCCGGAGATCACCTATGGGTCGACGGGCCTCACCCCCGTCGCCCCGGACCGCTGGACGGTGCACGGCGAGCTGACCCTGCACGGCGTGGTCCGCCCGGTCGACCTCGACCTCGCGTACCTCGGCACCGGCCCCGACCCGTGGGGCGGCACGCGGGCCGCGTTCCGGGCGACGACGGAACTGCGCCGCGAGGACTTCGCGATGAACTACAACCAGGTCCTCCAGGCGGGCATCGCGGCCATCGGCACGACCCTGAAGGTGGAACTGGACGTCCAGGCGGTGCAGGGGGAGTGCCTGTCCGGGGCTGGATGACGGGGGCGGGTGACGGGTGGCCCGCCCCCTCGGGCGACCCGGCCCTACGCTGTGCGCATGGCACGGAACATCGCGACCAACACCAAGGTCTCCCTCGACGAGCTCCTCGACTTCGTACGCCCCCGGCACCGGGCGCTCCTGCTGACCCGCCGGGCCGACGGCGGGCCGCAGGCCTCACCGCTGACCTGCGGTGTCGACGACTCGGGCCGCATCGTGGTCTCCACGTACCCCGAGCGCGCCAAGACGCGCAACGCCAGGCGGGACGAGCGGGTCAGCGTCGTCGTCCTCAGCGACGACTGGGACGGCCCCTGGGTCCAGATCGACGGAACCGCCGAGGTCATCGACTCCCCGGAGTCGGTGGAGCCGCTGGTGGAGTACTTCCGCAACGTCGCGGGCGAGCACCCGAACTGGGACGAGTACCGCGAGGCCATGGTCAAGCAGGGCAAGTCGATCATCCGCATCACCCCGGAGCGCTGGGGCCCGGTGGCGACGGGCGGCTTCCCGGCACGGCTGGTGGAGGAGGACTGAGGGCCGGGGAGGACTGAGGGCCGGGGGGGGACCGAGAGCCCTCGGGGGGACCGGGGGCCGGGGGCCGGGGGCCGGAGACCGGGGGCCGGGGGCCGGGGGCCGGAGACCGGGGGCCGGGGGCCGGGGGCCGGGGGCGCCTGGTCCAGGGGCAGTCAGCCGCGTTCGACCATCGCCTCGATGCCGGCGATGAGCGTGTCCAGCGCGTAGGCGAAGTCCCGTTCGCGCATCTCCTCCACGGTGTCGCCGCCGCGGGCCTCCATGAGGTCCGCGGAGTGCTGGACCACCTCGTGGAGTTCGGGGGTGACGGTCACGGCGGTCATGGCGTGCCGGGAAGTACTCCTCCTGGGTCATGCCGGCGCTCGCACAGCGCTGGACGTAGTGCCCCTCGATGGTGCCGAAGCCGTACACGAACTGGAAGACCGCGGCGATCGCCCCGGCCTGGCCGTGGGCCGGCAGCCCCGTCCGGCGGATCACGCGCTGTACGGCCAGGGAGAAGTCCAGCGAGTGCGGGCCGATGTTGAGGAAGGTGCCGGCGAGGGGTGACACACTTCTGGACGGCGTACGGAAAGGCGGTGGCCCAGGGTTCACTGCTCACCCCGGACCACCGCCTACTCCACGTCGGCCGCGCCTACTCCACGTCGGCCGCGCCTACTTCGCCTGCGTCAGGTCGTAGAACGTCGTGCCGTCGACCGTCACCGTCTCGAAGTTCTCCTGGACCCAGGAGCTGATCTGCGCGGAGGTGCCGTTGCTCCCGCCGCCCATGCCACCGCGGGAGCCGCCGGCGATGAAGTAGTGGATCTTTCCTTCCTCCACGTACTTCTTGAACTCCGCGAGGGTGGGGGACGGGTCGGTGCCGTTGAAGCCGCCGATGGCCATGACGGGTTCGCCCGTGGAGAGCTGGTAGCTGGCCGCGTTCTGAGCGCCGATCGCGGCGGCCGCCCAGGTGTGGTCCCCGGCGTTCTTCTCCAGCAGTGCCTTGACCTCGTCGCTGACGCTCGCGCCGTTGAGCAGACCGCTCATGCCGCCACCACCACCGCCACCCATCCGGCCGCCGTCGCCGTTCTGCTGACCCTGTTGGCCCTGCTGGCCGTTCGGGCCTCCGCCGAAGCCGCCGGTCGGGGGCTGGCCCATCTGACCGTTCCCGTCCCGGCCGTTCCCGTTCTGGCTGTTGCCGTTCTGGCCGTTCTGGCCGCCCTGCTGGTTGTTCTGGCCCTGCTGGCCCGGCATCCCGCCACCACCGGGGCCGCCGGGGCCACCGCCCATGCCGCCGCCGGGGCCTCCCCGGCCGCCCTGGACGGCCGGGCCCGCCGTGACGATCGAACCGGTGTGGCCCTCGCCGAGCGTGGTCAGGGTGTACGCCGTCGGGCCGGCCAGTGCGGTGACGTAGCTCAGCCCCACGACCACGAGGGCCAGTTGACGTCCCAGCCGGGCCGCGAAGACGAGGCCGAGCGCGGCGACCAGACCGCCGATCAGCACGACCCACTTCAGCCAGGGGAGGTAGTCGGTGGAGCGGGTGAGGAGAACGTACCCCCAGACCGCCGTGGCCGTCGTCGCGGCGGCCAGGGTGAGCGAGGCCCACACCTCGGCGCGCCGCTCCCACAGCAGGGCCGCGCCCATGCCGACCAGCGGCGCGATGTAGGGGGCGAGGGCCACGGTGTAGTACTCGTGGAAGATGCCCTGCATGAAGCTGAACACCACCATGGTGATGAGCAGCGAGCCGCCCCAGAGGAGGAACGCGGCGCGGGTGGCGTCGGTGCGCCGCAGCTTCCGGGTGGCCCAGATCGCCGCGCCGAGCAGGATCAGCGCGGCCGGGATCAGCCAGGAGATCTGGCCGCCGATGTTCGAGCTGAACATCCGGTCCCAGCCGGTCTCGCCCCAGTTGCCGCCGCCACCGCCGCCGCCGCCGACGCTGCCGGTCTCCTCGCCGTTGATGCGGCCGAGGCCGTTGTAGCCGAAGGTCAGCTCCAGGAAGGAGTTGTTCTGCGAACCGCCGATGTACGGGCGGGACGAGGCCGGCCACAGCTCGACGATCGCGACCCACCAGCCGCCGGAGACGACCATCGCGAGCCCGGCGAGCAGCACCTGGCCGACGCGCTTCTTCCAGGTGCCGGGGGCGAAGGCGACGTACACGAGTGCGAGGACCGGCAGGATCAGGAAGGCCTGGAGGGTCTTCACCAGGAAGGCGAGGCCGATGGCGGTACCCGCCCAGACCAGCCACTTCGTCTGTGCCTTCTCCAGCGCGCGGAGGGTGCAGTACACGGCGGTGGCCATCAGCAGCGCGAGGGCCGCGTCCGGGTTGTTGAAGCGGAACATCAGCGCGGCGACGGGCGTGAGCGCGAACACCGCCATGGTGAGGAAGCCGGCCGTGGCGTCGAAGCGGCGGCGGACGGCCGCCCACAGCACGCCGACGGTGGCGACGGCCATCAGGACCTGCGGGAACAGGATCGCGAAGGAGTTCAGGCCGAGGAGCCGTACCGACAGGGCCATCGGCCACAGCGACGCCGGGGGCTTGTCGACGGTGATGGCGTTGGCCGAGTCCAGCGACCCGAAGAAGAGGGCCTTCCAGGACTGGCTGCCCGCCTGCACGGCCGCCGAGTAGAAGGAGTTGGCGTACCCGGAGGCCGTGAGGTTCCAGGTGTAGAGGCCACCGATGAGGAGCAGGGCGAGGAGGAAGCCGGGGCGCACCCAGCGGTTGTCCTCCGGGCGCCCGCGCCACATCCGCCGGCCGAGGGGCTGCCGGGGCTCACCCGAGCCGGGTGCCGTGGGCGGCGTGCCGGGCGGGTCCGCGACCGCCGCCCCCTGGACGTCTGCTCTCGTCGTGGGCGGTCCCCAGCCGGGGTCGGCGGGGCTCGCGCCCCCTTGGTGCGCCGTGTCGAAGTGCGTGGTCATCGTGTGTTCCTCGAATCCTGGTCGTGCGGGCGCACCGGCCGCATCCGCATGGTCGCGTCGCCCCAGGTGCGGTCCGCGGCGTCACCGGCGCGGAACGGGGTCGTGGGGTACGGGGTGGTCCCGTACGGGGCTGTGGGGGCTGTCGGGGCTGTCGGCGCCGTCGCGTACTCGGCGCGCGGCGTCGTGTGGGCCGTCGGCGGGCGGTGGGCCGTCGGCTGGAACCGGTCCTGGTGTGCGTAGGGGCCGGCTTGCCCCGGCCGGTCGGGGAAGACCCAGGCCCGGAAGAGCAGGAACCGCAGCACCGTCGCCGCGAGGTTCGCGGCGATGAGGACGGCCAGTTCCGTGGAGTGCGCGGGGTCGCTGGTGGCCGCGTTCAGGGCGACGAGCGAGCCGCTGGTGAGGGCGAGGCCGATGCCGAACACCACCAGGCCCTGCGCCTGGTGTCTGACGGCGCCGGTCCGGCCCCGGACGCCGAACGTGAGGCGCCGGTTGGCCGCCGTGTTGGCGATCGCCGAGACGAGCAGGGCGAGCGCGTTGGCGGTCTGCGACCCCGCGAGACTGCGGAAGCCGCTGTAGAGGAACAGGTAGAAGAGGGTGGAGAGGCCCCCCACGACACAGAAGCCGAGGAGCTGGCGGGCCAGGCCGCGCGGCACGTCCTCGATGTCGCGGTCGCGGGGGTCGTCCCCGAAGGGGCGGGCGAGCCGGTCCAGGGCGATCGACCCCGTGGCGAGGGCCCTGCCGACCCGCCACACGCCCTTGAGGTCGTCGGTGGCCGTCCTCACGATGTGGACGGTCGAGTCGGGGTCGTCGACCCAGTCGACCGGCACCTCGTGGATCCGGAGCCCGGCGCGCTCGGCGAGCACCAGCATCTCGGTGTCGAAGAACCACCCCGTGTCCTCGACGAGCGGCAGCAGCGCCTGCGCCACGTCCCGCCGTATCGCCTTGAACCCGCACTGCGCGTCCGAGAAGCGGGCCTGCAGCGAGCCGCGCAGGATCAGGTTGTACGCGCGGCTGATGAACTCCCGCTTGGGGCCGCGCACCACCCGCGAGGAACGGGCGAGCCGGGAGCCGATGGCGAGGTCCGAGTGACCGGAGATCAGCGGGGCCACCAGCGGCAGCAGGGCGTTCAGGTCGGTCGACAGGTCCACGTCCATGTAGGCGAGGACCGGGGCGTCGGAGGCGGACCAGACGGCGCGCAGGGCCCGCCCGCGCCCCTTCTGCTCCAGCCGGAACGATCTGACCCGCGGCAGTTCCGCCTCCAGCCGGGCGGCCACCTGGGGGGTGGTGTCCGTGGACGCGTTGTCCGCGATCGTGATGCGGAACGCGTACGGGAAGGTCCGCGCGAGGTGCTCGTGCAGTCTGCGGACGCACGGCTGGAGGTCCTTCTCCTCGTTGTGGACAGGGATCACTACGTCCAGGACAGGCGTACCGGCGTCTGTGGCCGGGAGGTGCTCCCGCGCCGGCAGGGTGCCGGGAGAAGAGTCGGTTCGCATGACACGTACATTCGTGACCCGCTCTGTTATGCCCGTGTGCTGACGCTGTGCTGTGCCTGTGAGTCCGGCTGCCGGCGCGCGGCGTCGACGAGGTCCCGGCCGACGCCGCCGATGTCCTGAGCGAAGTCCTGGTCGGCGTCGTGCCGGGCGTCCTGGTCGGCGTCCGGGTCGGCATCCGGGTCGGCGTCGTGGTCCAGGTCGTCGAGCTGCCAGTTGGCGGCGTCGTCGAGCAGGGGTCCGGGCCCGCCGAGGACGGGCAGGTGCACGGTGAACACGGTCCTGCCGGGCACGCTGTCGACGGTCACGGCGCCGCCGTGCGCGTCGGCCACGGCCTGCACGATGGCGAGCCCGAGGCCGGTCGAGCCGGACGCCCTGGACCGGGAGGAGTCCCCGCGCGCGAACCGTTCGAAGACATGCGGCAGCAAGTCCTCCGGGATGCCCTGCCCGTCGTCCTCGACGTCCACGCACATCCAGGGCCCGCGCCGCTGCACGCGCGCGGTGACCGTGGTCCCGGGCGGTGTGTGCGTACGGGCGTTCGCCAGCAGGTTGACGAGGACCTGTTGGAGCCGTGCCACGTCCGCCGACACCGGCGCCGGCGCGTCGGGCAGGTCGAGCCGCCAGTTGTGGCTGCGCCCGGCCGCCCGCGCGTCGCTGACGGTGTCCACGACCAGCGGGATCAGATCGGTCCGCTCGAACTGCAACGGCCGTCCGGCGTCGAGCCGCGCCAGCAGCAGCAGATCCTCGACGAGCAGCGTCATCCGCCCGGACTCGGACTCGATGCGGCCGAGCGCGTGCCGGGTGTCGGGCCCGATCTCCTCCCTGCCGCGCCGGGTGAGTTCGGCGTAGCCGCGGATGGACGCGAGGGGTGTCCGCAGCTCATGGCTGGCGTCCGCCACGAACTGCCGGACGCGCGTCTCGCTCTCCTGCCGCGCGTGCAGCGCGCCGTGGATGTGGTCGAGCATCCGGTTGAGGGCGGCCCCGACCTGTCCGACCTCGGTGTGCGGGTCGGTCTCGGACTCGGGCACCCGTTCGTTGAGGGTGACCTCGCCGGTGTGCAGGGGCAGTTCGGAGACGCGGGTGGCGGTGGCCGCCACCTTGCGCAACGGCCGCAGGGCCACCCCGACCAGCGCGGACCCGGCGACACCGGCGGCGACGAGCCCGGCGGCGGTGACGCTGAGCTCCACGGCGACGAGTGTGCTGAGGGTGTTGTCGACGTCCGCGGTCGGCAGCGCGACGTAGTAAGTGCCCTTGACGCCGGTGACGTAGGTGACCCGGTAGTCACCGAGCCCGGTGAGCTCCACCGTGTCCATGCCCGTCCTGGACGCGGCGGCGAGTTCCTCCGTCGCCGCGGCGGGGAGTTCGGTCCCGTACATACGGTCGAAGCCGCCGGAGTCGGTGGACTTCTCCCGCGCCACGACCGCCTTGCTGACCTTGCCGCTGTCGTCGACCGCGGCGATGACGGTGTTCTTCTGCGTCGGACCCCTCACGAAGTCCTCGAGCTTCTCGTCCGTCGTCCGAGCCGTGGACGCAGCGGAGTTGTCAGCCGCCGCAGAGCCGTTCGGCTTCTGGAAACCGGGGTAGAAGCCGCCGCTCGGCTTACGCCCGTCCAGCGCCTCCTGGGGAGGACCGGCCGCCCGTTCGCCCACGTCGCGCACCTGACGGTCCAGCTGATTGTTCAGGTGCTCGCTCAGCGCGATCGTCGTCACCGTTCCGATCACCGCGCCCACCACCGCGATCAACGCCACCGCGGAGACGACGAGCCGCGTACGCAGTGTGCGCGGCTGCCGCTTCCCTCGTCCCGGCCTGAGCCCCGACCGCCACCGCGTACGCGTCCGTCGTCGCCCGCTCACGACGCGGCTGGCTTGATCAGATAACCGGCTCCCCGCCGGGTGTGGATCATCGGCTCACGCCCGGCGTCGATCTTCCGCCGCAGGTACGAGATGTACAGCTCGACCACGTTCGCCTGGCCCCCGAAGTCGTACGACCACACACGGTCGAGGATCTGCGCCTTGCTGAGCACCCGCCGCGGGTTGCGCATCAGGAACCGCAGCAGCTCGAACTCGGTGGCGGTGAGGTGGATGTTGTCCCCGCCGCGCGACACCTCGTGGCTGTCCTCGTCGAGCATGAGGTCACCGACGACGAGCACCGAGTCGGAGCGCCGGTCGGCGGCGCCGGAACGCCGGATGAGACCCCGCAGCCGGGCGACGACCTCCTCCAGGCTGAACGGCTTGGTGACGTAGTCGTCGCCACCGGCGGTGAGTCCGGCGATCCGGTCCTCGACCGCGTCCTTCGCCGTGAGGAAGAGGACCGGCACGTCCGGCAGATCCCGCCGAAGCCGCCCGAGGACGGTCAACCCGTCCATGTCGGGGAGCATCATGTCCAGGACGACGGCGTCGGGCCGGAAGTCGCGCGCGGCCTGGAGGGCACCGGTACCGTCCCCCGCACTCCGGATCTGCCATCCCTCGTAGCGAAGGGCCATGGACAGCAGTTCGGTGATCGACAGCTCGTCGTCCACCACAAGCACCCGGACGGGGCTCCCGTCCGGCCTCAGCAGTTCGGTGCGCCCCTGGGGCGAGGTCGTGGTCATGCTGGACACCTTGTCGGGGCCCTCTGAGAACACCCTTTCTGGAACCTGTGATTTTTCTGAGAAACACACAGGAGCCTCTCAGGGAACACCTGGGAAGATCCCCGACTTCCGGGACAGAACCCCGCTGACCAGGGATTCCCCGCCTCGCCACAGGGCTTTCCCCTGGGCGCCTCACCGAGATCCCACAGCCTCCCGCCCACAGGAAACGGGACGCGCACCCCCGCCCCGACCCCCTCCTCATGCAAGCGCGGTCATGCTCCGCCCCACTCACGGAGCCGCCTGTCGGACCAGACGTCGTAGCGCCGGCAGGGGCACCCGCCGGGCCGCTCACCCCGCGCCCCGTCCCCTCCTCTCCTAGTGCCTTACTCCTTACTCCTTCTCCTTCACGAACCCTTGGCTGCGTTCGACCTTGGCGACGTGCAGGGAGTAGCTCCGGTACCACTCGGCGCGCCCCCGCTTCTGGGCCGACCGGTGCTCCGTGTCGCTCCGCCACCGCTCCAGGGCGTCCGCGTCCCGGAAGTACCCCACGGTGATGGCAAGGCCGCCGGGTGTCTGTGCGTGGTCCATCCCGAGATACCCCGGCACGTCCTTCACCAGTTCCTCCATCCGCTCGGCCGTCTCCCCGTACCCGCTCTGGTCCTCGGTCCGCGTGGAGGTGAACACCACGGCGTAGTAAGGCGGTTCGAAGGCAGGGACAGGTGCTATCTGCTGATCACTCATGTCGCCACTGTCGCGTCGGCCATCCACCACCGTCCAGCACCTTTCCGTACGGGATCCAAAAGGGATCGAAGTCTTTACCCGGAGCACGTCGACCAGGGCCAGCGCGGAGCCCCCCGGCCGCCCGCAATCTCACCCGCTCGCCCCCTCACCCGCTCGCCCTCACCTGCTCGCCCCCCTCACCCGCGCGCCCTCTGACCCGCCTCAGAACAGCCCGTCCTGCACCCCTCCCCCTCCCCCTCGCTCGCGCACCTCCCTGACCGGCACCGTGACCGCGTCACGCGCGCCCTCGCCCGTGGGAGCGGTCAACTCCCACCCGGTCATGAGCCGTGTGTCCAGGACGACGACTCCCCGTCCGGTGGCGAGATGCAGATCGGGCCCGGCGACGGCGAGCACCTCACCGCCGACCACGCCGCCCGCGACCAGCTCGCTCACCACCCCGTCGGCGGCCGGCAGCCCGTCCAGCCCGAACACCCCGAAGTGATCGACCGCCTGGAACGCCACCGGTTCCAGGGACTCCGGCCACCCCGGCAGTGCGAGGGCCTGCCCGTGGAGCGCCGCCAACTCCCCCTCACGCTCAGCCCGTTCGGGCAGGGCGGCGCGCAGCAGCCTCTTCTCGGCGTACGGAATGCGGTCCGGCACCTTCAGCGCGGCTCGCAGCACCTCCTCTGCCCGCCGCGCGGCCATCAGCGGCCCCCGCCCGAGCCACGCGAAGCACACCGCCCCTTGCTCCAGCAGCCGCGCCGACGCCCGCTCGACCGCCGTGATCCCGACCTTCACCATGCCGGACCCGAACCACGCGAGGTACACGTGGTACGGCCGCGGGTCATCGGCGAAGGTGTCAGCCGCGACGGAATGCGCCCGATCCAGCCGCGCACACTCCTCGCACCGCGCGCCGGTACTCCGCCCCGGTACACCCGCCCGCACCGGACACGCATGCCCCCGGGCCCCGACACAGGTCCGTCCGCCCCCGTCCACGACTCCGAAAACCACCGCCTTCCCCCGAGGCAGAGGACTCCTCCGCCCGCCTTCCCACACCAGACAGGGCTCGGCGCCGCCCCACCGCAGCCCGGTACATCTCCACGCGTGTGCCATCCCTCACGACATTAGAGGGCACCACTGACAATGCGACTGACCTGCGGAAACGGAGCGACCGCCGACCGGCGGTGCCTTGGCTGACGACGCGACGCGAGGAGGGCCGCGAGGACGAGCCACCCCCCTCTCCCCTCCATGCGGAAGCCGCTCAAGAGCTGTCGGGTCGGGCGGTGTGGGCGGGGTGGCCGGCCGTACGGCGGGCCTCCTTCATCTCCGCCTCGTAGAGATGGTCCCGGCCGTCGGCCAACTCGTCCACGGCGCTCTTCTCCAGCGCCTTGAACGGCTCGTAGTAGGTGTCGTTGTAGGCCTCGACGATCTGGAACGTCCAATGCCCGGGGATGACATTGCGCCCGAGGATCTCGGTCCGCACCTTCTCCGCCCACTCCGGGTGCCCGGCCTCCCGCAGCAGGCGCACGGCCCGGTCCAGTTCGAGATCGGCACCGCCGGTGAGCTGATGGAAGTCGTAGAGGCGGCCGCGGGCCCGCTCGGTCATCTCCAGCGCCTTGGAGAGCGCGCCGAGCGCCTCCACCGTCGTGTCGCTGAGCCCTTCGGGCCGCTGGTGAGCCCGGTCGGGGCCGTCGTGCTGTGCGTTCATGATTGCCGAAGTGCCCGTTTTCTCCATATCCCATTCAGTCGACGTCAGGATGTGTCAGGGCCGCTGGCGCGGTACTCGTGAGGTCACCATGCAGACGTTCCTGCCTTACCCCGACTTCCGGGCGTCGGCGCTCACCCTGGACCGCCGCCGACTCGGCAAACAGCGGGTCGAGGCGTTGCAGGTGCTCCGCGGCCTCGTCGTACCGGGCTACGGCTGGCGCCACCATCCGGCGGTACGGATGTGGGCCGGGTACGAGGAGGCGCTCGTCAGGTACGGCCTGGACGTGTGCGCGGTGTGGCGCGAGCAGGGCCACCAGGACAGCTGCGCGGCCACCCTGGTCGCCGACCTCTTGGCGTTCCGCCCCGGAACGCGGGTCCGCCCCCAGGCCGCGCTGCGGGAGACCGCCGACCTCCCCCCTTGGCTGGGCGACGACACGTTCCACCGCAGCCACCGCTCGGCACTCGTACGCAAGGACCCCGCCACATACACCCCCCTCTTCCCCGACGTCCCACCCGACCTCCCCTACATCTGGCCCACGTCGGACAGGACCACGACGCAGCCCCAACCGTCCGAGCCATGACACGGCGGCATCCCGGGTAAGGTGGCGATCTTCGGCCGGCGGAAGCCGTACGGAGTCCTCGAAGGCCGAGCACATGCAACTCGCCGACCATCCCGCACGCCGCCGCCTCAGCGCCGCCCTGGAGAACCTCTCCGCCACCTTCCGCGGCATGACCGCACACCCGGACGAGCACAACTGCGAATGCCACTGGGGCAGTTCGGAGGAGCTTGCCCTGCTCAGGACGCCGGACGTGGAACTGGAGCCGGATCTCCTGCGCAGGACCTGGGAGGCCGTCGACTGGACCGATCACGCCGCGGTGCTGCGCCGTATCCTGCCGCAGTTCGCCGCAGAGCTGGTCGCCGGTCGCGTGAATCCCCTGTATGACGCGTTGGAGGAGGCCGGGTGCTCCTTCGCCCGAGGCCGCTGTCAGCAGTGGCCCGAGGAGCACGCCCGTCCGGTACGCGAGTTCCTGCATGCCTGGTGGGCACAGAGCCTCACCGACCCGGACGCGGTCGTACCGGCACACCGGGTCTTCGTGCTGTGTGCCGAGGCGTCCGGAACGCTGGGACCGTGGCTTGCCGCATGGGAGAAACACACCGGGCCCCTCAGCGACCGCCGCCTGGCCGAGGCGGCGGCGGAATGGGAGTACGAGCTTCTGGGAGACAGCCTGCCGTGGAGAGTCGGCTGGTACGAGCACGACGAGGAGAAAATGCGCGCCGACCTGGTCACCTGGCTCCTCGACCACGCCACGAAGCGGCTCCGCGAGTCGAACGCACCGAAAGCGCTGCAGCACCGGATACGGCTACTCGGACTCACCGGCGAGGCCCGCTGGACAGACCCGCACTGGCCCGGCCACCGCTACTGACGACCGCCCCCATCGCCTCCCTCCACTGCGTGAGCATGGTCTCCCCCTGAAGGCCCCAAGCCGCGCCGCCGACGGAGCAGGCCATGCTCCACCGACTGCCGCACAGCACGACAAAGCCCCCTCCGGGATGATCCCGAGGGGGCTTTGACCTGTGTGCACTCGGCAGGATTCGAACCTGCAACCTTCTGATCCGTAGTCAGATGCTCTATCCGTTAAGCTACGAGTGCTTGTTCTGTTTTCCGCCGGTCCCGGTCCTTTCGGCCCGCTCTCGGCGACAGGAAGAACATTACATGACTGCCGTCGCCATGTGAAATCCGTTTGCCGCACCCCTTGTGACCTGCGAAAACGACTCGGCGGGCACTCCGGGGAACGACGAAGCCCCAGTCGCGTGGACCGGGGCTTCGGTGATCAAGCGCGGAGGCGGAGGGATTTGAACCCTCGATGGGCTTTAAGGCCCAAACCGCATTAGCAGTGCGGCGCCATAGACCGGACTAGGCGACGCCTCCCGCACAACCGCCCGCGCGAGCGCGAGTGGTGCGTGCAGATGATGACACAGCCGAGTGGGCTGTCACCAATCGCCTCCCACGGTACTAGGCGGAGAGGCCGCAGGGCAAAGCCGTATGGCACGTCGCGGCGGGTCGGAGAGCGTTCGGGAACGGTTCGTCAGGGACGTCCGGGATCAGTACGGCGAGAGGGCGGGCGGTCGGCGGGGAGCCGGAAGGGGAACAGGGGCGGGGGCGGGGTTCGCCCGCGCGTGCCGTCCTTCCGTCCGCCGCAACCGTGCGGCCCGCGTGGCGTTAGTCAGGTCATGTCGCAGAGCCCTCCCCCCACATCGCCCCAGGCGTCCACCTCCGCCGCCGGCACCTCCCTCGTCGCGGACCCGCGCCGCTCCGCCCGCCCGGTCGCCCTCAGGTCCGGCAGCCCCCGCAGCGCGGCCCCCGGCCGTCCCGCCCGCCGGGCCCTCTTCCGGGTCGCCGCCTCCCTCGCCGCTGCCGCCGCCGGGGCGTTCTCGCCCGCGGTCGCTCCGGCCGCTTACGCCGCCGACGGGCTGCCCCGTACCGGGGATCTGCTCCCTCGTACCTCGTTGCCCCTGCCTCTCGCCGAGCCGCAGCACCGGCTGATCGTCACGGTCCGGGGTGCCGGCGGTGACGTCGACGGGCGGTTCGAGCTGCACTGCCACCCCGACGGGGGCAGTCATCCGCGCGTCGGCGCGGCCTGCGGCCGGCTCGATCAGCGGACCACCTGGGGCAAGGACCCCTTCGCCCCCGTCGAGGAGGGTGCCGTCTGCACGATGATGTACGGCGGACCGGCCACCGCCCACGTGACGGGGACCTGGGCCGGTCGCCCGGTCGACGCCCGCTACGACCGCGGCAACGGCTGTGAGATCGCCCGCTGGGACGCGCTGGTCCCCGTACTCCCCGACCTCCGCAAGTAACGCCACCTTCCCCATCACGGCGCTCCCCCCACCCACAAACCGACGGCACCGCCCCCGGGCCGACGGCACCGCCCCCGCCCGCCCCCTCCTCTCCCCTCTCCCCGATAACTCCGACGGCATATGCCCATAAGCCCGAGTGGGGGTCGTAGGCGCCGTACATATGTGCCGCGAGGCGTGTTGTTCGGCAAAACACACGGTCACGGCATCTCCGTATGTTCGGTGTGCGACCTCCCTCTCATCCGGCGTCGCGAGCGCAACCTCTGCCCGTAGACTCCCTCGCGTGACACGTTGCGGGCCGGTTGGCAAGATGGCCCAGGCGGTCGGCAAGGTGCGGTAACAGGGAGGAAGCGTCTCGTGAGCAGCAGGCCATCCCGAGGCGCTGCTCGCCTCGCAGCCATACTGGACGCGCTGCCCGACGCGTTGGTGCTGGTCAACGCCAATGGGACCGTCGTCAACGCGAACACCATCGCCCTGGAGGCCTTCGAGGCCCCGGGTACCGCCCTGGTGGGGCGCGGGCTGCTGGATCTTCTCCCCGAGTTCGACTCCCGGCTGATTCCGGGGTCGATGCGCCGGCCCGACACCATGGACCCGACCGGGCGGACCAAGCCGACCCGCATGACCGCCCGCCGGACCGACGGCAGCGAGTTCCCGGTCGAGGTCACAAGCGCGAATCTGGAGAACGGGCAGCAGGCCTACGACGGTTACGGCTACGCCAATGACGAGCTGCTCATGCTGGTCGTGCGCGACCTCTCCGGCACCGTCGACACCGAGGCCGAACTCGCACGTTCGCAACGCCAGACCGAGATGATCCTGCGGGCCGCGGCCGAGGGCGTCGTCGGGACGGACACCGACGGGCGGATCGTCCTGGTGAACCCGGCCGCCGCCCAGATACTGGGTTACCGGGCCAGCGATCTCGGCGGGCGCGAGCTGCACACGCTCGTCCTGCACTCCCGCGAGGACGGCTCCCCCTTCCCGTACGGCGAGTCCCCGCTCGCCGACACCCTGCGGTCCGGGCGCAAGCACCGGGTGCGGGGGCAGGTCCTGTGGTCCAAGAGCGGCGACAAGGTGTCGGTCGACCTGACGACCGCGCCGGTGCGCGACGGGGACCAGCTCGTCGGGGCCGTGATGACGTTCACCGACCGGCGGCCCTACGACCAGCTCGCCGAGGAGAAGACCGCCGAGGCCGAGCGGCACGCGGAGGAGCTGAAGCAGCTCGCCGAGGAGCACGCCGAGGAACTGGAGGGCGTGCGGGAGCAGCACACCGCCGAACTCGCCGAGCTGCGCGAGAAGCACGCCGAGGAACTCGCCGCCGGTGACGAGCGGTACGCCGCGCTCGGCGAGCGGGAGAAGGACCGCTACGAGGCCCTGGCCGCGCGGCACGAGCAGCTGCTCGCCGTGCTGGGCACCTCCCTGCGCGGCCCCCTCGACCAGCTCCGCAGCGAACTGGGCACCCTCGCCGCCGACGACGCAGGTCAGCTGTGGCCCGAGGCCAACCAGGTCCTCCACCACCTCACCGCCGGGTACTCGCGGATCACCACGCTGATCGACAACGTGCTCGGGTACCAGCGGATCGACGCCGGTGAGGACGGCCTCGTCCGTACGACGGTCATGCTCGACGCGGTCGTCGCCGCCGGTGTCGACGGTGCCGTGGAGCTGGTCGGGCCGGGGCGGGTGCAGTTCGCCGTGCACGCGCCGCCCATCGAGGCCGAGGTCGACCAGGCCCGGCTCGCGACCGCGCTCGCGCATCTGATCGCGGACGTCGCCGGTGTCGACGCGACCGGCAACGCGCCCATGTCCGTCGGCGGCTACATGGACAACACCGTCGTCGTGGCGGCGGCGCAGCGCGGCGAGGTCGTACGGATCGAGGTGCGCGGCCCCTACGCCGGGGGAGACCCGGTGCACCAGCCGATCGTCCAGGGGATCGTGCGTGCGCACGGCGGTGTGCTGCAGACGCACGAGGTACCGGGGATGAGCGGCAGCGCGTACGTGCTGGAGGTACCGCTCGGGGGCGGCGCGGGCACGGTTCCCGCGCAGGCGCCGGTCGTGGCCGTCGACGAGGCCGCGCTCCCCGCGGAGTCTCCTGCCGACGCCGGTCCCGTGGCCGCCGGTGCCGAGGTCTCGTTGCCCGAGCACGCCGACGGTGGAGCCGGTGGTGGTCGGCGTCGGGCCCGGCGCTCGTCCGTGGACGCGTTCCTGGAGAGCGACGACGTCCCCGAGGCGGAGGCCGCGTCCGCCGCGCCTCCCACCGGGCGTCGTCGGCGCCGGGCCGAGGACGTCGCGGGCGGTCCCCCCGCCGAGGCGCCCGTGCCCGCGCAGAGCGGCACCGACGAGGCCGAGGGCACCGGACGACGGCGCGGCCGGGCAGCCGCGGCCGACGGTTCCGGAGAGGCCGTCGCGGCCGAGGGCGCGGTCGTCACGGCGGCCGAGCACGCCGCCGGTACCGCTGCCGCCGCCTCCGGGCTCGGCGGGACCGTGCCGCCGCAGGGCGTGCCCGCGCCCAGCGGACGGCGGGCGCGCCGCGAGCCCGCCGCGCAGAACGCGCTGCCGCCCGCGCTGCCCGCCGGCCCGGCCACGACCCCCTCGCCCGACGCCGCGACCGGTGACACGAGCGAGGGCCAGCCCACCGGGCGCCGTCGTCGTGCGCTGGCCAAGGCGGAGGAGCGGGCCGCCGCCGAGCCCGCCGGGCGGGCCGTCTTCGCGCTGCCGCCGGCCGAGGCCGACCGCGGCCCCGAGTACGCGCAGAACGCCGGGCTCGGTCCGGTGCCGGTGCCCGCGGCCCCGGGCGGGCCGGGGACTCCGGGAGCAGAGGCGTACGACGGTGAGGGCGGCCAGGGAGCCGCTGTGGCCGGGGTGCCCGCCGGTGGGGCCGCGCTGCCCGGAGGAGGCGCGCTGCCTGCCGGAGGGGTCGTACCGCCTGGTGGGGCCGCACCCGCTGGTGGGCCTGTGCCGATGACTGGGGCCGCACCTGGCGGGGGGCCGGTCCCTGCCGCTGGGCCCGTGCCCGCCGGGCAGCCGATTCCGGGGGCAGGTCCGGTGTCGCCCGGGCAGCCGTTGCCGGGGCCCGTGCCGCCTGGGGGCATGGTGCCCGCCGGGGGCCCCGTTCCCGCCGCAGGCCCCGTGCCGGCTGCCGGTCCTGTGCCTGCCGCCGGGCTGCCCGCCGGGCTCGCCCAGCCCCTTGCTCAGGGTCAGGTCCGGGCAACGGGTGAGGCGGCCCAGCCGCAGCCGCAGGTCCAAGGCCAGGTGCAGGCTCCGCCGCAGGTCCAGGTCGCCGGGGTGCCCGGTGTCGCCGCCGCGCAGGGTGCCGTACCGGTGGCCGATCCCGCGCAGGCGCCCGGGGTCGGCCAGGCGGTCGTCGCCGGTCAGCTGCCGGGGGCTCCCACCGGTGGTGCGGACGACGGGCGCCACGACGCCGCGCTGCACAACCCGGCAGACGATCACACCCCGCCGCAGCCGCATCCCCTGCCCGCGCCGACCGGCCGCCGCCGCGCCGTCCGCCCCGCCGCACAGCAGGGCGACGCCGGGGCACAGGTCACCGCCGGGCAGCAGCCGGTGCCTGCCCAGGTTCCGCCGGGTCAGGGCATCCCTCCGCAGATGGTGCCCGGCCAGCCGGTGCCCGCACAGGGTGCCGCAGCACCACAGCCGGTACCCGCACAGGGCGTCCCGGCGCCGCAGCCCGTCCCCGCCCAGGGTGTGCCCATGGCGGCCGCCCCGGCACAGGCCGCGGCTCCCGGTCAGCCCATTCCCGCTCAGGGTCTGCCGGGCGCCCCACAGCCGGTGCCCGCCCAGGGTGTTCCCGGGGCTGCCGCGCAGGCCACCGCCGCGCAGGGCCCCGCCGCACCGCCGCAGGGTGTCGCCGGTCCGGCTCAGCAGATGCCCGCCCAGGCCGCCGCCCCCGGCCAGCCCGTGGGTGCCGCGGCACCGGCCCCCGGTCAGCCCGTCGGCGCTCCCGGTGCGAGCGCGCAGCCCGTGCCCGGCCAGGGTGCCCCCGGGGTGGCCGCGCAGGCCGCTGCCGTACCGGCCCAGGGCGTTCCCCAGCAGGTCGCCGCGCCCGGCCAGCCCGCGCCCGCGCAAGGTGCTCAGGCTGCCCCCCAGCCGGGGCCCGCCCAGGGCGTGCCCGGCGCCGGTCAGCCCGCCCAAGCCACGCCGCAGGCGCAGCCCCAGTCCTGGCCCGACCCCGGTCACGACTCCTCCGGCGTCGGTGTCCCCGTGGCCGGTGCGCAGGCTCCGTTGCCTCCGCAGTCGACGCCGTCGTCGGGGACCCCGCTGCCGCCGGAGCGTGCCGTGCGGCAGCCGCGTGCCGCGCAGCCGCTGCCCGCCGAGGCCGCGCCGACCGCCGGGCCCGTCGCCTCGCTCGACCCCAACTCGACGCAGGGGCGGGCGATCAGCGTGCGGACGCTGGGCCAGGGGGTACCGTTCGCCCGCCAGGGCGCCCCCCAGGCGCAGGGCCGGCCGCAGCCGGGGTCCACCCCGGCCCCGAACCAGCCCGGCGGTTCCGGTCGGCGACGCAAGCTCGGTACGCCGCCCGAACCCGGCGGTGACCGCTCCGAGTCTGCCGCGCGCCCCCACCCGCAGCCCGGGCAGGCCAAGGGCAACGGCAGTGGGCAGACCCCGCTGCCCGCTCAGCCGGGCCAGTCCTCACTGGCCGGGCAGGTGCCGCTGCCGCCGCACGCCTCGCTCGCCGGACAGGTGCCCCTGCCGCCACAGCCGTCGCTCGCCGGGCAGTCCCGGCTGGTGGGCAACACGGACGGGGCCGGGCGCTCGTACGCCATAGGGGCCCCGGACGAGAACGCGGACGAAGGGCCCGAGCCGCTGGACGGGCCCGGCGGGGCGGTGGAGGTTCCCGACCGGCCCCAGCCGCAGCCGATGGACGACGAGTTGCCGCCGGAGCCGCTGGACAACCCTCGCCGACTGCTCGTGTGGCCCGCTCCGGACGTGCCCACGCACCAGGCGCTCAGCGAGCGCGGCTACCGCCCCGTCATCGTGAACTCGCGTGAGGACGTCGACGCACAGATCGCCGCGTATCCGGCCGCCCTTTTCGTCGACCCGCTCACCGGTCCCATCACGCGTACGGCCCTTCAGTCGCTGCGCCAGGCCGCGGTGGCCGCCGAGGTGCCCGTGCTCGTCACGGCGGGGCTCGGCCAGGCGACACGTGACGCGGCGTACGGGGCCGACCCGGCCATCCTGCTGAAGGCGCTCGCGCCGCGTGACTCCGAGCAGCATCCGCCGAGGGTGCTGCTGATCGAGGAGCACGCGGAGATCGCGCTCGCCCTGACCGCCACGCTGGAACGGCGGGGCATGCAGGTCGCGCGGGCCGCGTCCGACGCGGACGCCGTCACCCTCGCCGCGCAGATGCGCCCCAACCTCGTGGTGATGGATCTGCTCCAGGTCCACCGGCACCAGGCCGGGATCATCGACTGGCTGCGGACCAACGGGCAGTTGAACCGCACCCCGCTCGTCGTCTACACCGCCGCCGTCGATCAGGCCGAACTCCCGCGCCTGGCCTCGGGCGAGACCGTCCTGTTCCTCGCCGAACGCTCGACGAGCCCGGACGTCCAGACCCGCATCGTGGACCTCCTGGCCCGCATCGGCACGAACTGAGGTCGCCCCAGCACGACCTGAGGCCGTCGGCACACGGGCTGAGGCCCGACAACAGCACTTGGGGCACTGTTTCACGTGAAACAGTGCCCCAAGTCGTACAGCTCTTCTCAGCCGGCCAGACGCCGGACCCTCAGATCAGCGTCACGTCCGTCAGATCTGCGTCACGTCCAGCTGACCGTCCGCGTACTGCCTGCGCAGCACCTTCTTGTCGAACTTTCCGACGCTCGTCTTCGGGACGGACTCGATGATCGTCCAGCGCTCCGGGAGCTGCCACTTGGCGATGTGGCCCTCCTCCGCGAGGAAGGACCGCAGCGCCGCGAAGTCCGTGCTCGCGCCGTCCTTCAGCACGACGGTGGCCAGCGGGCGCTCGCCCCACTTCTCGTCCGGCACGGCGACGACGGCGGCCTCGGCGACGTCCGGGTGGGCCATGAGGGCGTTCTCCAGCTCGACCGAGGAGATCCACTCGCCGCCGGACTTGATGACGTCCTTGGCGCGGTCGGTGAGGGTGAGGAAGCCGTCCGGGCTGATCGTGCCGACGTCGCCCGTCTTCAGCCAGCCGTCCTCGCTGAACTTGTCCTCGGGCCGGAGGTGCTCGGCGCCCTGGCCGCCGTAGTAGGCGCCCGCGATCCAGGGGCCGCGGACCTCCAGCTCACCGGCGGACTCGCCGTCCCAGGGGAGCCGCTCGCCGCCGGGGCCGGTGAGGCGGGCCTCCACGGAGGCGGGGAAGCGGCCCTGGGTGAGGCGGTACGCGAGCTCCTCGTCCGAGCCGGCCTCGACATGGGCCGGCGGCCGGGCGATGGTGCCCAGCGGGGAGGTCTCCGTCATGCCCCAGGCGTGACAGACGCGCATGCCCAGCTTGTCGAAGGCCTGCATGAGGGAGGGCGGGCAGGCGGAGCCGCCGATGGTGACCTGGGTGAGGGAGGAGACCTCACGCGGGCGGGCGCTCAGTTCGGCGAGCAGGCCCTGCCAGATGGTGGGGACGGCGGCGGCGTGGGTCGGCTTCTGCGTCTCGATCATCTCGGCGAGCGGGGCGGGCTGCAGGAACCTGTCCGGCATCAGCATGTTGACGCCGGTCATGAACGTCGCGTGGGGCAGGCCCCAGGCGTTCACATGGAACTGCGGGACGACGACGAGGGAGAGGTCCGCGTCCGTCAGGCCCATGGACTGGGCCATGTTGACCTGCATGGAGTGCAGGTAGATCGAGCGGTGGGAGTAGACGACGCCCTTGGGGTCGCCGGTGGTGCCGGAGGTGTAGCACATGGCCGCGGCGGAGCGCTCGTCCAGCTCGGGCCAGTCGTACGTGGTCGGCTTGCCGGCGATCAGGTCCTCGTACTCGTGCACCTGGACGCTCGCTCCGGCGAGCAGCGACCGGTCGCCGGGGCCGGAGACGACGACGTGCTCCACCGGCTTGAGGTGCGGGAGGAGCGGCGCGAGGAGGGGGAGCAGCGAGCCGTTGGCGATGATCACCCGGTCCGCGGCGTGGTTGACGATCCAGGCGAGCTGCTCGGGGGGCAGCCGCAGGTTCAGGGTGTGGAGGACGGCTCCCATGGAGGGGATCGCGAAGTACGCCTCGACGTGCTCCGCGTTGTTCCACATGAGGGTCGCGACCCGCTCGTCGCCCTCGACGCCGAGGTCCTCACGGAGGGCGTGGGCCAGCTGGGCGGTACGGGCGCCGATCTCGGCGTAGGAGCGGCGGTCGGGTTCCCCCTCGCCGGTCCATGTGATCACCTGCGACGTCCCGTGGATGACCTGTCCGTGGGTCAGGATCCTGGAGATCAACAGCGGTACGTCCTGCATGGTGCTCAGCACGGCGTCCTCCCGGGGCGGCTCTGCCTACGCGGTGGTAACGGTTGCGCTGATTCTGCTCACATACCGCGCGGTATGTCACTAGGTGCCGGGATGATCGATCAGAGAGCGTTACCTGAGGAGCTTGATCGCAGCCGCATGTCAGGCCAACGACCGGGCTAGCGGACGGGTTCCAGTTCCGGGTCCTCGCGGAGTTTGCTGAGCGCACGCGACACCGCGGACTTCACCGTGCCCACCGAGACCCCGAGGACCTCGGCCGTCTGCACCTCGCTGAGATCCTCGTAGTACCTGAGGACCACCATCGCCCGCTGGCGGGCCGGCAACTTCATGATCGCCCGCCACATCGCGTCGTGCAGCGCCTGCTGTTCCGCCGGGTCCGACGTGTGGACGCCGTCCGGCTCGGGCAGCTCGTCGCACGCGAACTCGTCCACCTTGCGCTTGCGCCACTGGGACGTCCGCGTGTTCAGCAGCGCCCGCCGCACATACCCGTCGAGCGCCCGGTGGTCCTCGATCCGCTCCCAGGCGACGTACGTCTTGGCCAGCGCGGTCTGCAGCAGATCCTCGGCGTCGCTCGGGTTCGCCGTCAGCGACCGGGCGGTCCGCAGCAGCAGCGGCTGACGGGCCTTCACGTACGCCGAGAACGACGGGTACGACAGGGTCACCAGCGGCGGGTTCGGCAGGGTCCGCGTCGCCGGTGCAGCGGCGTTCGAAGCGCTGGTGCAGACGAGTGTGGTCATGGCTCCACGCTAGGAGCGGGCCCGCCCCGGCGGATCGGCCGCAGGTCCCGAAGACGAATCCCCCTCAGGTTGTAGGAGTGGGGCAGACCCCACCTACTGGAGGTGGATGAACGGCCCCCATCCACTGAGGGTGCCTCCCTGAGGAACGCCTGTCCGGCCGTACGGGTACGGGGTCCTCGCCGCCCTCACCCGTCCGTGCCCAGCACCAGGCCCGAGGTCGGTACTCCGGTGCCCGCGGTGACCAGGACGTGTTCCGTGCCGGCCATCTGGTTGACCGCGGTGCCCCGCAGCTGCCGTACCGCCTCCGCGATGCCGTTCATGCCGTGCAGGTACGCCTCGCCGAGCTGGCCACCGTGCGTGTTCAGCGGGAGCCGTTCCTCCGCGACGAACCCGGCCGCCTCCCCGGCCGCGCAGAACCCGAACTCCTCCAGCTGCATCAGCACGAACGGCGTGAAGTGGTCGTAGAGGATGCCCACGTCGATGTCGCCCGGCCCGAGCCCGGAGGTCCGCCACAGCTGGCGCGCGACGACGCCCATCTCGGGCAGCCCCGTCAGATCGCTGCCGTAGAAGCTCGTCATCTGCTCCTGGGCCCGGCCGGCTCCCTGGGCGGCGGCGACGATCACCGCGGGCGGGTTCGGCAGGTCCCGCGCCCGTTCCACCGACGTCACGACGAGGGCCTGGCCGCCGTCCGTCTCCTGGCAGCAGTCCAGCAGCCGCAGCGGCTCGACGATCCACCGGGAGGCCGCGTGCTCGGCGAGCGTGATGGGGCGCCCGTGGAAGTACGCCGCCGGATTCGTGGCCGCGTACTTGCGGTCCACCACCGCCACGTGCCCGAACGCCTCCGGGGTCAGCGCGTACGTGTGGAGGTACCGCTGCGCCGCCATCGCCACCCAGGACGCGGGGGTGAGCAGCCCGAACGGCAGGGTCCAGCCGAGTGCCGTCCCCTCCGCCGACGGCTCGCGGTGCCGCACGCCGGCCCCGAACCGCCGCCCCGACCGCTCGTTGAACGCCCGGTAGCAGACCACGACCTCCGCGACGCCCATCGCGACGGCGAGCGCCGCCTGCTGCACCGTCGCGCACGCCGCCCCGCCGCCGTAGTGGACGCGGGAGAAGAAGGACAGCTCCCCGATGCCGGCGGCCTGCGCGACCGTGATCTCCGGGCTCGTGTCCATCGTGAACGTCACCATCCCGTCCACGTCCGCGGGCGTCAGTCCCGCGTCGTCCAGCGCGGCCCGCACCGCCTCCACGGCCAGCCGCAGCTCACTGCGCCCCGAGTCCTTGGAGAAGTCGGTCGCCCCGATCCCGACGACGGCGGCCCGCCCGCCGAGCCGGTCCTTCGCCCGCACACTCATACGACGCCCTCCGCCGGGACGGTGACGGTGACCGTCCCCGTGACATGTCGGCCGATGCCGTTGTCCCCCACGACCTTCACGGTGGCCGTGTCCCCGTCGACCTCCTCGACCGTGCCCGCCAACACCATCGTGTCGCCGGGATAGTTGGGCGCGCCGAGCCGGATGGCGACCCTGCGGAGGACGGCACGCGGGCCGAAGCAGTCGGTGACGTACCGTCCGACCAGCCCGTTCGTCGTCAGGATGTTCATGAAGACGTCGGGCGATCCGCGCCGCCGCGCCAGCTCCGGATCGTGGTGCACGTCCTGGTAGTCGCGCGAGGCGATGGCTCCGGCGACCACGAGGGTCCGCGTGATCGGGATCCGCAGCGGAGGAAGCCCGTCCCCGGCCCTCATGGCCGCGCCCCTTCCTCCGCACGGAACACGGGCAACTCCAACTCCTCGTCGTACCGCACGAACGCGAGCCGTACGGGCATGCCGATGCGCACCTTGTCGTACGGCACCCCGATGACGTTGCTGACCATCCGTACGCCCTCGGCGAGCTCGATCAGCCCGACGGCGTAGGGGGGATCGAAGGCCGGGAAGGGCGGGTGGTGCATGACGACGTACGAGTGGACGGTGCCCTCGCCGCTCGCCTCGACGGTGTCCCACGCGGGCGAGCCGCACGCGTTGCACCCCGGCAGCCAGGGGAAACGCAGCGCGCCGCATCCGGTGCAGCGCTGGATGAGGAGGCGGTGCCGTGCGACGCCCTCCCAGAAGCCGGCGTTGTCGCGGTTGACGACGGGGCGGGGGCGGCGCGGGGCCGGGTCCTGTGGCGGGACCGCGGCGCGCGGCGCGTACTTGAGGATCCGGAAGCGATGGGTGCCGGCGAGTTCGTCGCCGACGCGGACGTCCATGCGGGTGGTGACGAAGTACCCGGTGCCGAGTTTGGTGGTCTTCCGGTCGGACACCGACTCGATGACCGAGTCGAAGGTGATCTCGTCCCCGGGGCGCAGCACCCGCAGGTACTCCTGCTCGCAGTCGGTGGCGACGACGGAGGTGTACCCGGCGCCGTCGAGGAGGGCGAGGAGTTCCTCGTACGCCGGTGAACGCGTCTCGTGTCCGCTCAGCCCGCCCATCGTCCACACCTGGAGCATGGTGGGCGGCGCGATCGCGTCGGGTCCGGTGTACGCGGGGTTGGTGTCACCCATGGCCTCGCACCAGTGCCGGATCATGGGCGAGTTGACGGGGTCCTTGCCGAGACCACCGCGTACGGCGGGGCGCCCCTCGTAGACCTTGAGTCGCACGGACAGATCCTCGACCACCACGCCACGGCCCCCTCCGGAGGTTTCTGACTATCCGTCAGATTGAAGGAAGGGGTGGGGGAACTGTCAATACGCCGACGCTGCTGCGAGGTGGCTCCGCACCGATCCAGCTGCGTGGCGACATGGAAGCACCCCGCAGATCCGGCCGCATCGGTCCATCACGTCAAACGCCTGTGCGGCGGCACCGAAGTACCGCCGCACAGGCGCACACACCCCACGAACATGTCCCACACCCGGGGGCGGCGACCCCTGAGCCACGCGGCCGGATCCGCCACCCCCGCCGGCTCACCAGATGGCGGTGAAGCCGACGACGGCGTTGTCCTGCTCGATGGCCGTGAAGCCGGAGCCGTTGCGGGGATGACCGGACACCCGAAACCCCGCCCGGACCCCCTTCCCTTTATCGAACGTACGTACGAATATAGAGGCATGGCCACCATGGACCGGCAGGCCACCACCCTGGCCCTGGCACACGCCCTCTCCGCCGCCGAACGCGGACTGGCGGTGATCCCCCTGTCCCGCTCGAAACTCCCGGCCCTGCGCTCACCTCACCGTGACGACCCGACCCCCACCCCCTGCCACGGCGAATGCGGCCGCTTCGGCCACGGCGTGTACGACGCCTCCACCGATCCCCGCCGCGTCCGCGCGCTCTTCGCCGCCGCGCCCTGGGCCACCGGCTACGGCATCGCGTGCGGTCTCCACCCCCACCATCTGATCGGCGTCGACCTCGACACCAAATCCGGTACGGATTCCTCCGCGGCCCTCCGTGAACTGGCTCTGCGCCACCTCTTCACGATCCCGGACACGGTCGTGATCCTGACCCCCAGCGGAGGCCGCCACCTGTGGCTCACCGGCCCGCCCGACGTGGTGGTGCCGAACTCGGCGAGCCGTCTCGCCCCCGGTATCGACATCAGGGGCGCCGGCGGCTACCTGGTCGGCCCCGGGTCCCGCACGGACCGCGGCGTGTACGGCACGGTCCCGGGAACGGGCCACCTCCCGCCGGCCCCCTGCCCTTCAGCGCTGCTGCGGCTGCTGCTGCCGCCGGTCAGGAGCCCCCGAGCGCGGGGAGGCGCGGCCGGCGGGCCGGGCGGCAGGGGTCTGGGGCCGGGCCGTGGCCCTGGCTTCGACGAGGGCGGCGGGATCCCCGCGGCTGACGACCGTGGCCACGGAGAAGGCCGTGGCCGTGGTGGTGCCCGGGGCCACGACCACGGCCACGGATTGATCCACTTCGTCCTCACCGCCCACGAAGGGCAACGCAACACCCGCCTCTTCTGGGCCGCCTGCCGCGCCTACGAGAACGGCCTCGGCCCCGACCTCGCGAACGCCCTCATAGACGCCGCGATCCACACGGGCCTCACGGAACGCGAGGCCCGCTCGACGGTGGCGTCGGCGGCTCGGATGTCGGGGCGGAGGGGGTAAGGAGGGATGGGGGGGCCAGAGCACTCGTAGCAACCGGGTAGATGCCATGTGGCCTGCCCGAGGCGCCCCCACTGACCCTCGGCCGCGTGGCCTATGCCACCTACCGAAGAGGGGGCTCTTCCCGGCCGCCCGGGTCCGTCCGGCCTGTCTGGTCCGTGCCCATCTGCCGCTTGAGCCGGTCCTGAGCGGTGTCGACGTGACGCCTGTGCTTGCCCTGGGTCTTCTCGTCGACGAAGTCACCGGCACGGTCGACGCCCTTGCCGGCCTGTCCCTCGTGGCCCTTCAGCATGTGCTTGAGCTTGTCGATCACAGACATCGCGGCTCCTTCCGCTGTTCGCCGTCCCCTCCAGAATCAGCGCCCGTCCTCCGCCCCGCATCCGGAGACGAAGGGGCGCCCCACACACCGGGACACCCCTTCCAGCCGCGCGTTCACCGGAACGCGCGGGTGCTCATCGCCTACCGCTCATCCCGTACCGCTCACCCCGTACCGCTGACGCCCGGCGCGACGAACCGTCGGTGCAGCGGGCTGAAAACGATCTCGGGCGACCCCGTGAGGCCGGCCTTCTGGATCGCGGGCGCGAGCCGCTCGCCGAAGAACGCCTCGAACGCCTCCTGGGAGTCCCACACATCCGTCACATGGAACCCCTGGTCGTCGAACCAGGCCACATGCATCTGCCCGCCGACCGCCGGCACCTCCTCCCACCCGACCGCGTCCCGCACCGTGTCGTACTGCTCCGGCGTGACCCCCGCCCAGTGCATCGACAACACCACAGCCATGCCAGGCCCCCTTCAGCTGATTTCTCGCCGGTACCGGCACGGGGATCGTTCCAGCACCGGGTTGCGCCCGGCAGAGCGTGCGGACGCACACCGGCGAGCGGCCAAGCCCCCGTACGCTCGCCCGGCGCGGCTCTGTGTGAGCCCACGGGCTTGTGCGATACGACGGCGTCGGCTGATCTCCCGTGGTGCCCGGAATAACACGGTTTTCCCGAGAGATATGTGCCGACGGCCACAGCGGGCCGGAGACGCGTAGGCTCATACTGAGCCATGACAAAGCCCGCGGCACCGAAGCGTCATTTGCCCACCAGCCCGTTCAAGGCCCCGGTCGCACCGGCTCCCAAGCACTTCGCCCTGGGCGACCAGGTCACGCACGACGTGTACGGACTCGGCCGGGTGGTCGGCATCGAGGACGGAATCGCGGCGCTCGTCGATTTCGGCTCGGCGCAGGTGCGGATCTCGAGCCCGTACGCCAAGATGACCAAGCTGTAGAACCGCTGTGCCCGGTCACGGCACACCAGGTCCCCTCAGGGGCCTGTAACGAAAGGCAGACCTCTCATCGACCCGACGTCGCTGTTCTCCGCCCTGGAAGGGCAGCCCAGCCGTCCGACCGCGGTATCGCCGCCTCCGACGACCGACCCGTTCCGGGCCCCGGACTTCGGAGAGGACGAGCCCTACTGGCCCGAGGACGCACAGGACCCGGCCACGGCCCCGAGCCCCGTTGCCCGGCCGACCCGGTCGGCTCGGCCCCCCAAGGCGGCCTAGCGCCCACCGCGCAGAAGAAGGGCCCCTGGCCATCCGACGTGGTCAGGGGGCCGTTCACGGCGTGCCTGGTGTGCCCGGTGTGCGGCAGGGCGCCGGTGATCCGGACCCGGAACCCGGCTCCCGGCGCGCCGCCCCGGCTCCCGGCCACGCCGCCGTAATCACCGCGCCTCGTCCCCCGTCGCGCCGGGCCGTTCATCACGGTCGGCCGGGCGGGAGGGGTCCGGCGGCGAGAGCACATAGGCGGCGATCATGCCTGCCACGCTCATCAGGCAGTTCAGGTAGACGTCCAGGGTGCGCGCGGTGTCGTTGACCGCCAGGATCAGAACGATCCCGGTCACGAGCACGGCGAGAAACGTCGTGTAGTGGCGGCGCAGTGACATCCTGAGGTCGATCGGCATGTGCGGTCACCTTCCTCTTCCGATCCTCGGCTTGAGATGTCGGCCAGTTGACCAGGCGCCGCTCCACGCGGTCCAGGGATTCCGGCAGAGCCCGAAAGTCCTGGAAGCGTCGGCGGAGTTCGGGCTTCTTCGGCGGGATTCGGCGAAGTTCGGCGGCCGCACGGGAGAGAGTGGGACGATCACAGTCGTAGACCGATCACAGTCGTAGACCGATCACAGGCGTCGGAGCCGATCGCCGTCACCGGACCGGATGACGGTCACCGGACCGGATGACGGTCACCGGACCGGATGACGGTCACCGGACCGGGCGACGCCCTCAGGGGGAACGATGAACGTCCACGCGGGCGGTGTGCCGCCGGCCGTGCGCCGCTTCGCGGCGGAGCTGAGCCGGCTGCGGATCACTGCGGGCACCCCGCAGGTCACGACGATCGCCGCGCGGGCCCAGTGCAGTCCGTCGACGGTCTCCGAGGCCCTCAACGGACGCCGTCTGCCCGGCGAGACGGTCACCCGCCGCCTGGTCGCCGCGCTGGACGGGGAGTGGAGCCAGTGGCAGTCCCTGTGGCGCGAGGCCAGGACGGAGCTGGACAGGCTCAAGCGGGAGGGCCCCGAGGAACCGGTGGAGGCGCTGAGGGCGGAGATGGTGCGCTACCCGGACCCGTCGTCCTTCTACCGCGCCTCCGCCGCGCGCATCCGGGCGGCCCGCCGCGAGATCCGGCTCACCTACGTCCGACGGCACCCGCCCAGCCACTGGGGAGCACCGGAAGTGGCCGAGTACTACAGCACGGTGCTGGACTGGGCCCGGGACCACTCCGGTGAGGGCGCCAGCGCCCGGCGCATCATCGGCGTCCCCGAGCGCGACAGCACACCGGAGCCGGCGTACTTGCAGTGGCTGCTCGACCACCAGAAGGAGACGGCGGACATCTACGCCTACGAGGCGCGCGTCATGCCCTGGACCGCCTCCTGCGCCTGGCACAACACCGGCCTCGTGGACGACTCCGTCACGTTCCTGTCCTTCTCCGGCGCCGGCCGCCAACAACTGACGGGCTTCAGCGTCGAAGGCCCCGCCTTCCTGCGGTACTTCGCGGACAGCTTCGACCAGGCGTGGGGCGCGCTGGAACCCCTGGACGTGTACGCGGCCCGGCACAGCCGCTGACTGCCCCACCGACCGACCCGCTCCCCGCCCCGCCCTCAGCCGGCCACCACATCGGACGCATCGTCCTCCCTGCCGGAAACATCAGCCAGGCACCGCCGTTGACCGCGCCGAGAGACGCCAACGCCAAGCCATGCCGCACCAACCGCATGCCCCCGTCCCGGTCATGGGAGCCCCGAAGACCAGCCAGGTCGCGAGCCCAATGCCGCCCACCACACCCGCGACCGGCAGTCATCACCCCCGCCGTTCGGGGGATAAGCGGATGACCTCGGAGGCGGGTCCCATCCCGCAGGGGCATCCCTAGTCGGGACGAAAGGGAGACATGATGCCGCTCTATCTATCGAGGTTCAGCTACACGCCGGAGACCTGGGCGAGACTCATCGGCCACCCCGAGGACCGCGCCAAGGCCGCTCAGTCGTACATCGAGTCCGTCGGCGGCAAGCTCCACGGCTTCTGGTACGCGTTCGGCACCCGCGACGGCTACAACCTGTGGGAGGCCCCGGACAACGTCTCCATGGCCGCGGTCGCCTTGGCGATCAGCGGAGGCGGCGCGCTCAACTCGTTCGAGACGACCGTTCTCCTGACCGTCGACGAAACCATGGAGGCCCTGCGCAAAGCCGGGCAAGTTCAGTACCGGGCTCCCGGCGCGTAGCGGTCCAGGCAGCCGTCAACTGACGGGGTCAGGAATCGAGACGGCAGCGAGGTACAGCGCCCACAGCAACCACCCGCGCCCAATAGTGGTCGTTGAAGGCCGCGCAGCATCATGGATGACCATCATGACCGACATCCGTAGAGCTACGGATCACAAGATGCTCGTGCCCCGACCGTGCCCGATCCAGCGGGTAGCCGCGGGGTACCACGGTGCTGAGCGGGAACCGGGCACGACGACGGCCCCTGACCGATTGCCTGGTCAGGGGCCGTTTCGCCATGCGGTGGGTGTGGGATTTGAACCCACGGTGACTCGCGCCACGACGGTTTTCAAGACCGCCGAGCACGCACTAGCTCTCACATCCTGACCTGGGCTTTCAGATCGAACGACAAGTATGGAGGCGGGAGCCTGGCCACAGGTTGGCCAGACTCCAGGAGCGCAAATCGACTCAGGCTAGTCACGTGGGTCCGAAGGGAGCTAGTCGGCCACCACGTCTCTACTGCGCCGCCCTTCGGGGAGTTGCCGACGACTGTATGGCACGCTGAGTGAAGTTCAGAACCTTTCCGTCAGGACGAGGCAACGACGCTTCAGCGGCAGGCCTCTTGCTGACCGGCTGCGGGGCAATGGAGCGCAAAACCGCGGGCTGGATCGCCAGCTCGTCCGAGGCAGGCAGGTACGGCCTGTCTCCATACATGCGCTGCAGCAGGCTGAACAGGAGCAAGGGGTCCTCTTGGCCGACTGATACAGGCTCCTCCTTACGCCAGCCTCGCTGAGTCAGCTGCACATACAGCGAACGTTTACGGCTCTCACCGATGTTGCCTACAGCAGCGCCACGAAGGATGAGGGCTTGGATAGACACGCCCCAGGCCTGTTTGCGGCGGGCGAAGCCCTCCAGTGTCAGGCGGTCTGTCATCTCCTCTCGCGCCCGCTCGTACGGCACGAGGAAGGCGCCCGCGAACCGGTTTGCCTCACCTTCTGGGTCGCCTGCATGAGGCCTGAAGGTATGAAGCACGAGGTGCCCGAGTTCATGGGCAAGGGTGAACCGGTCGCGGTCCCCCTGGGGGCCAGGGAAGTATGCAATCAGCGCCGTTTCCCCGATACCTGCCCAGTACGACACACCAAAGTGCTTGTTTGTTGGGCTGACTGAGTCACCCGTTGGGTCAGGTAGCACGATGGGAGCAACGGCAATGCCCGACCGCTCCAGGGCGCGGGTCAGGTGTGGGATCGGCTTGTCAGAAGCCAGGCGAAGGGCCACGCGAGTCTGCGCTGCAAGCTCCTCGATGTCATCATCACCCAGCTCCGACTCACTGGCGAACGGGAGAGGCGGAGCCGGGTAGTGAGCCCGGCCCGTGATCTCTTCGGTTACGCGGAAGCCCTCGCCATAGAACGCACTAATACGGCGAGTGACGGTCCTGCTAGCAGTTGCCATCTTGCGGAAGCGCAAGGAGTCCAGCGGCACGGAAGACGGCCTTGCGTAGAAGAAGCTCATCGGGGTGTCGGTGGCTTCGGCGATGACGCGGAGCCGGTCTTCTGCCGGCTCTCGGGCTCCAGTCTCCACTTGTGAGATCCAGCTCTGACTGATCTTGGTCAGGCGATAGAGGTCGGCGCCGGTGAGCCCAAGAAGGTCACGGAGAGTCCGCAGCCGCTCACCAGGAGAAGCCTCCAGTGCCGTCGGCATCGTTCGTCTCCTCGTTCGGAAGTTCAAGTTCCAGACCTTCATCTTGCGGCTCGAAGTGAAGGTCGCGCAGGTCGGACGCGCTGGTGAGAAGCGGGAAGTCAAGATCGACTAGCTGCTCCTTGCCGAACCGCCAGGTGCCAATCGTTCGCACCACCCGAAACAACGGCGCACCTTCAGCATCGATACGCCAGAGGATAAGCAGGTCGTTGTCCTCCGGGCCGAGCAGGGTCATCTGGCCAAACTTCGCCAGTGGCCGGTTCTGGTAGAAGGCCCGGCGCTGACGGTTGGGCCCCGGAGCTGGGACGTGGTCATCCCGGAACCCGTGCAGCAGTCGGGTGCGGTACTCGTCGTTTGTAAGCCACAGCTCTCCGTTACGACGATGGTTGCCGCTGAGCTTCCAGTCGCCGAGGCTGTCAGCGTCCGATGTGAGCCGCGAGTGAACAAGAGCGCGGGTCATGTGAGTGCGGATCCAGCCGTAGGCGGGGCCGTTCATCTCCGGGAGTTGGCTGCGCTGCCGCTGGACAGCCCAAGCGAAGGCGTCGTGCAGGGGTTCACAGAGTTGCGCCGCGGCATCACGGATGCGGGCGACCTCATCCTTAATCACAGGCGTGAAAATATCACGAGGAAAGTTAAGGTTGCATGAGCGCGGCACCAGAACGGCGGTGCGACGCAACAAAGGTGACCCTGCGTCGGTCCAGCAGCAGGCCCCTGTCGGCGAACCTGGGTTCGCCGACAGGGGCCTGCTGAAGGTGAGCGCCGACGCTCGCGCCCGACCCAGGCAGGGCTGGTGTTCCAGCCGGGAGGGGGGGAGCCGGCGATCTTCCGTCTCGTGCGCGGGCGCCCCCAACACGCTGTCCAGCTCTGCTGGTTGCCGTTCCTGGTAGTTCAGGGCCGTTCAGATCCTGCGTGTCACCCTCGGTTGACACGGCCTTGAACGGGCGCGAACTTCCACGGATGGGAATGCCGTTGAGACTGAGCGGCAGGGCCGCCACCATACTTGCGCTACCTTGACCCCTTGCCAGTTGCGCTCCTCGATGCGAACTACGGGCGTGAGGATCGCTTAGGCCTGGTGGACTGGTTACGAGGCCGGTAGCGATTGGGCCCGGTCACGCGCGGTCACCTTGGTTGCTGAACTTCGCTGCATCGCGCCATGCAGACGATGAGGCGGCTTGTGGTCCGTCGAGCCTTGCCCGGATCCGACGATCGAGTTCGTGATCAGTTGCACTGCGGCAAATAGCGACTCATCACTCTGGCCAAGATCACCGCTCGCGGTCAGCCTTTTAGACAAACTGTGCATCACCCTCTGAAGGCCTCCTCACTCGACTAAGGCCGACTGAAGGTTCCCCGAGTGGCCGGACGTGTAGGAGTGATCTAAGATTGAGAGTTGACTCGTCCAGGCCAACAGCAGTGACTTCTTGACATTTGGAACGGGCTACCGCCGTCCATGTCCTACTGCTTCCTATGCAATCAACACGAGGTTGCCATGACGCGTCTACACAGCAAGTCGAAAATCTCTTCAGGGAGCACGGAGCAGCTCACGCTCCCTCCGGATATCGCAGATGAAGTAAGCACGTCCATGGCGGATTACCTGCGCGAGTACCCACCCACGATCGGCGTCATCGGAACCTCGGGAACGGGCAAGTCCTCGACGATCAATGCGATGTTCAAGACGCACTTGCCGATCAGTCACGCAGTGGCGTGCACCAAAGAGTTCCTCAATGTTGACCTGAATGTCACAGCGAATCCCACATCGCTCACTGGAGATCAACTGAAGCTTCGCATTGTTGACGCACCGGGGCTCGGGGAGGACGTAGCACGCGATCCCGACTACCTCCAGATGTATCAAAGCAACCTAGGCCGCTGCGACGTCGTCCTGTGGGTGTTGGCTGCACGCCAGCGTGCCATTGCAATCGATCAGGGTTACTTGCAACTCCTGGCCGATCATCACGAGAAGATCGTATTCGGGGTAAATCAAATCGACCTAGCCGATCCAATGGACTGGAATTACCGCCTCAACCTGCCAAGCGAGGATCAAGAGGAAATCATCGCGGAAATTATTCGAGACCGCTCCGTGAAAATTTCAGCGATCCTGGGACGAACCGTCGAAATGTATCCGTACTCCGCAAGCAACCTATACGGACTTCAGGAGCTTTTTTCCGGGATGATCACATCCTGCTCCGACACCAAAAGAGCTTGGATCTTTGATCCCATTAAGGCCTTCGGGCCGTTCGACTTCATCCCTGAGAGGGTCCGAGATCAAGTCATGAAAGCCAGCGACGAGCGAACCGATGAGCGACGGGAAAGAAGACTGTGGCGAACATCGAGAACCTAACTGACGCCGAGCTTGGCCGGCTCCTCCGGGCTGCTGCCAGCGCCAAGGGATCCGTAGTTCGAGAAACAAAGAGCGCAGTCACCGGTCTCTGTGAATGGCTGGATGCTGCCGGCTTCGGATGGCTATCGCAAACAATCAAGAGTGCCAACGTGGCATGGGACGGCATCAAGTGGCTCTATCACAGGATTTTCGGATAAATATGGGGACCACTGGCGACTCAGTCGACCTCGATGCGCAGGCCGACACGTCGAGTTCGCTCACGGCCACCCCCTTGGGATGCGTCGTATCGAGTGGCCGGCATAGCGCCTTTGGCCTGGAGCTGCTTTGGCGCGAGTGATCATGGCCCCGTAAGTGCGCCACGGCGGAGGCCGGCTGGCCTCCGCGGGGATGCGGAAGTGAAGGACCCCTCCTCCCCGCCCGGAAGGGCGGGGCTTGATGGTGTAGGGAAAGTCTGACGGACCAGGCGGTGAGGGCTTTCAAGATCGGCCGGTCCTGCACAGCCCGATGCGCCTTGACCCGCGGAAGAACCCCCTCAGGTCGGGCGCGGCTTGCAGCCCGCTGGCCAGAGGTTGGCCGCACGGGCACCGGGTGGACATGAGCCCCCGGCAGCCGCCTTGGCTAGGGCACACCCGGCGATGAAGGTAGGGATGGGTCATCGTCAGCCGTGGGCTGCTTGGCGAGCACTCGTTCTTCCCTGCTGGCCCGACCATGCCAGGCGTAGGTTTGGGCTCGCTGCTGGCTCTTCAGTCAGCGGCACGCAGCGGTCGCCTTAAAGTTGAAGCGGCTCACTGCCGTACATGCCTTCTGGGCATCAGCGGCACTGCCCTGGTGCTAGGTTTCGAGGATGCGCATTGGGGTGTACGTAGACGCGTACAACGTCTACTACGGCGGTCGTGGCCTGTGCGGCCGAGGAACAACCGGTTGGCGTTGGCTAGACGTTCGGGGGCTGGCAGGCTCACTGCTCAGCGCGACTCCAATCTGGCCTAGCGCCACCCTTGAGAGGATCGTGTACTGCACAGCTCGTATCAATGCAGCTACGAACCCCTCTGCGCAGCGTGACCAGGACATCTACCTGAAGGCGCTGGTGGCCCATAACAGCGTCGATCACATCGAGTACGGCAAGTACGTCTATCGGGTCAAGAGTGCGCCTCTAGCGAGAAAGGACCGCAGAGGCCGGCCCCAGATTGTCGCTCCAGACTGGCCGATCATGGTTCAGGATGGTGGCACGCCCCTTCAATCAGGGATCTTCATGGCATCGGTCGCAAACAGCGAAGAGAAGGGCAGCGACGTGAACGTCGCGTCCCACCTTCTGCTCGACGTGCTTGGCGGAGCGATAGACGCTGCGATTGTGATCTCCAACGACAGCGACCTACGCTTCCCCCTGGCTGAGGCGCGCCAGCGCGTACCGGTGGGACTGGTCAACCCAGGCTCGGGGTTCTTGGCTGGCGACCTGAGGGGCAACCCGCAGGATGGTGTGGGCTCTCACTGGTGGAAGCAGCTAACGCCTGCAGACTTTAAGCAGCACCAGATGCCCGATCCTGTCGGGCCCTACAGTCGCCCAGCTGGTTGGTAGATCTGCCAAGCCAGCTTCCGCCAGAACTTGACGGACTAGTCTTCTAGCGATACGGTCTCTTCATAACTCACCTGACCCCTTGTGGGTCAGGTTTTTTCTTGCCCTGAACCTACGGCTGGTGACAACACCCACGACCTGCACTGATCACACAGGGCATCCACGATTCAAGCATGGGCTGTCAGTGTCGGGTTCCAGTACTACGCTCCGTCGCTACGCTGCACCTTCAGTGACGGAGCGTAGTACTGGAACCCGACACTGACTAGAACACAACGAATGCTTTAGGCATTCTTTAGATGTTCTTTACCTTCGCAACCTCTTAAATCATCCCAAACCCATCTTCGAAGTCGCTGTGCCCACCGCTGAGACAGGGAAACCGACGCACATCACCGTCTGCCATTAGGCCCCACCCCCGGAGCGCGGGTCTGGCTCCACCCAAATCGAGCGTGCCACCGTACGAACGGCCGGACGCCCGAGGCCGCTTCTACGGGAGGAAGGCTCGCTGCGCGCGCCACCAGCGGCTGGCGCGCGCGAGCCTTAAACAGAGCGGAGCGTGACCGACCAGCGCTAGCGGTTCTGAAGCGGCACTGCGACGCGCGCGGGCATGTCCCCATGCGGCTTCTCCGGGACGCCAACGGACAAGAGGTCATCAGGCATGGTGAGCGCACCCGCCGGGCGCTGCGCGAGCCATCCAGAGCGCCTATGTGACGGCGTTTCAGTGCGAACGTGCATGAAGCCAAGCCGTTCGTAGTAGGCGTGCAGCCCTGTGTTGGTGCGCCAGGTGTCGATGCGCACCCAGCTTCGCCCTTCCAGCGCTGCGAGCCGGGACATCCAGTCAATGACACGTGCGCCAAGGTGCCGCCCTGACGCTTCACGCGCGACCATCAGCTTGTACAGGTACAGCCCTGTCTCTGGACGGTCATCGTCCGTCCAGAAATCTCGGTCAACCGGCCCCCGACTGACTGTTGCGAGCACTTCGTCAGACTCGCCGACGACGACCCATGCGCGTCCCTCGTCTATGCTGGCGCGCCACTTCGCTATGGCCCGTTCGCCGGTTTCAGGGTCACTCCACTGGTCCGTGCCCTTGCTGCGTAGCCACCCCTCAGCCTCAACGCGCAGAGCTAGGAGGGCGGGTACGTCCTCCGCCGCCGCAGGGCGGAGGTACTCAGTCCGTGTCGACTTCATAAAGGATCTTGTGCCTGTCTCCGGGAAGAATGGTGACCATGCAGCGGAGGGGACGGCCGTCCGCGTCGTAGCCGGTTCGAGTGTGCTCTGCGACTGGTGTTGCCGCGGGAAGGGCAAGTAGCTCAGCCTCCTGACGAGTTGGCATTCGAACTGAGATCTCGTCTCTGTACTTGGTTTGCACGAGGCCCAATGAAGCCAGTACCCCACCTGGCGCCGATACGTCACGTGGCTCCATCAGGGGTGTACCGCTGACAAGTGCCTGGGGAAAGTACGAATCAGCCAGCGCGTACGGCTGGTTGTCTATGAACCGGACCCGTTTGCGAGCAACTGCAAGCCCGTCCGCAGGGAGTTCGAGGCATTCACGCACGTGGGCTGGGGGCTCCACGATCGAGACCGTGATGTCTTGGCGTGGGGCGTTGCCGTTTTCGGCGATCGCGCTTGCCCACTGGTCACCAGCGGTCCGCCCTTCAACCGCCGTGGCATGGCGGCTCCGGCTCTCCAAAGTCGTCCAGTTCCACACGACCGGCGGATAGTCCTGTCGGACGTACTTCCCCTGCCCCTGTCCCGTCACGACCAAGCCCTCTTCGATCAAGAGGCGAACGCCGGCGCGCACCGTCTCACGGCTGTAGCCGTACTGGCTCATCATCTTCGACTCGCTGGGGAGCGCCTCACCCCCCGACAGTTGGCCGGACTGGATCTGTTCGCGCAGGTCATAGGCGATTTCCTGCGCCTTCGTCATACCGCGTCGCACCGGCAATGTGACTCCTCTGCTCCAACTCCTCCGTACAAGTTAGACCAGGGGGCTTGACTCTCCAAGCGCGACTCGTGCAGTCTCTTGCCCAGCGGCACTCCTCCAGACAAGTCGGATGGGGTGTCATGTACGGTTCTGCCGTACAAGAGCGCCCGGAGGAAAGCCCCGCAGGGGTGAGTACGAAGGCAGCGTCCGTTGCTTGAGAACTTCACACAGGGAACTGCCGGTAACCCGTGGTCCGCCTGCCCGAAGGGGTCGGAAACAAGGCGGAGAAGACCGGCGCGCCCCGTACGGCATCCCGACCGGTTCGAGTCCGGTGCGGGGCACTTCGGCCGCTCCTCAGTGGCCGCGACCGCGCATGACGCGCGGCTTTTCCTTCAACGGCGAGCACCCCCGGAGGGCCAACTCCGGGGGTGCGGTTCGGGCCGTTCCACCCTTCGAGAGGAAGCACGACCCATGAAGCACATCGGTGCTGTTCAGGCGGTTGTTACCGCCGCCGACGAGTTCGACTGCGAGCCGACGATCGCGGAGCTGGACGCCATCGCGGTCGAAACGCCGCTGATCGAGGCGGAGGTCGAGTTGCTGGACGTGCGGATCAGCCTGCTGGACCGCATGCCGACCGAGGTGGACCACCAGCGCATCCGCCGGGCCCGGCGCAAGGTGCTGGCCGCGCATCGCCAGCTGGCGAACCGGGCCGTCACGGTCCTGCCGGGGGTGGGGGCGTGAGCGAGACGCTGACCCTGGACGACCTGGCCACCGCGCTGCGGGTGCTGCGTGTGCTGGCGGTGGACTTCGGGCACCTGCCGGCGCCGGACGTACAAGTGTCTCCGATCTACCCGGACCGGCTGGAGCTGCGGTTCCACCGCGACCTGCCGGACTTCGAGACGTGGCGGGAGGCGTTGGGCATCGCCCCGGACGCCGTCGTCTACCGCGAGCAGAACAACGGCCGAACGCGGGTACTGAAGGCGTCCGCCGACTACGCGGGCGCCACGCTGGAGCTGACCGGCTACGGCGACGTACGGGCCCCCGAACTGGTCGGGGGCGCGGCATGAACCGGACCGGCAAGACGCTGCTGGTGCTGGCCCTGGTCGCCGTGGTCGTCATGGCGTTCCGGGTGTCATGGAACGCGCTGCGGGACGTGGCCCGCGTGGTCGGCGCGGACGCCACCGCCGCGACCCTGTACCCGTTCGTGGTCGACGGTCTGATGGCGCTCGCCCTGGTCGCCACGCTCGTGCTGACCGATCAGCGTGACAAGCGGTTCGCGCTGCGGGTGCTGGCCGTCTACACCCTGGCCTCACTCGTCCTGAACTACGTCCACGGCCTTGTGCCCGAGCTGCACGGCCGGGCCGTGGACTGGGGACGGCTGGCCGACTGGGACCCCGCGAACTGGGCCCTGGTGCTGCTGGCCACCTCCCTCCCGGTGGGGTCGATCTACTTCGGTTCCGACCTGGTGGCCAAGGTGCTGCACCACCAGCCCACCGCCGCCGTGCGGGCCCCGGACGGGGAGTGTGCGGATGAATCCGCACGGCGTCCGCATACCCCCGCCGACACCACGCGCGACCTCCCCGACACCGCCCCCGCCGACACGCGTCCGGCCCCTGCTCCGGTGGTGTCGGCGCAGGTGGAGGAGCGTGCGGATGCCGTGCGGGCCGACGATCCGCACGCCCCGCACACTGCCCGCACGGCGGAGCTGAGTGCGGAGGAGGAAGCCGCTCGCCAGGCTCAGTTCGAGGATGCGGAGCTGGAGCGGATGCGGCAGGACGCACGCCGTACGTACGCCGAATCCGTACAGGCCGCACGCCCGCTGTCCGCGCGTGCGCTGGGTGAGGCGTACGGCATGAGCGAGTCGTGGGCGCGTAAGCAGATCCTCGCGGTCCGCAGCGCCGACGAGAACGACCGGCCGCATCTGGTCGCCGTGGGCGGTGAGTGATGCCGACCGCCTACAGCAAGTGCTTCGACCCGTCCGGGGCCCGCTACGGCATCCCCACCTACCCCTGGCGGATGGCCCCGGATGGCTACGCCACCCGCCGCCAGCTCCGCACCAAGGGCTTACGGCCCGGTGGTCAGCCGGTAGCGGCGCAGGTGATGCGCTACAACCGGCGCGCCGGCGGCCCTCGCGTCTCCTACCTGTACCGCATCGACCTGGCCAAGCCGGTGCGCCCGATGACCTCCCGGAAGTGGGGTGCGCTGGCCCTGGCCATGCTGGCCCGCCGCACATGCCCGCAGTGCCGGGTGGTCTACAGCTACTGCCTGCCGACCTCGCTGGGGATGTGCGTGCTCTGCGCCCACCCCGAGCAGGCCGCCGCCTGAACCTCGCACAGCACCCTCAACCAACCCTCCATCCTGGGAGTTTCGCTGTGTCCAGCCGTACCCGTTCCCGCACCGTGAAGTCGGCCGCCGGTGTCCACACCGTCCGTATCCCGCGTCAGCGCGGACGCCGCTCCGACCCGTTCGTCATCGTCGTCCCCGAACAGCCCTCCCTGACCCGCGAAGCCCTCGGCTTCCTCGGTCGCACACTGTGGCGCTTCCGCCGTGTGCTCGCCCCGACCGGTCTCGCCGTGCTCGCGTTCGTCGTGGCCGGGCTGCTGCACCTGATCGGCTGGTGGTCCTCTCTCGTCGTCGCCCCGCTGGCCGCCGCGCCGCTGGTGTGGCTGCTGGTCATGCAGCGCCGCCGCCCCGCGTCCGGCTCGGTGCTGTTCTGGCGCATCGGGCTGGGCGGGCTCGCCACGCTCGCCGCCGTGTGGCTGGCGCTGGCCGCCGGGTTCGGCCCGCTCGCCGGATCGCTGCCGCTGCTGTGGTGGCTCATCCTGATCGCCGCGCAGACCACTTGGTTCTTCGTCCGCCCGTCCCGCTGACCCGAGGGAGATCGTCTCCATGGCGCAGAACAACAACGGCCAGCGTGCGCGCGGGCCGGTGAACGACCCGAAGACCGGCAAGTTCGCCAACGCCGGGGCCGCCGCCGGCGGGTTCGTCGGCGCGCTCGGCGGGTCGATCGTCCCGCCGATCAACGTCACCGTGAACAACAACAAGCGCGCCGCCGGCTCGCGTGCGGGCGGCGGCCGTCCGCACGCCGAAGCGCTGCTCCCGGCCCCGGATTTCAGTTCCCCGGCGCTGGTGCGGCACTACTGCAACACCCTGCGTGCGGCGGCCGTGACTCTGTCGATTGAGGTCGCCATGGGCACCGAGATCCTCAAGGGCGTGCTGGCGGCCGTGCCGGACCCGGAGGGGCGTGCGTTCGGCTCTCGCATCCGGGCGGCGAAGGTGGCCCGGAAGATGAACCGGGCCGCCGATGACCTGCGCAGCGCCGCGAAGAACGCCGCCGCCTGCTACGCGACGTTCCAGCAGGAGTTCGAGGAAGAGATCAACCGCGTCCGTCACCGTGCCCGGCGCCCCGCGCAGCCGGTCATGAACTGGGACCAGCAGTAGGGAGGTCGACCGATGGCAAGGAACAGCAACGGCCGCCGCGTGCGGCACACCGACTTCCTCGACAACGGCCTGGTCGCCGACTACACCGGTACCGGTCTCCTGCCGGGCGAGTCCCACGGTGGAGGCAGCAGCATCGGCGCGTACCTGCTGAGTCGGGCGATGCCGCACCTGCCCCCGTGGGTGGCCGCCGCCGGGGTCGGCATCGCGGGCGGGCTGGGCAGTCTGAAGTGGGAGCAGAGCGCGGGCGCCGGGGTCGGCCTCACCCTCGCTTCCGTGGCCCTGACCGGTGTCACGTGGTGGGCCGGACGGTCGACCACCCAGCAGCGGCGCCTGCACTCCGCGATCACGGTGGCCGCGGCGTCCGCGTGGACGACGGCCGCGTGCCTGGCCGGGCCGACCGCCGGGCCACTGGCCGACATGTATCTGATCGGCGGGCCGGTGTTCGCGCTGTCGTGGAACATCCGGATGATCCTGCGCCGCAACGACGACCCCGCCGGCCAGAGCAGCGACAAGGGCCTGTTGGAGAAGGTGGGGCTGGCGCGGGCGCAGATCGGCGACGCGAAGGTGGAGCCGAACCGGGTCACCGCCCCGCTCGCGGTGGAGGCAGGTGAGCAGACCAACGAGGACGTGTCCAAGGCTCTGGGCCGGATCGCGTCCGCGCTGGATCTGCCCACGTCCGCCGTGCGCTACCAGCCCGACCCCGGCTCCTCCCGGCGCGGTGAACTCGTCATCGTCCCCGAGGACATGCTGGCGCAGCCCGCGTACTGGCAAGGCCCGTCGAACCTGGGCGGCTCGATCGCCGAACCGCTGGTGATCGGCCGCTACGACGACGGCTCCCCCATGTACCTGTGGCTGCCCGGCGACCCGGAAGCGGGCCGCAACGGCACCCACGTGCTGGTCGCGGGCGGCACCGGGTCGGGCAAGGGCGAGACCGCCCTGAACCTTCAGACGGAGATCCTGTCCCGGCGGGATGTGCTGCTGTGGCTGTCCGACCCGAAGATGTTCCAGGACTTCCGCCCCCTGCTCCCTGGTATCGACTGGGCCGCCGAGGGCGGCACCCCCACCGAGGTCATGGTGGAAGCGATCCAGGCCGTCATCCCCGCTCGGACCCGGTGGCTGGGCCAGCACAACTACCGCCAGTGGGTCCCCGCGGCCGCCGAAGCCCAGAACGACCCCAAGCACACCTGCCGCACAGACGGCCGCGCGTGCGGGTGCGTGGGGATGCCGTACCTGGTCGCGTGGATGGAAGAGGCCGCCAGCACGCTGCGGAACCTCGGAGATGACGCGTTCACCGGCATCGCCCAGGAAGCCCGCTCCGCCGGCGTCTCTCTGGTCGTGTCGCTCCAGCGGCCGTCGTACGACCAGATGTCCACCAGCACCCGCGCGTCCCTGCCGTCCGTGATCGCACTCGGCTGCGACCCCCGCGACGAGTCGTTCTCCCTGCCTGACACGGTGCTCGACGCGGGCGCCCACCCCGGCGCGTGGGGAAACCGCCGCCCCGGCTACTGCTATCTCGTCACCCCCGGCGTCGACGAGTCCCGCTACGCCTCCCCCGGCCGCACCTGGGGGTTCGGGCCCGGCGCGGTCTCGCTCATGGAGGTCCTCGCCGACTGGGCACAGCGCAACGGCGCGACCGCCGACCCCATCACCGCCGGCGCCGCGTCCAGCGTCGCCGGAAACGCCTACACCGGCCGCACCGCCAACGCCGGGCCCGCCGCCGTGGAGGAGGACGACGTGGACGACATCGGGTATGGGCCCCTGGTCGATGCCGAAGACGACCACATCGACCCCGAAGCCGAACTCCCCGCCTCGGAGGAGGGCGACGACGCCCCGATCTTCGGACAGGAGACCGGGCGCAAGCCCAAGGGCGAGGAAGCACGCCGCCTGCTCGACCAGGCGCTGGTGGAGTTCGAGAACGAGGGCCGCATGGTCGTCGGCCCCAAGGACTTCACCGACTGGTGCGACAAGCACCACCTCGGCCGCTCATGGGTGTCCAAGCGCCTGAAGGAAGCCGCCGAAGAGGGCCGGTTGGAGGCGACGAACACCACCGGCCGGTGGCGGATCATCCCCACCCTCACGGCCGCCTGACACCCGTCACATGTGACGGCACCGTCACACCCAAACCCCTAGGCAAACCCGCGTGTGACGCGCCATCACAGCGACCCGTCACACCACATCACACCTACCCGTCACACCCACCCACGGGCCCGCGTCACACCCGACGACGCGGGCCCGCCGCCATCCCCAGGGAGGCCCCGTGGTCCACCCCGAACACTCCACGGCCATCGAAGTCCACCACCCCCAACCCATCACCGTGCACCCGCCCGCCGCGCCCCTCGTACCCGCCCCGCCGGGCACCGCTGCGGCGGTGCAGAGTGTCGTGCTCCCCGACGGGCGGGTCGTCACCGGCTACACCCTCACCCCCGCACCCGCCCCGGCCCCGGCGCCCGCCGAGACACGGCCGGCCGTCTCGCGTACGGCGGTGAACGTCGCGCTCGGGGGAGTGGGCTTCCTCGCCGTGTGCGGCGGGCTCGTGCTCCTCACGTCGTTCATCGCCGCACTCGCCGCGTTCGTCCAGCAGCTCATCATCCTCGCCGCCGTCATCTTCGGCGGCTGGATCGCCGTGCAGGTCCTCGGCCCCCGACACAGCGGGGGCGGGACCACGGTCAACATCCGCAAGGCCGTGATCAAACGGAACCGCTTCTACCAGTAGCTACGCCAAGGGCGGCCCCCACCTCTCGCCAAAGAACGCGGGGCCGCCCTTGTCTCCCTAGTCCTCAACAGACCTGTGGAGGTCTCCCAGCATGACCCAACCCACCGACATCCGGCGAGACGACCAGCGGCCGTTACTGCTGGATCTGTTCTCCTGCGCCGGCGGCGCCGCCATCGGCTACGCCCGCGCCGGATTCACCGTGCGCGGCTGCGACATCGCCCACCGGCCCAACTACCCGTTCCCGTACCACCGGGGCGACGCGTTGGCCTACCTCGCCCATCTGATCGCCACCGGCGAGATCCGCCGGTACGCGTTCGTGCACGCCTCCCCGCCGTGCCAGCACGGGTGTGCGCTGACCGTGGGCACGAACGCCTCGCAGGGCTGGGGCCGCTCGCATATCGACCTCGTGGCGCCCACCCGTGAACTGCTCGACAAGGCGGGCCTGCCGTACGTCATCGAGCAGCCCAACGGCCGCGCGAAGATCCGCAAAGACCTGACCCTGTGTGGGGAGATGTTCGGTCTCGGAGTGATCCGACACCGCAACTTCGAGTTGGGCGGCTGGAGCATCGAGCAGCCGGCACACGTGCCGCACCGGGGCCGGGTGCGCGGCTACCGGCACGGCCGCTTCTACGACGGCCCGTACGTGGCCGCCTACGGCAACGGCGGCGGCAAACCGTCCGTCCCGGAGCTGCAAGCCGCACTCGGCATCGACTGGACCGACGTGCGCGAGGAACTGACCGAGGCCATCCCGCCCGCCTACAGCGAGCACATCGGCCGCGCCTACCTCGCCACCCGCACCCGCGTGGGGGTGGCTGCATGACCGGCATCCTCACCGCTGCCCCGGAGCGTCTGCCGCTGCTCGTGTCCGCCCTCACGGTGGCCGAGCGCGGATGGCCGGTCATCCCGCTCCACCCCCACAGCAAGCGCCCCGCCGGACACGCCGAACGCGCATGCCCCGGCACCGGGCGGTGTGCCGGCGGGCACCGAACCCCCGAGGAGCGCGCCACCACCGACCCCGCCCTGATCCGCGCCGCGTGGACCGCCCGCCCGTACAACGTCGGCATCGCGACCGGTCCGGCCGGGCTGCTAGTCATCGACCTCGACCCGGTCAAGGCGGAAGAGCCAGAAGGAGCGCCTGACGGCGCCACTTCGTTGCAGGCGCTCTGCGAGCGCGCCGGACAGGTGCTCCCTGACACCTACCGGGTGCGGACCGCGCGCGGTGAACACCTCTACTTCACCGCCCCCGCCGGGATGCGGTTGAAGTGCAGCGTGGACCGTCTCGGACCGCACATCGACACCCGCGCATGGGGCGGCTACGTCGTCGCCCCCGGCAGCACCACCCCCGACGGGACATACGAGGTCACCCACGACGCGCCCGTCGCCGAACTGCCCTCATGGATCGCCGCGTTGCTGCGCGAGTCTGAGCGGCCCGCTCCGGTGCCGGTTCGGGTCCACGACGGCACCCGCGCCGCACGTGTGGCGCTGGAGCGCGAGTGCGCCGTCATCGCCTCCGCGACCGAGGGCGGGCCGAACGGCCGCAACAACACCCTGCACCGCAGCGCCTGCAAGGTCGCCCGGTTCGTGGCGTGGGGCGACATCCCCCGGCACGTGGTGGAGCAGGCAATCCAGGGGGCGGGGGAGGCTACGGGACTGCCGCCGGCCGAGTGCCGCACCACCATCCGCAGCGCCCTGGACTGGGTCATCGCCCACGCCACCCCACGGGAGGCGGCATGACGGCGCCAACTCCCCCCGCCCTGGACTGCCCTACCAACACCCCCACCGGCCCCCACGCCGCTCCACAGCCTGTGGACACAGCGGCCGTGGGCGAGCCGACAGGCGCCGCCCGCAAGGGCGTCCCCTCTGCCCTTCGTCCGAAGCCGCAGCCAGACGCCGCCCGGCTCCCCGACCCGGACGACCCGACGCCGGAACGTCCCGGCATCCGCATCTACGCCCCGCCGGTCTACCGCCACCCCCACGACGGCGCCCGCTGGTCCAAGCGGCCCGCCGCCATCCCCACCGCCGCCTACGCCTGCGCGTGCGGCAAGACCGACACCGCCCGCGGCCAGCGGGCCGTCACCGACCTGATCGACAACTACACCTTCCACCGCACCCGCTGCCCGCTCCGAAGCCCCCAGGAAGGGAGGGCCGCCGCATGAGCGAGGCGACCCCCACCACCCCCGCCATCGACGGCGCCGCACTGCTCAACGACGTGGAAGCCTTCCACCGCCGGTTCAACGTCTTCCCCACCGAGGCCGCGTACGTGGCCGTCACGCTGTGGGACGCGCACGCTCACCTGCTCGACGCCTTCGACTCCACCCCCCGCCTCGCCTTCCTGTCCCCGGAACCAGGGTCGGGGAAGTCACGGGCGCTGGAAGTCGTCGAGACCCTCGTCCCCCGCGCCATGGCGGCCGTGGACGCGTCCGCCGCCGCCCTGTTCCGGTCCGTGTCCGGGGTCGACGGCGGACGGCCCACGATCCTCTTCGACGAGATCGACACCATCTTTGGCCCCAAGGCCGGGGAGAACGAGCAGCTCCGGGGGTTCATCAACGCCGGTCACACTCGCGGCCGGGTGATGTACCGGTGCGTCGGAGACGGCGCCAACCAGCAGGTACAGGGCTTCCCCTCGTACTGCGCCGTCGCCGTCGCCGGACTCGGCAACCTCCCCGACACGATCATGACCCGCTCCGTCATCATCCGAATGCGCCGCCGCGCGAGGAACGAGCGGGTGGAGCAGTTCCGCACCCGTATCCACGTGCGGGAAGGCAACCAACTCCGCGACCGGCTCGCCAAGTGGACCGAGACCGTACAGGAGCAGGTCACCGACTCCTTCCCCGAGATGCCCGACGGGGTTGCCGACCGGCCGGCGGACGTGTGGGAACCGCTGATCGCCATCGCGGACGCGGCCGGCGGCGACTGGCCGCAGCGTGCACGGGAAGCGTGCCTGATGCTGGTCAAGGCATCGCAGGCCAACGACAAGGGCAGCATCGGCATCCGCCTGCTCACCGACCTGCGCGACCACGTCATGCTCGGCATCGACCGCTTGCCCACCGTCGCCATCCTCGACCGGCTCAACGCCCTCGACGACGCACCATGGGCCGACTTCAACGGCAAGCCACTCGACTCCCGCCGGCTCTCCCGGATGCTCTCCGAGTACGTCACGGCCGACGGCGACCCGGTCACCTCCCGCAACATCAAGACCGGCGGAAGCGTGCTCAAGGGCTACTACGCCACGGACCTCCACGACGCCTGGCAGCGCTACTGCCCCCCTCCCCCGGAAAATCCGCTACTCCCGCTACCCGGCATCGAAACCAGCACCTGACCTGCACAAACCCGGTAGCGGGTCGCACCCCTGCGGCCCGCTACCCCTCGCCACGCCATCCGCTACCGCTACCCCTTCCCGCTACCTCCGACAAGGCTCTGACCTGCAAGGAAGCGGAGGTAGCGCAGGTAGCGGACTTTTCAGAAGGCCACCGGGACGCCTCGCCCGAGAAGGAGTCACGACCTTGCCCAGCAACGAGAAGCTCAAGCTCCGCGAAGTCCTCGAAGAGATCGAGATGAGCCGCGCCGCGTTCTACCGCCTGCGTGCCCGCGGCAAGGCTCCCAAGCTCATCAAGCTCCCCAACGGGCAGCTTCGCTGCCGCCGCAGCGACCTCGACGCGTGGTGGGCGAAGTACGAGATGAGCGCCTGAACCAGACCGCCCCGGAGGGTCCCGCTGATCAGCGGGACCCTCTTCCATCAGGGAGATCAATGCACAGCTACGACGTGCGCCTTTGGAGCGTTCGCAAGCGCCCCAGCAAGGTCGCTCCGTTCCAACTGCGCTGGCAGGTCGACGGGACGGAGTTCCAAGAGAAGTTCGCCACCAAGACCCTCGCGGACGCCCGCCGGGCGGAGTTGCTGACAGCGACCCGCAAGGGTGAGCCGTTCGACACCGAGACGGGGCTTCCTGTCTCGGAGGTGCGCGAGCGGAACCGTACGAGTTGGTACGCCCACGCCCGTGGACACGCCGCCCGGAAGTGGCCGACTGCGGCGGCGAAGCACCGGGCGAGCATCGCGGAGAGCCTGACCATCGCCACGATGGCTCTGTGTCCGACCGGCAAGGGGCGGCCGGACGACGACATCTTGCGCCGTGCCCTCTACCAGTGGGGCTTCAACGCCGGGCGTCATGGCCAGGAGCCACCCGAGGCGGAAGCCAAGGCGCTGGCATGGGTGGAGCGCAACGCGCCGGCCGTGGTCGACCTGGACAGCGCCAAGCGCGTCCGCACGGTGCTGGAGCACCTGGCCAAGCGGCAGGACGGGAAGCCCGCGGCTGCAAACACGTTCCGGCGCCGCCGCGCGGTGCTGAGCAACTGCTTGCGCCTAGCCGTGGAACACGAGTTGCTGCCCGGTAATCCGCTGCTCCGCGTGCACTGGGAGACACCCAAGGCAGTGGAGGAACTGGACGTGCGCAGCGTCGCCACGCCAGCGCAGGCACGGGCGCTGCTGGACGCGGTCCGCGCGCAAGGACCGCGTGGTGCTCACCTCGTCGCGTTCTTCGGGTGCATCTACTACGCGGCGATGCGCCCGGAGGAAGTGTCCATGTTGAGCGCTGACCAGTGCGACCTTCCTGCGGAAGGCTGGGGGCGACTCATGCTCGCCGGCGCACGGCCGCAGGTGGGGTCCGCGTGGACGGACGACGGCAAGCCGTACGAGGAACGGCAACTGAAGCATCGGGCCCGCCGCGCTGTCCGGCCCGTACCCATCCCTCCGGTGCTGGTCGCCATCCTGCGCGCCCACATCGACGAGTTCGGCACCACCCCAGAGGGACGACTCTTCAGCGCCGTACGTGGCGGGCCGATCCGTTCGCAGGAGTACGGAGCCGCGTGGAAGGAGGCCCGGCGGAAGGTGCTCACGCCCGCGCAGGTGGCCTCTCCGCTGGCCGCCATTCCGTACGACCTGCGGCACGCCTGTGTGTCGTTCTGGCTTCGCTCCGGGGTGAGCCTCGCCGAGACCGCCCGGCGCGCGGGACAGAGCGTCGCCGTCCTTCAGCGCTACTACGCCAAGGTCCTGGACGGCGAGGAGGCGAAGATGAACGCCTTGATCGAGCAGGGGTTGGCGGAGCACGAGGACGGCGCGAAGGGGTCCTGAATCCTGGCCGCAGGTTGGCCGCACGCGCTGGTCAGAAGTGGGATACCGCCGAATCAGGGTGAGACAGGGTGCATGCAGAAGGGGTGCCGCTCCGGAGAGTGGCACCCCTTCTGACCTGCAAGCTTCTGACCTGCGATGCGGTGGGTGTGGGATTTGAACCCACGGTGACTTGCGCCACGACGGTTTTCAAGACCGTTCCCTTAGGCCGCTCGGGCAACCCACCCACGCCCCGGCCCACCAGGGGCGGAGCGGGTACAGCGTACCGGCCCGGCGCGGGTCGCGGGGGCCGTGGGCCGCGCGTGGGCCCTTCGCGGGGAGGACGGGTCACGCACCGCCCCGTGAGAGGGGCGGTGCGTGGGGACGCCAGGAGGCACCGCCCCCGCCAGCCGCGCCTTCGTCAGTTGTCGCCCTGGCGTTCGCCGAGGGTGACCTCGGCGGTGCGGGTCTTGCCGTCGCGGATGTATGTGAGCGTGACCTTGTCACCGGGCTGGTGGGTCCAGATCTCGCCGATGAGGGTGGGGCCGCTGTCGATGACGTGGTCGTCGAGCTTGATGATCACGTCACCGGACTTCAGACCGGCCTTGTCGGCGGGGCCGTTGGGCGTGACCGAGGACGCGCCGTTCTCGCCGGAGTCCGTGATCTCCGCGCCGCCGGTGCCCTCGCTGAGCGAGACCGACGCGCCGATCACCGGGTACACCGGCTTGCCCGTCTTGATCAGTTGCTGGGCCACGTTCTTCGCCTGGTTGATCGGGATCGCGAAGCCCAGGCCGATCGAACCCGCCTGGCCGGAGCCGAAGCCGCCGTTGCTCGCGGACTGGATCGCCGAGTTGATGCCGATGACGTTGCCCCGGGCGTCGAGCAGCGGACCGCCGGAGTTGCCCGGGTTGATCGACGCGTCGGTCTGCAGGGCGCTCATGTACGAGGCCTTGCTGCCCGAGGAGCCGTCACTGGAGGCGACCGGGCGGTTCTTCGCGCTGATGATGCCCGTCGTCACCGTGTTCGACAGACCGAAGGGGGCGCCGATCGCGATCGTCGAGTCGCCCACCGCCACCTTGTCGGAGTCACCGAGCGTCAGCGGGTTGAGGTCCGACGGGGCGTTCTTCAGCTTGATGACCGCCACGTCGTAACCCTGCGCGTGGCCGACGACCTCGGCGTTGTACTTCTTGCCGTTCGGGAAGGTCGCCGACACCTTGCCGCCGTCGACCGCGTCCGCCACCACGTGGTTGTTGGTGACGATGTGTCCTTCCTTGTCGAACACGAAGCCCGTGCCCGTACCGCCCTCGCCGTCGCTGCCGGACGCCTCGATCGTGACCGTGCTCGGCAGCGCCGCCGCGGCCACCGCGGCGACCGTACCGGCCGCGCGCTTGACGTCACCGCCGTTCTGGGAGGCCGAAACGGTCGTGGAACCCGTCGAGTTGTCGTTGCGGTCGGCCAGCGTGTAGCCGATGCCGCCACCGACGCCGCCCGCCACCAGCGCGGCCGCCAGGACCGCCGCGATCAGGCCGCCGCGCTTCTTGCCGCCCGGCTGGGGGGCCGGCTGCTGCGTCTGCTGCCACGAGGAGCCCCAGCCGCCGCCCGCGCCACCGCCGTGCCCGCCGGCGCCGCCCTGGTCCCCGGGGCCGCCGGGTCCCGCGACACCACTGCCGTCGGCGTACGTGTGCCCGCCGTCCGCGTACGACGGGACGGCCGGCGGAGCCGGGGGCGGCCACGCGGCGTCGGGGGCGGAGGTGCCCCCGGGAGCACCCGGACCTCCCGGCACACCGGGACCGCTCGGCACACCAGGACCGCCGGGCGCCTGGCCGTAACCTCCGCCAGCGCCGGGCGCCTGCCCGTAGCCGGGGCCGGCTCCATGGCCGGGGCCCGACGCGGCCGCGTACCCGGGCGCACCCGCGGTCACCAGCTCCGGCTGAGCCTGCCGGCCGTGCGGCTGCGGCTGTGCGTGGGCCACCGGCTGCTCGTGCGGCGGCTGCGGCTGAACCGCCGTCTGGTCCGGTGCGGTCGGCGGGACCGGCGGGAGCTGGGCCGTCGGGGCGTTCTCGGCGGCGGCGCCGGCCGTGGCAGCCGGGGGCGCCGTGTGGGCGGTCGGTGCCGACTCGGAGGTGGTTCCCGCGGGGGCCGCGCTCGGCTCGGGGGCCGGGGCCGGCGCGGAGGCAGCGGGAGTGTCCACCGGCACGGGAGGTGCGGACGGGGCCGGGGGTACCGCGGTGCCCTCGTTCTCGGTGCTCACAGCTTCTCTCCTCGATCCACGGCTGTCACCTGTCAGCGGTCGACTCGTCTCGGGCGCACGGCGGGGCCGTGCGCGAGTTTCTGTATGCGGTCAGCTTTTCCCACGAGCCGTCAGGGCACCATAAGCGGTGTCTGTGGGTCCGGGAGGAACCTTTATATAGGATCTATCTGACTAAAGGTGCGCATCACCCCTGGTGCCGCAGCCGCTCGACGCCACCGCCCCGACGCGTACCCCCTTCACGGTGGCACCATGACGCGGTGACCCACGCACGACAGCTCCCGATCCAGGTCGTCGCCCACCGAGGGGCCTCCGAGGAAGCCCCCGAGCACACCTTGGCCGCGTACAAGAAGGCGATCGAGGACGGTGCGGACGCCCTCGAATGCGATGTCCGGCTGACCGCGGACGGCCATCTGGTCTGTGTCCACGACCGACGCGTCAACCGTACGTCGAACGGTCGCGGCGCGGTGTCCACCCTGGAGCTCGCCGATCTCGCCGCGCTGGACTTCGGCTCATGGAAGAACGGCGACGAGGCACCCGACTGGGAGATCGCCCCCGAGGAGCGGGCCGACACCTCCGTCCTCACCCTGGAACGACTGCTCGAACTCGTGGCCGACGCGGGACGCCGTGTGGAACTGGCCATCGAGACCAAGCACCCCACGCGCTGGGCCGGGCAGGTGGAGGAGCGGCTCCTGGTGCTGCTGAAGCGGTTCGGGCTGGACGCGCCGGCGTCGGCCGACGAGTCGCCGGTACGGATCATGAGCTTCTCGGCGCGCTCGCTGCACCGCGTGAGGGTCGCCTCCCCGACGCTGCCCGCGGTCTACCTCATGCAGTTCGTCTCGCCCCGGCTGCGGGACGGACGCCTGCCGGGCGGCGTCCGGATCGCGGGCCCCTCCATCCGGATCGTGCGCAATCACCCCGCGTACATCGAGCGCCTGAAGAAGGCCGGCCACCAGGTCCACGTATGGACGGTGAACGAACCCGAGGACGTCGACCTCTGCGTCGGCCTCGGCGTCGACGCGATCATCACCAACCGCCCCCGCGCGGTCCTCGACCAGCTCCACCGCTGATCCGCGTCGCGCACGCCGGCGTACGCACCCCTCCTCCCACCACCGACCCTCGCCGCACACGCCGCAGCCCCCTCCGCGCCCCCACGGCGCGCCCCCTCCGGGTGCTCCTCCGCGTGCCGCGCCGCTTCCCGTCCGCATACACGCCATACGCGCCATACAGGGCATACACGCCTGTTCAGTCCTGGCCATGCCACTGGCCCTCTCCGCAGCCCCGCACACCAGCTCGGCGGAGGTAAGAATTCCGCCAGACCGGCGAATCTGTGTGCGCGGACAAGTCCGTACATCGGGGGCGAAATTCAGCCAGCTCCTCACAGGGAGTGCACCGGCGCGTTCGGACCGTATTCGATCGGTGTGAGTGCGTCAGAGCACATGTGTTGGCCGGTTTCCAGTCCAGTCCCATGGGGCATTCACACCGTGGCGTGGGGTGAAGGAGGTCTCGGGGGTGGCGTTGGTGGTGGCACAGGAGGTGCCCACGTCGTCGAGCATGGCCGTACCCCATGGCCCTGCGGGCGTGGGGCAGGCGAGGCACCGGTTGCGTGATCAGTTGCGCGACGGTGGAGTGGCGGAATCGGTCATCGACGACGCCCTGCTGATCCTTTCCGAACTACTGAGCAATGCCTGCAAACACGGCAGGCCCCTCAACGACGCGCTGGCCGGCGACGGCGACGTGCGCTGCGCGTGGCGCATGGACCCCTCGGGGCGGCTCACCCTGGAGGTCACGGACGGCGGTGGCCCGACCCGCCCGATTCCGTCCACCCCCTCGGTCACCGCACACGGCGGCCGCGGACTGAACATCGTGACGGCACTGGCCGACGACTGGGGCGTACGCGACGACGCCCGGGGCGAGGTCACGGTCTGGGTCGTCGTCCAGGACGACGTCCGCCACACCCACCGCCGCGACGACTTCGCTACGCGCGTCACGGCCCCGTCGGTCTCGTCCCTGCCCGACCTGGACTTCGCGGACGCGTTCGAGGACATGGACTGACCCTCGATCGGCCCTGCACTGCCCCTCGGTCACCCCGGGCACGACCGACCAACCTGGCCTGAATCACCGGTTCAGGGACGACTCGGTGCGTTGTCCACAGGGTCCCGTCGGCCGCCGTACGAGCGGCTAGGCTCGCGCCAGTACGAGACGAGCCGTGATCGGGAGACACCCACGATGGCCAAGAAGCGACCCCACACGAAGGCCAAGCGCCCGCAGGGCACCGGCGGAGTCGGCACCGCAGGCGCCGACGGGCAGGTCCCCGTCGTCGGTGCGCGCGAGCCCTGCCCCTGCGGCAGCGGCCGCCGTTACAAGGCCTGTCACGGCCGGGCCGCCGCCCAGGCCGTGACCGAGCTGGTGCAGCGCCCGTTCGAGGGCCTGCCCGGCGAGTGCGACTGGGTGGCGCTGCGCGAGCTGGTCCCCGCCGCCACCGTCGAGCTGAAGCTGCGCGAGGCGCTCCCCGAGGGCGTCCCGTCGGTCACGCTCGCCACCGTCCTGCCCATGGCGTGGCCCGCGCTGCGCCGCGACGACGGCTCGGTGCTGATCGGCCTGCAGAACGACACGGCGTCGGGCGACATCAGCCGCGACCTCGCCGACACCCTCCAGCGCGCCCTCGTCGCCGAGCCGGGCACCCCCGTCCAGGGCCGGCGCGCCCCGGCCGACGGGCCGCGGCTGCAGGACCTGCTCGACCCCGAAGGTGAGTTCGAGCCAGTTGTGCACACGGGCTTCGAGTTCTGGGTCCCCGACACGGAGAACGCCACCCCGGAGGTCACCGCCTCCCTGGAGCGGGCCAACTCCGCGGCGATCCCGACCGTGAAGCTCTCCGGTGTCGACGCGGCCTACTGGTGCGAGACCCCCGACAAGAACCATCTGCGCTGGGTCATGCCGCACCCGGAGGAGCGTCTTCTGGACGCTCTGGCGCGGCTGCACGCGGCGGGCGCCTCCAGCCTCGGTGAGGGCACCCGTCTGGTGGGCTCCTTCCGTGCTCACGGGCTCACGGTGCCCGTGTGGGACCTCCCCACCGGGGTCGGCGCGGACGACATCGAGAAGCCGGCCGCGGAGTTCGCCGAGCGGCTCGCCGCGGCTCTGGCGGAGGAGTCTCCGCTCACCCCGGACGAGCGTCGGGCGCGCGGTGGACTCACCAACCGGCAGGTCACGCTCAGCTGACACGGGGAGCGCCGGCCGGTCGTCCACCGGTCGGCGCTGACCCTGCGTTTGTGGTGACTCCTGTCACAACTCCCCTACGTGACAGGCAAATTCGTGTCCGAATAGCCGAGATCGAATTTGCGAAGCGCCGATCTCTTGTTACGGTTCCATCAGCCCGGTTGCTGGTGCATCCCCCGTCGCCAGCAACCGGGTCTTTTCATGTCCGGGCCCGCGAGCGGCCGCACTGTACGGATTCAGCGTCGCCGTCAACGCCCTTGAGAGCCGGGGGAGTTGCTACCGGAACGCAGGAGCAGTGGCCCACTTCCGTCGGGTGCCGCGAACTCCGCCACGGCCGTGTACGCTCCCGGCTCGCCCTGAGTGCGCTCCCTCGGTGTCTCACACACCCCCGGCTCGTCCTCCGCGCCCACGACGCAGTGCATGCGCACACTTCGACCGCCGGGACCCATCACGCTGAGGGCCGATCTCAGCTCCCGTCCGGTCGCGTTGCGGTAGTACGTACGCGCCCAGGTCTCCTCACCCTGGGTGAGGACGCAGGTCTGGGCCTCGATGCCGTCGGGCGAGGTGAGTTCGGGGCCGCATCGGGCGGCGGTGGCGAGCCGGAGGCCGAGCAGCATGTGCGAGCGGGACGACTCCGCGTCCCCGCGGGCGTCCCGTGCCTTGTCATCGATAACGTCGTGAGGTCCGTCGCCGGACCCGACCGCCGGTCTCCCCGCGGACCCGCCCCCGGAGTGCCCGGCCGCCGCGCGTCCGCCGACCTCAGCGGCATCGGCGACTTCAGCGGCTCCGGCGGCCCCGGCTGCATCGGCTGCATCGGCTGCATCGGCTGCATCGGCGGAGAGCCGCTCCACACCCGCGCCGTCGAGTCGTCCGGCAGCCCGCCGCGCCATGGTGTCGCCGGCGTCGGCCAGGGGTCCCGCCGATGCCACGAGCGGCAGGGTGAGGGTGCACGCCACCACGACCGTCAGCCCGAGGAGCCGGAGCCCGCGCGCGTCCGGACCACCGCGCACCACTCCGGTCGCTCGGTGGGTCCGGGGTGAGGGCGCACTGTGCCGACCGCGCGGCGACGGGGCCACGAGGCCCCCGGGAAGACGCTGCATGAGCGGAAGATAACGACCCACCGGGGCGCCCGGCCGAGCGCGCGCCGGGCGGGCTCAGAACTCGGGGGCGCTCACACCCGTACGAGTGAGGGCGTCGACGACCGCGTCCACGACGGCCTCGACGTCGGGCACCCAGGGGGCCGCGGAGCCGGGCAGCGGCGCGCGCTCCCAGCGGATCCGGCCGTGGCCCGTCTCGGACGGCGGCAGTGCGATGTAGCCGCCCTCGCCGTGGAAGCGGAGCGAGCCGGGGACGAAGTCCTTGGCGTAGAGCAGTTCGCCCAGCTGCTCCATCGAGTACGGGGCGACGAGGATCGACCAGCGGTGCGGGGCGGCGACGACCGGGCCGAGGCGCATGCCGCCGCGGTCGAGCGCGGCGAGGGCCCGTGCGGCGGCGAGGGCCGGCAGGCTGACCGCGCACGGCGCGCTGCGGCCGGTGGCCAGGACGATGGGTGCCGTGGGCCGGTTGGTCCACCACCAGCGGACCATGCGCTCGTCGGTGGTGGCGGCGAGCAGGCCGGGATCGAACGGGTGAGCGCCGGGCACCACGCACTCCGGGTCCGGGCAGGCGCAGCGGGCGCGCCCCTGCGGGTCCGGCGCCACGCCCGGGAGTACGGGCCACTGCCATTCCCTCGCGAACGTCAGGGCCTGCTCGAGCAGCTCGGGCCTCCCGCCGTTGCGCTTGGACAGGAGCCTGCGTCGCTTTCCGGGGATCTCGCGCATGAGCGCTCGTCCTTTCCGTTGCACGCATGGCAACACCGTGGGGTCACTCACAACATGTGTCGTTCACTTCACTGTGCGTACCTGCTGGCGCATCACACCCCTGTCGCGGACAAGGGGAACCCCTGCGGGCTGGCTCGGCTACGTCCGCGTCCATCGCTTGCGCTGACTTGCAGTCTGTCCAAAGCATGGCGTGGCGTGGGGGTGGCGACGCCTGGCGTTTTGCCGTCCGGCGTTTGCTCGCCGCCTCCGCCACGGGAGGATGGGGCTCGGTCGTCGGTGGATAGGACGCCCGGTTCCGTCGCCAGGTTCCGGATGGCTGGCGCCACCCCTGGCCTTCACCGAGTACGTACCCATCACGATCGCTGTGACGCTCTGTTGAACAAGGCCAGTCGACCTCAATACACCGTTCACCACAACACTTTTAAGCCAACTTTGATTTTTCCAAAGGACTGGACAGCAACCCGACACGAGTCCAACAGGGCCACGCGGACACCACATATCCCAGCAGGACAATGCTGGACATCCCCTCACGAGTGCGTGTACATGTGGAGACACTGCTAGCGGCGCAGAATGACATGGGGGTTTGCGATGCTTTTCAGCAATACGCACCGGTCGGAAAGCCGGACACCATGAACGCCCCTCACCCTCCGAAAGTGGCCGGAATCGATTCCACGGTTCCCTCTCCGGCACACACTGTCGCGCCCGCGCCTGCCGCCCCGGGCGCCTCGCCTGTCACCCCTGCCACAGGAGCGGGCACGCCCCCCGGGGCCGTCCTCCAGGACCGGCTCGCCGGCTGGGTCTCGGACCTCACGACCCTGCACGAACTCACCGAACGCCTGGCACGCACGGACGCGCTCGACGGCGCCCTTCAGGAGGCACTGAACGCCGGAGCCGCCCTGGTCGGCGCCCGGCGCGGCCTCGTCGTCCTGGAACCGCGCGACGGGCTCGGGCCCGACACCACCATCGGCCTCGGCCTCGGCCGCGCGGACCTCGGCCACATGGAGACCGTGCCGCGCAGCTCCCTGCCGTACGGCCGCATCCTCGACGGACTGCCCGGCGGCGACAGCGAGATCGCTCAACCCGACCTGTTCGCCGAGGACGGGCTCGACCCCCGCCACCGCGAGGTCGCCGCCCGGCTCGGATACGCCGCCAGCTACGCGCTCCCCCTGTCCACCGACGCCGCGGGCCGCCTCGGCGCCGTCGTCTGGCTGTACGACGAGCCCGCCGAACCGGCCGAGCGGCAGCGACACCTCGTCGGGCTGTACGCGCGGTACGCCGCCGAGCACCTGGCGCGGCTCGTCGAGGTCGAGCGGACCCGTGTGTCCATGGCGACGATCGCCGAGGAACTGCTGCCCTCCCGGCTGCCCCGGGTCCCCGGTGTCCAGCTCGCCGCCCGGCGCCGCACCGGACCGCGCGGCGGCGGCGACTGGTACGACGCCCTGCCGCTGCCCGACGCCGCGCTCGGCCTCGCGGTCGGCTCGGTGACGGGGTCCGGGCCCAGCGCGATCGCCGCCATGGGCCGGCTGCGGGCCTCGCTGCGCGCGTACGCCGTGATGGAGGGCGAGGACCCCGTCGCCGTCCTCTCCGACCTCGAACTGCTGCTTCGCCTCACCGAGCCGGCCCGTTCCGCGACGGCCCTCTTCGCCTACGTCGAGCCCGCGCCGCGCAAGCTCACGCTGGCCGGGGCCGGGCACAGCCCGCCGCTGGTGATCGGCGACCGGCGCACCGAGTTCGTGGAGACGTCCCTGTCGGCGCCGCTCGGCATGCTCGCCTGCTGGGAGGCGCCCAGCATCGAGCTGACCGCCCAGCCAGGAGAAACCGTCCTGCTGTACACCGACGGCCTCCTCCAGCGCACCGGCGAGCCCGTCGACCGCGCCTTCGCCCGGCTCCACGCGGCCGCCGCCGGCGTCCCCCGCGCGCTGCGCGCCGACCCCTGCGCCCTCGCCGACCACGTCCTGCGCACCGTGCTGCCGGACGAGCTCGACGCGACGGACGGCGCGGAGGACGTGGTGCTGCTGGCGGCGCGGTTCGAGTAGCCGGCCCCGGCCGGGCCGCGACGGCATCGCGCGAGCGAGCACGGCTGCTCCCGCGAGCCCCGTACGACCGCTTCCCGCGAACCCGCACGCCTGCTCCCCGCGAGCCCGTACGACCGCATCCCCCCCGAGCCCGTACGGCTGCCTCCCGTGTGACGGTACGACCGCATCCCGCGAGCCCCGCACGACTGCTCCCCGCGAGCCCAACGGCTGCTGCGCGTAGGCCCTCGGTGACCGCCTGTGAGACGTCCTGAAGGGCCCTGGGCCCCGTCCGTCGCGACCGTACGATGGACGGGGTCCAGTGCCGTACCTAGGAGGATGACCGTGGCGGACGAGCTCGAGCCGGCGACCCCGGAGAACGAGGCCACCGAAGCCGAGGAGCCCATCAAGCAGCGCAAGAACGGCCTGTACCCGGGCGTGTCCGACGAGCTGGCCGAGAACATGAAGTCCGGCTGGGCCGACACCGAGCTGCACGACCTGCGGCCCATCGCCCAGGCCGCCGAGACCGCCGCCCGCCGCGCCGCGCTCTCCGCGCGCTTCCCCGGCGACCGGCTGGTGATCCCCTCGGGCAACCTGAAGACCCGCTCGAACGACACCGAGTACCCGTTCCGGGCGTCGGTGGAGTACGCGTACCTCACCGGCAACCAGACCGAGGACGGCGTCCTCGTCCTGGAGCCGAAGGACGAGGGCCACGAGGCGACGCTCTACCTCCTGCCCCGGTCCGACCGCGAGAACGGCGAGTTCTGGCTCTCCGGCCAGGGCGAGCTGTGGGTCGGCCGCCGCCACTCGCTGACCGAGTCGGAGAAGCTGTACGGCATTCCGGTCTCCGATGTCCGCGAACTCGCCGACTCGCTGCGCGAGGCCACCGGCCCCGTCCGGGTCGTCCGCGGCCACGACGCGGGCATCGAGGCGGCGCTCACCGACAAGGTCACCGCCGAGCGCGACGAGGAACTGCGCGTCTTCCTCTCCGAGGCACGGCTGGTCAAGGACGACTTCGAGATCGGCGAGCTGCAGAAGGCGGTCGACTCGACCGTGCGCGGCTTCGAGGACGTCGTCCGGGTGCTCGACAAGGCCGAGGCCACCTCCGAGCGTTACATCGAGGGCACGTTCTTCCTGCGGGCCCGGGTCGAGGGCAACGACGTCGGCTACGGCTCCATCTGCGCCGCGGGCCCGCACGCCACCACACTGCACTGGGTCCGCAACGACGGCCCCGTGCGCTCCGGCGACCTGCTGCTGCTCGACGCGGGCGTGGAGACCCACACGTACTACACCGCCGACGTCACGCGCACGCTGCCGATCAACGGCCGCTTCAGCGAGATCCAGCGGAAGATCTACGACGCCGTGTACGACGCGCAGGAGGCCGGCATCGCGGCGGTCCAGCCGGGCGGCAAGTACCGCGACTTCCACGACGCCGCGCAGCGGGTGCTGACCGAGCGGCTGGTGGAGTGGGGGCTCGTCGAGGGCCCGGTGGAGCGCGTCCTGGAACTGGGCCTGCAACGCCGGTGGACCCTGCACGGCACCGGGCACATGCTCGGCATGGACGTCCACGACTGCGCGGCGGCACGGGTGGAGACGTACGTCGACGGCACGCTGGAGCCGGGGATGGTGCTGACCGTCGAGCCCGGGCTGTACTTCCAGGCGGACGACCTGACCGTTCCGGAGGAGTACCGGGGGATCGGTGTCCGGATCGAGGACGACATCCTGGTGACGGAGAACGGCAACCGGAACCTCAGCGCCGCGCTTCCTCGCCGGAGTGATGAGGTCGAGCTGTGGATGGCGTCCGTGAAGGGTGCCGGAGAGAGCTGAGAAGGGGGCGGTGGCCGGGGTGCCCTTGGGAGTGCTCCGGCCACCGTCCTTGTCTGCGCGTGGGCGGGGGCTGTCCGCGCCCCTGAAAAGCGACCGGGTTGCGCCCCGTCCGTGCCCTGCAACGGCGCCATCCCGATGAAGGCCGGGCCCGCAGGCCCAAGCCTTCAGGGCGCGGGGAACTGCGCGAGAAACCACGGATCACCCGCACCCGCCCGACAGCAGTGGCCCCCGAGCTACCAGGCGCCCCGTCCCACCCCCGCTGATGCAGGTCCGCGTCGAACGCGGCCAGGGCCCGGCGGCCGGCCGTCGTGTCCGTACCCCCTCGTCGAGGACACGTCGGGCCGACGTCCCCGCCGCGTCGCTCGTCTCGTCCGCGAACGCCGACCGGTAACCCGCGACCGCCGGCCCATCGGCCGCGACCGTGCCTCCGGCCGCGGCGAGCGCCCGACGCCGAGTGATCGTTCCGCTGGTGTGATGTCCCGTCATGCCGCAGAAACCCGGCACGCGGTCCGTCAGAGGGCTGGGAGGCGGCTGTGAGGGCGCTGAGCGTGGGGAGCGGGTCGGTCGGCCGAGGCGGAACCGTTCGCCGGGGCGCGGCGTCGTCACCTTTGGTCGGCGTTCCACACCTGCTTGGCGCTACGGAGAGTGACTCTTCCGGATCTTGCCCGGAACCCCGAAACGCTGTATGGGACCGCGCCGGGCTCTCCACGAGGACAGAAGTCGATCAAGTCGCTTGGGGGCGCACTTGGTTGGGGTGGGGCGCGAAGAGCGCACCCCGCGCCTTTCGCGCTTCAGAGCGAGTCCAGTACGCCACCTCGAGGACCGTTTACCCTTTTATCGTTGAGCGCAAGAGTAAAAAATAAGCAAAAACCTTACGAGGTCCAGGCCTGCTCGCGATCGTCATCATGGCGAGGTTGACCAGGCCTCAGGGCGGTGGCCTCGGTATTGGCGACAGAGGGAGGTGTGGGCATTCACCCACTGGTGTGACCCGCCTCACGTTTATGTCATGGAGGAGGCGCTCGCCGTCCGGTACGGGCGCTATCGTCAGCACGCAATCAGGCCGGCTGGTATCTGATGCCGCTCGTCCAGTCGGCCCCTGCAGCTTCTGACTCGGCCCTCCCGGCGCGCGGTTCCCGTCGGCCAATGCTTCAGTTATCGAAGGCCATACAGGTCAGCACCTGAGGTGCTGTCAGAAGATGAGGTCCGAATGAACGCTTCTCTCGACATCGCGGCAGAAGAGCCGGGAAAGCCGACCGCGGTCGGCCCGGAGCGGGTTTCCCTCGTGCGTTTGGCTGCACAGAGTAGCGGCGCACTGTCCCCGGCGGTGACTCGCGCCGTGTCGAACGGCGTCGATCGGCGGGGGCCGGGCAGGGTCGCGGTGGCGGCCTTCCAGAGCTCGGTCTGATCTCATCGATCACCCATCGATCGGGAACTGACACACCTCTCATGACACCCATGGGCCGACCAATCCACCCCTTACGCCAATTCGTGCTCAAAATGCACAGCCGCTGCGATCTGGCATGTGATCACTGCTACGTGTTCGAACATGCGGACCAAAGCTGGCGCGGTCGGCCCATTGTGACGTCCGACGAAGTCCTGAAGGCCACGGCGGAACGCATCGCCGAACATGCCACAACGCATGGCCTGGACACCGTTCACGTGGTTCTGCACGGCGGCGAGCCGCTCCTGGCCGGTCACATCCGGCTGCGCCGAGCGGCCGAGGAACTGCATCGGACGCTCACCGGTGTGAGCGCGCTCGACCTGCGGATCCACACCAACGCCGTCACCCTCGACGAGCGTTTCCTCGACCTGTTCGACGAGTTCGACATCAAGGTCGGCGTCTCGCTCGACGGCGACAAGGCCGCGAACGACCTGCACCGCCGCTACGCCAACGGGCGCAGCAGCCACGACCGGGTCCTGCGGGGCATCGCCCTGCTCGACCGGCCCCGCTACCGCCACCTGTTCGCGGGCATCCTGTGCACCATCGACGTGCGCAACGACCCGGTCGCCGTCTACGACGCGCTGGCCGAACTCCGCCCGCCCCGCGTCGACTTCCTCCTCCCGCACGCCACCTGGGACGAACCCCCGCTCCGGCCGGCCGACGACACGGACGGCACGGCCTACGCACGCTGGCTGCTGGCGGTGTACGACCGCTGGGCGGCGGACGGCCGCCCCATGGACGTACGGATCTTCGACTCCGTCCTGCGGACCCTGCGCGGCGACAGCAGCCTGACCGAGTCGCTCGGGCTGGCGCCCGCCGACCTCGCCGTGATCGAGACCGACGGCAGCTTCGAACAGGCCGACTCCCTCAAGACGGCCTACGACGGCGCTCCCGCCACCGGCATGGGCGTGATCACCCACTCGCTCGACGAAGTGGCCGCGCACCCGGGCCTCGTCGCCCGGCAGCAGGGACTCGGCGGGCTGTCGGACCAGTGCCGGGCCTGCCCGGTCGTACGCTCCTGCGGCGGCGGGCTGTACGCCCACCGGTACCGGACCGGCAGCGGCTTCCTCAACCCGTCCGTGTACTGCTCCGACCTGCTGCACCTCATCACCGACATCCGGGACCGACACATGTCCGACCAGTCCGCCCAGCCCGCGCTGGCCGACGAGCACCTCGACGAACTGGCCGCGGGCCTCGGCTCCACCGCCACCACGGACCTGCTGGCCCGCCACCAGCTCTCCCTCGGCCGCGAGTTGCTGGGCCTCGTCTGGCACGAGACACCGCACACCCCGCTGGGCGAGGCCGCCTGGGAGACACTCACACTCCTCGACGGCACGGCCCCCGAATCCGTCGACCGGGTCCTCACCCACCCCTACGTACGTCCCTGGGCCCTCCGGTCGCTGCGGGGCGGCCCGGACGCGGCCGAGACCGCCATGCGCGGCGTGGCGGAGATCGCCGCGGCCGCCGCACTGCGCGCCGGACGGGCGGAGGCCGTCGTCGTGCCCGTCCACGAGGGGGTGCTGCGGCTGCCGACGCTGGGAGTCCTCGCGCTGGGGGACGGCGTCGAACAGGCCGAGGTCCGCACGGACGACGAGGGCTTCACGGTCCGCGCGGACGGCACGACGTACACGGTGTCCTGGAAGGGCCCCAAGGACCCGGCCTGGCGGGGGAGCCGACGGTTCGAACTGGACGGCTGGGCCGTCGCGCTGGAGGACACCGACCCCTGGCGGGACTGCCACGGGCATCCTGCGCACCCCCGGCTCGACGAGGGCGAGGCCGAGGCATGGCGGGCCGATCTGGCTGCCGCGTGGGCGTGGATCCGCCGCGAACTTCCGCAGTACGCCCCCGGCATCGCCGCCGGGCTCCAGGTGGTCACCCCGCTCCGCCCCGCCTCCGACGGCTCCGACATCAGTTCGGCGGCCCGCGACGCGTTCGGGGCGGTCGCCATCGCGCGCCCCGCCGACCCCGAGTCGCTCGCGTTGTTGCTCGTCCATGAGTTCCAGCACGTCAAGCTCGGTGCGGTACTCGACCTGACGGATCTTCACGACCCGTCGTGCGACAAGCTGTTCTACGCTCCCTGGCGCCCTGATCCGCGTCCGCTGGAGGGGCTGCTGCAGGGGACGTACGCCCATCTGGCGGTGATCGACTTCTGGTTCGCGCGGTGGCGGTCCGCCGACGGTGACACGGCCCGCAAGGCCGAGGTGCAGTTCTCCCGCTGGCGGGACCAGACGGCCGAGGCGGTGGAGACCCTCGCCGGGTCCGGTGCGCTCACTCCCGCGGGGGAGCGGTTCGTGGCGGGGATGCGGGGGACCCTCCGAGGGTTCCGGACGGCCGACGTCGGGGCGGAGGCACTGCGGGCGGCCCGGCAGGCGGCCGGGGAGCACCGGGGCGCCTGGGAGGCGGCGCGGTAGGCCCCGCACGGAGGGGGCGGCGGCTTCAGGCCTGGTCGGGCCGCATTCTTTCCAGCCGCGACGCCCCGATCCTCCGGCCCCCGGGGCGGTGCGGCCCCTCACCCTTCGCGTCGGCCGTCCCGGCATCGGGTTGCCAGAACATGACCTTCCGGAGCCGAGTCGGGTGTGTTCGTCCTGTTCCGAACAGGACTTGTGGGTTCCTACACTAGGGGCCCAGTCACGGAGCGTCGGGGGGCATACGTGCAAGGAGCCGGTCTGGCCAGAGGGGGGAGCAACCCGTACTTCTTCCTCAGCTACGCGCACACACCCAGTCATGACTCGGGTGGCGGCGACCCGGATGTGTGGGTCAAGAAGCTGTACGACGGTCTGTGCGAGCACATCATGGGGCTGACCGACCTGCCCCGGGGGGCGAAGGTCGGGTTCCTGGACCAGAAGATGTCGGTCGGCACCAAGTGGACCGACGAGTTGTCCATGAACTTGGCGCGCTGCAAGGTGTTCGTACCGCTGTACTCGCCGCGCTACTTCACGAGCCGGCAGTGCGGCCGGGAGTGGTGGGCGTTCTCGCAACGCCAGGTCACCCAGCGGGCGCGCGGCGGTCCCGCCCGGGAGAACACGATCATCCCGGCGTTATGGGTGCCGGTGGAACCGGCTCAGATGCCCCAGGTGGCGAGGGATTTGCAGTTCAACCACGCCGCCTTCGGTCAGGACTACGCGGACGAGGGCTTCTACGGACTGATCAAACTCCGCTACTTCAGGGACGAGTACGAGCGGGCCGTGTACCGGCTGGCCAAGGAGATAGTGCGGGTGGCCAACGAGGCCTCGCTGGAGGAAGGCAAGATCTCCAAGGAGTACGAGTCCCTGCCCGCCGCGTTCGGATCGGAGGAGCGTCCGCCGGAGTTCGACATATCGGTGCTGGCCTGCACCCGTTCGGAACTGCCGCAGGGTCGCAAGCCGGACTTCTACGGGGACCAGCCCCACGACTGGAACCCCTACCACCCCGAGTCCGCCATGCCACTGGGCGACCATGCCGCGGAACTCGTACGCACCAGGAACTACAAGGTCAACATCGGCGTGCTCGACGAGAGCGCCCGGATGCTCAACGAGGGCAGGCCCAAGGCGCCCGGACTGATGCTGCTCGACCGCTGGGCGCTGGAGTCGCAGCGGAGCAGGGAGCTGGTGGGCAGGCTGTGCGGGGAGCGGCGGCCCTGGATCAGCGTCATGACTCCCCGGCACAAGGACGACGTCGTGACCGCCGAGCGGGAACGTGAGCTGGACGAGCTCACCTACCGCACGCTCGTGTCCCGCATGACGGACCGGGCCGGCCACTACTCGGCCAACGGCAGCATCCGTGACCTGGACTCCTTCGGCAACGAGCTGCACCGCGCCGTGACGTCGGCCGTCCACTACTACTGGGAGAACGTCGAGACCTATCCACCGGAGGGACCACCGAGCGAGCCTCCACGGCTGAGGGGGCCCGACCTGGGTTAGCGAGCCCCGGGTGACGGACCCCGGCAGCACCACCTGGCACGACCACCGAAAGGCGCGCGACGAGCGAGGCCGAAAGAGGCCGACAGGGCGGAGGGCATGAGCATGAGCAAGAGCCGCAACGGCACCGTGATCACGTTCTACTCGTACAAGGGCGGCACCGGGCGGACCATGGCGCTCGCCAACGTGGCCTGGATCCTGGCCGCGAACGGACACCGTGTCCTGGCCGTGGACTGGGACCTGGAGGCGCCGGGCCTGCACAAGTTCTTCCATCCCTTCCTCGACGCGCAGTTGCTGCGGGGGACCCCCGGACTGATCAACCTGATCGACGACTACCGCCGCGAGGCGCTGCGCAACCTGCCCGACCGGGCGCCGGACTGGCACCGCCACTACGCCCGGGTCAGGCCGCACGCCCTGTCGTTGGACTGGGCGTTTCCCGAGGGCGGCAGCCTGGACTTCCTGTCCGCGGGCAAACGGCACCGGGACTACCCGATCGTCGGCAACATGGACTGGGACCGCTTCTACGCCAGCTACGGCGGCGGCCAGTTCTTCGACGCGATGCGCGACGACATGCAGCGCTACTACGACTACACGCTGATCGACAGCCGGACGGGTCTGAGCGACCTCGCGGACATCTGCACCGTGCAGATGCCGAACACCCTGGTCGTCTGTTACACGCTGAGCGAGCAGAGCATCGAGGGTGCCGCCGCCGTCGCGCAGGACATCAAGGAGCTGCACGGCGAGAAGGGCATCCGCATCCTGCCCGTCGCCATGCGCATCGACCTCGGTGAGAAGGACAAGCTGGACGCCGGCCGCGCCCGCGCCAGAGAACGATTCTCCGGACTGCCCTCCGGCCTGAACACCGACCAGATGGCCGACTACTGGGCGACCACGGAGATCCTCTACCAGCCGTACTACGCGTACGAGGAGATCCTCGCGGCCTTCGGCGACCCGCCGAAGTCGGCCAACTCCATGCTGAGCGCCTGCGAACGGCTCACCTCCGTGATCACCGAGGAGCGGGTCACCAAGCTGCCGCCTATCAGTGAGGCGAAGCGGGCCCAGTTCAAGGCCGCGTACACCCGGCAGCGGCCGGTGCCGCTGTCTCAGCTGACGCTCTACTACGTGTCCGAGGACCGGATGTGGGTGGACTGGCTGGAGTCGGTGCTGCGCGGTGCCGGTTTCGAGGTCGTGCCGAAGAACGTGCAGACGATGCCGACGGCGGAGATCGGCGCCGAGGCCATGCCCGGCGGGGCGCACCGGGTGCTCGCGGTGCTCTCGCCCAGCTTCGTAGACTCCCGCCGGGCGAGGGTCGCCTGGGAGGCGGCGGTGCACTCCGGTGGCTCGGAGAAGCGGCAGCAGCCGCTGTCGATCCGTGTCGACGACGTGCAGATCAGCCTGCCGTTCGCCGGCCGGAGCGTCATCGACCTCAAGGGCCTCAACGAGACCCAGGCGTACAGCGCTCTGCTGCACGGCCTCGACCGCCCCGAAGCGGTCTCCACCGTCTCCCCCAGCTCGCGCGGCCTGCGCTTCCCCAGTGTGGGCAGGCGCGTCTCCAACGTCCCCGCTCGCTACCGGTGGTTCACCGGTCGCTCCACCATCCTGGACAAGCTGCGCGAGCAGTTGACCACGAACCGCCCAGGGCAGCGCGTGCCGCAGGTCCTGCACGGTCTCGGCGGTGTGGGCAAGACACAGCTCGCGCGTGAGTACGCCCACCGGTTCATGGCGGACTACGACGTGGTGTGGTGGGTCGACGCCGAGCAGCCCGAGCTGGTGCTGCCGAAGCTGGCGGCGCTCGCCCAGCCCCTCGGCCTCGGTGTGGGCGAGGACGTGAAGGAGGCGGCCGAGGCGGTGATCCAAGCTCTGCGGAGCGGGGAACCGTTCAATCGCTGGCTGTTGATCTTCGACAACGTCGAGGACCTCGACAAGGTGCTGAAGAAGTTCCCGGACTACACCGCTCCCGTCCCCGACCACGTCTACGGCCACCTCCTGGCCACCACCCGCACCCGGCCCACCCTGCCGAAGGTCCAGCCGCTGGAGGTGGAGGTCTTCACCCGCGAGGAGAGCGTGGAGCACCTGTGCCGCCGGGTGCCGGGGCTGAGCGAGGAGGACGGCGGGCTGGTCGCCGACGCGGTGGGCGATCTGCCGCTCGCCATCGAGGTCGCGGCGGCCTGGCTGGAGGCGACGGCCACACCCGTCGAGGAGTACATCGAGCAGTTGCGCGAACAGTCCACCCAGGTGCTCTCCGTCAAGGAGGCGGTGGAGGCCGTGGAGTACCCGAGGTCCGTGGGCGCCACGTGGAACATCTCCATCAACCGCCTCAGGGACGAGTCGCCGGCCGCCGCCCGCCTCCTCGAACTCTGCGCGTTCTTCTCGGCCGAACCCATCTCGATGAGCCTCATCGGCAGCGACGCGATGATCAAGGCACTGCTGCCGTACGACCGGGACCTGCGCGCCCGCTACATGCTGGGCCGGGTCACCCAGGCACTGAACCGTTTCGCCCTCGCCAAGGTCGACTCGACCGACAACTCGATCCAGGTGCACCGCCTCGTCCAGGCCGCCGTCCGCGACGGCATGGACGAGGTGAAGTTCGACGACACCATCCATGAGGTGCACCGCATCCTGGCCGCCGCCCGACCGCCCGAAGAGGCCCTGGACGACCCCGCCCAATGGCCGGGCTTCGAGGTGATCTGGCCGCATCTGACGCCGTCCAACATCCGCAACTGCTCGGAGGAGGACCCGCGGCAGCTGATGGTCTACCGCGTCCGCTACCTGTGGAAGCGCGGTGACCTGCACGCCGCCCGCACCCTGAGCAGCCAGCTCAACGAGTTCTGGTCGGGTGAGTTCCCCGACGCCAACGACGAGCAGATCCTCAACCTCCGCTTCGAGCTGGCGAATGTGCTGCGCTCGCAGGGGCAGTACCAGGAGGCGCTCGACCTCGACGAGAAGACCCTCGCCGACCAGCGGGAACTCCTCGGCGACGACCATCCGAGCATCCTGATCACCTCCGGCAGCTTCGCCGCCGACCTGCGCGCGGTGGGCCGCTTCAAGGAGGCCCTCGACCTGGACCAGCGGATCTACCGGGGCTTCCGTGAGATCTTCGGCGAGGATCACCCTCGTACGTTGTCCGCCGCCAACAACCTCGCCATCGACTACCGGCTGGCCGGCGACAGCGAGGCCGCCCGGCAGCTCGACGAGGACACCGTCCGCCGCCGTACCGCGCTGCTCGGGCCGCTGCACCCCTACACCCTCACCACCAAGGGCCATCACGCGCGTGACCTGCGAGAACTGGGCGACTACAAGAACTCGGTGGAGATCCTTCGCGAGGTCCGCGAGGGCTTCAAGCAGGTCATGAACCCGAACGTGCCCGAGGTGCTGCGGGTCGACAAGAGCCTCGCGGTCTCCCTGCGCAAGGACGGCCAGATCGCGGAGGCGCTGCGCATCAGCCAGGAGACCTCCGAGACGTACGCCCTGTACCGCGACCGCTACGGCAGTAACCTGCCCGAGGCCCTGGCCTGCAGGCTCAACCTCGCGGCGGACTACTTCGCCACGGATCCCGAGAACGGCGCCGCGCGGGCGGTCGAACTGGTCAACGAGGTGCTGGAGGGCTACAAGACCTCCTTCGGCCCCGAGCACCCGTTCGTCATGTACTGCCTCAACAACCTGTCCATCTACCACCGGGCCCTGGGCGAGGTGCAGAAGGCCGCCGAGTTGAGCAAGGAGGCCCGTGAGGCCTTGGCGGAGGACCTCGGGGAGGGCCACCCGGCGGTGCTCTGCGCGGGACTCAATCTCGCCAACGCCTACGGGGAGATGGGCATGTACGACCGTGCCGAGCACTGGGAGCGGCTGGCCGTCGAGGGGCTGCGCCGCCGCTTCGGTCCCACCCATCCCGATGTGCTGGTCAGCATCGGCAATCTGTCGATCACCCTGCGGGACATGCAGCGCCAGGAGGAAGCCGAACGGCTCCAGCAGCAGACGGAGTCCCGCGCGTCCGTGCTGCTGGGCGACACCCATCCCGTCACCGAGTCCATCCGCGTATGGCGCCGGGTGGGCAGGGACCTGGAGCCGCAGCAGACCTGAGCACCGGGGAGGTCCGGAGGCCGGCGCCCCGCGGAGCGCCGGCCTCCCCCACGGCCTAGCTCACGGCCCAGCTCAGGACCCGGGTCAGGACCCGCAGCGCGCCGAAGTGGGCGGCGCCCCGCTCGACCTCGACCTCCGCGTCCGGGATGTGCCGGCCCAGCCAGCGGGTGTGTTCGACGGGGGCGAAGATGTCGTCCTCGCCGTGCCAGAGCTTCACCGGCGTGTTGATCCGGCCCAGATCGAACCCCCACCCCGTGCTGAACGCCATCACGTCGTCCACCCAGCCGTCGGGGGAACTGCGCAGGCCCTCCGCGAAGTTGCGGACCAGCATGTCCTGGATCCCGGCGTCCGCGACGATCCACCGGTCCGACTCGGGGAGCCCGCCGGCCATCTCGGCGACGGACGCGGCCGGGTCGGCGAGGATCGACCGCGAACGGCGCCCGAGGGTCGCGGTGACCCGGTTGCGGCCGATGGCGGCGTTCACGTACTCGCGCACGTTCGACTCGGTCATCCCGTCGAACCAGTGCAGTCCGGGCGCGTCCCGCGGGGCGAGGCTCACGAGGGCCGCCGCCCGAGTCGTGCGGTCCGGCAGCAGCGCCGCGCAGGCCAGTGCGTGCGGGGCGCCGCCCGAGCGACCGACCACGGCGAAACGGCCGATGCCGAGCGCGTCCGCGATGTGCCGGACGTCGGCGGCGGCCGCGCTGACGGTACGGCCCGGCAGCCGGTCCGAGTCGCCGTACCCGGGCCGGTCGAAAGTGATCAGCCGAACGCCCAGTTGGTACAGCACCCGTTCACGCGGAGCGGGCCCGAATCTGCTGCCCGGTGTGCCGTGCAGCAGGAACACAGGTCGGCCGGCGGGATGCCCGCCATCGTTGATCGACAGGCGCCGACCGTCCGAGGTACGCACCGTGAGCTGCATTCGCCATCCCCTGTCGTCCCGTCCCGCCCGTGTGCCCCGCCAATCCCCGCCCCCGCCGGTCGTCAACCACCATGGCGGGCAAGGTCTTCGGGACGTGCCCGACGTCGGCGGTGGACATCTTCGGGGGAGCCCATGCCCGGGAACACCCCGCGAGGCGCACGCCCGGCGCGGAGTGGCGTGCGGCACGCGTGCGCCGCGGGGCAGGCAGGTGTCGTACGGCTGGGTGCGGTCGTCCCGGCCGACCGTGTCGTACGGAGTGGCACGGTCGGTCGAGGCGTGCCGACGTACGGTTCGGTGTCGTCGTACGGCGTGGGAACGGGCACGGCGGGATCACGCGCTGGTCTGTCACGTGCTCTTCGGTCTCATGCTCTTTGACCACATGCTCTTTGATCACATGCTCTTTGACCACATGCTGTTCGGTCACGCGCGCCGTCGGCGCGGGTGTCTGCGCGCAGGCCTCAGCTGCCGTGTCCGGTGACGTTCTGTCGGCCCGCGGCTGCGTCCCCCTCACCGGTGGACGCCCGTACTGGTCGCCAACTCCCCCATCCAGCCAGTATGCAACCGGACGGCCACGCGGCCCAGACCGCGCACGCGCTACACCGCCACGAGCGGTGCGCCCTCTCGCCATTTGAGGATCTTGTCGAAGCTCACGACGGCGCCGCGGCCCGGGTTGTTGCCGACGTGGACGTGGTCGGCGAGTTCGCGGATCAGCCAGAGACCGCGGCCGTTCTCGTCGTCGGCGTGGGCCTGGCGGGGCGGCTGGCGGTGCGGGAAGCCGGGGCCCGAGTCGGCGACCTCGATACGGCACTTCTCGCCGTCGAGGTACGCGGTGACCCGGAACGCCTCGGAGACGCTGCCCGACGGGACGGCGCCACCGTGCTCCACGGCGTTGGCACAGGCTTCGCTGAGGGCGACGGAGAGGTCGTACGAGACGTCAGGGTCGACGCCCGCCGTCTCCATCGTGCCGAGCAGCAGCCGCCGGGCGAGCGGCACGCTCGCAGCATCACGCCGCAAATGGAGTGACCACCAGATGCTCATGCTCCAGCCTCCCGGCCGCGGCTCGACATACCGTTACGTATTGCCACCGAGACGGGCCCGCAATCGCCCGGAACCGGTCCCGCCGCCCATACGGCGGATGCGGCCTCGTCACATTCGGTGTATGCGGACGAAACCCTTCCGAATCCCCCACCACTTCCACACCTCAGGACCCAGGAGTATGTGTGTCACTCGGCGCGCGACGGTCCCGTGTGCCGAGGGTGCCTCCCCTCCATCCGGTGCCGTACGGCCGTCTGAACACTGCTCCCTCCCGCCGCGTACCTCAGCGTGGGCACCCGGCGCTCCCCCGACCGGACCTCGATGGGATGATGACCCCGCCATGAAAGCCCGCACACGCACCGGAGGTGATCTCCGGGTTCTACGGGCCGCGGTGTTCGCCGCGGTCTGCGTCGTGCTGGCCGGCGCGGGCCACGCGCTCGCCTCGTGCGCGAGCATTCCGCTGTGGAGCCTCGGTGTCGGATTCGTCGGCGTCTTCGCCGTCGCCGCCGCCCTGGCCGGCAGGGAACGCTCACTGCCGGGGATCGCGGCCCTGCTCGCCGTGGGCCAGACCGTGCTGCACACTCTCTTCGGGCTCGGCCAGCACGGCGCGGGGGCCACTTCGAAGGCCACCGCCGCCATGGACGCGGCGCTCGTCGAACGCGCCGCGCGACTCGTCTGCGGGGCCACCGCCGCGGCGATCAGCCCCGCCGAGGCCCGACGGATCCTCGTCGACGCGGGGCTGAGCGGTACGTACGCCACGCACCACCCCGCGGACGCCATGACGACCGCGCCGGACTCCTCGGCGGCCGTCCTGCCGTCCCTGCCCATGCTGCTCGGCCACGTTCTCGCGGCCGTCGCCGCCGGGTGGCTGCTCCGCCACGGCGACCTCGCGCTGCTGCGCCTCGCCCGGCTGTCGGCCCACGAGCCGCTCGTACGGTCGCTGCGGGGGGCGCTCGCGCTGGCGCGGGCCCTGCGGTCGGGGCTTCCGGGCGCGCCGGGCGCCCTATCGCGCGCCCCTCGCCCCACGTACCCGACGCCGCCGACCCCGTGTACGACCGCGCTCCAGCACACGGTGATCCGACGCGGCCCTCCGAGCGCCGCGCTCACCCTCGCCGCCTGACACGACGACGGCCCAGTCGCACTCACACTCCACGTACTGCCTGCACACGGCTCGGCAGCGCGGGGCTCCACCGCCTCGCGTCGCCCCGCCGCGCATCGACGGGGGAGGGAGTCGGGGACGTCGGCGTGCGGCGCACGCGCGCGTGCGGTTGCGGGTGTGGGCGCAGGTGTGAGTGCGGGTGCGAGCGTGGCTCGATCCGCGCTCCTCGCGCCTCCCCTCAACTGGTCATGACACGCGTTCCCCTTCCGTCCTTTCCTCTACTCACTCACCGTGGAGTGTCACCAGTCATGAAGGCTTCTCGTATCGCCGCCGTCGGCGCCCTCGCCGGTTCCGCCGTCATCGTCCTGTCCGGTCCCGCGTTCGCGCACGTCAGCGTCGCGGCGGAGGGCACGGCGGCGAAGGGCGGGTACGCGACCGTCAACTTCAAGGTCCCGAACGAGCGCGACAACGCCTCCACCACCAAGGTCGAGGTGAACTTCCCGACCGACCACCCGCTCGCCTCGGCCCAGCCGGAGGCCGTCCCGGGCTGGAAGATCCAGGTCACCCGCGCCAAGCTCGACAAGCCGATCGAACTGCACGGCGAGCAGATCGACGAGGCCGTGTCCAAGGTCACCTGGACGGCCACCGGCAAGGGCATCGAGCCGGGCTACTTCCAGAAGTTCCCGCTCTCCCTGGGCCAGCTCCCCGAGGACACCGACGAACTGGTCTTCAAGGCGCTGCAGACGTACTCCAACAAGGAGGTCGTCCGCTGGATCGAGGTCCCGCAGAAGGGGCAGGAGGAGCCCGAGCACCCGGCGCCGGTGCTCGCGCTGTCCGCCGCGTCCGGCGACCACCACGGCTCGTCCACCGCCGCCTCGGACGAGTCGGAGCAGTCGGAGGACGCGAAGAACGCGAAGGACGCCGAGGCCGCCTCGAAGGAGACCGCCGCCGAGCCCGCCGACAGCAGTGACACCACGGCCCGCGTGCTCGCCATCGTCGGCATCGTCGTCGGCGCCGCGGGCGTGGCGTACGGCGTGCTCGCCGGCCGTCGGCGCACCGAGGTCTGAGGCCCTGACTCCCGACTCCCTGCTTCCCCGTCCCCGGCGCGCACGCGGTCGTCGTACGGCATGTGTGTCCGCCGCAGCGGCGCCCGCCCGGGGCGCGCCGGGGCTCAAACCATCTGGGACATTTTCATATGCACACGAATAAGAAGATCACGAAGAACATGAAGAACAGGAGGAGGACGAGGCAGACGTACGCGGCCGGTGCCCTGCTCGTCGCGGCCGTCCTCGGTCTCTCCGCCTGCGGCAGCGAGGACGCGTCCACGACGTCCGTCGCCGAGGTCTCCGAGACCGGACCGACCAAGGCGTCCACGGTTCTCGACCAGCCGTTCGTCAAGCCGGACCTGGTGCTCACCGACACCGAGGGCAAGTCGTACGACCTCCGCAAGGAGACCAAGGGCAAGCCGACGCTGATCTACTTCGGCTACACCAACTGCCCCGACGTGTGCCCGCTGACCATGAACAACATCGCGGTCGCGAAGAAGGAGGTCGCGAAGAAGCTGCCGAAGTCGGAGCTGGCGAACCTCCGGATCGTCTTCGTCACCACAGACCCGGAGCGGGACACCCCGGCTGAGCTCGGCAAGTGGCTCAAGGGCATCGACCCCGAGATCGTCGGCCTGACCGGCGACTTCGACAAGATCCAGGCCGGCGCGCTCGAGCTCCACATTTCCATCGCCCCGCCGACCAAGGACAAGAACGGCAAGACCGTCTCGGAGCACGGCACCCAGGTCATCGCGTTCTCACCGAAGACCGACGCGGGCTATGTGCTGTACGACAAGAGCGCGACCGTGCAGGACTACGAGAAGGACCTGCCGAAGCTGCTGAAGGGCGCGAAGCCGTGAGGGTGCGTGCGGCCGGGGTCGCTGTGCTCGTGGCCGGTGGGATCGCGGCCGGTGGGATCGTGCTGACCGGGTGCGGCTTGTCGGGCTCCTCCGGCTCCTCCGCGGCCGAGCTGTCCGTGAAGGCGGCGTACATGCCGCAGCCGGTCACGGACTCCATGGCGGCCGGATACCTCGTCATCGAGAACAAGGGCGGCGCGGCGGACGAGCTGACCTCCGTGACCAGTGACCTCGCTCAGGACGTCACCGTCCACCGGACGGCCGGGCAGGCGATGAAGCAGGTCTCGGCGCTGAAGGTCCCCGCCGGTGGCGAACTCGTCCTCCGGAGCGGCGGAAACCACCTGATGTTCGAGAACCTGAAGCGCAAGCCGAAGGAAGGCGAGACGGTGTCCCTGCGGTTGAACTTCACCAAGTCCAAGGCCATCACGGTCGAGATGCCCGTGAAATCGGCGACGTACCAGCCGACGACCGGTCACTGAGGGAGGGAACCCCGTTGAGGCCCTTGAACGGGTTGCGGCCGTCGCGCCGGCCGAGACCGTCCAGTGAGGTACGGCGGTCCGGCGCGGCGACGCGGTCGGAGGGCGTGCGGCAGTCCGGTGTCGCGAGACGGTCGGCCGGTGGTGCTTCGCCGTCGTCGCACCGGCTGAGGGCGTTGCTTCTGCTGCTGCTCGCCACGGTCGCGGCGGTGCTCGCCGGTGCCGTGCCGGTCTCCGCGCACGCCGCGCTCACCGGCAGCGACCCGCAACAGGGGTCCGTGGTCCAGGAGGCGCCGTCCCAGATCTCGCTCACCTTCTCCGAGAAGGTCGCGACGTCCGACGGCTCGGTGCGCGTGTACGACCCCAAGGGCAAGCAGGTCGACACCGGTGACGTCGCCGACCTGGGCGGCAACAGCTACGGGGTGAAGCTGCGCCCCGGACAGCCCGACGGCACCTTCACCGTCACCTACCAGGTGGTCTCGGCGGACAGCCACCCCGTCTCCGGCGCCTTCACCTTCTCCGTGGGGGCACCCTCGAAGACGACGGTGCCCGTGCCGGGCCAGGAGGCCGGGGGCGGGGTGGTCGGCGGGCTCTACGGGTTCGCCCGCTATCTGTCGTACGCCGGTTTCATCCTGCTGGTCGGCGGTGCCGCGTTCGTCCTGGCCTGCTGGCAGCGCGGGGCCGGGGTACGACCCGTGCAGCGGCTCGTGGTCTCCGGGTGGCTCACGCTCGCCGTGGCCACCCTCGCCATGCTGCTCCTGCGCGGCTCGTACACCGGCTCCGGCAAGCTCGGCGACGTCGTCGACCTGGACCTGCTCAGCGATGTCCTCCAGACGAAGACGGGCGCCGCCCTCATCTCCCGTCTGCTGCTGCTCGCCGCGGCGGCCCTCTTCATCGCGGTCCTCTTCGGCGCGTACGCCCGACGGGACGAGGAGGAGGTCCGGGAGGCAGACGGCGCGGAATCGGGCAGTACGGAGACGGACCGACCGGACGGAGCCGGTTCCGAGGACGACGACGAGCTCTCCGACCCCGACGACGGCTCCTACCACCGCGACCTCACCTTCGGGCTGGCGATCGGCGGTGGCGTCGTGGCCGCCGGGCTCGCCGCGAGCTGGGCGATGGCCGAGCACGCCTCGACCGGTCTCCAGGCGGGCCTCGCGATGCCGCTCGACATCCTGCACCTGCTGGCGGTCGCCGCCTGGCTGGGCGGTCTGGCGACGCTGCTCGTCGCGTTGTTCCGGGCCCCCGCCGACGCGCAGATCGAGACCGCGGCCGTACGCCGGTTCTCGCGGGTCGCGTTCGGCAGCGTGCTGGTGCTGGCGGCCACCGGGATCTACCAGTCCTGGCGGCAGGTCGGCACCTGGTCGGCGCTGACCGGCACGTCGTACGGGCAGTTGCTGCTGGTGAAGATCGGCCTGGTCGCCGTGCTGGTCGGCATCGCGTGGATCTCCCGCCGGTGGACCGCCCAGCTGGCGGAGGCCCCGGCGGCGAAGGAGGAGGACCGGGAGAAGACCACGGCCGATGGCGCCCACGACGGCGCGGGCGCGGGTGTCGGCGGCGATGGCGCCGACGGTGGCGCAAGCGCGGCTGCCGGCGGCGATGGCGGTCGCGACGACCCCGAGCGGGCCGCTCAGCTCGCCCGGCAGCGGGTCGCGATGGCCAGCGCGCGCGAGAAGCGGCTGCGGGACGCCGATCCGGGTCGGCGGGGCCTGCGTCGGTCGGTGCTCGCGGAGGCCGGCGTCGCCGTCGTCCTCCTCGCCGTCACCACGGCCCTGACCTCCACCGAGCCCGGCCGCACGGTGGAGGAGGCCAAGGCGGCCAACGCGGCCGTCGCGCCGGACACCCAGTCCGGGGCACTGGCGCTCGACATGTCGTTCGACACCGGGGGCAAGAACGGCAAGGGCGTCGTCCGGCTGGAGATCGACCCGGCGCGCGTCGGCGCCAACGAGATGCACGTCTACGTCCAGGGCCCCGACGGCAAGGCCCACGACATCCCCGAGGTGAAGGTCGCCTTCACCCTGGAGGCCAAGGACATCGGCCCCCTGCCCGTGGTGCCCGACCACATCGCCACCGGGCACTGGACGGCCGACGGCGTGCAGATCCCCATGGCGGGCGACTGGAACATCGAGGTCACCGTGCGCACGTCCGACATCGACCAGGTGACCGTGAGCAAGAACGCGAAGATCGGCTGAACCGCACCATGACCGACCAGCCCACCACCGTCCCGTCCACCACCGTCCCGTCCGACGCCCCATCCGACGGCGTCCCCGCCAAGGCCACCTCTTCCGAGGGCGGGCCCGCCAAGGGCTCCGAGGGCGCCCCCTTCGGGGGAGCGATCTCGCGACGCCGTCTGCTCGGTACCGCCGGTGCCTCCGGTCTCGCCCTGGGCGCGGCCGGGGGAGCCGTCGGATACGCGGCCGGGTCCTCGTTCTCGTCCGACGCGTCGTCCTCGTCCGCCTCCGGGGACGAGGTCGCCCCGCTCTCCTCCCTCGGGGCGGGAGAGGTGATGTTTCACGGGAAACATCAGCCGGGGATCACCACGCCGCTCCAGGCCCGCGGCCACCTCGTCGCGTTCGACCTGGCCGCCGGGGCGGGCCGCAAGGAGGCGGCCGCGCTGCTGCGCCGCTGGTCGGAGACGGCCCGGCGGCTGATGGCGGGCGAGGCCGCGGCCCAGGACGACACGGGGGTGGCGCGCGACGCCGGGCCCTCCTCGTTGACGGTCACCTTCGGATTCGGGCACAGCTTCTTCGCCCGGACGGGGCTGGAGAAGCAGCGCCCCGACTCGCTGGACCCCTTGCCGGACTTCTCCTCGGACCAGCTGGACAGGGCACGCAGCAACGGCGATCTGTGGGTGCAGATCGGCGCCGACGACGCCCTCGTCGCCTTCCACGCCCTGCGCACGATTCAGAAGGACGCGGGCGGCGCGGCCCGGGTGCGCTGGCAGATGAACGGCTTCAACCGTTCGCCGGGGGCCACGGCGCACCCCATGACGGCCCGCAATCTGATGGGCCAGATCGACGGCACACGCAACCCCAAGCCGACCGAGCCCGACTTCGACGAGCGGATCTTCGTACCCGCGTCGGGGGCGTCCGGCGAGCCGGCGTGGATGGCGAACGGCTCGTACGCCGTCGTACGCCGTATCCGCATGCTCCTCGACGACTGGGAACAGCTGTCGCTGAAGGAGCAGGAGAACGTCATCGGGCGGCGGAAGTCGGACGGCGCTCCCCTGAGCGGAGGCGCGAAGGCGACGGAGACGACGGAGATGGACCTGGAGAAGACCGACTCTCGGGGTGATCTGCTCGTCCCGATCAACGCGCACGCGCGGATCAGCCGCCCCGACCAGAACGGTGGCGCGGCCATGCTGCGCCGGCCGTTCTCCTTCCACGACGGCATCGACGGGAAGGGCGTCCCCGACGCGGGCCTGCTCTTCGTCTGCTGGCAGGCCGACCCGCTCCGCGGCTTCGTCACCGTCCAGCGCAAACTCGACCGCGGCGACGCCCTCTCCAAGTTCATCCGCCACGAGTCCAGCGGCCTCTTCGCGGTGCCGGGCGGCGCGGCGAAAGGCGAGTACGTGGGCCAGCGGCTGCTGGAGGGGTAGCGGGGCGGCGCCGGGGTGCGGGGCTCACGTGCTGCCGAGGTCCGGTGCCGGGCCCGCGGTGGGGGCGCTCCGGGGTCGGCGTCGCTCGCGGGGGTGGTGTGGACGGTAGTCGTGCGCCGTCCCCGCGCAGGCCCATTAGGGTGAGGTCATGCCAGCCAGCTACGTGTACCTCGGCCCCGAGGGCACCTTCACCGAGGTCGCCCTGCGCACGCTGCCGGAGTCCGCGACCCGCGAGCTCGTCCCGATGGTGTCCGTCCCCGCCGCCCTCGACGCCGTCCGTACCGGCGAGGCCGAGGCCGCCTTCGTCCCGATCGAGAACTCCGTCGAGGGCGGTATCACCACCACCCTCGACGAACTGGTCGCCGGCGCCCCGCTGATGATCTACCGCGAGGTGCTGCTCTCGATCACCTTCGCGCTGCTGGTCCGCCCGGGCACGAAGCTCTCCGAGATCAAGACGGTCACCGCGCACCCGGCCGCCCAGCCGCAGGTCCGCAACTGGATGAAGGCCAACCTGCCCCCCGACGTCGTCTGGGAGTCCGCCGCCTCGAACGCCGACGGCGCCCGGCTCGTCCAGGAGGGCCGCTACGACGCCGCCTTCGCCGGCGAGTTCGCGGCCTCGCGGTACGGCCTGGAGGCACTGGAGACGGAGATCCACGACGCGGAGAATGCCCAGACCCGGTTCGTCCTGGTCGGCCGCCCCGCCCGGCCCGCCGCCCCGACCGGCGCCGACAAGACCTCCGTCGTCATCTGGCAGCGCGACGACCACCCCGGTGGTCTGCGCGATCTGCTCGGCGAGTTCGCCGTCCGCGGCGTCAACCTCATGCTGCTCCAGTCCCGCCCGACCGGTGAGGGCATCGGCAACTACTGCTTCGCCATCGACGCCGAGGGCCATATCTCCGACCGCCGGGTGGCCGAGGCGCTGATGGGCCTCAAGCGGGTCTGCCTCCAGGTGCGCTTCCTCGGCTCGTACCCGCGTGCCGACGCCGCCGTGGCGGAGATGCGGCCCACGCTGCCGGGGACCTCGGACGCCGAGTTCGTCTCCGCCGCGGACTGGGTGGCCCGCTGCCAGGACGGTCGGTTCTAGGCCACGCGGCCGGTCCTACCTGCCTATTTTCTTTGTCCACAGAAGTTATCCACAGGTGGGCTTCTCGATCTGGGGACAAGTCGACAGCGCAGTGCCACGCAGTCGACAAATCCCCTTACGGAGCCGCACCCTGTCCACACCCCCGTAGATCACTCTTCGCCCATGCGTTTCCCCGGGGCAATCCTTTAGAGCGACCCATTCCCCCATGAATCCACTCGAACGTGGGCGTGAGGACGGTTTGAGTCGGGAATCCTGAACTCGACGCCCGTCTTCCGAAACGATCTTCTCGACCGTCCACAGATCTTTCACACAGCCTGTGGATAACTTTTCCGCACGGTGGATCCCTGTGGACGATCGAGCCCAAGTCCCGCGCGCCACAAGCGAATCCAGTCAACCAAAGGCCATCTTCGCGCCTCCTTTCAGGGAATCGGCCCACAATTCATTGACGTCCACCCACCGCATGAACGCGGTGGACATTTCACGCAAATCGCCGCCACGGCGCCGTACCTCAATTCCGAGTCGTGGGGCGGAAGCACTCCCCGGTAGCCTTGAGGGGTGATTGACCTTCGCCTGCTCCGTGAGGACCCCGACCGTGTGCGCGCGTCCCAGCGCGCCCGTGGAGAGGACGTCGCGCTCGTCGACGCTCTCCTGTCTGCCGACGAGCGGCGCAGGTCCTCCGGCGTCCGCTTCGACGAGCTCCGCGCCGAACAGAAGTCGCTCGGCAAGCTGATCCCCAAGGCCACCGCCGACGAGAAGGCCGAGCTGCTGAAGCGCGCGGAGCAGCTCAAGGCCGACGTCAAGGCCGCCGACGCCGAGCGGGACGCCGCCGACACCGAGACCCAGGAACTCCTGCTCCAGCTCGGGAACCTCGTCCACCCCGACGTCCCCGTCGGCGGCGAGGAGGACTTCGTCACGCTGGAGACGCACGGCGAGATCCGCGACTTCACGGCCGAGGGCTTCGAGCCCAAGGACCACCTGGAGCTGGGCACGCTCCTCGGCGCCATCGACACCGAGCGCGGCGCCAAGGTCTCGGGCTCGCGCTTCTACTTCCTGACGGGCGTCGGCGCCCTCCTGGAACTGGCCCTGGTCAACGCGGCGATGGCCCAGGCCACCGCGGCCGGCTTCACCCCGATGCTGACCCCCGCCCTGGTCCGCCCGCAGTCGATGGCCGGCACCGGCTTCCTCGGCCAGGCCGCCCAGGACGTCTACCACCTGGACAAGGACGACCTCTACCTGGTCGGCACCTCCGAGGTGGCGCTCGCCGCGTACCACATGGACGAGATCATCGACGCCGACCGCCTCCCGCTGCGCTACGCCGGCTTCTCGCCGTGCTTCCGCCGTGAGGCCGGTTCGCACGGCAAGGACACCCGCGGCATCTTCCGCGTCCACCAGTTCGACAAGGTGGAGATGTTCTCGTACGTCACCCCGGAGGACTCCCAGGCCGAGCACCAGCGCCTGCTGGAGTGGGAGAAGCAGTGGTTGACGTCACTGGAACTGCCGTTCCGCGTCATCGACGTCGCCTCCGCCGACCTCGGTTCCTCGGCCTCGCGCAAGTTCGACTGCGAGGCGTGGATCCCCACCCAGGGCAAGTACCGCGAGCTGACCTCGACCTCGGACTGCACCGAGTTCCAGTCCCGCCGGCTGTCGATCCGCATCCGTGACGGCAAGCAGGTCCGCCCGCTGGCCACGCTCAACGGCACGCTGTGCGCCGTCCCGCGCACGATCGTCGCGATCCTGGAGAACCACCAGCAGGCCGACGGCTCCGTCCGTGTCCCCGAGGTCCTGCGCCCGTACCTGGGCGGCCGCGAGGTCCTGGAGCCGGTCACCAAGTGAGCGACGCGGCTGCCACCGGGGAAGCGCCCGCAGGGGCTCTCTCCGCGCCCTCGGGCTTCCCGTACAAGCTGATCGCGACCGACCTCGACGGAACGCTCCTGCGCTCCGACGACTCGGTCTCGGAGCGCACCCGTGAGGCGCTCGCCGCGGCCACAGCGGCGGGCGCCGCCCACATCGTCGTCACTGGCCGGGCCGTCCCGTCGACCCGCCACATCCTCGACGACCTCGGCTACCGCGGCCTGGCCGTCTGCGGCCAGGGCGCCCAGGTGTACGACGCCGGGGAGCACCGGCTCCTCACGGCGGTCACCCTGGACCGGAAGCTCGCTGCGGTGGCCCTCGCCAAGATCGAGGCGGAGGTCGGCCCGCTGTACCTGGCCGCCAGCCGCGCGGGCCTGGACGGCGAGCTGCTGGCGGGCCCGGGCTACGCCTTCCGCGGCTCCCTGCCCACGGTCCCGTTCACGGAGGTGTCCGACCTCTGGTCGGCGCCGCTCAACAAGATCTACCTACAGCACCCCACCTTGACCACCGACGAACTCACCGAAGCCGCCCAGCGGGCAGCCGGCGGCTTCGTCAACGTGGCCATGGCCGGCGAGGGCGTCGTCGAACTCCTCCCCCTCGGCCTCACCAAGGCCACCGGGCTCTCCCTCGCCGCGCGTCGCCTCGGGGCCAAGGCCGCCGACACGATCGCCTTCGGCGACATGCCGAACGACATCCCCCTGCTCACCTGGGCCGCCCACGGCGTCGCCATGGCCAACGCCCATCCCACCCTCAAGTCCATCGCCGACGAGGTGACCTCCTCCAACGAAGCCGACGGCATCGCCGAGGTCCTGGAACGCCTGCTGAACAGCTGAAGACCCGCGGCGCCCTTCGGATCACCCAGGCTGGGGAGGCGGTGGTGCCGGTCGGTGGCTTACGGGGCGGTGGCTTACGGGGCGGTGGCTGGGGAGGTGCGGCCTCGGCGTGAGGTCCGGAAGCCTCGGCGACCGGGGCCTTGAGGTTCGGGTCCGGTGCCTGGCGGTTCGGGGAACGGTGCCCTGCGACCCCGGCACCTTGTGCCCGGGACCGGTGCCTCACGGACGCGAGCGCACCGCATGGCAGACCAGCCCAACCACCAGGCGCCGCATTGCCAGGCGGGCCACTACCAGGCGTCCCACGCGCCAGCGGTGCCGGCCACATCCCAGTCGGGGCACCCCCTGACGGGCTCATCCATGGGGTCCCGAACAGCGACCAGCGACTCTAGGTCGAGCACCAGCACCGAGGGCCTCTCACTCACGCCCCCAGCCCCAGTACTCGACCAAGTCACAGCGACAGCGACCCTGCGGAGGATGCACGATTCGAACGTGCGCGGGCAGAACCCGACCACGGCTTAGCAAGCCGGTGCCTTACCACTCGGCCAATCCTCCGGGTGGGCGGCCCACGCGAAGGGATTCGCGTGCTCGAAGCGGCCGCCCCGGGCAGTTCCCTTGCGGCGCGAACTCGACGGAGGGGTAACTACTCCGGACTCCGCCGCCGACTGCCCTGTCGGGAACTCGACGTACTGCGCCTGATGAACAGCATCGCCGGGCTCCTCTCCCAGAACGTGGGACCGCCTCGATCCGGCGGCCTGAACACCAACCACTCTGCCTGGCGCCCGAGTTGTCCGCCACCGAATATCGACCGCGCCCGTCCCGCCGTGGAACGGTCAGCGGCGACGCCACTTGCGCCGGCGTGCCTTGCTGAAGAACCACCCGGCGGGCGGTTCGTCCGACCGCCACGGCTGGGGATCGGGCGCCTGCTCCCGCCAACGCGCCGCGAGCATCCGAGCCCTCGCCGACGGCTCGGCGGTCTCCGCGGACCGTATGAAGTCCTCATCCAGCACGAGGTCGTCCCAGCCCGCCGACTCGTCGCGGCTCGGGCCTGCGGCCCCTGACGCCACCTCGAAACCGCCCCTGGACGCCATGTCCTGCCCCTCGCCCTCGTCGGGTGTGACTTCAGCCGCCATCCCCGTGCCCTCCTGCCTCCTGGCCGCCCTTCCTGGCCGTCTCCTACCGCTTCGCACCCCTTGCCCAGTGTGCCGGGACGCGTGTGAAGCCTCCGTCAAGCCCGCGGAGAGGCCCACCGAGGCGGCTGCGGGCCCCACAGGGCGTCCGCGGCCGCCTCCCCGGAGGGTCGCGTCACTCCTCGCCGGCCAGCTTCAGCGTCCGCAGCTTCTGTCCCGCGTACCAGGTGGCCCCGGCCGTGACGACCGTCAGCAGGATCACCGCCGTGGACAGTCCGACTTCGGAGGTCACGAGGTCTCCGTCGGTGACCTTCTGGGCCACGGCGAGGGACCACTGCTGGACACTGAGCGTGCGCGCTCCCTCCACCAGCGACCCGAACAGGGCCTCCCAGACGAGCGCGTAGACCAGCCCGAAGACCACCGCGTGCCGGGTCACCGTGCCCAGGAGCAGGAACATCGCCGCGTACGCGATGGAGGCGACCAGCGCCGCGACCGTGTAGGCGACCGCGATCTGCTGCCCGTTGCCGTTCAGGATCAGGCCCGCGACGAACGTCGGTATCGCCGAGAAAGCCATGGTCACGGCGATCGCCACGATCAGCTTCGTGAAAATGATCGTCGACCGCTTCACCGGCTTCGCCAGCAGATACACCACCGAACCGTCGTCGATCTCAGGCCCGATCGCGCCCGTCCCCGCGATGACGCCGATGATCGGCACCATGGTGGCGAGGGCGAACCCACCGAGCAGGTCGGCCGCGACCTGGTCGTCGGCTCCGCTGAGACCGCGTACGGCCGCGGAGATCACGAGCAGCAGCACCGGCAGCGCGGCGAGAATGAGAGCCCGACGGCGGCCGAGCAGGGCCCGGTAGGTGAGCCGGGCGACTGTGGGGTCGTACATCTTCGGCCTCCTACGCCGCGACCAGATACGAGAACACGGACTCGAGGGACTCGTCCGACGGCGAGACCGTGAGCAGACGGATGCCCTGGTCCCGGGCGACCTTCGGCAACAGAGCGGTGAACCGTCCGAAGTCGACGGCCTGGATGCGCAGCGCGCCCTCGGTCAGGTCCACTTCGATGCCGGCGGTCGACGGGTCGGCGATCAGCGCGGCGGCCAGGGCCCGGTCGTCGCTGGAACGCACCAGATAGACGTGCGGCCGGTCGGTCATCAGACGCCGGATGCGCCGGAAGTCACCGCTCGCCGCGTGCCGCCCGGCGACTATCACCTCGATGTGGGAGGCCAACTGCTCCACCTCTTCGAGGATGTGCGAGGAGAACAGCACCGATCGGCCCTCGTCGCCCATGCGCCGCAGCAGGTCCATGAGCTGCATGCGCTGGCGCGGGTCCATACCGTTGAACGGCTCGTCGAGCAGCAGCAGGGACGGGTCGTGGACCAGGGCGGACGCCATCTTCACGCGCTGACGCATGCCCTTGGAGTACGTCGAGATCTTGCGGTCCTGTGCGTACTCCATCTCCACCGTGGCGAGCGCCCGTTGGGCCGCCGTCGCTCCCAGGCCCTGCAGCTCGGCGTTGGCGACGACGAACTCGCGGCCCGTGAGGAAGTCGTACATCGCCTCCCGCTCGGGGACGATGCCGATGTCCTTGTAGATCTTCTCGTTGCGCCAGACCGGCCGGCCGTCGAGAGTGACCGTGCCCGTGGAGGGGGCGAGGAAGCCGCCCATCATGTTGATGAGGGTGGACTTCCCGGCGCCGTTCGGGCCGAGGAGGCCGGTGACGCCGGGGCCGATGGTCATCGTGATGTCGTTGACCGCCACCACGTTGCCGAACCAGCGTGAGACGTGGTCGATGTTGAGCGTGGTCACAGCCCGGCCTTTCGGTAGCGGCGCATCAGCAGGCCGTAGGAGCCCGCGATGAGACCAAGGACAACGAGGAGGTAAACGACCCCCTGTCCGCCGGACGGCCCGTGCCCGCCGGGGAAGGCGGAGGTGGCGCCCAGGAAGGCGGTCTGCACGCCGTCTATCAGCGTGATCGGCGAGAAGAGGCCGAGCCAGGGGATCACGTCACTGCTGGACTGCGCGTCGGCGATGGCCTGGACGACGGACACGGCTCCGTAGGAGATGGTGAAGACCGCGATGACGGCGGCGATGCCGAACCCTCGGCGAGGCGTGACCGCGGAGATCACCAGACCGATGCCGGCGAAGAGGAGTGACAGCAGCGCCACGGACACCAGTCCTTGCGCGAAGCCCTTGGTCTGGTCGGTGAAGTCCAGCTTGGCCAGCAGGGCTCCCACGTAGAGCACGACGAGGGGGACGGCCGTGATGATGAAGAGCGCCGAGGTCAGCGCGGCGTACTTGGAGCGCACGTAGTCCGAGGTCTCGATCGGGCGCGAGAAGTACAGCGGCACCGTCTTGAAGCGCAGATCGAGGGAGACCGACTGGGGCGCCTGGGAGGCGACGTACAGCCCGATGACGGCCTGCATGATGATCGCGTAGTCGGTGTACTTGATGGGCAGGTCGTTGGCCTTGGTGGCGACCGCGACCGCCACCATGATGGCCGCCGGCGCGCACATCACCGCGAAGAGCATCATCGGCAGCACCTTGGACTTGGCCGAACGGCCGAGCCCGTACGCACCGCGCAGGGACTGCGCGTACAGCGAGCGGCGGGCGTAGGCGCGGCCCAGACGGGGCCCGTCGTAGCTGCGGTAGCCGATGTTGTGGATTCGGCTCTGTTCGCCGGTGCGTGTGGGCTGTGCACCGGCCGGGGCCTGGGCCCGGGTCTGCTCAACCGCCATGGCCGACCGCCTCCTTCCAGGCTTCCTGCGTGCGCTGGGAAATCGCCTGCTCGTCGTCGTCCTGGAACACCTCGGCGATGTGGTGCCTGCGCTGCTCCATGCGGACCAGTCCGAGGCCCAGATCGGCGACGACGTCGCGGATCAGGTCGTAGGTCTCCTCACCCCGCGCGGTGAGCAGCAGGATGTGCCCGGCGCCGGGGAGGCCGCTGCCGTCGGAGACGGCCACACCGCGCGCTTGGAGCGCCTCGCGCAGCGCGAGGGTGCCGTCGGGGTGCTCGTCGGTGTCCGTGACCTCGATCGCGAGGGTGGCCGTGCTCTGGGTGAAGTCCCGCGTGGAGCTGGACCGCAGGAGCTTGCCGCCGTCGATCACCACGACGTGGTCACAGGTGCGCTCCAGCTCGCCCAGCAGGTGCGATGTGACCAGGACCGAGATGCCGAAGTCGGTGTGGATGCGGCGGATCAGGCCGAGCATCTCGTCCCGGCCGACCGGGTCGAGGCCGTTCGTCGGCTCGTCCAGGAAGACCAGTTGCGGGTCGTGCACCAGGGCTTGGGCCAGCTTCACGCGCTGCTTCATGCCGGTGGAGTAGCCGCCCATCGGGCGGTACCGCTCCTCGTAGAGGCCGACATGGCGCAGGGTGTCAGCGGTCCGCTCGCGCGCGGCGGTCGGGGGGAGCCCCGACATCCGGGCCATGTGCACGACGAACTCGGTGGCCGACACGTCGGGCGGCAGGCAGTCGTGCTCCGGCATGTAACCGACGCGCTCGCGGATGGCGCCGCCCTTGCTGGCGACGTCCAGTCCGAGCACCTCGGCACGGCCTTCCGTGGCGGGGGACAGACCCAGGAGGATCTTGATCAGCGTGGACTTGCCGGCGCCATTGGCACCGACGAGTCCCGTCACACCGGGTCCGATGTCCACGGAGAGCCGGTCAAGAGCGGTCACCCTCGGGAACCGCTTGCTCAGGCTTTCGGTCGCGATCACAGTCACGATTTCGACATTAGGGCCGGGGAGCCTTCGCGGTCGTCACCCCGCAGAGCTGTCTCGACGTCACCCTCGAGTCGTACGGGCCCGTAGGGGGCATCAGCCGTCAGTCCCCCTAGGGGTCACCCTGAGGTCGAACAACCGGCAGGCCAGGCCCGGGCGGAGTGGTCGCCGCGATGGGAGAACGACTGGCTCCTCGATTTGGTGCCCGCCGGTTTTTCCCAGCCCGGGCACCCTCTATTGACGCAGCCGCCAATCACTGTCACATTCGTTGATGTCACATTGCGAACACGGACCGTAGCCGGCGGAGACAGGTGGGGCGGTGGCATGAGCTCGGTGACAGGGGAACGCGCGGCGGACCTCCGAGGGTTCCGTGAGGTGCAGACCCTCGCGTACGAGTGCGCGGAAGCGGTCGCGGCCCAGTTGAAGCCGGGCGTGACCGAACGCGAGGCGGCGCGGATGCAGCGTCGCTGGCTGCGGGAGCGTGGGGTGCGGGACTGGTTCCATCTGCCCTTCGCCTGGTTCGGTGACCGCACGGCGTTCGTGAACTTCCGCGTACCGCTGCAGTTCTTCCCCACCGACCGCCGTCTCGAGCCGGGCATGCCGTTCATCCTCGACATGGCCCCCGTCCACAAGGGCTACACCGCGGACATCGGCTACTCGGGCTGCCTCGGCCCCAGTCCCCTGCACGACAAACTGATGGCGGACCTCCAAGCGCACCGGGAGCTGATCCTGCGCGAGGTGCGCGAGCGGCGTTCACTGCGGGAGATCTACGAGGACGTGGACCGGCTCATGGTCCGCCAGGGATACGCCAACCGCCATCGCGCGTATCCCTTCGGTGTCATCGCGCACAAGGTCGACCGGGTCAAGGAACGTCGCTGGTCGCCCCATGTCTTCGGGTTCGGCACACAGGCGCTGAAGGGCCTGGCGGCGGACGCGTTGCACGGGCACCGCGACGGCTGGTCGCCCTTGTGGTCCCCCTACCGGTTCTCGGACCACCCGCCGCAGCCGGGGCTGTGGGCGGTCGAGCCGCACCTCGGCTTCCGCGGCACCGGCGCCAAGTTCGAGGAGATCCTGGTCGTCACCGACTCCCGGGATCCGCAGGAGAGCGCGTTCTGGCTGGACGACGACCTGCCGCACGTACGGCGGTGGGCGGAGGAGAAGTGCCGATGAGCGAGGGGGAAGAGGTGAAGGCTTCGGTGGGGCCGGCGGGTGCGCGGAAGCGCCGGGTGCGCGCGGACGGGGTCGAGCTGTGCGTGGCCGAGTTGGGCGACCCACAGCAGCCTACGGTGCTGCTCGTGCACGGCTATCCCGACTCCAAGGAGGTCTGGTCCGAGGTGGCCGCGCACCTCGCCGAGCGCTTCCACGTGGTGTTGTACGACGTGCGCGGCCACGGCGGGTCGACGGCGCCGCGGCCGTTGCGCGGCGGGTTCACCCTGGAGAAGCTGACGGACGACTTCCTCGCGGTCGTGGACGCGGTCAGCCCCGACCGGCCCGTTCATCTCGTGGGACACGACTGGGGTTCGGTGCAGGGCTGGGAGTTCGTGACGGTCGAGCGCACCGAAGGGCGCATCGCGTCCTTCACGTCGATGTCCGGACCCTCACTCGACCATCTCGGCCACTGGATCAAACGGCGCGCGAAGTTCCCCACCCCGCGCCGGCTCGGCCAGCTTCTCAACCAGGGCGTCAGGTCCTGGTACATCTATGCGCTCCACACACCCGGACTGCCTGAGTTCGCCTGGCGCGGTCCGCTCGGCAAGCGGTGGCCCGGCATGGTTCAGCGGGCCGAGAAGCTGTCGCCGAGCGGGGGCTATCCGTCCAGATCTCTGCCCGAGGACGCCGCGCACGGCGTGTGGCTGTACCGGGACAACGTACGGCCCCGCCTCGCCGAACCGCGGGACGACGCGTACGCGCACGCGCCCGTGCAGCTCATCACTCCCCTCGGAGACGCGTTCCTGTCCGAACGGCTCTACGACGAACTGGAACAGTGGGCTCCGCAGCTGATCCGCCGCACTCTCCCCGCCAAGCACTGGATCCCGCGCACACGCCCCCACCAACTGGCCGCCTGGATCACCGAATTCGTCACGGCCACCGACGGCGGACGCCCGGCGCCCGCAGCAGCCACCGGCAAGTACGCCGACCGGTTCGGCGGGCAGTTGGTGCTGGTCACCGGAGCCGCGGGTGGGATCGGCCGGGCCACGGCGTTCGCGTTCGCCGAAGCCGGTGCGCGCGTCATCGCTGTCGACCGGGACGCGGAGGGCGCGGCCCGCACCGCGGAACTGTCCCGGCTGATCGGCGCCCCCGAGGCCTGGGCCGAGACGGTCGACGTCTCCGACGAGCAGGCCATGGAGAAGCTCTCCGGGAAGGTCGCCGCCGAGTACGGCGTGGTGGACGTCCTCGTGAACAACGCCGGGATCGGCCTCTCGGGCTCCTTCCTCGACACCACCCCCGAGGACTGGCGGAAGGTTCTCGACGTCAATCTCTGGGGCGTGATCCACGGCTGCCGCCTCTTCGGCAGGCAGATGGCCGAACGCGGGCAGGGCGGGCACATCGTCAACACCGCCTCGGCCGCGGCCTATCTGCCCTCAAGGACACTGCCCGCCTACAGCACCTCCAAGGCGGCTGTGCTCATGCTCAGCGAATGCCTCCGAGCGGAACTGGCCGGCAAGGGCATCGGGGTCTCGGCGATCTGCCCCGGCATCGTCAACACCAACATCACCTCGACTGCCCGCTTCACCGGCGTCGACGCCGCGGAGGAGAAGCGCCGACAGCGGAACGCGGCCCGGCTGTACGGTCTGCGGAACTACCCTCCGGAGAAAGTCGCGGACGCCGTCCTGCGGGCGGTGGTGCGCAACCAGGCCGTTGTGCCGGTCACGCCGGAGGCCCGCGGCGGCCACCTCATGTCGCGCTTCACTCCCCGGGCGCTGCGCGCCCTCGCCCGACTGGAGCCCCGGCTGTGAGCCCGCGCGAAGAGCACCCCGAGGACGGGGCGGAGCGGCACGCGATCGCACCACGCAGGGTCTCCTTCGACTGGGAGAAGACCCCGCTGCACTGGGTCCCCGACGAGCCCATACGGCACGACCCGGAGCTCGCCGGGCGCCTGCGCTACTCCCTCGCCGCCCACAACAAGGCCGTGCGCAAGGGGCTGCTGCCCACCTGGAAGGAGTTGGGCGCGGCCGTCCCCCGCTATCTGCGACGTTCCTACCACCCCTCGCAGGAGGGTTCGTTGCGCAGGGCTGTCGAGTATCTGGCGCAGTCACCCGCGGCACGTACGGCGGCAACGGCGATCGTACGAGCGGGGACGTAGACGGCGAGGTCGCCCGGGCGGGGACACACGGAGAAGCAGGCGGGGCCTGGGCGTGGGCGCAGGGAGAAGGAGGCGGGGAAGGTATGAGGACCATGAACGACGAACCGGCCGAGACGACCGGCGCCCCCACGGCCGCCGCCCGCACCACCTCCGCCGACGCCACCCCCCGCGCCACCACGGGGAGCGCCCCCGCCACCGCGCTCCCGCCGGTCGGAACTCGCCTGCCCGCGCCCACCTCCACCCCCAGCCCGGTCTCCACCTACCGCATCGAGGATCTGGCGCACCGCAGCGGCACCACCGTCCGCACCATCCGCGCCTACCAGGACAAGGGGCTGCTCCCCCGCCCCGAGCGGCGCGGCCGGGCGAACGTCTACTCGGAGGCCCATCTCCAGCGGCTGCACCAGATCGCCGACCTCCTCGACCGCGGATACACCTTGGCCTCCATCAGGGAACTCCTCGAGGCCTGGGACACGGGCCGCGGCCTCGGAGGGGTGCTCGGCCTGGTCGCCGAGGTCGACGGACCGTGGACCGACGAGGAGGCCGCCCGGATCACCCGGTCCGAGTTGGTCGAGCGGTTCGGCGGAGTCCCGGACGAGGCCGCCGTGACGGACGCGGTCGAGTTGGGCGTACTTGAACCGGTCCCCGGCGAGGAGGACCTCTTTGTCGTGCCGAGCCCTCAAGAGCTGGCTGTCGCGGCCGAGTTGCATGCCGCCGGAGTCCCGTTGTCGGCGATCACGGGCCATCTGAGGGAGTTGAGGGGTCAGATCGAGCACATCGCCGCCCGTTTCCTCGACTTCACCACCGAGCACGTGTTCGCTCGGTATCTCAGCGGGCACCAGGCTCCGAGTGAGGCGGAAGCGGCCGAAGCCGCAGCCTTGGTCCGTCGGCTGCGACCTCTCGCCCAGCAGTCGGTGGATGCGGAACTCGCCCGCGCGATGCGCTCGTTGGCGACCCGACACCTCAGACAGCATCTCGGTGCCGAAACACCTGTGCAGCGGACGAGTGAGTCGTTCCCGATTCAGATGCCGGCCTCCACAATTCAGGCGGTGGAGAGGCTCGTCGGTCCGGAGCATGTCCAGGCGTTCATCACAGCGGCCGCGGAACGAGAGGTGCAGACACGCACCTTGGACTTCCTGACAGCAAGTGCTCAAAATGTGAGCGAACTTGACCAATCACCCTGAAGGGTGCGCCAGGTTGTCCACAGAATCTCCAATTCCCCTGTGGATAACTACACTTGGCTGTGGATCAAACATCCCGCCCAAAATGGCGTGCGTGACGCGTATCTCGCGGGCACGCTGGCGGCATGGACGAAAGACGCACCGTGAAGGTGTCGAAGTACCTCTCCAAGCATCTGCGACACCAGCCCGAGCGGATCGGGCTCACCCTGGACGAGGCCGGCTGGGTCGAGATCGACATGCTCATCGAGGCGGCCGCCGCACACGGTTTCCGCTTCACCAGGGCGGAACTCGACCACGTGGTCGAGGCCAACGACAAGCGGCGCTTCGCCGTGCAGGGCGACCGCATCCGCGCCCATCAGGGCCACACCGTCGAGGTGGACCTCGGCCTGCCCGCGGCGACCCCGCCGCCGTACCTCTACCACGGGACGATCGCGGCCTGTCTGACCGCGATCCGCGCGGAGGGCCTGCGGCCCATGACCCGGCACGACGTGCACCTGTCACCCGACCGTGAGACAGCCACCCGGGTCGGTGCCCGACGCGGCCGCCCGGTCGTGCTCTCCGTCGACGCCGGAGCGATGCACCGCGACGGCCATGTGTTCCGGGTCAGTGCCAACGGGGTGTGGCTGACCGAGGCGGTTCCGCCCCAGTATTTGCGCTTCCCGCAGGCCCACTGACCACGCCCCGGACCGGACCGACCCCTCCTGCCCCGGGTCGGACCATCGCGCGTCTGCGCTTACGCTCGAAGCATGAGTCTGCGTCTGAGCACCGTGATCCTGCCGTACCTCCGCTGGCACGACGGCGGCCGCACCACCTGGCAGCGGGCCGACCAGCTCGGGTTCCACACCGCGTACACATACGACCACCTGTCGTGGCGGACCTTCCGGGACGGGCCGTGGTACGGCGCCGTACCGACCCTGACCGCCGCGGCCGCGGTCACGGACCAGCTGCGGCTCGGCACCCTGGTGACCTCGCCGAACTTCCGCCACCCGGTGACCCTCGCCAAGGAACTGATCTCCCTCGACGACATCTCCGGTGGCCGGATCACCCTCGGCGTCGGGGCGGGCGGCACCGGTTTCGACGCCACCGTGCTCGGCCAGGAGCCGTGGACACCGCGCGAGCGCGCCGACCGGTTCGCCGAGTTCGTCCCCCTGCTCGACCGGCTGCTCAGGGAGGACTCCGTCTCCTTCGAGGGTGACTACTACTCGGCCCACGAGGCGCGCAACATCCCCGGCTGTGTCCAGCGCCCCAGGCTGCCCTTCGCGGTGGCCGCCACCGGCCCTCGCGGTATGAAGCTCGCGGCGCGCCACGGACAGGCGTGGGTGACCACGGGGGACCCCAAGCTGTTCGAGACGGGCACCCCGCAACAGTCCGTGCAGGCCATGCGCGGGCAGATCGAGAAGCTGGCCGACGCGGCCGCCCAGATCGGACGGGACGCCGCCGGGATCGACAAGATCCTGCTCACCGGCTTCACCCCGGACCGCGGCCGTCCACTGGAGTCGCTCGACGCGTTCGTGGACTTCGCCGGCCGTCACGCCGAGCTGGGGTTCACCGACATCGTCATCCACTGGCCGATCCCCGACTCCGACTTCGCGGCGGACGAGAAGGTCTTCGAACGCATCGCCATGGAGGCCCCCGCCCAGCTGTCCTGAACCCGCCGGTCGGCCCGCCCGGCCACAGCCGCAGCCGGGGACCAACGGCTCCACGGCCGTATCCGCGCAGGTCGAGACACGTGCACACGACAGGCATCACTCACCTGTGCGGGCGCTCGCACGGCCGTGCACGCATATGCGCGACAATGGGGTCCGTGACCTCAGCGACGAGACAGCCCGAGACCCCGGCCCCGACCGTCCCGCCGCGGCTGATAGCCACGGACCTCGACGGCACCCTGCTCCGAGACGACAAGTCCGTCTCCCCACGTACGGTCGCCGCCCTGGCGGCCGCCGAGCAGGCCGGCATCGAGGTCTTCTTCGTCACCGGGCGCCCGGCCCGCTGGATGGACGTCGTGAGCGAGCACGTCCACGGCCACGGCCTCGCGATCTGCGGCAACGGAGCGGCCGTCGTCGACCTGCACGGCGGTCCCGGTGCCCACCGTTTCGTCAAGGTCCGCGAACTGGCGCGGGAGAACGCGCTCGACGCCGTGAGGCTGGTGCGTGACGCCGCGCCAGGCACGGTCTACGCCGTCGAGCAGACGTACGGCTTCAACCAGGAGCCCGAGTATCCGAAACTCCACATGGAGATCCCCGACATCCTCGCGTCGGCCGAGAAGCTGCTGGCCCCGGGTGGTGTCGCCGACCACGAGCCGGTGCTGAAGATCCTCGCCTACCACCCCTCGCTCGACCCGGACGACTTCCTCGCCACCGCCCGCCTCGCCGTCGGCGACCGCGCCACCATCACCCGGTCCAGCCCCAGCGCCCTGCTGGAGATCAGCGGCCCGGGTGTCTCCAAAGCCAGCACCCTCGCCCTGTGCTGCGCCGAGCGCGGTATCTCGCACGAGGAGGTCGTCGCCTTCGGTGACATGCCGAACGACGTGGAGATGCTCACCTGGGCCGGCCAGTCGTACGCCATGGGTAACGCGCACCCGGACGTCCTCGCGGCCGCCTCCGGTCAGACCGTCGCCAACAACGAGGACGGCGTGGCCGTTGTCATCGAGCGCCTGCTGGCCGAACGGCTGTAACCAACGCGGAGCGCTACGGCCGGGATGCCCCGCCGCAGCGAGGGTCCGCGCTCCGGCAGAAGCGCCCGCCCCTCGTCCCCATTCGGCCGCGAGGCCCGCGGCGCAGCCGCTGTGAGTTACAACCGCACCCCGTGCCTCAGCAGCCACGGCACAGGGTCCACGCCCGACCCCGGCTCCGGCGTGGCCCGTACCTCCACGTGCAGATGCGGACCGGTGGAGTTCCCGGTGGTGCCCGACTGGCCGATCCACTGACCGGGCGCCACCCGTTCGCCCTGGTCGACGGTGACGGCGGCGAGATGCGCGTACTGGGTGTAGTAGCCGTCCGGGTGCCGGAGCACGACCTCGATGCCGAAGGCACCGCCGCACGACACGTTAACCACCCGCCCGGCCCCCACCGCCCGTACCGGTGTGCCGATGGGTACCGCGAAGTCCTGCCCGGTGTGCCGGCTGGACCAGCGCTCACCACCACTGCCGAAGCCCGCGGAGAGCTCGTACGACTCCACCGGCGCGACCCACGGTCGTGTGTGGCCCTGGTTCGGCTGCTCCAGGCGGACGGCGCCCCGGCAGGAGCCCGCCGCCACGGACGCGTCGGCCTGCCCCTGGAGCGTCCACTGGGCCTGTTCGAGTTTTCGCTGGATGTCCTGCTTGATCTCGCCGAGTTCGGACTTCCGCTTCTCCAGCCGCCGCCACGCCATGGCGGCCTTCGCCTCGCCCGCCACGAACCGCGCCTCCGCGCGTCGGCTCCTCGTGACCGCCTTGTCGAGCGCCAGATCGGCCTGCCGTCCGGCTCGCTGCCCCCGCATGAGCTCGTCGGGATCGTCCGCGAGGAGCATCTGCGCGGTGTAGGGCATCCCGCCGCCCTCGCGGTACTGGGCTCGGGCGATCCGGCCCAGGTCGGCGTTGAGCGCGGCGAGCTGCCGCCGCTCCCGCCCGAGCAGCTGCTCCATCCGCCGAGCCTGCGTCCGTTGCCGATCCGCCGCTCTCCGCCCGGCCTCGTACTGCTGCGTCGCCACGGCCGCCTCCTCGAACAGCCGCGCCACCTGGGCACTGACCCCGGCGTCAGCGGGAACGAAAGCCGGGCTCCCTCCGCCGTCACCGCTGCCGACGCCGCCGCTCTCGGCGACTGTGGGCCGAGCCGCGACAACCGCGGCGGCACACAGCAGCACGGCGACGAGAACCCGAGGTCGGCGAAGTGAACGCATGCCGCGATCGTGGCCCGCGCCGGAGAGCGTGGTCATGTCCGAGGCGTCCAGCCGGGGCACATCCTGCCCCGGACGGACCAGGTCGACTGCTCCGAACAGGGGCCCGGCACCACCTCGTTCGGCAAAGATCCTTGCGTAAGCCCCACGCCCATTAGGCACCTGACGTGGTACCAGCCTCGACGGCGCCCGAGGCTGCACGCGAACGGCGGCGCTCCGCCCCTGGTCAGAGGCTCATGCCCTGACCAGCGACTCCCCCGCCGCCTCTCGCTCGACCATCGCCCGCAAGGGGCCGTCCACCGAGGTAAGTTCGGCGTAGGTCCCGCGCTGCGCCACACGCCCCTCCGCCAGCACGACGACCTCGTCCACGGCGTCCAGCCCGGCCAGCCGATGGGTGATCAGCAGGGTGGTCCGGCCCTCGGTCGCGGCCAGTAGATCGGCGGTGAGCGCGTCGGCCGTGGGCAGGTCGAGGTGTTCCGCCGGCTCGTCCAGGACGAGGACGGGGAAGTCGGCCAGCAACGCCCGGGCGAGGGCGAGCCGCTGACGCTGGCCGCCGGACAGCCGCGCCCCGTGCTCACCGATCAACGTGTCGAGTCCGTCGGGCAGTCCGTCGACCCAGTCGAGCAGCCGTGCCCGCGCGAGCACGTCCCTCAGGTCCTCCTCGTCGGCGTTCTTGCGGGCCAGCAGCAGGTTCTCGCGCACGGAGCTGTCGAAGAGGTGCGCGTCCTGCGCGCACAGCCCCACGAGCCGCCGTACGTCGTCCCCGTCGAGCGTGGAGACGTCCGCGCCACCCAGCGTGTACGTCCCCTCGCGCACGTCCAGGAACCGCAGCAGCACCTGGGCGAGCGTCGTCTTGCCCGCACCCGAGACACCGACGACGGCGACCCTCCGCCCCTGCTCGAGGGTGAGGTCCAGCCCGGCGAGCGCATCGCGCTCCTGGCCCGCGTACCGGGCCCCGAGCCCTTTGAGTCGCAGCGGGAACGGCGACACCGGCGGCTTCGCGGGCCGCTCCGGTTCACGGACGGGGTCAGGGGCGTCCAGCACCTCGTAGACGCGCTCCGCGCTCCTGCGCACCCGCTGGCGGAACTGGGCCGCGAGCGGCATGCCGAGCACTGCCTCGAACGCGGCGAGCGGGGTGAGCACGACGACGGCCATGGCCACACCGCTCAGCCGTCCGTCGCCGACCGCCCGGGCTCCCAGCAGTGCGGTGGAGGCGACGGTGAGCCCCGACACGAGCGCCGTCAGACCGTCGCCGATCGCGGTGGCGGTGGCGGCACGTGAAGAGATCCGGGTGAGGACCCGGTCGGCCCGCTTAGCCTCGGCGGTGCGAGCGGGCAGGGCTCCGGCGACCGTCAGCTCGGCGGTGCCGCTCAGCAGGTCGGCCACCCGGGTGGCCAGCACGCCACGAGCGGGCGCCAACCGCTGCTCGGCCCGCCGGGACACGGCTCCGGTCACCAGGGGCACCCCGGCCCCGGCCGCCGACAGCCCGACGGCGAGGGCCGCACCGGCCTCGGGCAGCAGCCAGGCGGTGAACCCGACAGAGGCGGCGGACACGGCCACGGCCGCACCGACCGGCAGCAACCAGCGCACCCAGTAGTCCTGCAGAGCGTCCACATCGGCGACGAGCCGTGACAGCAGGTCGCCGCGCCGTACCGTGCGCAGCCCGGCGGGCGCCAGGCGCTCCAGTCGCCGGTAGACGGCCACCCTGGCGTCGGCGAGCATCCGCAGCACGGCGTCGTGCGACACCAGCCGCTCCGCGTACCGGAACACGGCCCGCCCGATCCCGAACGCCCGCGTAGCCGTCACCGCGACCATCAGATACAGCACCGGAGGCTGCTGCGAGGCCCGCGAGATCAGCCATCCGGACGTCGCCATCAGTCCGACGGCGCTGCCGAGGGCGAGGCTGCCGAGCAGCAGGGCGAGAGCGAGGCGACCACGGCGGGGCCCGGCCATATGACGGACGCGGGTCAGCACGCCACCCTGCCGCTGATGCGGGAGGGGCACAGGAGGCACCGCGGCCGCCGCTTCCGGCTGGTCAGGGCGGCGGGGTGCAGTCGCTTCCGCGCGGTCGGTGGAGGGTGCCGCGGCGGGCACCGTGGCACCCTCCAGGCGGACCACCTGGTCCGCGACATCGAGCAGGGCCGGTCGGTGCACTACAAGAAGGACCGTCCGGCCAACAGCCAGCCGCCGTACCGCTTCCACGACCTCCGCCTCGGTCTCCCCGTCCAGCGCGGCCGTCGGCTCGTCGAGGAGCAGAACGGGCCGGTCGGCGAGGAAGGCCCGGGCTAGGGCGAGCCGTTGCCGCTGGCCGGCGGAGAGGCCGGCGCCGTCCTCGCCGAGCACCGTGTCGGCCCCGGCGGGCAGCGCGTCCACGAACTCCAGCGCTCCGGCGTCGACCAGCGCCCGCCGCACCGCCGCGTCGTCCGCGTCCGGCCGGGCCAGCCGTACGTTCTCGGCGATGGACCCGGCGTACAGGTGGGGGCGCTGTGGAACCCAGGCGACCCGCGAGCGCCACTGCTCCATGTCGAGCACGGCGAGATCGGCTCCGCCGACCGACACGGTGCCCGCGGTGGCCCTGGTGAACCCCAGCAGGACATTCAGGAGCGTGGACTTGCCCACCCCGCTCGGCCCGACGAGCGCCACCGTCTCGCCGGGCGCGACGGTGAAGGACACGTCGGAGACGGCGTCGTACGAGCGCCCGAGGTACCGGACCGTCACGCCCTCGAAGCGGATGTCAGCGGAGGACGGGACCGTCCCCGTGCCGGACGCCGGGACCGGTGTCTCCAGGACCTCGAAGATCTCCTCGGCTGCCGCGAGCCCCTCGGCGGCCGCGTGGAACTGGGCGCCCACCTGTCGGAGGGGCAGGTAGGCCTCGGGCGCCAGGATGAGAATGACGAGCCCGATGTACAGATCCATCTCGCCGTGCACGAGCCGCATACCGATGGTGACCGCGACCAGCGCCACCGAGATCGTCGCCAACAGTTCCAGGGCGAAGGACGACAGGAACGCGATCCGCAACGTGCGCATGGTCGCCTGCCGGTACTCACCGGTGATCCTTTTGATCGAATCGGCCTGCGCCTTGGCCCGGCCAAACACCTTGAGCGTCGGCAGCCCGGCCACCACGTCGAGGAAGTGTCCCGAGAGCTGGGACAGCAGGCGCCACTGGCGATCCATCTGGGAGCGGGTGGCCCAGCCGATGAGCACCATGAAGATCGGAATCAGGGGAAGAGTGCCGACGATGATCGCTGCCGACACCCAGTCCTCGGTGACGATCCGCGCGAGCACCGCCACGGGCACGACCACCGCGAGGCCCAACTGCGGCAGGTAGCGCGAGAAGTAGTCGTCGAGCGCGTCGACGCCGCGAGTTGCGAGGGCGACCAGTGAGCCCGTGCGCTGGCCACTGAGCCAGCCGGGCCCGAGCGCGACGGCTCGTTCCAGAAGTCGACCTCGGAGCTCCGACTTCACCGCCGCACTCGCACGATGGGCAGCCAACTCGGTGAGCCACGAGACGACGGCCCGTCCCACCGCGACGGCCACCAACAGCAGCAGGGGTGTGCCGAGTTCACCGACGGTCAGCCCGTGCTGGAAGGCACCGACCACCACTTCGGCGATGAGCATCGCCTGGGCGATGACGAGCGCGGCCCCGACGACACCCAAGCCAACAACCGCCGCGAGGAAGCGGCGGGTCGCTCGCGCGTACCGCAGCAGTCGTGGGTCGATCGGTTTCACGTGAAACACCCTTCTCGGCGGGCATGTTTCACGTGAAACATGCACCTTCGGCCACAGGGGGTGTGTTTCACGTGAAACACTGCGAAACACACCCCTCGGGCCCAGACTCAGTGCGCCGGCTCGGCGATGTGCTGCGTGCCGATCCGCTTGCGGAACACCCAGTACGTCCACCCCTGGTAGAGCATCACAATCGGCGTGACGATGACCGCACACCAGGTCATGATCTTCAGGGTGTACGGACTCGACGAGGCGTTGGTGACCGTCAGGCTCCAGTCCTCGTTCAGCGAGGACGGCATGACGTTCGGGAAGAGGGTCAGGAAGAGCATCGCGACGGCCGCCACGATGGTGAGACCGGACAGAGCGAACGCCCAGCCCTCACGGCCCGCCCGAACGGCGACCAGGGCCCCTACGAGCGCGGCGACCGCGACGATCACCGCGACCAGCGAGGCGCCGTCCCCCTTCTCGATCTGTGTCCAGAGGAGGAACAGCAGCGCCAGCCCTGCCGTCACGGCCCCGACACGTAGGGCCAGCTTCCGGGCCCGTTCCCTGATGTCCCCGACGGTCTTGAGTCCGACGAACACCGTCCCGTGGAAGGTGAACAGCGTCAGCGTGACCAGGCCGCCCAGCAGGGCGTACGGGTTCAGCAGGTCGACGACATCGCCCACGTACTCGAAGTCCCGGTCGATCTTGACGCCGCGCACGATGTTGGCGAAGGCCACACCCCACAGGAAGGCGGGCAGCAGCGAGGTCCAGAAGATCGCGGTCTCCCAGTTGCGCTGCCACTTCTCCTCGGGCCTCTTGGCCCGGTACTCGAAGGCGACACCGCGGACGATCAGGCAGACCAGGATGAGCAGCAGTGGCAGATAGAACCCGGAGAAGAGCGTGGCGTACCACTCGGGGAAGGCAGCGAAGGTCGCGCCGCCCGCCGAGAGAAGCCACACCTCATTGCCGTCCCAGACGGGTCCGATGGTGTTGATGAGGACCCGCTTCTCCGGTCGGTTCCGGGCCAGCAGCCGGGTGAGGACGCCGACCCCGAAGTCGAAGCCCTCCAGGAAGAAGTAGCCGATCCACAGGACCGCGATGGCGACGAACCAGACGTCGTGAAGTTCCATGACTGTGCAGCTCCCTCGGCCTAGTACGAGAAGGCCATCGGCTTGTCGGCGTCACGGGAGTCGCCGCCGATCTTCGTGGGCGGGTTGAGGTCGGCCTCCGTCAGCTCGGGCGGCCCGGCCTTGACGTACTTCACGAGCAGCTTGACCTCGACGACAGCGAGGATCGCGTACAGCGCGGTGAAGACGATCATCGATGTGAGGATCTCGCCCTGCGAGACACCGGGGGAGACCGCGTCACGGGTCCGCAGCACACCGTAGACAACCCACGGCTGACGGCCCATCTCGGTGAAGATCCAGCCCCAGGAGTTGGCGATCAGCGGGAAGCCCAGGGTGAGGATGGCGATCCGCCAGTACCACTTGGTGAGGGTGGGGCCCAGGGCCCGGCCCGGCAGGAGCGAGAGGTGCGGTACCTCGTCGTCGTCGACCCTGAGGTGCTGCGGCAGCAGGAACTTCTTTCGGGTCAGCCAGAGCCCGACGGCGCCGAGGGCGAAGGACGCCATTCCGAAGCCGATCATCCAGCGGAAGCCCCAGTAGGCGACGGGGATGTTGGGCCGGTAGTCGCCCGGCCCGTACTTCTCCTGCTCGGCCTTGTTGACGTCGTTGATGCCGGGGACGTACGAGCTGAAGTCGTCCTTGGCCAGGAAGGAGAGCAGGCCGGGGATCTCGATGGCGACCTTGTTGTGGCCCTCGTCGACGTCACCGACGGCGAAGACCGAGAAGGGCGCGGGCGCCTCGCCGTCCCAGAGGGCCTCGGCGGCGGCCATCTTCATCGGCTGCTGCTCGTACATGACCTTGCCCAGCAGGTCGCCGCTGATCGCGGTGAGCATGCCGCCGACGACGACGGTGACGAGGCCGAGCCGCAGCGAGGTCTTCATCACAGGGATGTGCTTCTTGCGGGTCAGATGGAAAGCGGCGATGCCCACCATGAAGGCGCCGCCGGTGAGGAAGGCCGCCGAGAGGGTGTGGAAGGCCTGGGTGAGCGCCGTGTTCTGGGTCAGCACCAGCCAGAAGTCGGTCAGCTCGGCACGGCCCTTGGCCTCGTTGATGCGGTAGCCGACGGGGTGCTGCATCCACGAGTTGGCCGCGAGGATGAAGTACGCCGACAGGATCGTGCCGATGGCGACCATCCATATACAGGCCAGATGGATCTTCTGGGGGAGCTTGTCCCAGCCGAAGATCCACAGCCCGATGAAGGTGGACTCGAAGAAGAAGGCGATCAGCGCCTCGAAGGCGAGCGGGGCACCGAAGACATCGCCGACGAAGCGCGAGTAGTCGGACCAGTTCATGCCGAACTGGAACTCCTGCACGATGCCGGTGACGACGCCCATCGCGATGTTGATCAGGAAGAGCTTGCCCCAGAACTTGGTGGCCTTGAGGTACTTCTCCTTCCCCGAGCGCACCCACGCGGTCTGCAGGCCGGCCGTGAGCGCGGCGAGCGAGATCGTGAGCGGGACGAAGAGGAAGTGGTAGACGGTCGTGATGCCGAACTGCCATCGCGCCAGTGTCTCCGGCGCCAGAGCGAGGTCCACGTCTTCTCCTTACATGCCGTGGCACTGCGGCAGTTAGCCCCGCCTGTTCCGTACATCACGGGGCAACCGGGACGCGCTTGTGAAAGCGTTCACATTCACAAGCAATTATGCCGCATACCCGTTCGAGCATCGATGGGTGGGGGGTCCCTCTTCCCGTGCCGAAGGTCCCCTGTCACAAAGACGCAGGTCAGACCTGTGATCAGACACAAATGGGCCCGAGGGGGAACCTCGGGCCCACATCCTTGACAGCCGCCGAGCCGAAGACAGGCGACCCCGGCCAGAGCTCGCTAGAGCTCCTTGCGGAACTCCTCCGTCACCTTCAGGAAGATGTCGTTCGCCTCGCCCTCGCCGATCGTCACCCGGACACCCTCGCCCGGGAAGGGCCGCACGACGACGCCGGCCCTTTCGCACGCGGCGGCGAAGTCGACCGTCCGCTCTCCCAGCCGCAGCCACACGAAGTTCGCCTGGGTGTCGGGCACCGTCCAACCCTGGCCGCGGAGCGCCTCGACGACCCGGTTGCGCTCGCAGACCAGCGTGCCCACCCGCCCGAGAAGCTCGTCCTCGGCGCGCAGCGAGGCGACCGCCGCGTCCTGGGCGAGCTGACTCACCCCGAACGGCACGGCCGTCTTGCGCAGGGCGGCCGCCACCGGCTCATGAGCGATCGCGAAGCCCACACGGAGACCCGCCAGCCCGTACGCCTTGGAGAAGGTCCGCAGCACACAGACGTTCGGCCGCTCACGGTAGAACTCGACGCCGTCCGGCACCTCGACATCCCGCACGAACTCGCGGTATGCCTCGTCCAGCACCACCAGCACATCGCTGGGCACCCGGTCGAGGAACCGCTCCAGCTCGGCCCGGCGGACAGCCGTCCCCGTCGGGTTGTTGGGGTTGCAGACGAAAATCAGCCGGGTCCGGTCGGTGATCGCGGCCGCCATCGCGTCCAAGTCGTGCACCTCGCCCGACGTCAGCGGCACCTGCACGGACGTCGCCCCGCTGATCTGCGTGATGATCGGATACGCCTCGAACGACCGCCAGGCGTAGATCACCTCGTCGCCGGGCCCCGCGGTCGACTGGATCAGTTGCTGGGCGACACCGACCGAGCCCGTACCCGTGGCCAGGTGCGTGAGCGGCACCCCGAAGCGGTCCGACAACTCGTTCATCAGCCCGGTGCACGCCATGTCGGGGTACCGGTTGAACGACGAGGCCGCCCCGGTCACGCTCTCCAGCACGCCGGGCAGCGGCGGATAGGGGTTCTCGTTGGAGGACAGCTTGTACGCCACCGGACCGCCCGCCGCGGCCGGCTTGCCGGGCTTGTAGGTGGGGATACCCTCCAGCTCGGCTCGCAGCTTGGGGCTCGTCTCGCTCACCGCAGTCCTCCTCGTCGACGTAATGCTTCTCACCTTATGAGGATTCAGCGCGCCTGCGAATGGGTGTGGGCGACGAGGTCCGTCACGGCCGCTTCACCAGCATCACGGGCATCGGCACACGAAGAGGAACAAAGCGGGGGCGCGCTGCTCACAAACGCACGCGCCGGTGGCTCGCGCCGTAGCGCGCATCACCCGTGCAGGTGAGTTGAGACCTCTTCGAAACATGAGCTACTTGGCAGGCTCATACGTGCCGACAAGTAGCGTACTGATATTGGATCGTTCAACTCCCTTGCTTTGCAAGGCAATTGGGTATGGTTGACCTTGCAGAAACGTACCTGTCAACGGGTGCATATGCGTCCGCACTACCCCACCGCATGAGCCCTACTATCGGCTCGCCATGACAGCAGCAGGGAAGCACCAGGTGAGCCGGGCGGAAACTCCCCGCCGAGGCAGCCGGTCGGGCCGGGCGGGCATCCGAGACGTGGCCGCCGCCGCCGGGGTCTCCATCACGACCGTTTCCGACGCCCTCAACGGCAAGGGCCGGCTCCCGGACGCCACCCGACGCCATGTACGTGAGGTCGCGGACCGACTTGGCTACCGCCCTTCGGCGGCGGCCCGAACCCTGAGAACGGGCAAGTCCGGCCTCATCGGCCTGACCGTGACCACGTACGGGGATGAACCTTTCACCTTCACCGAGTTCGCGTACTTCGCGGAGATGGCGCGAGCGGCCACCTCGGCCGCGCTCGCCCGGGGCTACGCCCTCGTCATCCTGCCCGCGACCTCGCGCCACGACGTGTGGTCCAACGTGGCCCTGGACGGCACCGTGGTCATCGACCCGTCCGACCAGGACCCGGTGGTCAGCGAGCTGGTCCGCCAGGGATTACCGGTGGTCTCCGACGGCCGCCCGGCCGGAACCCTGCCCGTCACCGCGTGGGTCGACAACGACCACGAGGCCGCGGTCCTCGACATCCTCGACCACCTCGCCGACGCCGGCGCCCGCCGGATCGGCCTCCTCACGGGCACGACGACGGACACGTACACCCATCTCTCGACGACCGCGTACCTGCGTTGGTGCGAGCGTGTGGGCCAGGATCCGGTGTACGAGGCCTATCCGGCGCACGATCCGTGCGCGGGAGCCGTCGCAGCCGACCGGCTGCTGGCCCGGCCCGACCGCCCGGACGCGGTCTACGGCCTCTTCGACCCGAACGGCACCGATCTCCTCGCCGCGGCCCGACGCTACGGCCTGCGCGTCCCGGAGGACCTGCTCCTCGTGTGCTGCAGCGAGTCCGCCGTGTACGCCACCACGGAGCCGCCGATCACCACGCTCTCGCTGAAGCCGCGCCGGATCGGCACGGCAGTGGTCCAGCTCCTCATCGACGCCATTGAAGGGGTCGAGTCGGACCGACCGGTCGAGCAGGTGATACCGACGGAGCTGATCGTGCGGACCTCGTCCGAGCGGCGTTCGCCGCGTACGACGGTCAGTCCACCACGATCACCCGAAGAGGGTTGACGCCCGAGAAGAGGGCCCGAACGCGAATTGGGCGGGGAGAGCACCGCCCAATTCGGGAGAAAACCGCGGTGAACCGGGGCCCCGCGCCATTTCACCACCCCTGGGTCATCACATGGCGCGATCCGCATTCCTATGATGGGCGGACGACACCGCGGGCCGCTGCGACCAGGCAGTCCGATGCGGTGCAGATGCGGCGCGATGGTGGTGGAGGGGTCGATGACTCAGGGGGCCGGTCAGGGACCCGAGGTGCGGACGCCGACGGTGCGTGATTTCCGCGTGCCCGCGTACGTCCACGAGGCCGGTCCGTACGGACACACCACTCAGCCCGGCCGGACGGGCGATCCCGCCGAGACCGTGGAGTACCCCGAGGGGTACACCCCCACCCAGCGGGACCTTCCGGTGATCAACCGGGGTGACACCCTTCAGGTGACCATCGACCCGGACGCCGCGGCCGCCGAGCAGCCCTCCGGCAGGCCGGGCCCGCTGTTCGTCGTCGGCGACGTGCACGGCTACCTGGACGAGCTGATCACCGCCCTGCGGGAGAAGGGCCTCGTCGACGCCGCGGGCAGCTGGTCGGCGGGCACCGCCCGGCTCTGGTTCCTCGGCGACTTCACCGACCGCGGCCCGGACGGCATCGGCGTCATCGATCTCGTGATGCGCCTGTCCGCCGAGGCCGCGGCGGCCGGCGGCTACTGCAAGGCCCTCATGGGCAATCACGAGCTGCTGCTGCTCGGCGCCAAGCGCTTCGGCGACACACCCGTCAACTCGGGCGCGGGCACGGCAACCTTCCAGGCCGCCTGGCTCCTCAACGGCGGCCAGAAGACCGACATGGACCGCCTCCAGGACCACCACCTGCAGTGGATGGCCCGCCTCGACGCCATGGAGGAGGTCGACGGCCACCTCCTGGTGCACTCCGACACCACCGCCTACCGCGACTACGGCGACTCCATCGAGGCCGTCAACGACACCATCCGCGAGACGATCACCCGCAACGACGCGGACGAGGTCTGGGACCTCTTCCGCAAGTTCACCCGGCGCTTCTCGTTCCGCGACGAAGGCGGCGCCGACGCCGTGCGCTCCCTGCTCGACATCTACGGCGGCACACGCATCGTCCATGGCCACAGCCCCATCCCGTACCTCCTGGGCGAGGTCGGCTCGGAGGACGGCGAGGACGGGGCGGGCCCCTCGGTCGAGGGGCCGTACATCTATGCGGACGGTCTGGCGGTCGCCATGGACGGCGGCGTGACGATGGCAGGAAAGCTGCTGGTCCAGCAACTCCCGCTGCAGAGCTGATCCCGCCGCGGGCCGGCCTCCTCCGTCGAAAGAGTTCGCCGGCCAGGGTCCAATTTCTTCAAACCCCCTGTCACCGCCCGCCGTCACCGCTCTACCATCGGCTTATCCGTAGCAGGCTCCCCTCCGTTTCTGCCCGACGGCTCGTCAGCATGCCGAGCCACAAGCCCTACGGAGCATCGGGGGATGCACATGAACAGCGTTCCGCAGCACCTCCTCAGTGAGGACCGCCAGGAGTACGAGCGGATCCTCGGCGAGGCGCTGCGCTCCGCACCGTACCGCCCGGAATTCGCTGCCGGCCTGCAGCGGCTCAATCCCGAACAACTGCGCACCATGGCGCTCAACGCCACGGCCATCATCACGGCGGCCGCGGCGACCGAGTACGAGTACTACGTCAAGGCTCGCGACGAACTGCGCAACCCGCCGTCGGCGCGCACCCCTTCCGGAAGCACGGCGTCCGGCTCCGCCGAGCCCGACGGGGCGGCGGTGGGGCTCGTGGCCGCCATGGGAGAGGTCGGCGAGGCCGCCGGAGCGGGCGCGGGTGCCGTGGCCACCGTGCTCGCCCCTGTGCTCGCGGGCACCGCCGCGGTGATCTTCCTGCTCGTCGGCTACATCATGAAGGTGCTCGACCCCGATCGGGCGATCGCCGAGACCCTCCTCACGACCGGATGGGTCTTCGGCGCGGTCACGGCGGCGGCCATTCTCGTAGCCGCCGTCGGCCTGCTGCTCACCGCCCTGCGCAACGGCTCCACCGCCCTGGAGGACCGTGGAGCACGCGACGAGCTGAGCGAAGAGGTGACCCGCGCCAAGGAAGCATGGCGTGACGCCCTCCTGCAGCGCGGAATCCTGCCGTTCCTCCGGGACGCCCTGGCCCACCCGGACCCGGCGGTGCTGGGCGATCCGGACCGGCCGGCACCGCCCAGCCGCATGCCGCACCTGGGCTACAACCGCCCCAACTTCACCAGCCCCGGCAGCGGCTCCTCCGGCTCCCGTCCCAGCTTCACCAGCCCGGACTTCAGCAGCCCGGACTTCGGCGGCCCGGAGCACCAGCCGGAGTGACCTGTCGGGTTCGAGCCGCCGTCCGGAACCCACCGGGGGCGGCGGCCGCCTGACGCTCGGCGGTGTCACCCTGCACGAGTACCGGCGGCCGCATTTGCCGCGGTCGGCCGACGGCCATGGTCACGCATCCGGCGGCGCACGTACGGCCGACGGTCAAGGCGGCCCTGCGCCGGTGGAGGGTCCCCGCCCGCGCACACCGCCCGACCGCCCGACCGTCTGACATCTGCGGACTCCTCAGTCCGCGAGCGGCAGATAGACCCGATTCCCCGCCTGGGCGAACTCCTTGGACTTCTGTGCCATGCCCTCCTCGATCTCGGCCCGTGAGGTGCCGTGTTCGCGACGGATGTCCTGGGAGATCTTCATCGAACAGAACTTCGGGCCGCACATGGAGCAGAAGTGAGCCGTCTTGGCCGGCTCCGCCGGCAGCGTCTCGTCGTGGAACTCGCGGGCTGTGTCGGGGTCGAGGGCCAGGTTGAACTGGTCCTCCCAGCGGAACTCGAAGCGGGCGTCCGACAACGCGTCGTCCCACTCCTGTGCGCCAGGGTGTCCCTTGGCGAGGTCCGCCGCATGGGCCGCGATCTTGTAGGTGATGACGCCCGTCTTGACGTCATCACGGTTCGGCAGCCCCAGGTGCTCCTTGGGCGTGACATAGCAGAGCATCGCGGTGCCCCACCATGCGATCATCGCGGCGCCGATGCCTGAGGTGATGTGGTCGTACGCCGGCGCGACGTCCGTGGTCAGTGGGCCGAGCGTATAGAACGGAGCTTCATCGCAGATCTCCTGCTGAAGGTCGATGTTCTCCTTGATCTTGTGCATCGGGACATGGCCCGGGCCCTCGATCATCGTCTGTACGTGGAAACGCTTCGCGATCCGGTTGAGTTCCCCGAGTGTGCGCAACTCCGCGAACTGGGCGGCGTCGTTGGCGTCAGCGATCGAGCCCGGCCGCAGACCGTCGCCGAGGGAGTACGTGACGTCGTAGGCGGCGAGGATCTCGCACAGCTCCTCGAAGTGCTCGTAGAGGAACGACTCCTTGTGGTGGGCCAGGCACCAGGCGGCCATGATCGAGCCACCGCGCGAGACGATGCCGGTCTTGCGGTTGGCGGTGAGCGGTACATACGCCAGGCGTACACCCGCGTGGACCGTCATGTAGTCCACGCCCTGCTCGGCCTGCTCGATGACCGTGTCCTTGTAGATCTCCCAGGTCAGTTCCTCGGCCTTGCCGTCGACCTTCTCCAGGGCCTGGTACAGCGGCACCGTGCCGATCGGCACGGGGGAGTTGCGCAACACCCACTCACGCGTGGTGTGGATGTTCCGCCCGGTCGACAGGTCCATGACCGTGTCGGCGCCCCAACGGGTCGCCCAGGTCATCTTCTCCACCTCCTCCTCGATGGAGGACGTGACCGCCGAGTTGCCGATGTTGGCATTGACCTTCACCAGGAACCGCTTGCCGATGATCATCGGCTCGATCTCCGGGTGGTTCACATTCGCCGGCAGCACCGCCCGGCCCGCCGCGATCTCCTCACGAACGACCTCGGGCGAAACGTTCTCGCGCACCGCCACGTACTCCATCTCGGGGGTGATCTCCCCGCGCCGCGCATACGCGAGCTGGGTCACGGCCTGACCGTCACGGCTGCGCCGCGGCTGGCGCGGCCGCCCGGGGAACACCGCGTCGAGATTGCGCAGGCCCCCACGCGGTGAGGTGTGCTTGATGCCGTCGTCCTCGGGGCGGACGGGGCGGCCCGCGTACTCCTCGGTGTCGCCACGGGCGATGATCCAGTTGTCGCGGAGAGGGGTGAGGCCCCTCCTGACATCGGTCTCGACGGTCGGATCGGTGTACGGACCGGAAGTGTCATACAGGGTGACGGACTGGCCGTTGGTCAGGTGCACCTGACGGACCGGCACCTGTAGATCGGGACGCGGGCCCTCGATGTACGCCTTGTGCCAGCCGATGGACCTGCCGGTCCCCCCGGGCTGTTCAGCCTGAGGATTGGCGTCCTGCTGTGAGGCATTTGCCCCGTCTGTCTGGCTGGAGGCAGACGTGCGTGTGTCCTCGATGGTCATGAGACCTACTCCCTACGCCGGCATTACCCGGTAACAGGTTCAGCGGTCGACGCAGCGATTTCCGCCCGCCGATGTTCCACGTGAAACATCGCGTCTACGGAGGTCAGCGCCCTCTCAGCCCGGTGCTCCGAGCTCCCGCGTGTGCAAAGGTGTCTCCACGCTAGCGTCCGATGTGGCGCGGTGAACAGTGGGCCTCGCTCGTTCTTGCGATGATCGGTCGGTGACCACGATGCAGCAGCCTCCGCCTCCCCCCTCCGAGCCGCCCCACGGCCATGGCCCTGGAAGCGGGCACGGCCATGGCTCCGGCGGGGGCCAGGGGTACGGCTCCGGAGGGGGAAACGGCCCCGGTGACGGGCACGGCCAAGGCCCGTCCTCCGGGGGTGGGCACGGCCACGGCCACTCCCACAGTCACAGCCACGGCCCGGCCGCGCCCGTGTCACAGCACCTGCGCAAAGTGATCGCGGCGGTGCTGATCCCCTTCGCCACCGCGGTCCTCGTGGGCCTCGTCGTCCTGTGGCCCGGCGGTGCACCGCCGCACGAGCGCACCGGTGTGGGCTTCGACCGGCAGACCCAGTCGGCCACCGTCACCAAGGTCGAGGAGGTCGACTGCGCCTCCGTGAACGCCTCGGGCGTGCCGCCCACCGGAGACACGTCCACCGCCGAGGGGTCCTCCGCCCAGCAGCAGGCGCAGGGAACCTGCAAGAAGGCGACGGTGCGCGTCGACACCGGCAACGACAAGGGCCGTACGTTCACGGAGATCGTCCAGCCCGACCAGTCGAGGCAGTTGAAGCAGGGCCAGGAGGTTGTGGTCGCGTACGAGCCCGCAGCGCCCAAGGACCTGCAGTACTCGGTCACCGATGTGAACCGTAAGTTCCCCATGGCACTGCTCGCAGGGATCTTCGCGCTCGCCGTGGTGGTGGTGGGGCGCATGCGCGGCGTCATGGCACTGGTGGCCTTGGCGATCAGCTTCCTCGTGCTGACGTTCTTCATCCTCCCGGCTATCCTCCAGGGCTCGAACCCCCTGGTGGTGGCGGTGGTCGGGGCGAGCGCCATCATGCTGATCGCGCTCTACATGTGCCATGGCCTCTCGGCCCGTACCTCGGTCGCGGTGATCGGCACCCTGATCTCGCTGCTGCTGATCGGCCTGCTGGGCTCGCTGTTCATCGACTGGGCGGCGCTGACCGGGAACACGGATGACAACACCGGTCTGATCCACGGCCTCTACCCGGAGATCGACATGAGCGGCCTGCTGCTCGCGGGCGTCATCATCGGTTCCCTCGGTGTCCTCGACGATGTGACGGTCACCCAGACCTCGGCGGTCTGGGAGCTGCACGAGGCCAATCCGACGATGGGCTGGCGTGGGCTGTACCGCGCGGGCATCCGCATCGGCCGCGACCACATCGCCTCCGTGGTCAACACGCTTGTCCTCGCCTACGCCGGCGCCGCTCTGCCGTTGTTGCTGCTCTTCTCGATCGCACAGAGCAGCGTCGGTACGGTCGCCAACAGCGAGCTGGTCGCCGAGGAGATCGTGCGCACCCTCGTCGGGTCGATCGGTCTGGTCGCCTCCGTGCCGGTGACCACCGCGCTCGCCGCGCTGGTCGTCTCGGCCGACCGCCCGGGCACCTCCGCGACGGCGTCCGCGGCACCTGCGGCCGCTCCGGCACGTGGGGGGAGGGGGCGCCGCCGTAAGCGCTGAAGCGTTACGGCGCATGGGTGACGTATGGGTCAGCCCGCGCTCTGCTCCTCCGCCAGGATGCGGTCCAGCGCTTCGTCGAGCAGGGTGTCGAAGTCAGCCAGGGAACGCTCCTGCCCGAGCGGCACAAGCTTGTCCGTGCGGTCCAGGAAGGCCACCAGCGGCGCCGTACCCACCCGGAAGAGCGCCTGGTCGCTGCCCACCTGGAGCCGGATCAGCACCTCGCCGAACGTCTCCGGATCGGCGGGCGCGATGTGCACGTCCCCGTCCCCGCAGGGCCGGCCCACGCCGTCGATGAGCAGTTCCCTGCCGAAGGCCCAGGTCACCGGAGCATCACCGGGCAGATGGAAAGTGAGCCGTACGGCATAGGGATCACAAGTCTCGTAGCGCAGCTCCACCGGGATGCGGAAGGAGAGCTCCTCCGACACGAGGAAGCTCATCATGACTTCTGCCTGTACCGACTCGCGCATCGCCTACCCCGCCATGTTGGTCGACTGGCCAGGAAACATCTGCCTGACGCTCCTGGAAGTTTGCTGAAAGTACACGGGAGATCACAAGGAGTGATTTTTCAGATGCTGATAGAGATCGCGAGTGTCCCTAGCAGCATTCCGATCTCGGTCTGCAACTGATGCGCCGCGGGCAGCAGTCGGTCTGCCTGGTGCACGGGAAGCGAGAGGGCCAGGGTCGCGGCGGTCGTCCCCGCGGTGATGGGAATCGCGGCGCAGACCGTCCCCAAGGCGTACTCCTGGCGCTCGACGACGGGTTCCATCCGTCCGATACGGTCCAGGCGCCGCAGCAGCGTCTCGTTGTCACGCACTGTGTACGGCGTGATCGACTGTACGGGGTAGCGCTCCAGGTGGTCGCGGCGGGCCTCGTCACCGAGTTGGGACAGCAGGCACTGTCCGATGGCGTGCGCGTGGCCCGTCTCCCGGAAATCGGCCCACTCCTCGACCGCCGGGGCGCTCGGACTGTCGGCGACGCACTTGACCTCGATCTCGCCGTCCCGGTAGATCGCGAAGTACACGGGGGCGCCGATGGTGTCCCGCCAGTGCGCCAGGGCCTCGTCGACAGTGCTGCGACGTTTCTGCTGCGCTCCGCTGCTGCTCAGCCGTTCCGCCGCCTCGCCGAGGAAGAACAGCCCCTTCTCCCGGCGGAGATAGCCCTCGTGCACCAGGGTGCGCAACAGGTGGTACGCCGTGGGCAGGGCGAGTCCGGCGTCCCGCGCCAACTGTTTGGCCGGTGCCCCGTGTTCTCGCTCGGCGACGGCCTCCAGCAACCGCATCGCCCGCTGCACGGAGCCGATGAGGGTCCCCGACTGCGGGTCGGGCACGCTCGATGGGGCCGGAGGGGCCGATGGGCGCGCTCCTCGTCCCGACCTGGGCGCGTGAGGCGGTGCTGCGGGACGGGCGGGTTCGGTGGCCGGCTCCGACTCGTGCGTGGGTGCCGACTCCGTCGATGTCTCAGGTGTAGATGCCCTGGGCGGCAGCGCTGGCGTCCGTGTCGACTGTGGCGCGGTCGTCGGTGAGGGCACTGTCCGGGGCGCCGGAGGGGATTGGGTGGGGCGGGCTCTGTCCTCGCCCGGTGAGGTGCGCGGCTGAGCCGGTGGTGCGGCGGGCTTCGAGGGGGTCGCGCGCGGTTGGGACGGGGCCGTACGCGGCTGCGACGGCGGGGTGGGCGGTTCGGCGGAGCGGGTGCGCGGGTGTCCGGGAGCACCGACCAGTGGGGTCGATCGGGGGCCCGGTTGTGCGGGTGGGCCGGCGGCCGGTGTGGACAGAGAGCGCGGCCGGGCCGGTGGGAAGAGGGGTTCTGCGGGTGCGGTGTCAGCCGTGGCCAAGGGTCACTCCCGAAGCGCGAGGAGGGCCGCCCGTGCGGGGGACACGGGAGGGGGTGCGCCGCCCGCGGGGTGGAGCCCGCGACGAGTTCCCGGACTCTAACCGCCCGCCACCGTGCGCAGACGGCCCCGACGGGAAACTTCCCCCGGCCGAGGGAACCTCACGTTCCTGTTACCGCCGCGCCCTGACCAGCCCTCACTCACTCACGCCTCAGCCGTTCCCCCGTGCTGACGCGTCACCAGTCGCCACGGGACGACGAACTCGCCGTGAACTTCCGTACGACATAAATGAGTCCGCCGACCAGGGCCACGAAGACCAGCACCTTGAACAGCAGGCCGAACACGACCTGGAGGATGCTGGCTATCAGCCCGCCGAACACGACCAGGGCGATGACCGGCACCGCGATCCACTTCACCCACCACGGCATCCCCGCGAAGATCTCCCGCATCGCCTTGCTCCTTGTCTCCGCCCGTGGCCCTCGTTCGGGCACTGGTTCCGGGTCCCTTCATGTCCTGCCACCGATGCTAGGGCCGCGCAGGGGGCGTCCGGGGGCTTCGCACCCCTTGTCCGTCCCTGATCGTTCCCCTAGGGAACCCGGAAGTGGAGCTCAGCCCTCCGGCGGAGAGAACACCACCACGACCCGGAGATCCTCGGTGATGTGGTGGAACTTGTGGGCGACCCCGGCGGGCACGTAGACCACGCTGCCTCGCGCCACCTGCGTGGTCTCCAGGCCGACCGTGAGCGAGGCCCTACCGCTCACGACGAGGTACACCTCGTCCTGACTGTGCGGCCGCTGCGGGTCGAGCTCGCCCGCGTCGAGCGCGTAGAGACCGACCGACATGTTCCGTTCGCGCAGGAACTGCAGATAGGCGCCGTCGTTGGCGGCGCGCTCCGCCTCCAGTTCATCCAAGCGGAATGCCTTCATCGACTTTGTCGCCCCTGCCCGGTGCTCGTACCGATCCGTTCTGCCACGATCAGACACATGATGAATTTCCTAGTCAAGACGATCGCCAACGCGGGCGCACTGGCCGTCGCCGTCTGGCTGCTCGACGAGATCACGCTCACCGGGGACAGCACGGGCAAGAAGGTCGGCACGCTGCTGCTGGTGGCGCTCGTCTTCGGGCTGGTGAACGCCGTGGTGAAGCCGCTCGTCCAGCTCCTCACACTGCCCCTTTTCATAGTCACCCTGGGCCTGTTCACGCTGGTGGTGAACGCCCTGATGCTGCTGCTCACCTCCTGGCTGGCCGACAAGCTCGATCTGAGCTTCCACGTGGAGGGCTTCTGGACCGCCGTCCTGGGCGGTCTGATCATCTCGATCGTCTCCTGGGCACTCCACCTCGTCCTGCCCGACGCCGACTGAGGCTGTGAGATGACCTACCGCGTCTGCTTTGTCTGCACCGGCAACATCTGCCGCTCGCCGATGGCCGAGTCCGTCTTCCGAGCCCGTACGGAAGAGGCCGGACTCGACGGCCTGGTCGAGGTCGACAGTGCGGGCACCGGTGGCTGGCACGAGGGCGAGCCGGCCGATCCGCGTACCGTCAGTGTCCTGGAGGCCCACGGCTACGGCAGCGGACACACCGCGCGCCAGTTCCACGCCTCGTGGTTCTCCCGCCTCGACCTCGTCGTCGCCCTGGACGCGGGTCATATGAAGGCGCTGCGCCGCCTCGCGCCCACCCCGGAGGACGCGGACAAGGTCCGTCTGCTGCGCTCCTACGACTCCGCCTCGGGAGACGACCTCGACGTTCCCGACCCCTACTACGGTGGCATGGACGGCTTCGAGGAGTGCCTCGAGCTGGTGGAGGCCGCGAGCGAGGGCCTTCTGACCGCCGTACGCGAGCAGGTGGAAGGACATGCCGCATGAGTGAGGAGAACCCCGCCCCGGAGCTGGGCGAGGGCACACGAGCCGTCCGCGTCGGGCTGCCCGAACCCGTCAAGCATGAGCCGACCCTTCCGGGCCCGGTCTTCGCCGCCCACTACCACCTGCCGGGCGACCCCACGGGCCCGTACGCCTACGGGCGGGACCAGAACCCCACCTGGACTCTCCTGGAGCGAGCCATCGGGGAGCTGGAGGCGCCCGGCCGGGAGGAGGCCGAGACGCTCGCCTTCGCCTCGGGCATGGCCGCGATCTCCGCGGTCCTGTTCTCCCAGCTGCGCTCCGGAGACGTCCTCGTCCTGCCGAGCGACGGTTACAACGTGCTGCCGCTGGCCGGTGAGCAGCTGCGGTCGTACGGCGTCGAGGTGCGCAGCGCCCCGACGGGCGGCGATGCCCAGCTCGACGCCCTGGACGGCGCCAAGCTGCTGTGGGTGGAGACGCCGTCCAATCCAGGACTCGACGTGTGCGACATCCGCCGGCTCTGCGAGGCGGCGCACGAGCGGGGCTGCCTGGTCGCCGTCGACAACACCCTGGCGACCCCGCTCGGACAGCGGCCGCTGGAGCTGGGCGCGGACTTCGCGGTGGCCAGCGGCACCAAGCAGCTGACGGGGCACGGTGATGTGCTGCTCGGTTATGTGGTCGGGCGCGATGCCGGACTGATGGCCGCCGTGCGGCGCTGGCGCAAGATCGTCGGAGCGATCCCCGGCCCGATGGAGGCCTGGCTCGCGCACCGTTCACTGGCCACGCTCCAGCTGCGGGCCGATCGGCAGAGCACCAACGCCTTGGCCGTCGCCGAGGCGCTGAAGGGGCGCCCCGAGGTCACCGGACTGCGGTATCCGGGGCTGGGGGACGATCCGTCCCACAAGATCGCCTCGCAGCAGATGCGGCGCTATGGATGCGTCGTCTCGTTCTCGTTGCCCACGCGCGCGCGTGCCGACCGTTTCCTTGACGCGCTGCGTCTCGTGGACGACGCCACGAGCTTCGGCGGGGTGCGGTCGACTGCCGAGCGGCGTGGACGGTGGGGCGGGGACGCGGTGCCGGAAGGCTTCATCCGGTTCTCGGCCGGCGCGGAGGACACCGACGATCTGGTGGCGGATGTCCTGCGGGCTCTCGCCGTGGCTACCGGCTAGTACTCCGCTACGTACAACGGACGGTCCGAGCCTCCCCCCTCGTGGCTCGGACCGCCCCGGTTCCGCGCGCGAAGAACCGCGCGACCAAGGCTAGTTGACTCTGTGTCAGTGTCCAATCACAGTAGCGACAGAGACCTATCGACTTATTTATAGTTGGGCGCTCCGGGGCGGCGAAGGGGCGACCATGGATCTGGCCTTACTGCGTACGTTCGTGACTGTGCACCGGGCCGGTTCGTTCACCCGTGCCGCGGCCCTGCTCGGCCTCTCGCAGCCGGCCGTGACCTCGCAGATCCGCACCCTGGAGCGGCAGCTGGGGCGCCCTCTGTTCCTGCGCCAGGCCCGGGGCGTGACGCCGACGACCATCGGCGACGAACTCGCCCACAAGGCGGCCCCTCATCTCGATGCGTTGATGGAGATCGCCGAGACGGGCCTCGACGACGATGCCTCCTTGGGGACCCTCCATCTCGCCGGTCCCCCGGAGTTCACGGCCGAGCGCGTCCTGCCGGCTCTCACGGAACTCATCGACGACGGCCAGGGCTTCGCGTTGCGGGTGTCCTTCGGGAACGCCGACGAGACGCTGGAGGGCCTCGGTGCCGGCCACCACGACCTGGCCATCACCACCGCGCAGCCCCGCGGTGCCCTGCTGACCGCGACCGCCCTCTGCGACGAGGAGCATGTGCTGGTCGCCGCCCCGCGGTGGGCCGAGCGCATCGGCCCCGGCAAGCTGCAACCGAAGGAGGCGCACCTGCTGGAAGGGCTTCCGGTCGTCGAGGTGCACGAGTCGCTGCCGTTCATCGCGCGCTACTGGGCCTCGGTCTTCGATTCCCGGCCCGCCGCCTCCGGCACGGTGGTCGTCCCGGACCTGCGCGCGGTGCTGGCCTGCGCGATCTCCGGGGGAGGTCTGGCCGTGCTGCCCCGCTATCTCTGCGTCGACGCCCTGGACCGCGGCGATGTCGTGGCGCTTCTCGAGCCGGCGGTGCCGCCGCTGCGGACGTACTTCCTGGTGGTCCGTACCGGCACTCTGGCCATGCCGCACATCGCCCGGGCCCACGAGTGGCTGCTGCGCACCGCGGTGGGGTGGTCCTGAGGCAGCGGGTGCCGTGGCTCACTTCCGTGGTCGGGCGATGTTTCACGTGGAACATGACGGGCCACATTTCTCCCATGACCGTCCGACCCGTGGTCAAACGCACCGCCCGCGCCATCCTGCTCGACGGCGACGACCTGATCCTGATCAAGCGGACCAAACCGGGTGTCGACCCCTACTGGCTCACGCCTGGTGGCGGGGTCGAGCCGGAGGACACGACCGTCGTCGACGCGCTCCATCGCGAAGTGCACGAGGAACTCGGCGCCAAGATCACCGATGTCGTGCCCTGCTTCGTCGACACCGTCGAACACATCGGTGAGGACGGTGGCGCGACGGGGGTCAAGGTCCAGCACTTCTTCGTCTGCCGTCTGGAATCCATGGACACGTCGAAGCGACACGGCCCCGAGGTGGACGAGCCGCTGGGCGAGTACGAGATCGTGCGGGTGCCCTTCACCCGGGTCGGGATCGCCTCCGTCCACCTCGTCCCGCTGTCCCTGCGGCACTACCTCGACGGGAACATCGAGGGCGTCCGCGCGATGCACGCGCCTGACCTGGGCTGACGGGCAGCTGAAGCTGCCCGTCCCGACCCGTCGGGCTTCCAGCTCAGTCGCCGGCGGCCACCAGTTCCTCCACCGAGTCATGGCGTATGCGGTCCGACGGCACACCCACACCCCTGAGCGCGTCCACACCGCTGCGGATCATCCCGGGCGGACCGGAGAGGTATGCGTCGTACTCCGTCCACGGTCCGTATTCGCGTATGGCGTCGGGCAACTGGAGCAGCCCGTGCCGATCGACCACCGGCCGGACCTTCAGCCAGGAGTTGCTCTGCTGCAGTCGCAGCAGAGTGTCGATGTCATAGAGGTCCTGGTCGCTGCGGGCCCCGTAGAAGACCTCGGCCGGGCGGTGCCGTCCTCGTTCGGCGACGTCCTCGATCATGGCCTTGATGGGGGCGATGCCGGTACCGCCGCCCAGGCAGAGCAGTCCGCTGTCGCTGCTGTGGTCGACGGTCATCGCACCGGCCGGCGGACCGAGCCGTATGACGTCGCCGGGGCGGGCACGGTGCACGAGCGCGTTGGAGACCCAGCCCGCCGGGACCGCTTTCACATGGAACGACAGCAGTCCGTCCGAGCGGGGCGCCGAGGCGAAGGAGTAGTGCCGCCAGATCCGCGGCCACCAGGGAGTCTCCACGCTGGCGTACTGTCCGGCGAGAAACGGATACGGCTGGTTCGGCCGGACGGTGAGGACCGCTATGTCGGCTGTTCTCAGCTCGTGCGAGACGACCTCGGCGAGCCACCACGGCGGGGAACGCAGCTCGTCCGCGGCGGCCGCGTCGATCATCACCTGAGAGATCGTGGTGTACGTCCTGACCCAGGCCGCCTCGGTCTCGTCGTCCCAGGTCGTGGGGGCGTAACGGCTCAGGGAGCCGATCAGGCACTCGCCGACCGCCGGGTAGTGCTCAGGCTGCGTGCCGTACTTGCGGTGGCCTCGGCCGAGGTTCTGGAGGTAGTCGACGAGGACGGGGGTGTTGTCGATGTGCTCGGCTGCGGTCAGCAGTGCCTTGAGCAGACGGTCCCGTTGGGCGTCCATCGCCGGCGGGAAGAGGGAGCGCAGGTCCGGGTGCTGGACGAAGAGGAGCGCGTAGAAGTACGAGGTGACCTTGTCGGCGACGGGCCCGACCTCGGCCATGGTCCGCCGGATGAGCACGGCGTCGGGCGAGGCCTCGGGGGTGCGGCCCGCGGGGGGCGTGGGGACCCGGGCCTCGAAGACGGACTGCTCGGAGCCGTGCTCCTCGCCGACGGCGGCCGGTGGGGGCGGAGGGCTGGACGGTGGGCCCTGGAAAGGGGGTATTCGCTCCGGGGCAGCCACGTCCGGGGTCCGCTGCGGCCCGGTCGACGGCCCCTGGGAGCGGCCCACGGGACGCAGCCCGGCGAGACGGTTGCCCTCGATCTCCTGGTCCCCGTCGGGGGACGGCTGGGTGCGCGGTGTGAACCAGCTGCCTCCGTCACTGTCCCCCGCAGCGCCGTTGCCGGCCGACGTGGTGGTGGTCGGAGCGTCCATGGTGTGCCTCGCCTCGAGCATCTTTCGGTCGATCTGCGCACTCCCTCAACCGGAAGGTCGCATGTTTCCCCCGCGGACGGCCTTGCTTTCCCCGTTGTGTTCCCCCTTGACCAATGCGGCCACATTCAACCCGGCTTCCCGCACCGTACGGACAAGTAGGCGAGAGTGTGACGTGGGCCGCAGCAATATGTGGCAGCGTTCCACAGCACACCAACGCCCACGTTCCACAACGGTGAACGCGGGTCTTCGATCTCTCTGTCCGGTTAGGCTGCATTGGACTGTGTTCGTACCCGCAGGATGAGACGACTACATCTCGCTTCGGACACGAACCGGACTCGACCCTACCGGCACGCGCGCCACATACAAGTCCCCCCATGCCCCGGCGGGAATTCAACAGGGGCGAATCAGTGATTCCTTCAATTACCGGGCGCGGCGCACCAATTCATAGGCATCCCACAGATCCTGCCCCGTGTAGGAGTGCGTGGACAGCTCGACCAGATGCTGATCCGCATTGACGGCGACCGAGACCGGCACGGAGCCGAAAAGGTCGGCGTCGGACAGCGAGTCGCCATATGCGACACAGTCCGCGCGGGTCAGTCCGAAGCGCGCGCAGAGGCGATCCGCGACCTCGACCTTGGTCGCCGGGGTGAGGATCCCTGCCGGATCCACCGGCTCGGTGAAGGGCACTCGAGGAAAGAGCGAACCATACGCCGCATGCGCACCCCATGCCGTCAGCCGCTCGACGAAGAACGAGGGTGAGAGGGAGATGACGGCGCAGTACTCTCCCCTGTCCCGGATCTCGGCCCAGGTGTCCCTGATACGGAGGAGCCAGGGTGCCCCCTCGAAGGCAGCGGCGACGTGGATCTCGGTGAGCCCGGTCCACAGACCATGGACGCGCTGCGCGTACGTCCGTGAATCGATACGCCGGGTCACGAAGTCCCGTTCGAGCTCGGTGATCTCGTGGTCCAGGCCGAGCTGCCGGGAGATCTCCACAGGCGCTGCCGATCGGTGCAGCAGGGTTCCGTCCAGATCGAACAGGTGCAGTCGCGTCATAGCGGCCGAGGCTAGCCAGCCTGGCGCTTCACGCCTGCTCGGGTGTGCCTGCGCGTTGCTGTTTCACGTGAAACATCTGTCCGCGCGCTGTGCGGTTGTGGGCGAGATGGCCAAAAGCGCGTACGTCTCCCAGCAATCCGGTGGACGTCAGGGTCCTGCGTCGGACAGCCTGGCCCGCGTGCCGACACCTTCCCCCGCTACTCTGCCCATCCGCCGTCTCACCCCGCGCGATCTCACCGCCTGCGCCGACTTGTCCGAGAACCGGGGCTGGCCCCGCGAAGAACACAAGTGGGGGCTGCTGCTGGCAGCCGGGGCCGGGTACGGCATCGACGATCCGGAGGGTGGCCTCGTCGCCGCCTGCGTGGTGACCGAGTACGGAGCGGCGGGCCGCCCGGACCTGAGGGCGATCGGCATGGTGCTGGTGGCCGAGCGGCACGCCCGGCAGGGCATCGGTCGCCGTCTGATGCGCCACGTCATCACCGAGTCCGGGACGACTCCGCTGACGCTGCACGCGACGCCCAACGGGCAGCCGCTCTACGAGGAGCTGGGGTTCAAGGTCACGGGGCGGGCGGAGATGGTCCGGGGACACTTCTCGGGTGACGGGGTCGATCCCGCTGTCACCACCCGCCCGGCCACCGCCGAGGACCTCACGACGATCGTCCGGCTCGACGGTGAGGTGTTCGGCACGGACCGCACCCATGTCCTCACCCGGCTCCCCGCTTTCGCCGATCAGATCCGCGTCGCTGAGGAGAGCAGCCGAGTCGTCGGCTACGCGGCCGCCTGGCCCAACATGGACACCCAGGTCGTCGGACCCCTGATCGCCCGGGACACACGGACGGCGAAAGCCCTCATCGCGTCCCTGGCCGCCCATACCGCGCTCCCCCTCCGCACGGACATCGACGTACGCCACGAGGAACTGCTGGCGTGGGTGAAGCAACACGGCCTGAAGTCGATCGCCTTCAACGCGGTGATGACCCACGGGATCTCCGAGCTGCCGGGCGACTGGTCCCGCCGATACGCTCCACTGACCGTGGCGGCGGGCTGAGCGCTCGAGCCGGGCGGGCACGGCCGACGCACGGCTGTCAGCGGTGCACGGCCGTCCGCCGGTCGGCCACGGCCCCGCCGACCACAACAGTGCTCGGCGCCTTCCTCTTGCGCTCCAGGGCCGCCGAGAGGAACGCCAGCACGAGGGCGCTCACCGCGAGGGCGGCTCCGACCCAGTTGGGTGCCGTGTAACCCAAGCCCGCGTCGATGACGATGCCGCCGAGCCAGGCGGCGAGCGCATTGCCGAGGTTGAAGGCACCGATGTTGACGGCCGAGGCCAGGGTGGGCGCGCCCTGCGCCTGGTCGAGGACGCGCTTCTGCAGCGGCGGCACGGTGGCGAAGCCCAACGCGCCGACCAGCGCGACGGTCACGGTCGCGGCGACCTTGTCGTGGGCGGTGAGGGTGAACAGCGCGAGGACGACGGCCAAGGCGCCCAGCGAGACGTACAGCATGGGCATGAGCGCACGGTCCGCGTACCTGCCGCCCACGAGGTTGCCGGCGACCATGCCGAGACCGAAGAGAACGAGGAGCCAGGTGACGGAGGCGTCGGCGAAGCCGGCCACGTGGGTCATCATCGGCGCGATGTAGGTGATGGCGGCGAAGACCCCGCCGAAGCCCAGCACGGTCATCGCCATGGCGAGCAGGACCTGGACGTTCTTGAAGGCTGCCAGTTCATGGCGCAGGCACACGCCCTGCGGTTTGGGCATGTCGGGGACGAGCCGGGCGACGCCCAGCAGGCCCACGACGCCCAGTGCCGCCACTGCGGCGAAGGTGACCCGCCAGCCCAGGGACTGTCCGATCAGTGTCCCGAGGGGCACTCCGATCACGTTCGCGACGGTGAGACCGCTGAACATCATCGCGATGGCACCGGCCTTCCGGTCCGGAGCGACCAGATCAGCGGCGACCACCGAGCCGATCCCGAAGAAGGCACCGTGAGCGAGCGAGGCGACCACCCGTCCGAGCAGCATGACCGTGTAGGTGGGCGCGAGGGCCGAGAGCAGGTTCCCCACGACGAAAAAGCCCATCAGCAGCATCAGCATCCGCTTGCGGGACACCCTCGTACCCAGAGCGGTCATGATCGGGGCGCCGAGCACCACGCCGAGCGCGTAGCCGGTCACGAGGAAGCCGGCGGTCGGAATGGAGACGCCGAAGTCGCCCGCGACCTCCGGTAGCACCCCCATGATCACGAACTCCGTCGTGCCGATCCCGAAGGCCCCGATCGCCAGGGCCAGCAGCGCGAGAGGCATGAGGTCGTACCTTTCAGAAGATTGCAGGTGCGGTATTCAAGCGTACACAATAATTGCAGACGCGCTATTCCTGCCTGAGCTGGCTTATTGCGTCAGTGGCCTATCCTGAGGTGAACCGCTCCGGGACGGAGGAGACCGATGACAGCTACGGACCCCGCACTCACGGCCCTCGCCCAGGGCTGGTGCGCTCTCTCCCTGCTGCACGGGAGGATCGAGACCCGCATCGAGCGCGCACTGCAGTCCGGGCACGGTCTGAGCGTGCGCGAGTACTCCCTGCTGGACGTCCTGAGCCGCCAGCACGACGGCGAGGGCGGGCACCTGCAGATGAAGCAGGTGGCCGATGCGGTCGTCCTCAGCCAGAGCGCCACCACCCGCCTTGTCACCCGGCTCGAGGACCGCGGCCTGCTGTCGCGCTACCTGTGCCCGACCGACCGCCGGGGCATCTACACCGACGTCTCCGAGGCCGGGCTCAAGCTCCTGGCAGAGGCCCGGCCCACCAACGACGCCGCACTGCGCGAGGCGCTGGACGAAGCAGCGAAAAACCCCGAACTGGCCCCCCTGGTCCGCGCCGTGGAGTCACTGAACGCACCTGCGTAGGGTGCGGGCATGGAAGATCTTGAAATTCGCTCGGCGGCCAAGGACGACATCGCCGCCATCGTCGCCATGCTCGCCGATGACCCGCTGGGCGCCCAGCGTGAGTCGCCGGACGATCTGACGCCGTACTTCGCGGCCCTGGAGCGCCTGAGCGGTGACCCCCACCAGCACCTGATGGTCGCCGTACGCCAAGGCCGCGTCGTCGGCACACTTCAGTTGACGATCATCCCCGGTCTCTCCCGGCGCGGCTCCACCCGGTCGATCATCGAGGGCGTGCGCGTCCATGCGGATGAGCGCGGGAGTGGGCTCGGCACCCACCTCATCGAGTGGGCGATCGCCGAATCACGACGCCAGGGGTGCCAGTTGGTTCAGCTGACGTCCGACGTCACGCGCTCCGACGCCCACCGTTTCTATGAGCGGCTCGGCTTCGAGGCGACCCATGTGGGCTTCAAGCTTCCGCTCTGAGCACACCCGGTGATGGGCAGGGGGCCCTGTTTCACGTGAAACATCGCGCCAGGACCCCACCCCCCTGTGGCTGACTACGCGATCCCGCGCCACCCCTCGGGATCCACCCCACCGGGCACCGGAGCGCCCTCCTCGTACGGTTGACGCGTGAACACAAAGGAGCCGACGTCCAGATGACTCACGCGCTTGTCTGGCCCTCGTACGGCCTGCAGTCGCTCTCCCGCGAAGTATCCGTTGAGACCGGTCCAGTCGCCGTCGTCATCGCGCCGGAAGCGAGCGCTGCGCCCCGTGCCCGACAACGGCTCCAACGACACATCCCCGCCGGCCACGAGCCGCAGCACGAAGCTGTGCGTCCCCCAGTACCAAGGCCCCACCAGTTCCAGCACCGACTGGTCGACCTCGGGCAGCGGACGCCACGGCTCCGGGATCCGCGGCTCGGCCTCCGCCACGATACTGACCAGATCGGCGGCCACCTCCGACACCACCGGGCCGGAGGTGCAGTTGGCCAGCACCACGGCCGCCACATCGTCCTCGACGGCAATGGTCAGCTGTGCGAGGAAGCCGGGTACCGATCCTCCATGGCCGACGAGCAACCGGCCGTCCCGGGCCTGGATCTGCATGCCCAGCCCGTACGCCAAGCCTGCCGACACATCGGCGGCGTCTCCCACGGCAGCGGCAGGCGTCCGCATCTCCTGAACCGACGCCGCGCCCAGCACCCGGTCGTCACCCTTGGCCAGGAACGCGGCGAAGCGCGCCAAGTCCCCTGCGGTCGACCAGAGTTGCCCTGCGGGCCCCATCTTCCCGAGGTCCTCGACCCGCTCCGGCATCATCACATCGGCCCAGGGGTGAACGGCCCACCCACCGGCGTGCGGCGCCTCGGGGTGCCACGTCGTGCGGGTGAGGCCCAGCGGTTCGAGCACCTCGCGCCGCAGGACGTCCTCCCAGGAGGCGCCCCTCACCCGCTCGACCAGCGCGCCGAGAAGCGTGAAACCGGGGTTGGAGTAGTGGAAGCGGCGGCCGACGGGATGCCGGTGCGGCTCCTCGCCGAGCACGTCTGCGAGTTCCGGACGCAGGGAGCCGGGGGTCCTCTCCCACCAGGGGGAGGGTGACTCGGCCGCCAACCCGCCCGTGTGGGCGAGCAGGTGGGCGATGGTGGCCTCCCCCGCGTTGGTGCCGGGCAGATGCTTCTCCAGCGGATCACCGAGATCCAGCAGGCCCTCGTCCCGCAGGCGCAGGACCAGCACCGCCGTGAAGGTCTTGGTGATCGAGCCGATCCGGTACTGCACGTCCGCGTCCGGCGCATGCCCGTCGACGGAGGTCCGCGCCCCGTTCCACACCGTCCTGCCGCCTCGCACGATCGCGGCAATCAAGGACGGCGCGCGGCCCTCGGTCTGAGCGACGGCGATACGGTGCAGCAGGGCCCGGCGGGTGGCGGGAAGCAGCTCTTCCAAAAGTTGTGTCATGTGCTCAGTCCACCCGGCCCGGCCACGCACGTCGAGCACATTTCGTTCCGGACGGGCGGGCGGTCCGATCAGGTCTGGGCCATGTCCACGAACCGCGAATAGTGGCCCTGGAAGGCGACGGTGATCGTCGCCGTCGGACCGTTACGGTGCTTGCCCACGATGATGTCCGCCTCGCCGGCGCGCGGGGACTCCTTCTCGTAGGCGTCCTCGCGGTGCAGCAGGATGACCATGTCGGCGTCCTGCTCGATGGAACCGGACTCACGCAGGTCGGAGACCATCGGCTTCTTGTCCGTGCGCTGCTCGGGACCACGGTTGAGCTGCGACAGCGCGATGACCGGCAACTCCAGCTCCTTGGCCAGCAGCTTCAGGTTTCGCGACATGTCCGAGACCTCCTGCTGACGGCTCTCGGACCGCTTGCCGGACTGCATCAGCTGCAGATAGTCGATGATGACGAGCTTCAGGTCGTTGCGCTGCTTCAGACGGCGGCACTTGGCTCGGATCTCCATCATCGACAGGTTCGGGGAGTCGTCGATGTAGAGGGGCGCGGCCGAGACGTCCGGCATCCTGCGGGCCAGCCGGGTCCAGTCCTCGTCGGTCATCGTGCCGGAGCGCATGTGGTGCAGGGCTACGCGCGCTTCCGCGGAGAGCAGACGCATCGCGATCTCGTTGCGGCCCATTTCGAGCGAGAAGATCACGCTCGGCAGGTTGTTCTTGATGGAGGCGGCACGAGCGAAGTCCAACGCCAGCGTGGACTTACCCATGGCGGGACGGGCCGCGATGATGATCATCTGACCGGGGTGGAGCCCGTTGGTGAGCTGGTCGAGGTCGGTGAAGCCGGTCGGCACACCGGTCATCTCTCCGGAACGTGAACCGATCGCCTCGATCTCGTCGAGCGCGCCCTCCATGATGTCGCCGAGCGGCAGATAGTCCTCGGTGGTGCGCTGCTCGGTGACCGCGAAGATTTCCGCCTGTGCTCTGTTGACGATCTCGTCGACGTCGTCGTCGGCCGCGTATCCCATCTGGGTGATGCGGGTGCCGGCCTCGACCAGACGGCGCAGGACGGCGCGCTCGTGGACGATCTCCGCGTAGTACTCGGCGTTCGCCGCCGTCGGCACCGTCTGCACCAGGGTGTGCAGATAGGAGGCGCCACCGACCTTGGTGATCTCGCCGCGCTTGGTGAGCTCGGCGGCGATGGTGATGGGGTCGGCGGGCTCGCCCTTGGCGTAGACGTCGAGGATCGCCTGATAGATGGTCTCGTGGGCCGGCTTGTAGAAGTCGGCGCCCTTGAGGATCTCGACGACGTCGGCGATGGCGTCCTTGGAGAGCAGCATGCCGCCGAGGACCGACTGCTCCGCGTCGAGGTCCTGCGGCGGCACACGCTCGAAGGCCGAACCCCCGCCCTCCCACTCCCCGTTGTCCCGGCCGCGGTCGTGCTGATCGTCCCGTCCCCGGCCGCCGTCGTGGCGTCGTCGGGAGGCAGGCAGACGATCACTGGGTCCGCTGTCGGCCCACGGGTCGTCCAGGGGCTCGGAAATGCTCACCGAGCGACCTCCTCCCGTCCGCCGAGCGGACCTCGCCGTGCTTCTCAGTTCTACGGCACGACACTGACAAATGAGAGGCCCAACTCCGGTTGTGGCACGTCGGATTTGCGGGATTTCCGCGGTCTGCCGAGGGAGTGGGCGCCGCACCACCGTAGGCCCGCGGGCACCTTCAGCCAATCTGGTTATCCACAGGCCATGTGGACGACGCCCCAGATGCTGTGGAGAACTCCGCGAAACCTGTGCACGACTCGGTGGACAGCCCTGTGAACAAGCCCTCGCATCAGCTACAGAAGAAGGTCTGACCTGCACGTTTACCGTCCACCGGCTGTGCAGAAGAAAAACTTTCCCAACAGGATCAAGATCATCACGATGCGTGCGCGACGACACACACAACCGGGCTCGATGTAATAGTCACAGGCCGATTGCATCTCTTACCTGTGGAAGATTAGATTGGTGCTCATGACACAGGCTCCAGCGCCCTCCAAGGCCGACCGCCGACGCCACGACCGCGAGATCGTCGCACTCGCCGTTCCGGCCTTCGGCGCGCTTGTCGCCGAGCCTCTTTTCCTCATGTTCGACACCGCCATCGTCGGCCATCTCGGCACCGCACAACTCGCCGGTCTCGGCGTCGCCTCCGCCCTCCTCGTCACCGCCGTGAGCGTCTTCGTCTTTCTCGCCTACGCCACCACGGCGGCCGTCGCCCGGCGGGTCGGAGCCGGCGATCTCAGAGCGGCCATCCGCCAAGGCATGGACGGCATCTGGCTCGCCCTGCTGCTCGGTGCCGGCGTCGTCGGGGTCGTACTGCCCGCGGCGCCTGCCCTGGTCACCCTCTTCGGCTCGTCCGAGACAGCCGCTCCCTATGCCACGACCTATCTGCGGATCTCGGCACTGGGCATTCCGGCCATGCTCATCGTGCTCGCCGCGACGGGCGTCCTCCGTGGACTCCAGGACACTAAGACTCCGCTGTACGTCGCCGTCGGGGGTTTCGTCGTCAACGGCGCCCTCAACGCAGGCCTCGTCTACGGCGCCGACCTCGGCATAGCCGGTTCCGCCTGGGGTACGGTCATCGCTCAGTGCGGGATGGCCGCCGCATACCTCTGGGTCGTGGTCCGCGGAGCACGCAGACACGGCGCTTCACTGCGACCGGACACGGCCGGGATACGCGCTTCCGCTCAGGCGGGGGCGCCGCTGTTGATCCGTACGCTCTCCCTGCGCGCCATCCTGATGATCGCGACCGCGGTCGCCGCCCGACTCGGCGACGAGGACATCGCCGCCCACCAGATCATCCTGTCGCTCTGGAGCCTGCTGGCCTTCGCCCTGGACGCGATAGCCATCGCCGGGCAAGCCATCATCGGCCGGTATCTCGGAGCAGGCGACGCTCAGGGCGCCCGCGAAGCCTGCCGCCGCATGGTGCAGTGGGGGATCGCCACCGGTTCCGTCCTCGGGCTTGCGGTGATCGCGGCCCGCCCTCTGTTCATCCCGCTCTTCACAGGGGATCCTGCGGTCCGGGAAGCCGTGCTGCCCGCACTGATCGTGGTAGCGCTCGCCCAGCCGATCTCCGGGATCGTCTTCGTGCTCGACGGCGTCTTGATGGGTGCGGGGGACGGGCCCTATCTGGCCCGGGCCATGCTGGTGACCCTCGCGGTCTTCGCGCCTGCCGCTCTGCTCGTCCCGGCCTTCCATGGTGGCCTGACCGCCCTGTGGGGCGCGATGACACTGATGATGGCGACCCGCATGCTGACCCTGTGGCTCCGTTCCCGCTCCGGCCGCTGGATCGTCACCGGCGCCACCCGCTGAGCGAGCCGAACGCCGTTTCACGTGAAACGTCACCCGCTTCACGCTGTTCACGTGAAACAGCCACCGGGTAGGCAGCGGCGCCAGCAGGTGAGGGCAACAGTGCCTCTGCACGCATGTGGGGCCGCACCCCATCACAGGGTGCGGCCCCACACAGTGCTCTATCGCGCGCAGCGCTTAGGCCGCGACGACCTCGATGTTGACCTTGGCGGCAACCTCGGGGTGCAGACGCACGGACGTCTCGTGAGAGCCCAGCGTCTTGATCGGAGCGCCCAGCTCGATGCGGCGCTTGTCGACCTCGGGGCCACCGGAAGCCTTGATCGCGGAAGCGATGTCGGCCGGAGTGACGGAACCGAAGAGACGACCGGCGTCGCCGGAGCGGACAGCCAGACGGACCTTGACGGCCTCGAGCTGGCCCTTGACCTGGTTGGCCTGCTCGATGGTCTGGATCTCGTGGATCTTGCGAGCACGACGGATCTGCTCGACGTCCTTCTCGCCGCCCTTGGTCCAGCGGATAGCGAACTTCCGCGGGATCAGGTAGTTGCGAGCGTAGCCGTCCTTGACGTCGACGACGTCGCCGGCAGCGCCGAGGCCGGAGACCTCGTGGGTGAGGATGATCTTCATGTGTCTGTCACCCTTCCCTTAGCGCGCGGTGGACGTGTAGGGCAGCAGCGCCATCTCACGGCTGTTCTTGACGGCCGTGGCGACGTCACGCTGGTGCTGCGTGCAGTTGCCGGTCACGCGGCGGGCACGGATCTTGCCGCGGTCGGAAATGAACTTCCGCAGCATGTTCGTGTCCTTGTAGTCCACGTACGTGACCTTGTCCTTGCAGAAAGCGCAGACCTTCTTCTTCGGCTTGCGCACAGGCGGCTTCGCCATGGTGTTTCTCCTGTGTGATCAAGAAGTGTGGGGTGCGGCCCCCGCCCTCGACCGACAGACCGGTGATCCGGTCCGAGCGGTCCTAGAAGGGGGGCTCGTCCGAGTAGCCGCCACCGCCGCCGGAGCCTCCGCCCCAGCCGCCACCGCCGCCGCCCTGGTTGCCACCGGCGGGAGCGCTGGTCGCCCACGGGTCGTCAGCGGGAGCACCGCCGCCCTGCTGACCGCCGCCGGGGCCTCCGCCCCAGCCGCCGCCACCCTGGCCGCCGCCACCGCCGCCGTAGCCACCCTGGCCGCCTCGGCCCGCGGTCTTGGTGACCTTGGCCGTGGCATTGCGCAGGCTGGCGCCGACTTCCTCCACGTCCAGTTCGTAGACCGTGCGCTTGACGCCCTCACGGTCCTCGTAGGACCGCTGCTTCAGCCGGCCCTGCACGATGACGCGCATGCCTCGCTGGAGCGACTCGGCGACGTTCTCCGCCGCCTGACGCCAGACCGAGCAGGTCAGGAACAGGCTTTCGCCGTCCTTCCACTCGTTCGTCTGACGGTCGAAGGTGCGGGGGGTGGACGCGACACGGAACTTCGCGACCGCCGCACCAGAAGGGGTGAAGCGCAGCTCGGGGTCGTCGACAAGATTGCCGACGACCGTGATGACGGTCTCGCCTGCCATGGGGGAACCTCTCGGCGGGTTTGCTGCTTGGCTGCTAGTGCTGCTACTCGAAACCCGAGATCAGCTGAGCGGAAGGCTCAGTGGGTCTCGGGACGGAGGACCTTGGTCCGGAGGACCGACTCGTTCAGGTTCATCTGGCGGTCGAGCTCCTTGACGACCGCAGGCTCGGCCTGCAGGTCGATGACCGAGTAGATGCCCTCGGGCTTCTTCTTGATCTCGTACGCGAGACGACGACGGCCCCAGGTGTCGACCTTCTCGACCTTTCCGTTGCCCTCACGGACGACGGAGAGGAAGTTCTCGATCAGCGGGGAGACAGCACGCTCCTCGAGATCGGGGTCGAGGATGACCATCACCTCGTAGTGACGCATGTGGAACCCACCTCCTTTGGACTCAGCGGCCACGGTCGTTCCGTGGCAGGAGGGTTGTGATGCGTACGCAACGGTATCGGCCACCACTGACAATCGAGGTTCCCCGCTGGGGATCCTCTGTCATGGCCTGGGCAGACACCGGTGCAGACGGTACACACTACCCGCACACCCGCTTCCGGTTGAAATTCGGCGGTGGGGACCGTCAATCTGTACACATCGGGTGTGTATGGCGCTACGATGCGCCGCCTTCCGCAGGAGGTGCCCCATGGCACAGACATTGCGACCCAACATCGCCGGATCCCTGTTCGCGACCGACGACAAGCCCCACCCCGTGCAGGACACGCTGCTCGCCGTGACGCTCGTCCTCGGTGCGGTCTCCTTCATCACGGCGATGTTCCACCACCTTCATCTGATCAGTTCCTGGACGGGGCTGGTGGGAATCCTGACCGGCGCATACGGGCAGTTCATCTCGGAAACGACTCGTGAGCGCTTCGGCCTGATCGTGGGTCTCGGTGCCGCAGCCGTCGGCTTCTTCCTCGGCATGGCCCATGGAGGTCTGTTCGGCGGACTCATCGGCTGACTCTTCTCCGCGGCCCCAGGGTCGACGCGACGGGCGGTGCCTCGCACTGTCCGCCCTCCCACATCGGACCAAGCGGCCGAATACCACCGTCCGGCGCCCCGGCCGCGCATCGGCCGGGGCCCAGGTTCCATGCGGCCATTCGGCGTGCCCGCAGGGCGCAGTAGGCTTCGGCGCGAGAGCCGGAGCCCCTGTACCCATGGGGACACACCAGCCCGAGGAGCGCCCCGAATGAGCCTGACCCTGAGGACGATCAGCCGAGAGCAGCATCTGGCGTACATCCAGAGCCTGCCCTCGGCTAGCCACATGCAGGTCCCGGCCTGGGCCGACGTCAAGGCCGAGTGGCGCTCCGAGAACCTCGGGTGGTTCGACGACAAGACCGGTGAGATGGTCGGCGCCGGCCTGGTGCTGTACCGCCAGCTTCCCAAGATCAAGCGCTATCTCGCCTACCTGCCCGAGGGCCCGGTCATCAACTGGTTCGCGCCGAACCTCACCGACTGGCTGGAGCCGATGCTCGCGCATCTGAAGAACCAGGGCGCCTTCTCGGTGAAGATGGGCCCGCCGGTGATCATCCGGCGCTGGGAAGCCACCTCCATCAAGAAGGGCATCCAGGACCCGGATGTGAAGCGGCTGCGCGACATCGAGGCCGACTTCATCGAGCCCCGTGCCTTCGAGGTCGCCGACAAGCTGCGCCGCATGGGCTGGCAGCAGGGCGAGGACGGCGGGGCCGGCTTCGGTGACGTACAGCCCCGTTACGTCTACCAGGTGCCGCTGGCGAACCGGTCCCTCGAAGAGGTCCACAAGAACTTCAACCAGTTGTGGCGCCGCAACATCAAGAAGGCCGAGAAGGCCGGCGTCGAGGTCGTCCAGGGCGGCTACCACGACCTGGAGGAGTGGCAGCGGCTGTACGAGATCACCGCTGTCCGCGACCGCTTCCGGCCCCGCCCGCTGTCGTACTTCCAGCGCATGTGGACGGCCCTCAACACCGAGGACCCCAACCGCATGCGGCTCTACTTCGCCCGGCACAACGGCGTGAACCTGTCCGCCGCGACGATGCTGGTCGTCGGTGGGCACGTCTGGTACTCGTACGGCGCCTCGGACAACATCGGCCGTGAGGTCCGGCCCTCGAACGCGATGCAGTGGCGCATGCTGCGCGACGCCTACGCTCTCGGCGCGACCGTCTACGACCTGCGCGGCATCTCCGACTCGCTGGACGAGACGGACCACCTCTTCGGCCTGATCCAGTTCAAGGTGGGCACGGGCGGCCAGGCCGCCGAATACCTCGGTGAGTGGGACTTCCCGCTCAACAAGCTGCTCCACAAGGCTCTCGACATCTACATGTCGCGCCGCTGACTCCCCCGCTTTTGCTTCCATACCTCTGATACACCGCTGCCACGAGAAAGGTTCCGGGACCGGCCATGGCGCTCACGCTCTACGTCGACACCGCGCGCTGGCGGGCACACCACAAGCACGTTCAGGAGCAGTTCCCGGGACTCGTCCCCGTCTGCAAGGGCAACGGCTACGGCTTCGGGCACGAGAAGCTGGCGGAAGAAGCCACACGCCTCGGCGCGGACGTCCTCGCCGTCGGCACGACGTACGAGGCGGCCCGGATCAAGGACTGGTTCAGCGGTGACCTGCTGGTGCTGACGCCGTACCGACGGGCCGAGGAGCCCGTCCCCCTGCCCGACCGCGTGATCCGTTCCGTGTCATCGGTCGACGGCGTGTACGGCCTCGTGGGCGCCCGCGTGGTCATCGAGGTCATGTCCTCGATGAAGCGGCACGGTGTGAGCGAGCAGGAACTGCCCCAACTCCACGCGGCCATAGAGAACGTGCGCCTGGAGGGCTTCGCCATCCACCTGCCCCTGGACCGCACCGACGGCTCCGACGCCGTCGAGGAGGTCATCGGCTGGATGGACCGCCTGCGTGCGGCCCGTCTGCCGCTGCACACGATGTTCGTCAGCCACCTCAAGGCCGAGGACCTCGCCCGGCTGCAGCAGCAGTTCCCGCAGACTCGCTTCCGCGCCCGGATCGGCACCCGGCTGTGGCTGGGGGACCACGAGGCCACCGAGTACCGCGGAGCAGTCCTGGACGTCACGCGCGTCTCCAAGGGTGACCGCTTCGGGTACCGGCAGCAGAAGGCGGCCTCGGACGGCTTCCTGGTGGTCGTGGCGGGCGGCACGTCGCACGGGGTGGGGCTGGAGGCCCCCAAGGCCCTGCACGGCGTCATGCCGCGTGCCAAGGGCGTCGCCCGAGCCGGCCTCGCGACGGTCAACCGGAACCTTTCTCCGTTCGTCTGGGGTGGCAAGCAGCGTTGGTTCGCGGAGCCGCCGCACATGCAGGTGTCGATCCTTTTTGTGCCCGCGGATGCGCCCGAGCCGCAGGTCGGCGAGGAGTTGGTGGCCCATCTGCGGCACACCACCACTCAGTTCGACCGGATCGTCGACCGCTGAGCGACGCCCGTCCGGCCTCCACGCGGTGGCCGGGTGGGACCGCAAGCCCCATCCATGTGAAAGGCCGTGCACGGGATTCCCGTGGACGGCCTTTCGTGCGCCTCACCTGCCGTGTTCGCTCAGGGCGAACGGTCCATGGAGTCCTGGCTGCCCCACTCCACAAGGGGGCCGTCGAAGTGCGCCGCGTGCCGCGTGGGACGGGCGGCGGCACCGTACACGTGCACGTCTTCCGCGCCGTCCAGCACGCCGCCGGACGGGTCGTCGTCTCCGGCGCGGCGCACCATGTCCCGCTCCGGCATGAAGATGTCGCGTACCACGATGACGCACAAGTACAGCGTTCCCAGCAGATGGGCCATGATCGCCACGTGGTAGCCCTCGGGGGGCAGTCCCTTGTGGGCGTCTCCGCTCGTCGTGTACGCGAGGTACAACCAGATCCCCAGGTAGTACACGACCTCGCACGCCTGCCAGATGAGGAAGTCGCGCCACCGGGGCCGGGCCAGCGCGGCCAACGGCACCAGCCAGAGCACGTACTGCGGAGAGTAGACCTTGTTGGTGAGGGTGAAGGCCGCCACGATCAGGAAGGCCAGCTGGGCGAAGCGCGGACGCCGCGGCGCGGTCAGCGCCAGTGCGGTGATGCCGCCGCAGATGAGGAGCATGGCGATCATCGCGTACGCGTTCGCCGTCTCCGGAGTGATCTGGATGTTCATCCGTTGCGAGATGACAAGGAAGGCCGAGCCGAAGTCGACGCCTCGTTCCTGGCTGAAGCGGTAGAACTTCGCCCAACCGTCGGGCGCCAGGAGCATCACGGGAAGGTTCACCGCGAGCCAGGCGCCGACCGCGCCGAGGAGTGCGGTCCCGAACTCGCGCCACTTGCCCGCTCGCCAGCACAGGACGAAGAGCGGGCCGAGCAGCAGGAACGGGTAGAACTTGGCGGCTGTGGCGAGCCCGATGAGCACACCGAAGGCCAGGGGGCGCTGACGCGACCACATCAGCATCGCGGCCGCCAGCAGGGCCACGGCGAGAAGATCCCAGTTGATGGTGGCCGTCAGAGCGAACGCCGGCGCCAGGGCCACCAGAAGGCCGTCCCAGGGGCGCCGGCGGTGGATGCGCGCGGAGCACACGGCGATGACCGCCGCGCACGCCATCAGCATGCCCGCATTGACCATCCAGTACCACTGCTCTTGTTCCTGGATGGTGCCGCTGCCAGGAGTGAGCCACGCGGCGACCTCCATGAAGACACCGGTCAGCACCGGGTACTCGAGGTACTCCATGTCGCCGGGGATCTTGTCGAAGTACGGCACCAGCCCGTCGGCGAAGCCGCGCCCCTGATAAAGGTGAGGGATGTCCGAGTAGCAGGCGTGGGTGTACTGGGAGCTGGCCCCGAAGAACCAGGCGCCGTCGTAGCAGGGCAGCTTCTGCACCATGCCCAACGCGAACATGCCGATCGCGACGAGGGCAACGACGCGTACCGGGCTCCACCAGGACACCCCGAGCAGTGCACGTCGCCCGATGGGCCCACCGATCAGCTCACTGCCGGCCGCAGCGACCTCGTCCTCTTTGGTCGGCCGCACCGGCTCCGGCTCGTCCACGCTCATTCGCGTCGTCTCCGCACTGGGCATGCCGCACATCCTGCCGTACGTGCCCGGGACTACGCCGAGGAGCACCGCATCCAGCTGTCCGGGACGGCCTGTGTTTCACGTGAAACAGCCTCTTGACCACCCGCTCTCGCACCGCCGCACACGAGAAGGGCCGCCGCACCTCAGCGGTGCGGCGGCCCTTGTTTCACGTGAAACACCCTCTGCCGGGACGAAGAGCTATCCGGCGGGTCCTCCGAAGAGTCCCCCGTTCTGATTGCCTCTCGTGTCGTCGTCCGGTTCGCTCGGGGTTGGTGTCACCCCGCCGTCCGCGCCACCGGTGTCCGTCCCCCCTGTGTCCGTACCGCCGGTGTCCTGACAGGTCGGGTCGAACGGGTTCTTGCAGGGCTTGTCGCTGGGCGTCGGCGAAGGAACGACGGGCTCGCTCACGGAGGGCGACGGCGACGGCTCCGGGCTCTCCTCCGGACTCTCTTCCACCGAGGGAGTCGGCGTCGGGTCCGGGTCGTCGTTGACGATCACACCGATGGGCTGCGGCTCCGGGAACGCCTGCGGAGGCACGTTCTTGAGCGCGTCCTCCATGTAGTCGTGCCAGATCTCCGCCGGGAATGAGGCACCATGAATCGTCTTCTGGCCACCCGTGCCGTACATCTCCAAGAACGTGCGGTTCTTGTTGGATTCGTCGTCGTCCATGCGGTACATGCTGATCGCCGTCGACAGCTGCGGGGTGTACCCGACGAACCAGGCCGACTTGTTGCCGTCGGTGGTACCGGTCTTCCCGGCGACCTCGCGGCCGGCCAACTGGGCCGACGTACCGGTTCCCTTGTCGACGACGGTCTTGAGGACGTCGGTGACGTTGTCGGCGACGTCCGCGGTGAAGGCCTCCTTGGGGGAGGCGATGTCTTCGTGGTCGAACTTCGTCAGGCCCTCGTACTCGACCTTGCTGACGGAGAACGGGTCGTTCTGCTTGCCACTGGCGGCGAAGGTCGCGTACGAACCCGCCATGCGGATGGCGCTGGGGTCGGAGATACCGATCGAGAACGAGGGGAAACTCGTGCCGGTCAGGCTGTCCTTCTTGAGGCCCGCCTCGATGGCCGCTTCCTTCACCCGGTTGAGACCGACGTCCATGCCCAGCTGGACGAAGGCGGAGTTCGCCGAGACCCGCATCGCCTCACGCAGGTCGATCTGGTACTTCGGCGGGCTACCGTACGACTCGTCGCCGTCGTTGGCCTGGAGCCACTCCTTGCCCTCTTCGTTCGTCCAGACGGTGCCGTCGTAATCCCTGATCTTGAGGTTGTTCTTACCGCTGTAGAGGCTCTTCGGCGAGACGATGGTGCGTTCGTCCTGTGCCTGCTCCGGATCCAGCTCGGGGTTGCGCTTGCCCCAGGTCATGGCGGCCGCCAGGACGAAGGGTTTGAAGGTCGAACCGACCTGCGCGCCGGTCACGTCGGCGTTGTTGGTGAAGTGCTTGGTGGCGTCCTCACCGCCGTAGATCGCCTCGATGGCACCCGACTTCGGATTCACCGACGCCCCGCCGAACTGCACATGCGTGTCCGTATCCGGCCGCAGCTTGGGCTTGATGTTCTCCTTGCGCACCTTGTTCACAGCTGCCTCGAGTTCCTTGACCTTGTTCTTGTCGAAGGTCGTGTGGATCTCGTAGCCGCCCTGCTCGAGCTGCTTCGGTGTGATGTCGGTGTTGTTGAGGATGTAGCCCTTGGCCGTGTCGACGAGGTAGCCGATCTGCCCGCCCAGCTGGGCGTTGGACCTGGGCCGCTCGATCTCGGGGAAGTCCTTGTACTTGGCCCGCGTACCCGGCGAGAGGCGCTTGTCCTTGACCATCTCGTCGAGGATCCATTGCCAGCGGTCCGTGGCCCGCTTGGTGTTCGCCTCGGGCGTGGCTGCTGGGTCGATCGACGTCGCTCCGGCCGGGTCGTAGTACGTCGCGCCCTTGAGGATGGCGGCGAGGAAGGCGCACTGACTCGGGTTGAGCTTCTCGGCATCCTCGCCGAAGTACGTGCGCGCGGCTGCCTGAAGGCCGTAGGCGCCACGACCGAAGTAGGCCGTGTTCAGGTAGCCGCGCATGATGTCTTCCTTCTCGACGGAGGCGCCCACCTTCACCGAGATGAAGAGTTCCTTCACCTTCCGGGAGAGGGTCTGCGACTGGTCGTCGAGCATGGCGTTCTTGACATACTGCTGGGTGATGGTGGATCCACCCTGCGTCTGACCGCCCTTGGCCATGTTGACGACGGCGCGGGCGATGCCCATGGGGTCGACGCCGCTGTCCGTCTCGAACGTCTTGTTCTCGGCCGACATGACCGCGTAGCGCATCGCCTTGGGGATCTTCTCGTAGGCGATGATCTGGCGGTTGACCTCACCACCCGTCGCGACCATCTGCGTGCCGTCGGACCAGTAGTAGACGTTGTTCTGCGCCGTCGCGGCCTCGGCAGGGTTGGGCACCGCGACGACGGCGTACCCGATACCGGCGGCCGCCACGAGGCAACCGAAGAACCCGATGAAGAGCGCCGTCACCTGACGCCAGGACGGCACCCACCGCATGGCCCCGTACTTGCCGGCGCGTGGATAGTCGATGAAGCGCTTCTTGCCGGGAGGAGCGGGCCGTCCCCGGCCCCGTCCCGGTCCGCGTCCCGCGGGCTCGGCCGCTCTCCGGCGGCTGCCACCGGTGCCGGTACTTCTCTGCGCCGCCCGTCGGGCCGCTGCACGTCCCTCGTAGGGGGAGTCATCACCTCCCGCCCCATAGGTCTCGGAAATCGACCCAGTGGTGCCCCGCGGTTCAGCGCGGCGGCCGGAGGGCGCCGATTGGCCGCGTCTGGCCGCGGCACGTCCGCCTCCCTGCGGCTGCGGCGGTTTGCGACGGTGCTCGCTCATCGAACGACTACTCCTCGGGCAGGCGCACCCGTGCGCGCCTGGAAACGGCGGCTGGTTTCCGGTCCCCCCGAAGTACGGATGCGGTCGTGTTGGCATTCATCCGTACCGCACCCAGGACCACGACGTGCTCTGACGTCACTCGCTTCCCGGTGGTGTGCATGCCGCACAGACTACGCACCGCCAAAACCCACTGAGCACCGAACTTCACCCCAAATCCGGCAACTTGCTTCGTACCAATCAGTGATGTGACCCCGTTCACCGTGCCCCCACTTGTCGCATACGTAGGGGCGTTCTATCGTCGTGATGTATCGAGTCGATACATCAGCTCGGCATAGTGGGTGTCGGGACGGCCAGTGGGAGAGGGGAGGCGACGATGAGCCGGCGCTCCGGGATCCTCGAGTTCGCCGTACTCGGCCTGCTGCGCGAAGCCCCCATGCACGGCTATGAGCTGCGCAAACGACTCAACACCTCACTGGGCGTGTTCCGCGCCTTCAGCTACGGGACGCTCTACCCCTGCCTCAAGACGCTGGTCGCGAGCGGCTGGTTGATCGAGGAGTCGGGGGGCGCCCAGGACGACGCTCCCGCCGCCCTCACGGGCCGTCGCGCCAAGATCGTCTACAGGTTGACGGCGGAAGGCAAGGAGCACTTCGAGGAACTGCTCTCGCAGACGGGTCCAGACGCGTACGAGGACGAGCACTTCGCCGCTCGCTTCGCGTTCTTCGGGCAGACCTCCCGCGATGTGCGCATGCGCGTCCTGGAGGGCCGTCGCAGCCGTTTGGAGGAACGGCTGGAGAAGATGCGTGCCTCCTTGGCACGCACGCGCGAGCGCCTCGACGACTACACGCTCGAGCTCCAGCGCCACGGGATGGAGTCCGTGGAGCGCGAGGTGCGCTGGCTGAACGAGCTCATCGAAAGCGAGCGGGCGGGCCGTGATCTGAAGGGTCCCGCCCATGGAGAACCCGCTCGCGACACCACAGAGGGAGCGCCGGGCGCCCTGCCCCGGCCCGGGGACACCCCCGGGCCGGATGCGCCCGGCGACACCGCCACGTGAGGTCCCTGCCAGGACCCCACTCGTACACACAGGGAGCAACCGGAATGGGTTCGGTTCGCGTAGCCATCGTCGGCGTGGGCAACTGCGCCGCGTCGCTGGTGCAGGGAGTCGAGTACTACAAGGACGCCGACCCGGCGTCCAAGGTCCCCGGCCTCATGCACGTGCAGTTCGGTGACTACCACGTCCGGGACGTGGAGTTCGTCGCGGCCTTCGACGTCGACGCGAAGAAGGTCGGCCTCGACCTCGCGGACGCCATCGGCGCCTCCGAGAACAACACCATCAAGATCTGCGACGTGCCGAGCACCGGTGTCACCGTCCAGCGCGGCCACACCCTCGACGGTCTCGGCAAGTACTACCGCGAGACCATCGAGGAGTCCGCCGAAGCCCCGGTCGACGTCGTCCAGGTCCTCAAGGACAAGCAGGTCGACGTCCTCGTCTGCTACCTGCCCGTCGGCTCCGAGGACGCGGCGAAGTTCTACGCCCAGTGCGCCATCGACGCCAAGGTTGCCTTCGTCAACGCCCTGCCGGTCTTCATCGCCGGCACCAAGGAGTGGGCGGACAAGTTCACCGAGGCGGGCGTCCCGATCGTCGGTGACGACATCAAGTCGCAGGTCGGTGCCACCATCACGCACCGCGTCATGGCGAAGCTGTTCGAGGACCGGGGCGTCGTCCTGGACCGCACCATGCAGCTGAACGTCGGCGGCAACATGGACTTCAAGAACATGCTCGAGCGCGACCGCCTCGAGTCGAAGAAGATCTCCAAGACCCAGGCCGTCACCTCCCAGATCCCCGACCGGGAGCTCGGCGAGAAGAACGTCCACATCGGCCCGTCCGACTACGTGGCCTGGCTCGACGACCGCAAGTGGGCCTACGTCCGTCTCGAGGGCCGCGCCTTCGGTGACGTCCCGCTGAACCTGGAGTACAAGCTCGAGGTCTGGGACTCCCCGAACTCCGCCGGCGTCATCATCGACGCCCTGCGCGCCGCCAAGATCGCCAAGGACCGTGGTATCGGCGGCCCGATCCTGTCGGCGTCGTCGTACTTCATGAAGTCGCCGCCGGTGCAGTACTTCGACGACGAGGCGCGGGAGAACGTCGAGAAGTTCATCAAGGGCGAGGTCGAGCGCTGACGGAACGAGGCGTGGTGCGCTAAGTCCACTCGCCCTTCGGGTCGTTGAGGGTCCCCGGGTCGTACACCCGGGGACCCTCCCCGTATGTGAGGCTGTGTCCCATGGCTGTCGTACGAGACCTGCGGGTGCTCCTGCGCTTCCGGGACTTCCGGCGTCTGCTCGCCGTACGACTGCTCTCCCAAGGAGCGGACGGGGTCTACCAGGTCGCGCTCGCCACCTACGTCGTCTTCTCCCCGGAGAAGCAGACATCCGCCGCGGCCATCGCCTCGGCCATGGCCGTCCTGCTCCTTCCCTACTCCCTCGTCGGGCCCTTCGCCGGTGTCCTGCTGGACCGCTGGCGCCGCCGTCAGGTACTGCTCCACGGCAATTTGCTGCGCGCACTGCTCGCGTCGGTGACAGCCGTCCTGATCCTGATCCACGTTCCCGACTGGCTCTTCTACGTCTCCGCGCTCTGCGTCACAGCGGTCAACCGCTTCGTCCTGGCCGGACTCTCCGCCTCACTGCCCCGTGTGGTCGACGCCGACCGCCTGGTGATCGCCAACTCCCTCTCTCCCACTGCCGGCACACTCGCCGCCACAGCGGGCGGTGGACTCGCCTTCGTCGTACGGCTGCTGGGCTCGGGCTCGGATGCAGTGGTGGTCCTCCTCGGCTCGGCTCTGTATCTGTGCGCTGCCCTCGCCTCGCTGCGCCTCGCCCGGGATCTGCTCGGCCCGGACCCCGCGCGGGTGCAGACACGGCTGGGTGCCGCGATCGCCGGCACGGCACGAGGGCTGGTCGCGGGCGTGCGACATCTCGTCGAACCGGGCCGGCGGGCGGCGGCGTGGGCGCTCGCGTCGATGACGATGATGCGCTTCTGCTATGGCGCCCTCACGGTCATGGTGCTGATGCTGTGCCGGTACGCCTGGTCGGCATCGCCCTCCGGAGCGGCCGAGCCGGAGGAGGGGCTCGCCCTGCTCGGACTCGCCGTGGGGATTTCGGGAGCGGGGTTCTTCACCGCGGCCGTGCTGACGCCCTGGGCGGCCGGACGTCTGGGGCCGGCCCTCTGGATCGTGACGTGCGCCGCGACCGCCGCCGTACTGGAACCCGCTCTCGGCCTGCCCTTCACGGAGCGCCCCATACTGGTCGCCGCGTTCGTCCTGGGGCTCGTCACTCAGGGAGCGAAGATCTCGACGGACACGATCGTGCAGTCCGCCGTCGACGACGGCTACCGGGGCCGTGTCTTCTCGCTTTACGACGTTCTCTTCAACGTGGCGTTCGTCGGTGCCGCGGCAGTGGCCGCAGTGATGCTCCCTGCCGACGGCCGCTCCGTCGCCCTGGTGATCACGGTGGCAGTGATCTATGGAGCCGTAGCTGTGGGCATGGCGCGCTTCGGCATGGCGAAGCAGTCGCGCCAGACCTCCGCACGGTGACCTTAAGCCCCGATGTTTCACGTGAAACATCACTCCGGCCAGCGAGCGGCGGCCAGCGACCCACCCCGGCACAACAGTGCGGCGCGATGTTTCACGTGAAACATCGCGCCGCAGCTGAGGTCGGCCTCCCGGAACCTAGGGCATCTGAGCCCACCACTCCTTGAGCGCCGCCACCGCCTCGTCATGCTCCATCGGTCCGTTCTCCAGCCGCAGCTCCAGCAGGAACTTGTAGGCCTGCCCGATGACCGGGCCCGGGCCGACGCCCAGGATCTCCATGATCTGGTTGCCGTCGAGGTCCGGACGGATGGCGTCCAGCTCCTCCTGCTCCTGAAGCTGCGCGATGCGCTCCTCCAGACCGTCGTACGCACGGGACAGCGCACTCGCCTTGCGCTTGTTCCGCGTGGTGCAGTCGGAGCGGGTCAGCTTGTGAAGGCGATCGAGGAGCGGTCCCGCGTCGCGGACGTAGCGGCGAACGGCGGAGTCCGTCCACTCTCCCGTGCCGTACCCATGGAAACGCAGATGGAGCTCGACCAGACGCGAGACGTCCTTGATGAGGTCATTGGAGTACTTGAGGGCCGTCATGCGCTTCTTGGTCATCTTGGCCCCGACCACCTCGTGGTGATGGAAGGAGACCCGGCCGTCCTTCTCGAAGCGCCGGGTACGAGGCTTGCCGATGTCATGCAGCAGCGCGGCGAGGCGGAGGGTGAGGTCGGGCCCGTTCTCCTCAAGCGCGATCGCCTGTTCCAGGACGATCAGCGTGTGGTCGTAGACGTCCTTGTGCCGGTGGTGTTCGTCACGCTCCAGCCGCAGCGCGGGAAGCTCAGGCAGGACGTTCTGGGCGAGACCGGTGTCCACCAGCAGGGTCAGACCCGTGCGGGGGTGCGCGGAGAGGACCAGCTTGTTCAGCTCGTCCCGCACCCGCTCCGCGGACACGATCTCGATCCGGCCGGCCATGTCGGTCATCGCCGAGACGACCTCCGGCGCGATCTCGAAGTCGAGCTGCGCGGCGAATCGAGCGGCTCGCATCATGCGCAGCGGGTCGTCGGAGAAGGACTCCTCCGGCGTACCGGGGGTGCGCAGCACTCGCGCCGCGAGATCCTCGAGCCCCCCGTGCGGGTCGATGAACTCCTTCTCCGGCAGCGCCACCGCCATCGCGTTGACGGTGAAGTCACGCCGCACGAGGTCTTCCTCGATGGAGTCGCCGTACGACACCTCCGGCTTGCGGGAGGTCCGGTCGTAGGCCTCCGACCGGTACGTCGTGACCTCGATCTGGTAGCCGTCCTTCTGGGCTCCCACCGTGCCGAAGGCGATCCCGACCTCCCAGAGGGCGTCGGCCCAGGGACGCACGATCTTCAGCACGTCCTCGGGGCGGGCGTCCGTCGTGAAGTCCAGGTCGTTGCCGAGCCGGCCGAGCAGCGCGTCCCTGACCGACCCGCCGACCAGGGCCAGCGAGAACCCCGCCTCCTGGAAGCGGCGGGCAAGATCATCGGCGACAGGGGCGACGCGCAGCAGTTCACTCACCGCGCGGCGCTGCACCTGGCTCAGGGCACTGGACTGTTCGTTGGCGTTCGGCACAACAGAAAAGGGTACGTGGCCACCGTGGCGGTGGTCGCCTTCATTGAACGTGCACAACGGTTTCGCGTAGATGACCCCATCCCCAGTCCCTTTGATACGTGTACATACACGGACAGCCCGGTCTCGTGGCCCGATCTTGTGGCAAGGACCGCGGCACTTCACCTCGGCGCGCATCGTTACCATGCGTGGACGCACATTCCGACGACCACTGACGACGACGAGGACGGGCGAAGCGCGTGGCCGAGGCGGCAGACTTCCAGGGGACCAGTCCCTCACCTGCCCGCCGCTGGCTGCTGCGTGCAGGGGCGCTGATCGCCGGGGCGCCACTGTTGGCCGGTCTGCTCCAGCTCTCCGCCGCTCCGACGGCTCTGGCGGCGCCGAAGGCGGCGCCGTCCGATGCCACGGGGACGAACACCGTCGCTGTCTCGCTCGACTCGCTCAGCCCCAGCGTGCCCACCGACGGCGACACCGTCACCGTCTCCGGCACGGTGACCAACAGGGGCAAGCAGACGATCACGGACGCCCATGTGGGCCTGCGGGTGGGCTCGGCTCCCCTCACGACCCGCTCCTCCATCGACAGCGCGGCCAAGCGCAACGGCTTCGACCAGTTCGTCGACGGGACGGAGGTCGGCGGGAAGTACGTGGCGAAGTTCTCCAAACTCGCTTCCGGCGTGGCCCAGCCCTTCACCATCTCGGTGCCCGTCAAGGAGCTTGACCTCGGTGAGGACGGCGTCTACCAGCTCAGTGTCTCCCTCTCGGGCCAGACCTCCGCGGCCCGGTACGACCAGATCCTCGGCATCCAGCGCACGTTCCTCCCGTGGCACCCCGACGAGGCGGACACGAGGACGAAGACCACGTACCTGTGGCCCCTGATCTCCACCAGCCACCTCACGGCCGAGACGGGGCCCGGAGAGCGCCAGACGCCCACGTTCCTCAACGACGACCTGGCCAAGGAGATCTCCGCGGGCGGTCGCCTGGAGCAGATGCTGGCGTTGGGCAAGGATCTCGACGTGACCTGGGTGATCGACCCCGATCTACTGGCGTCCGTCGTCGCGATGACCGAGAGTTACAGCGTCCGGAGCGGAAGCACAACCGTCCCGGGCAGGAGCCAGGCGGTCGCCAACGCGTGGCTGGCCGACCTCGAGACCGCGGTCCAGGGCAAGGAAGTGGTCGCGCTCCCCTTCGCGGACCCCGATCTGGCGTCGCTGGCGCAGAACGGCAGGGCCGTCACGGGCTCACTCAGCCGCCTCAAGGACGCCACCGACGTCGCCGCGGACACCGTCGAGAACATCCTCCACGTGGAGCCGAGCACCGAGTTCGCATGGCCAGTGAACGGCGCTGTGGACCCGTCCATCATCAAGGTCGCCACTTCTGCGGGCGCCGACAAGGTGATCGCCCGCAGCGACAGCCTTCAGGAGAACCGCGGCCTGTCCTACACGCCCACCGCCGCCCGCCCCATCGGAGGCGGCACCACGGCGGTCGTCGCGGACGCCCAGCTGTCGACGGCCTTCCAGGGCGACATGACGAAGGCCGAGAGCTCCATGCTGGCGGTGCAGAGGTTCCTCGCGCAGAGCCTGATGACGAACCTGCAGACCGACAAGCAGCGCAGCATCGTGATCGCCCCGCAGCGCATGCCCTCGGCCAGCCAGGCCCGGACGATGGCACAGGCCCTGACGACGCTCCAGGGCGGTACCTGGTCGCAGTTCCAGGACCTGTCCGCGGCCTCCGAGGCGAAGCCCGACCCGAACGCCAGCACCAGGATCCCTTCCGCCTCGGCGTACCCCAAGTCGCTGCGCAAGCAGGCACTGCCAAGGTCGGCGTTCGAGCAGATCCACGGCACCCAGAGCGACCTCGACCGCTTCAAGGTGATCCTCAACCGCCAGTCGCGCGTGGTCACGCCCTTCGGCCGGACCATGGACCGGGAGATGTCCACGTCGTGGCGGGGTCACGCCGCGGACGCGAGGGCCTACCGGGACGGCGTGCAGTCGTACCTGGACACGCTCACCAGCCAGGTCCGGCTGATCGAGAAGTCCGAGACGAAGCTCTCGGGCCGCAGTGCCACGATCCCCGTGACCGTGCAGAACAACCTCGTGCAAGGCGTCGACAACCTGACGCTGCGCCTCACGTCACAGCTTCCGAAGCGCCTGAAGATCGGCGACAACGACTACGACGAGCAGTCCATCGACATCTCGGGCGGACACAGCGAGTCCGTGAAGTTCACCACCAACGCCGAGGCCAACGGCAAGGCCGACGTCGTCGCCCAGCTGTACACGAAGGACGGCCAGAAGTACGGCGACCCGGTCGTCTTCACCGTGAGCGTCACCGAGATCACTCCCACGGTGATGCTCGTCATCGCCGGCGGTGTCCTGCTCCTCGTCCTCGCCGGGTTCCGGATGTACACCCAGCGCAAGCGCGCCGCCGCCCGCCAGGCGGCGGAGGGCGCCTCGCAGGACGAGTCCGCGGGCAGCACTTCTCCGGACGAGGAAGCGAACACCGAGGCGGCCGCGGTCGTACACACTGACGGAGTCGTACAGACTGACGGAGTCGTACAGACTGACGAAGGGGATTCCTCGGCCGAGCCCGAGGCAGACGCGCCGGAGCACCCGAGTGACCCGGCCACGGACACCGCACCGGCTAACACCGACCGGTCCGGAACGGGTGAGAGGGTGGACCGTTGAGCGATTGTCGTGGCCCGTGGGCCCGGGGACGATGAGGTGGGGTAGCCATGAACGCGCCGTACGACGGTGACCGCGGCCAGGGCGCGGCCGACTCGGGCTACCCCGACGGCTCGCTGCCCGGTTCGGCCCAGGTGCCGCCGCAGCCCCCCGCGGACATGTACCTCCAGGACGCCTACGACCAGGACCCCTACCGCGCGCGGAATCTGTCCGCCCAGGACCCGGTGGCCGAGGCGCTCTACGACCGTGCCGCGCACCCTCCGCCGCCTCCGGGCGCCCACCAGCCGCAGGAGCCGCTCTACGGGCAGCCCGCGCCGTCGCAGTACGCCCCCGACCCGCGGGTGTGGGCCCAGACCCCCGCGCCCGAGCCGGACGGCCCGTCGCGGCATCTGCCGTACGGCGACAACGCCCGTGCGACCCAGTTCGTGGGAGTGGACGACCTGGTCACACAGGCCGGCGAGGAGCGCCACGAACCCGACGCGTTCGCCCACCTCTTCCGGGACCAGCAGCAGAGCGGCAGCGGCCCGGTGGGGCAGCCATCCGTGCCCGGCCCGACCCCCGCTCCGGCCCCCGGTGCTGGCCGTCCGCAGCACGAGGAGCCCACCGCACAGGCCCCCGCGGCCGCGCCGGCCCCGAAGAAGGGCGGGCGGGCCTCGGGTCTGCTGAAGTCGAGCGCCGTGATGGCGGCGGGCACCATGGTCTCGCGCCTCACCGGCTTCATCCGCTCAGCGATGATCGTCTCGGCACTGGGCCTCGCCCTGCTCGGAGACGCCTTCCAGGTGGCCTACCAGCTGCCGACCATGATCTACATCTTGACCGTCGGCGGCGGCCTGAACTCCGTCTTCGTGCCGCAGCTCGTGCGTGCGATGAAGGACGACGACGATGGCGGCGAGGCGTACGCCAACCGCCTGCTGACCCTCGTCATGGTGGTGCTCGGCCTTCTCACGGCGCTCGCGATGTTCGCGGCCCCGCTCCTGGTGCGGGCGCTGTCCGTGGGAGTCGCCAACAACCCTGCGGCCAACGAGACCGCCGTGACGTTCACCCGATACTTCCTGCCGTCCATCTTCTTCATGGGCGTCCACGTGGTGATGGGGCAGATCCTCAATGCCCGCGGCCGGTTCGGCGCGATGATGTGGACGCCGGTCCTCAACAACATCGTCATCATCGTCACCCTCGGCGCGTTCCTGTGGGTCTACGGCAGCGCCGCCGACTCCCGCATGACCGTCGCCAACATCCCGCCGGAGGGCGTGCGTCTGCTCGGTGTGGGCATCCTGCTCGGCCTCGTCGTGCAGGCCCTGGCGATGATTCCCTACCTGCGGGAGACCGGGTTCCGGCTCCGGCTCCGCTTCGACTGGAAGGGCCACGGCCTCGGCAAGGCCGCGATGCTCGCCAAGTGGACGATCCTCTTCGTCCTCGCCAACCAGGCGGGCGCCCTGGTGGTCACCCAGCTGGCCACCTCTGCGGGCATCGACTCCCCCGTCAAGGGCACCGGTTTCGCCTCCTACGCCAACGCCCAGCTGATCTGGGGTCTGCCGCAGGCCATCATCACCGTGTCCCTCATGGCCGCCCTCCTCCCGCGCATCTCGCGGTCGGCCGCCGAGGACGACGCGGGAGCCGTCCGGGACGACATCTCGCAGGGCCTGCGCACGACGGCGGTCGCCATCGTGCCGATCGCCTTCGGGTTCCTCGCGCTGGGCATCCCCATGTGCACCCTGATCTTCGGTTCCTCCGGCACCGTCGAGGCCACAAACATGGGCTTCATGCTGATGGCCTTCGGCCTCGGCCTGATCCCGTACTCCGTGCAGTACGTCGTCCTGCGCGCCTTCTACGCGTACGAGGACACGCGGACGCCGTTCTACAACACGGTCATCGTGGCCGCCGTCAACGCCGGTGCCTCCGCGATCTGCTTCTTCGTGATCCCGGCCCGCTGGGCGGTGGTCGGTATGGCGGCCTCGTACGGCCTGGCCTACATGATCGGTGTGGGCGTCGCCTGGCGGCGGCTGAAGAAGCGGCTGGGCGGTGACCTGGACGGCTCCCGGGTGATGCGGACGTACGCACGGCTGTCCATCGCGTCGCTGCCCGCGGCGCTGGTCAGCGGCGCGGCCTGCTACGGGATCAGCCGGAGTCTGGGACAGGGCGTCGGCGGCTCGATGCTCGCCCTCGTCGGGGGAGGAATCGTTCTGCTCGGTGTCTTCTACGTCGCCGCACGGCGCATGCGCATCGAAGAGCTCAACTCGATGGTCGGTATGGTCCGGGGACGACTGGGGCGCTGAGACGGAGTTAGGCGCACAACCATCGTCCGTCGTCGCGTGTCGCTCATAGCGGCGGACTGTGGGCACAATTGGCTTTGGCGTCGCAGAGCGCGCAACGGATGGGGAGGCAGGAACGACGGTGGCGGAACGGAGCACGGCTGCCGTCGACGTGGCAGACAACAGCGGCGACGAGCCGCTGACCGCGCAGGCGGACCAGTCCACGGCCGACGGGGAGGCCCAGAACCGGGAGCGGGACACGGACAGCTCGGCGAGCGAAGAGGCACAGGGAAGCGGCGGCACCGAGAGCTCTTCCAGGACGACACCGCCCGAACTGCACAGCGGTCACAAGCTCGCCAGGCGCTACCGCCTCGAAGAGTGCGTCACCCGTCTGGACGGTTTCAGCAGTTGGCGTGCCGTCGACGAAAAACTGCGGCGCGCGGTCGGAGTTCACGTCCTGCCGGCAGACCACGCCCGCGCCCGCGCCGTGCTGGCGGCGGCGCGTTCCTCGGCGCTGTTGGGTGACCCCCGCTTCGTCCAGGTACTGGACGCCGTGGAGGAGAACGACCTCGTGTACGTGGTGCACGAGTGGCTTCCCGACGCCACGGAACTGACGACGCTTCTCGCTTCCGGTCCGCTGGAACCGCATGACGCGTACCAGATGGTCACGCAGGTCTCGCACGCCATGGCCGCCGCGCACCGCGAGGGCCTGTCCCACCTCCGGCTCAACCCGAGCGCTGTTCTGCGCTCCGCCGCCGGGCAGTGGCGCATCCGCGGCCTCGCGGTGAACGCGGCGCTGCGCGGTATCAGCTCCGACACCCCGCAGCGCACGGACACGGAGGCGATCGGCGCGCTGCTCTACGCATCGCTCACCCAGCGCTGGCCGTACGAGAACGACGCGCACGGCCTGTCGGGGCTCCCCAAGGGCGTCGGACTGATCGCTCCCGACCAGGTGCGGGCAGGCGTCCACCGTGGTCTGTCGGAGCTCTCCATGCGGGCGCTCGCCAACGACGGCGCCACCGCCTCGCGGCACGAGTCTCCGTGCACGACGCCGGAGGAGCTGGTGAAGGCGATCGGTGAGATGCCTCGCATCCGCCCGCCGGAGTCGGCGTTCACCGCACCGCCCGACTATCAGCGCACGACGTACCAGCAGGGCACGTACGGCCGTCCGTCACCCCATCCGGGCGCCACGCAGCCCATTCCGACCCCTCCGCCGCCACTGCAGAGCCGTAGCGGCAAGGCCCTCAAGTGGGCGGTGTCGGCACTGCTGATCGCCGCGCTCGGCCTGGGTAGCTGGCAGCTGGCGGACGCCCTGATGAAGCGCGGTGACCAGTCCAACGACACGGACACCGGCCAGACGACGGACAACGACAAGGGCGACAACACGGCCAAGCCGCTCCGGAAGCTCGGCATCAGCGGCGCCGTGGAGTACTACCCGGACGGGAAGCCGCAGCACGCCGACGACGTGGATCTGACCTACGACAAGAGCGGTTCCACGTACTGGCGGACCTACTCCTTCAACGACGGCCCCACCCTGGCGCCCTACAAACAGGGTGTCGGCATCGTCTACGACCTGGGCTCCGCCCAGGAGGTGTCGGCCGCGTCAATAGGGCTGTACTACACCGGGGACCACACATCGGCCACGCTCTACGCGGCCGACTCCCTCTCGTCGTCCGCCCCCCTCGATTCGATGACGAAGATCGCCTCGAACACGACCAGCGGCACCAACCTGAAGATCTCCGCCAAGAAGCCGGTGAAGACCCGGTACGTTCTGATCTGGCTCACCGCCGTGCCCAAGTCGGCGCCCGACCAGTTCAGTGGCGCCGGCTACAAGCAGGCGATCACCGACGTGAAGTTCATGGGCTGAGAGTTCTTCGAGGAAGGGGGTCCGATGGCGCCAGTCGCTGACCACGGCGGGACGAGCGATCAGGACCTCCTGGCCCAGCATGTCGGGGGCGACCCCGATGCCTTCGCGGAGCTGGTACGGCGCCACCGGGATCGGCTGTGGGCGGTGGCGCTGCGGACCCTGGGAGACCGCGAGGAGGCCGCTGACGCCGTCCAGGACGCGCTGGTTTCCGCCTATCGGGCCGCGCATACCTTCCGGGGCCAGTCGGCCGTCACGACCTGGCTGCACCGCATCACGGTGAACGCCTGCCTGGACCGCGCCCGCAAGGCCGCCTCGCGCAAGACCTCCCCGGTCGACGACACCGAGCGGCTGGAGCAGCTCCTGGAGCCGCACGAGTCGGCATCCGCTCCCGCCGAGCGCAACGATGTGCACCGTGAGCTCCTGGAAGCCCTGGGCACACTGCCGCAGGACCAGCGGGCGGCGCTCGTTCTGGTGGACATGCAGGGCTATCCGGTGGCGGAGGCCGCACGGATCCTCGATGTCCCGACGGGGACGGTGAAAAGCCGCTGTGCCCGTGGCAGAGCCAGACTTCTGCCGCTGCTGACCCATCTCCGTGGCGACGGTGGGGATGGCGGCGGCGAAAAGTCGGGGCGTGGAAGGAACCGGACGCAGGGGACATCCGTCCCACCCGCAGCAGGACCACATGATGCAGGGCCAAGCGATTCAGCTGCTGTGAAGGGCGGAGGTGGGCGAGCGTGACATCCACGACCGACACAGCCGGGCACCCGGACGTCGAGGAGATCTCCGACCTCACCGAAGGTCTTCTGCCGCCGTCCCGTACCGAGGACGTCCGACAGCACCTGGACGAATGCTCGCTCTGCGCCGATGTGTATGCCTCCCTGGAGGAGATCCGCGGCATGCTCGGCACCCTGCCGGGCCCTCCGCGCATGCCCGACGATGTGGCGGGACGGATCGATGCAGCTCTGGCTGCGGAGGCCTTGCTGAGCGCCACCACGCCCGACCCGGAGATCGACGAGACCTCGGCGGCGTCCGCCTCCTCTGGCACGACTGGTACCACGTCGCGGCCGGACGATGGTGTTCATGTTTCACGTGAAACATCGACGGCGGCCGATCGTCCCGCCGGTCATGGCCGGGGGTCCACGGGCCCGGGCCGCTCCACACCCAAGCGACGCGCTCGCCGTGTCAGGAGCCTCGCCGCGGTCTTCGCGACCGCCGCTCTGGGGCTCGGCGTACTGCTCGTCCAGTCGATGGACGACAGCGGCTCCGGCGACGGCCCTCCTAGCGCTCAGAGTCCGGCCTCCGACGTATTCTCCGGCGTCAAGCTTCAGAAGCGCGTGGACGACCTTCTCGGCGGCCAAACGACGAAGGAGGCGCCGGGCAGGGATTCGGTCGGCGCCAATACGGCACCCGGCGATCCGGAGCGCTTCGAATCGAACCCCACCACGAAGCTCACGAAGGACGTGCCCCCTTGTATCGCCAAGGGCATCGGTGACGTGACCGGGGCCATCTCTTCAGAACCCGGGACCTATCAGGGGGCGGACGCCTATCTCGTCCTGTTGCCCGTCCCGGAGGACGCCGCGCACGTCACGGCCTACGTCGTCGATGCCTCCTGCGTGGGCAAGGCCTCGGCACCCGCCGGAGAGGTTCTGCTGAAGCAGACATACGACCGCCCCTGAGGACGGCGCTGGCGCCACCCCTGGCATCCCTGTGCGGTGTCACGTCGCCGTGTGCCCGGACACACCGGGAATGCACGCCCCTTAGGATCCGTTGGGTGGGGTGAGAGTTCCGAGAGCAGCTCCCACCGGCAGTACGCAGCACTCTCCAGAGACGAGGAATCAAGCCGTGAGCGACGTCCGTAACGTGATCATCATCGGCTCCGGGCCCGCCGGCTACACGGCAGCGCTCTACACCGCGCGCGCGTCGCTGAAGCCGCTGGTGTTCGAAGGGGCCGTCACCGCAGGCGGCGCGCTCATGAACACCACCGACGTGGAGAACTTCCCCGGCTTCCGGGACGGCATCATGGGCCCCGACCTCATGGACAACATGAGGGCCCAGGCCGAGCGCTTCGGTGCCGAGCTCGTTCCGGACGACGTCGTCGCCGTCGACCTGACCGGTGAGATCAAGACGGTGACGGACACCGCGGGCACCGTGCACCGCGCCAAGGCTGTCATCGTCACCACGGGCTCGCAGCACCGCAAGCTCGGGCTGCCCAACGAGGACGCCCTCTCCGGTCGCGGCGTCTCCTGGTGTGCCACCTGTGACGGGTTCTTCTTCAAGGACCAGGACATCGCTGTGATCGGTGGCGGTGACACCGCCATGGAGGAGGCCACCTTCCTCTCCCGCTTCGCGAAGTCCGTGACCGTCGTCCACCGCCGGGACACGCTGCGTGCCTCCAAGGCGATGCAGGAGCGCGCGTTCGCCGACCCGAAGATCTCCTTCATCTGGGACAGTGAGGTCGCGGAGATCCAGGGCGACCAGAAGCTCGCCGCGCTGAAGCTGCGCAACCTCAAGACGGGCGAGACGTCCGACCTGCCGGTGACGGGCCTGTTCATCGCGATCGGCCATGACCCGCGCACGGAACTCTTCAAGGGTCAGCTCGACCTGGACGACGAGGGCTACCTGAAGGTCGCCTCCCCGTCGACCCGGACGAACCTGACCGGTGTCTTCGGCGCCGGCGATGTCGTCGACCACACCTACCGCCAGGCGATCACCGCGGCCGGCACCGGCTGCTCCGCCGCCCTCGACGCCGAGCGCTTCCTCGCCTCCCTCGCGGACGGCGAGCAGACTGCCGAGCCCGAGAAGACCACCGTCTGACCCCCGTCCGCCCCACCGCACCAACCAGTTAGGAGCCCGCCGTGGCCGGCACCCTGAAGAACGTGACCGACGACTCCTTCGAGCAGGACGTCCTGAAGAACGACAAGCCCGTCCTGGTGGACTTCTGGGCCGCGTGGTGCGGCCCGTGCCGCCAGATCGCGCCGTCCCTCGAAGCGATCGCCCAGGAGTACGGCGACAAGATCGAGATCGTCAAGCTCAACATCGACGAGAACCCGGCCACGGCAGCCAAGTACGGCGTCATGTCCATCCCCACCCTGAACGTCTACCAGGGCGGCGAGGTCGCCAAGACCATCGTCGGTGCCAAGCCGAAGGCCGCGATCGTGCGTGACCTCGAGGACTTCATCGCCCAGTAGGTAGTACCGCCGCAAGGTGGCACCGCCGTCGCTCGGCGACGATGTTTCACGTGAAACATGAAGGGGCCGATCCCATCGGGGTCGGCCCCTTCGCTTGCACACGTTCCCGTTCGGTCACTCTCAGAGCGGCCGCAGGGCGGGCTCCTTCTGGACCGCTCCCAGAAGCCGGTCGAGCGCCAACTCGACGTCCTCCTTCCAGGAGAGCGTCGTCCGGAGCTCCAACCGCAGCCGAGGGTAGGCGGGATGAGGACGGACCGTCTTGAAGCCCACGGCGGTCAGATGGTCGGCGGGCAGTACACAGGCCGGTTCCTTCCAGCGTGCGTCACCGAAGGCCTCGATCGCCTTGAAGCCTCGCCGCAGGAGGTCCTTGGCCACCGTCTGCACCATCACCCGACCTAGCCCCTGCCTCTGAAAGCCGGGCACGATGTAGGCGGTCATCAGCTGAACCGCGTCCGGGGAGACCGGGCTTGTCGGGAACGCCGTCGAGCGTGGCACATAGGCCGGCGGTGCGTAGAGCACGAACCCCGCAGGGACGTCGTCCACATAGACGACTCGCCCGCAGGACCCCCAGTCCAGAAGAACGGCGGAGATCCAGGCTTCCTTCTCCAGCGCGGGAGTACCGGCCTTCAGCGCTGCCTCGCCGCTGACGGGGTCCAACTCCCAGAAGACGCACGAGCGGCAGCGCTTGGGAAGGTCCTGAAGGTTGTCCAGCGTGAGCGGTACGAGCCGACGCCCCATGAAGGCTGTTCCTCGCTTCCTACGCCCGCAGCGTCGCGAGCGGCTGTCAGAGCGCTTCGCTCCCTGAGCAGGCTGCCGACGAATCCGCCGATTGCACCCAGCCCCAGGCCGGCGGTCAGCAGACCTGAACGGCTCACGGTTCGCATTGCCCCCGCCTCCCATGAAGGTGCCACAAGGTGGATGCGCCCTACCCCACCGCATCGTATCGACGATGTGATTGCCTAGACACTGCCTGCAAGCAAAGAGCGGGCTGTGTCCGGTATACATCGGACACAGCCCGCTCATGCGGTCGACCAGCCGAAAGACGTCCTATCGATCGACAGTTCAGGCTTCGCTCTCGTTGCTGTCGTCGTCCAGCAGGCTCCGCTGAAGGACGGGGCCTTCACCGGGTGCGAGTGACGACAGGATGCGCTCCAGGTCTTCCATCGAGGCGAACTCGACGGTGATCTTTCCCTTTTTCTGGCCCAGGTCGACCTTCACCCGGGTCTCAAAGCGGTCCGAAAGCCGGGTCGCCAGATCGCTCAGCGCGGGGGACACACGCGCACCAGCGCGAGGGCCCTTGGAGCGTGAGGTCGTCTTGGGCCGCGAGCCCATGAGCGTGACGATCTCCTCGACCGCTCGCACCGAAAGCCCCTCGGCCACGATCCGGTGTGCCAGCTTGTCCTGCTCATCCGAGTCCTCGACCGAGAGCAGTGCCCGCGCGTGCCCGGCGGAGAGCACACCGGCGGCCACACGACGCTGCACCGCGGGCGAAAGCCTCAACAGGCGCAGGGTGTTGGAGACCTGAGGACGGGACCGGCCGATACGGTCCGCCAGCTGGTCGTGCGTGCAGTTGAAGTCCCTGAGCAGCTGGTCGTAGGCAGCGGCCTCTTCCAGCGGGTTCAGCTGAGCCCGGTGAAGGTTCTCCAGGAGGGCGTCCAGAAGAAGCTTCTCGTCGTCCGTGGCCCGCACGATCGCCGGGATCGCCTCCAGGCCGGCCTCACGACAGGCGCGCCAGCGCCGCTCACCCATGATGAGCTCGTAGCGGGCCGGTCCCAGTTGCCGCACAACGACGGGCTGGAGAAGGCCGACTTCCTTGATGGAGGTGACCAGCTCCTGGAGGAGGTCCTCGTCGAACACCTCACGGGGCTGCCGCGGGTTCGGCGTGATGGAGTCGAGGGGCAGCTCGGCAAAGTGGGCGCCGATCGGGGCTGCGGGCACCTCGACGCCACCGTTCGAAGGCAGCTCCTCTGTTTCACGTGAAACATTGGGCAGCGTGGCCACCCGTGCGGCCGCCACCCCACGTTCCTGGGAGAGGACCGGTACCACTGCCGGAGAGGGGGACGCAGGTCCACCGATGGCCGGCGGTGCCGCCTTCTCCCCAGTCGGGGCCGCTGGGATCAGTGCGCCGAGACCACGGCCCAACCCCCTCCGTCGCTCGCTCACTGGATCCCCTCCACCATGCTCGGGTTGTTCTGTGCGCCGATGTGGGCGTGCGTCGGGTCATAGCCCACGCCAACGCCCTTCAGCGCGATTTCTCGTGCCGCCTCAAGGTAGGAGAGGGCACCGCTCGATCCTGGATCGTAAGTCAGCACGGTCTGCCCGTAGCTGGGGGCCTCGGAGATACGGACAGAGCGCGGAATGCTCGTCCGCAGCACCTCGTCGCCGAAGTGGTTGCGCACCTCGTCGGCGACCTGGGAGGCAAGACGCGTCCGGCCGTCGTACATGGTGAGCAGGATGGTCGACACATGGAGGGCGGGGTTGAGGTGCCCCCGCACCAGGTCGACGTTGCGGAGCAGCTGGCCGAGGCCCTCCAGCGCGTAGTACTCGCACTGGATCGGGATGAGGACTTCCTGGCCGGCGACCAATGCGTTGACCGTCAGCAGGCCGAGTGAGGGAGGGCAGTCGATCAGGATGTAGTCCAGCGGCTGCTCGTACGCCTGAATCGCTCGCTGGAGTCGGCTCTCACGGGCCACCAGGGACACCAGCTCGATCTCAGCACCGGCGAGATCGATCGTGGCGGGAGCGCAGAAGAGTCCCTCGACATCGGGAACGGGCTGGACGATCTCCGCCAGAGGCTTGCTCTCGACCAGCACGTCGTAGATGGACGGCACCTCGGCGTGATGGTCGATCCCCAGCGCGGTGGAGGCATTGCCCTGGGGGTCCAGGTCGATCACCAGGACACGGGCGCCATGCAGAGCCAGCGAGGCCGCGAGGTTGACCGTAGTCGTGGTCTTGCCCACGCCGCCCTTCTGGTTGGCGACCACCATGACCCGAGTCTGTTCAGGCCGGGGCAGCCCCTCCCCGGCGCGGCCCAGAGCCTCTACCGCCAGTTGAGCAGCACGACCGATGGGAGTGTCGTCCATCGGGGGCGGTGTTTCACGTGAAACATCCTCCCCCATCGATTCGGTACGGGGGCCGGGGACCGGATCGGTCATCGGTCCCGCGATGTTGGCGTCGGACCGCAAGGATTCACTCTCCTCGACTTCAGACTCGCAATGAACAGAGCCTCCCATGTCTTCGGGGTCGTGAACCAGTGAGGCCTGGGGTTCTGTGGAGAATTCCACCTCTGTGGAAATCTCCCTCGCCTCTCCGAGTGACCCGAGAGGCTTCCGGTCGCGCGGTTCGGCCGCAGCGCGGCCACGGCCGATGATGCCGTGTAGCAGTGAGCGACGTTTCACGTGAAACACGATGCCTAGCCGCTCAGGCCACCAACGCGCGACACTCCGACATGCGTAGGTTGGGGAGCTTGTGTGGAGTATGCCTCGTCGTCAGGACGGATCAGCCCGCGTCTTGGGCAACCAGGCCAGTGGCCGCTCGCCACGCATCGCCGTCAACGACGTCGGCGGGCCCGTCCCGTCCGGGCCGCCTTCGCACGCTTCGCTGCGAAGCGGACACCGCCCGGGCTCTCGCCGACCTCCACACGGACGACCGTGGAGAGCGGATCCACCACACCCTCACCGACATGGTGGATGGAGGTCTCCACTGCGCCGAGCTTGCTCAGCGCAGTGGCCGCGCTCTTCAGCTCCTCCTCGGCGGTGTCGCCCTTGAGTGCCAGCATCTCTCCGTACGGACGCAGGAGCGGAATGCCCCAGGTGGCCAGTCGGTCCAGGGGAGCCACGGCCCGTGCTGTCACCACGTGGACCGGCTGGAGCGTGCCGAGGACTTCCTCGGCACGGCCTCGGAGCACCGTGACATGGTCGAGACCCAACAGCTCCACGACCTCCGTCAGGAAATTGGTACGCCGCAGCAGCGGCTCCAGCAGCGTGATCTTCAGGTCGTCTCGAACGAGCGCCAGTGGAATGCCGGGTAGACCGGCCCCGGAGCCGACGTCGCAGACCGTTACTCCCTCAGGCACGACCTCGGAGAGCACCGCGCAGTTCAGCAGGTGCCTCTCCCACAGCCGAGGTACTTCCCGCGGGCCGATGAGCCCCCGCTGCACTCCCGCTTCCGCCAGCAGTTCGGCGTACCGGACCGCGTCCGCGTAGCGATCACCGAATACGTCGCGCGCCTGCTCGGGCGCAGGGGGAAGCTCCGCTGCCTCCGTCACGGGGACCGTCCTTCCGTACCGCAAGAGCGCACTGTGCGCTGACACCAGAACAACAGGCTGACAAAGTTCGGCCCCGCCTGCGGGCAGACGGGGCCGGAGAGACGTACGTACCGAATCAGGCAGGCAGCACGACGACGAAGCGCTGGGGCTCCTCGCCCTCGGACTCGCTGCGCAGGCCCGCGATCTTGACCGCGTCGTGCACGACCTTGCGCTCGAAGGGCGTCATCGGCTTCAGCTTGACGGGCTCACCGGTGCTCTTCGCCTCGGCCGCGGCCTTGGCCCCCAGCTCGGAGAGCTCGGCACGCTTCTTGGCGCGGTAGCCGGCGATGTCGAGCATCAGGCGGCTGCGGTCGCCGGTCTCGCGGTGCACGGCCAGGCGCGTGAGCTCCTGGAGCGCTTCGAGCACCTCGCCTTCCCGGCCGACGAGCTTCTGCAGGTCGCGGCTGCCGCTGTCGCTGATGATCGAGACAGAGGCACGGTCGGCCTCGACGTCCATGTCGATGTCGCCGTCTAGATCGGCGATGTCCAGCAGACCTTCCAGGTAGTCCGCCGCGATCTCACCCTCCTGCTCCAGGCGGGTGAGGGTGTCTCCACCCTCGGAGGCGGCGGAGGTGGTGCCTTCCGTCACGGGATGGGCTCCTTCTTACTTCTTGGACGGGGACTTGGGGCGCTGCTGGCCCTTGCGCTGACCGGACTGGGCCTTGCTGCGGCCGCCGGTTCCGGGCTTGGGCGCCGCCTTCTTGGCTGCGGCCGCCGGCTTGGCGTCCTCGGGCTCGTCGGACTTGCTGAGCGAGGTGGGCGCGCTCTGCTGCTCGGCGTCGTCGGCGGTCTTCGTGGCACCGGCCTGACGCTGGGCCTTGGTCTGGCGCTTGGGCTGCTGACGCTTGGCGGGAGTCGGCGTACCGTCCTCGGCGGTGGCCACGGCCGAGGCCTCGCCCTTGATCACGGTTCCGTCGGTCTGGGCCGCGAGGCCCTCCTTGTTCAGACCGTTGATGAACTTCCGCTCGTACTCGTTGCGGTCACGGCCCTTGACGACGATCGCCTTGACGATGGCGCGCTCACGCCGGTTGCGGGTCTTGCCGTGACGCGTGACGTGCTTGAGGAGGCGCTCCAGGTACGCGGCCTGGGCCTTGGAACCCGGGGTCGGGTTGTTGTGGATGACGTACATCTGCTGGCCCATGGTCCACACGTTGGTGGTCAGCCAGTAGACGAGGACACCGACGGGGAAGTTGATGCCGAAGACGGCGAACATGATCGGGAAGATGTACATCAGCATCTTCTGCTGCTGCATGAACGGCGTCTTCACCGTGGTGTCGACGTTCTTCGTCATCAGCTGACGCTGCGTGTAGAACTGCGACAGCGACATCAGGACGATCATGATCGCGGTCACGATGCGGACCGTGGTGATCGAGGCGTCGAGCTTTGCGGCCTCCGCAGCGCTGTCCGTGAAGGTCGCGGCCAGCGGGGCGCCGAAGATGTGCGCCTTCTGGGCGCTCTCCAACAGGCTCTCGTTGATGACACCGATGGTGTCGTTGTTCGCGATGCTGTTGAGCACGTGGTACAGCGCGAAGAAGAACGGAGACTGCGCCAGGATGGGAAGGCACGAGGAGAGCGGGTTGGTGCCCGTCTCCTTGTACAGCTTCATCATCTCTTCGGACTGACGCTGCTTGTCGTTCTTGTAGCGCTCCTGGATCTTCTTCATCTCGGGCTGGAGCGTCTGCATGGCCCGAGTCGCCTTGATCTGCTTCACGAAGAGCGGGATCAGGCAGATCCGGATCAGGATCACCAGAGACACGATGGACAGGCCCCAGGCCCACCCGGTGTCATCGCCGAAGAGGGCGCCGTACACCTTGTGGAACTGGACGATGACCCAGGAGACGGGTGTCGTGATGAAGCTGAAGAGACTGGCAATCGTGTCCACTAATCATGCTCCTTGGGCATGGGACGGGCTCTCGGCGGCCGGGCTCGAAGGGGTGTGCCCTTCGGTGGCCGGTTCGACGGCGGAGGACCCGCCCTTGCGTGCGCGCCACGCACCACGCACCATCTCGTGCCACCGCGGACGCTTGCGCGGGGGGACATGGTCCACACCGCCGAGCGACCACGGGTTGCACCGCAGGATGCGCCAGGCCGTGAGGGCCGTGCCCTTGATCGCACCGTGGCGGTCGATGGCTGTATAGCCGTAGTGGGAGCACGACGGGTAGTACTTGCACACCGGCCCGAGCAGCGGGCTGATCGTCCACTGGTACAGCTTGATCAGCACCAGCAGCGGGTACTTCATCGTGCGCCCCCTCCCAGCAGCCGTCGTATGGCGGCATCCAGGTCTTGGGCCAGTTGTACGTGGTCGGCGTCGCCCGCACCGGGCAGCGCTCGTACGACTACCAGGCTACCGGGGGGAAACTGGGCGACTCGATCGCGCATGAGATGGCGAAGCCTGCGCTTCACCTTGTTGCGGACAACCGAACCACCGACGGCCTTGCTCACGACGAAACCCGCACGCGTCGGGGGAGCGCTCTCCCCAGGCGCGTGCGGGTCCATGGAACCGCTACGTAGGTGAACGACGAGGAGCGGGCGTCCGGCCCGACGCCCTCGTCGTACCGCGGTCGCGAAGTCCTCGCGCCGCCTCAGCCGGTTCTCGGTGGGCAGCACGACGGCATGACCTGACCGGGATCAGGCGGACAGGCTCGCGCGACCCTTGGCACGACGGTTCGCGAGAATCGCGCGACCGGCACGGGTACGCATCCGCAGACGGAAGCCGTGGGTCTTCGCGCGACGACGGTTGTTCGGCTGGAAGGTGCGCTTGCTCACTCGGGGGCTCCAGAAATAAATCGGTAGTTGCGGGGTGCCGTCCTGGCTGTCACCGTGCGCCCACGAGTAGCTCGTATTAACGCCCGAGTGCACCGCTTTCCGATCACCTGACGCGATCTGTGCCCATCGGAGGCAGGCGGCAGCAGCCATCGACAACTCGACCTGGTTACGGTACGCGCGGCTGCGCCATCCGGTCAAACCAGCGGTCACGGAGGGACACTATCCACAGGCTGGGGACAACAACTTGAACCGTACCGGCCGCCGTGACTACCGTGACGGAACCCCGATTCGTTCCTATTCCTCGGCTGCTGGGTGACCGACCGACCCACCAGACCTGGTCCCGAGCGCACCACCCGAGTTCCATCCCGACCCCCGTCCCAGAACCACACGTTCGTGGGACCTGTGAGAGAGCGTGCCCTGTGGCTGACGTACCTGCCGATCTTGCCGCAGTGTGGCCACGAGTACTGGAACAACTTCTGGGGGAGGGCCGAGGCCAGGGGGTCGAGGTCAAGGACGAGCGCTGGATCAGACGCTGCCAGCCGCTCGCGCTGGTCGCGGACACCGCTCTGCTCGCCGTTCCGAACGAGTTCGCGAAGGGCGTACTCGAGGGCCGGCTCGCGCCGATCGTCAGCGAGACCCTGAGCCGGGAGTGCGGCCGCCCGATCCGGATCGCGATCACGGTGGACAGCTCCGTCGGCGAGACGCCGGCGCCCCCGGTCCAGTCCCGCTTCGAGGAGCCCGAGCTCCCCTCGGGCCCGGCGCAGAGCCGCGACTCCTACGACGGCAGGGACTCCTACGACGGCAGGGACGCGTACGACGGCGGGCGGGACGCGCGCGGTCCGTACGACAGCCAGAGCTCATACGACCACCAGAACTCGTACGACGGCCAGGGCCGCGACACCTACGAGAGCTACGGCCGCCATCGCGCCGACGACCGGGGCACCGGCGGCGCGGGCGACCAGTTGCCGCCGCCGCGCGCGGACCAGCTGCCCACCGGCCGCGGTGACCAGCTCCCGACCGCGCGCCCCGCGTACCCGTCGGAGTACCAGCGTCCCGAGCCGGGCGCCTGGCCCCGGCCGTCGCAGGACGACTACGGCTGGCAGCAGCAGCGGCTCGGTTTCCCTGAGCGGGACCCGTACGCGTCGCCGTCGTCGGACTACCGTCCGCAGTCGATGGAACGGCCGCCGTACGACCAGCGCCCGGAGTACGACTCGCCGCGCGGCGACTACGACAAGCCCCGCACCGAGTACGACCGGCCGGGCGGCGACTACGACCAGCGGCCGGACCGGCGTGAGCTCCCCGAGCCGTCGCCGGGGGGCCCTGGTGCGCACCGGGGTGGTCCGGCCGGCGGTGCGCCCGGGCCGCTGGCCGCGCAGCCGGCGCCCGCGACCGGTCCCGGTGAGCCCACGGCCCGCCTGAACCCCAAGTACCTCTTCGACACCTTCGTCATCGGCGCTTCGAACCGCTTCGCGCACGCCGCCGCAGTGGCCGTCGCCGAGGCGCCGGCGAAGGCGTACAACCCCCTCTTCATCTACGGTGAGTCCGGCCTCGGCAAGACGCACCTGCTGCACGCGATCGGGCACTACGCGCGCAGCCTCTACCCGGGCACACGGGTGCGGTACGTGAGCTCGGAGGAGTTCACCAACGAGTTCATCAACTCCATCCGCGACGGCAAGGGCGACAGCTTCCGCAAGCGCTACCGCGAGATGGACATCCTGCTCGTCGACGACATCCAGTTCCTGGCGGACAAGGAGTCGACGCAGGAGGAGTTCTTCCACACGTTCAACACGCTCCACAACGCGAACAAGCAGATCGTGCTTTCCAGCGACCGGCCGCCGAAGCAGCTGGTCACGCTGGAGGACCGGCTGCGGAACCGCTTCGAGTGGGGGCTGATCACCGACGTCCAGCCGCCCGAGCTGGAGACGCGTATCGCGATCCTCCGCAAGAAGGCGGTGCAGGAGCAGCTCAACGCCCCGCCGGAGGTGCTGGAGTTCATCGCCTCGCGGATCTCGCGCAACATCCGCGAGCTGGAGGGCGCGCTGATCCGGGTGACGGCGTTCGCGTCGCTCAACCGGCAGCCGGTGGACCTCGGGCTGACGGAGATCGTCCTCAAGGATCTGATCCCCGGCGGGGAGAACGCGTCCCCCGAGATCACCGCGACGGCGATCATGGCGGCGACGGCCGACTACTTCGGGCTCACGGTAGAGGACCTGTGCGGCACCTCACGCGGGCGTGCCCTGGTGACCGCCCGGCAGATCGCCATGTATCTGTGCCGTGAGCTGACCGATCTGTCGCTGCCGAAGATCGGCGCGCAGTTCGGCAACCGGGACCACACGACCGTGATGCACGCCGACCGCAAGATCCGCGCGCTGATGGCCGAGCGCCGCTCCATCTACAACCAGGTCACCGAGCTGACGAACCGCATCAAGAACGGCTGAGGCCCAGGCCCCGCCACCCGCCGAGGGCGCCCCGGGACGAGTTCCCGAGGGCGCCCTCGGCGTTTCCGCGGCCGTTCTCTGCGTCCCAGGAGCCGGGTTCGTCCTCCCCAGGGGCCGGGTTCGTCGTTCTCGGGAGTCTGCCAGGAACTTCCCCATGCCCTTCCGCGAGGATTCCGCCCCTTCCCGAGGCACTTCCGCGAGGCTTCCGCCCCTTCCCGAGGCACTTCCGCGAGGCTCCCCGAGCCTCCGCAGGGGCTCCGCGGCAGGCGTCCCGCGTCATCGAGTCGTCAGCCGGTGTTCGAATACCGGCCGCGTTACGGCCGTCCTCCACAGATTCGGGGACTTTCTCCCGTCCACACCCTGGGGACCGGGAAGTTATGCAGATCATGTCCACAGGGCAGCCCGGTGGGGGATCATCAAGCCAGGTCAACAGCCTGTGGATCGGTGGACGAAGGATCTCCACAGACTGTGGACGAAGCGAAGATCCACAGACTGTGGACAGAGTTGTCCACCGGCAACCCACAGCCTGTGGCCGGTTGTCCCCAGCGATCCCCAGCTTCTCCACATGCCTGTCCACTGTTCGGCAAGGAAACCGGCCTTCTCACCGCGTCGAGTGAAAGGCATCACATGAAGTTGCCTGGTTGGGCTGTGGGAAAGACGGGTAAACCTGGGGACGCGGTTGGGGAGAAGTGCCGTCCGGCTGTGCACGGCGTGTGCAGAACTTTCTGTTCTCCACAGACAGGCCTGGTTGTCCACCGCCTCCACCCACAGGCCCGGTGGACAAAATCCGCTGCCTGAGCTGGGCAAACGCGGTTATCCACGGTTTCCACAGGCCCTACTACTACTCCCAACTAGAGAGAGCTGGGAATTCGTTTCGAAGGGGGCCCTGTGCACAACTTGCTCTCGGCTGCCCGACCGCGCCTCGTCACGACTTGACCCCGGAAGGCTCCGAGTGTCAGTGGCGTGCGTCAGACTGTTCCCCGGTGTCCTTCCCCTCACAGGAGCCAGCGACACCGCGACAGACGACGAAGCCAGGCAGGCCGAGAAGCGCCGGCAACAGCAGGAGGCGGCAACAGTGAAGATCCGGGTGGAACGCGACGTACTCGCGGAGGCCGTGGCCTGGGCGGCGCGCAGCCTCCCGGCCCGTCCGCCGGCGCCTGTCCTCGCCGGCCTCCTTCTGAAGGCCGAGGAAGGCCAGCTGAGCCTGTCCAGCTTCGACTACGAGGTCTCCGCGCGGGTGTCCGTGGAGGCGGAGGTCGAGGAGGAGGGCACCGTCCTCGTCTCCGGCCGTCTCCTCGCGGACATCTGCCGCGCCCTCCCCAACCGCCCGGTGGAGATTTCCACAGACGGTGTACGGGCGACGGTGGTCTGCGGCTCCTCGCGGTTCACCCTCCACACACTGCCTGTGGAGGAGTACCCGTCCCTCCCGCAGATGCCGAACGCCACGGGCACCGTCCCGGGCGAGGTCTTCGCCTCCGCCGCCGCCCAGGTGGCCATCGCCGCCGGGCGTGACGACACGCTGCCCGTCCTCACCGGTGTGCGCATCGAGATCGAGGGCGACACGGTCACGCTGGCCTCCACCGACCGCTACCGCTTCGCGGTCCGAGAGTTCCTGTGGAAGCCGGAGAACCCGGACGCCTCCGCGGTCGCCCTGGTGCCCGCGAAGACGCTCCTGGACACCGCCAAGGCGCTCACGAGCGGCGACAGCGTCATCCTGGCGCTCTCCGGCTCGGGCTCCGGCGAGGGCCTGATCGGTTTCGAGGGCGCCGGACGCCGGACGACCACCCGTCTCCTCGAGGGCGATCTGCCGAAGTACCGCACGCTGTTCCCGACCGAGTTCAACAGCGTTGCCGTGATCGAGACCGCCCCCTTCGTGGAGGCCGTCAAGCGTGTGGCCCTGGTCGCCGAGCGGAACACCCCGGTGCGGCTCAGCTTCGAGCAGGGCGTGCTGACCCTGGAGGCCGGCTCCAGCGACGACGCACAGGCTGTGGAAAGGGTCGACGCCCAGCTGGAGGGCGACGACATCTCGATCGCCTTCAACCCGACGTTCCTGCTGGACGGCCTGAGCGCCATCGACTCCCCGGTCGCCCAGCTGTCCTTCACGACGTCCACCAAGCCCGCGCTGCTCAGCGGCAAGCCGGCGGTTGACGCGGAGGCGGACGAGGCCTACAAGTACCTGATCATGCCGGTGCGGCTCAGCGGCTGACCCGTCGAGCGACCGCTGTCGCCGCCGTCGGGCGGCCGGAGGCCGTCCACAGCGCTGCGGGGCCCGGTGGATCACCGGGCCCTCGGTGTGAAAGCGCAGGTCGGGGCATACCTATGAGCGGGTATGCCCACAGATGTGCGTGAGCGTCCGGGTTTAGGCTCGTGCATGGGTACGCAGTGCCCTCATGCCACGTCGCAACCTAAGGAACAACTGATGGAGCTCGGTCTCGTCGGCCTCGGCAAGATGGGCGGCAACATGCGCGAGCGGATACGCCGCGCGGGCCACACCGTCATCGGATACGACCGGAACCCGGATCTCGCCGATGTCCACAGCCTCGAAGAGCTTGTGGGCAAGCTCAAGGGCCCCCGCGTCGTGTGGGTGATGGTCCCGGCCGGGCCCGCCACCCAGTCGACCATCGACGAGCTGGCCGAGCTGCTGGAGCCCGGCGACGTCGTCGTGGACGGCGGCAACTCGCGCTGGACGGACGACGAGAAGCACGCCGAGGAGCTGGCGGCCAAGGGCATCGGCTTCGTCGACTGCGGCGTCTCCGGCGGCGTCTGGGGCCTGGAGAACGGCTACGCGCTGATGTACGGCGGCGACGCCGAGAACGTGGCCAAGGTCCAGCCGGTCTTCGACGCGCTGAAGCCCGAGGGCGACTCCGGCGCCGTGCACGCCGGCAAGGTCGGCGCCGGGCACTTCGCGAAGATGGTCCACAACGGCATCGAGTACGCGATGATGCAGGCGTACGCCGAGGGCTGGGAGCTGCTGGAGAAGGTCGACTCCGTCACGGACGTCCGTGAGGTCTTCCGCTCCTGGCAGGAGGGCACAGTCATCCGCTCCTGGCTGCTCGACCTGGCCGTGAACGCCCTCGACGAGGACGAGCACCTGGACGGGCTCCGCGGGTACGCGCAGGACTCGGGCGAGGGCCGCTGGACCGTGGAGGCCGCCATCGACCACGCCGTGCCGCTGCCCGCGATCACGGCCTCCCTCTTCGCGCGGTTCGCGTCGCGCCAGGAGGACTCCCCGCAGATGAAGATGATCGCGGCGCTGCGGAACCAGTTCGGCGGCCACGCGGTCGAGAAGAAGTAACCCGCGCCCCACGGCCCGCAGCGGGCCCGAACACCACTACGGTCGACGAGAAGTCATCCACAGGACCGCACCGCGGTCCACAACCCTGGGGGAGGTCGGCACCCGACCATGCACGTCACGCATCTGTCGCTGGCCGACTTCCGCTCGTACGCCCGGGTCGAGGTCCCGCTCGACCCGGGCGTCACCGCGTTCGTCGGCCCCAACGGGCAGGGCAAGACGAACCTGGTCGAGGCCGTCGGCTACCTGGCGACCCTCGGCAGCCACCGCGTCTCCTCCGACGCGCCCCTGGTCCGCATGGGCGCCGACCGGGCGGTCATCCGGGCCCAGGTGCGGCAGGGCGAGCGGCAGCAGCTGGTCGAGCTGGAGCTGAACCCCGGCAAGGCCAACCGCGCCCGTGTCAACAGGTCGTCGCAGGTCAGACCGCGTGACGTGCTCGGCATCGTACGGACCGTGCTGTTCGCGCCGGAGGACCTCGCCCTGGTGAAGGGCGACCCCGGAGAGCGGCGGCGCTTCCTCGACGAGTTGATCACCGCGCGGGCGCCGCGCATGGCGGGTGTGCGCTCCGACTACGAGCGGGTCCTCAAGCAGCGCAACACCCTCCTGAAGACGGCCGCCCTGGCCCGCCGCCACGGCGGCCGCAGCATGGACCTGTCCACGCTCGACGTCTGGGACCAGCACCTCGCGCGCGTGGGCGCCGAACTGCTCGCCCAGCGCCAGGACCTGGTCGCCGCCATCCAGCCGCTGGCCGACAAGGCGTACGAACAGCTGGCCCCCGGCGGCGGCCCCCTCGGCCTGGAGTACAAACCCTCCTCTGCGGGAATCGTCGGCCACGCGCGCGAGGAGCTGTACGAGCAGCTCATCGCCGCCCTCGCCGAGGTCCGTAAGCAGGAGATCGAGCGGGGCGTCACCCTCGTCGGCCCCCATCGGGACGATCTGGTTCTCAAACTCGGTCAGCTGCCCGCCAAGGGATACGCCTCCCACGGGGAGTCCTGGTCCTACGCCCTGGCGCTGCGCCTCGCCTCCTACGACCTGCTGCGGGCCGAGGGCAACGAACCGGTGCTGATCCTCGACGACGTCTTCGCCGAGCTGGACGCGCGACGGCGGGAGCGGCTGGCCGAGCTGGTCGCCCCGGGCGAGCAGGTCCTGGTGACCGCCGCGGTCGACGACGACGTGCCCGGCGTACTGACGGGGACGCGGTTCGCCGTGTCCGACGGGACGGTGGAACGCGTATGAGCGGATCCGAGGGGAGCGGGAAGACTCCCGAGCCGTCCGGTGTGGACCTCGCGCGCGTGGCGCTGCGCGCCGCCAAGGAGGCCGCACGCGCGCGTGGGGACGCGGCGCAGCAGAAGAGCCAGGCGCGGCGAGGTGGCGGTCTGCGCTCCGGCGCCCGCCGGGACGGCCGGGACCCGATGGCGCTCGGCTCCGCCATCAACCGGCTGATCACCGAGCGGGGCTGGGAGACGCCGGCCGCCGTAGGCGGGGTGATGGGCCGCTGGCCGCAGATCGTCGGCGAGGACCTGGCCCGGCGCTGCGTTCCCGAGCGGTACGACGAGGACGAGCGGGTCCTGCACGTGCGGTGCGACTCCACGGCCTGGGCGACGAACCTGCGCCTGCTCGCCCCGCAGCTCGTCGCCCGGCTCAACGAGGACCTCGGCCACGGCACCGTACAGCTGCTCAAGGTCCACGGACCCGGTGGTCCCACCCACCGCTACGGCCCGCTGCGGGCCCCGGGAAGCACCGGTCCCGGCGATACCTACGGGTGACCGAATTCACATTTTGACGCTCTCCCGGAAGCCGTCGGCTGCTCGGTCGCACCCTCCTGTGATCCCCCGCGCACGGTCGCGTGCGGATGCGAACTCCTACCTGACCCGGGGGTAGCAAAGGGTTGACACCCGGAAGCGCTGAGTGCCTCCGTGAGCCTCTTGGAGCCCCGCTCCGCATATGGGGAGTCGGGAAGGACCGGTTGAGGGCGGCACATGCGGACTCAGGTACCGGCAAACCCCCATCACTGTCGGCGCTACCGGTAGACTGGAAGCGAAACCCGCCCCATTCGTGGGGACCGCTTCGGAAACACTGTGCAACGCTGACAAAGGCTTCCACCGCAACATGCCGCAGCCGCTCCGGCAAACCCGCCGGGAGTCTGGCTTGTGCTGTGCCAGAAAGGGCGCTTCGTGGCCGATTCCGGCAACCCCAACGAGAACATCCCGTCCACCGAGGCCCTGGCCGGAACGGCCGAGGCCTCATCCTCGGCGTACGACGCCAGCGCCATCACCGTCCTCGAAGGGCTGGACGCGGTCCGCAAGCGGCCCGGCATGTACATCGGCTCGACCGGTGAGCGTGGCCTGCACCACCTGGTGCAGGAGGTCGTCGACAACTCCGTCGACGAGGCCCTGGCCGGGCACGCCGACACGATCGACGTGACGATCCTGCCCGACGGCGGCGTGCGCGTCGTGGACAACGGCCGAGGCATCCCCGTGGGCATCGTCCCGTCGGAGGGCAAGCCGGCCGTCGAGGTCGTGCTGACCGTCCTGCACGCGGGCGGCAAGTTCGGCGGCGGAGGCTACGCGGTCTCCGGCGGTCTGCACGGCGTGGGCGTCTCCGTCGTGAACGCCCTGTCGACCAAGGTCGCCGTCGAGGTCAAGACCGACGGCCACCGCTGGACGCAGGACTACAAGCTCGGCGTCCCGACGGCCCCGCTGGCCAAGCACGAGGCCACTCAGGAGCACGGCACCTCGGTGACCTTCTGGGCCGACCCGGACATCTTCGAGACCACGGACTACTCCTTCGAGACGCTCTCGCGGCGCTTCCAGGAGATGGCGTTCCTCAACAAGGGTTTGACGATCAAACTCACCGACGAGCGCGAGTCCGCGAAGGCCACCGCGGGGGCGGACGAGGCCGGCGAGGACGAGAAGCACGAGGTCAAGACAGTCACGTACCACTACGAGGGCGGCATCGTCGACTTCGTGAAGCACCTCAACTCCCGCAAGGGGGACGTGGTGCACCCCTCCGTCGTCGACTTCGAGGCGGAGGACAAGGAGAAGCACCTCTCCGTCGAGATCGCGATGCAGTGGAACAGCGGTTACAGCGAGGGTGTGTACTCCTTCGCCAACATCATCCACACGCATGAGGGCGGCACCCACGAGGAGGGCTTCCGCGCGGCGCTCACCGGTCTGATCAACCGCTACGCGCGCGACAAGAAGCTGCTGCGGGAGAAGGACGACAACCTCACGGGTGACGACATCCGCGAGGGTCTGACGGCGATCATCTCGATCAAGCTGAGCGAGCCGCAGTTCGAGGGCCAGACCAAGACCAAGCTGGGCAACACGGAGGCGAAGACTTTCGTGCAGAAGGTCGTGCACGAGCACCTCACCGACTGGCTGGACCGCAACCCGAACGAGGCCGCGGACATCATCCGCAAGTCGATCCAGGCGGCCACCGCGCGCGTGGCGGCCCGCAAGGCCCGTGACCTCACCCGTCGCAAGGGCCTGCTGGAGACGGCGTCCCTGCCGGGCAAGCTGAGCGACTGCCAGTCGAACGACCCCACCAAGTGCGAGATCTTCATCGTCGAGGGTGACTCCGCCGGCGGCTCGGCCAAGTCCGGCCGCAACCCGCAGTACCAGGCGATCCTCCCGATCCGCGGCAAGATCCTCAACGTCGAGAAGGCGCGGATCGACAAGATCCTGCAGAACCAGGAGATCCAGGCGCTGATCTCCGCCTTCGGCACCGGGGTCCACGAGGACTTCGACATCGAGAAGCTCCGCTATCACAAGATCATCCTGATGGCGGACGCCGACGTCGACGGCCAGCACATCAACACCCTGCTGCTGACCTTCCTGTTCCGCTTCATGCGCCCGCTGGTCGAGGCCGGACACGTCTTCCTGTCGCGTCCGCCGCTCTACAAGATCAAGTGGGGCCGGGACGACTTCGAGTACGCCTACTCGGACCGTGAGCGCGACGCCCTGATCGAGCTCGGCCGGCAGAACGGCAAGCGGATCAAGGAAGACTCGATCCAGCGCTTCAAGGGTCTCGGCGAGATGAACGCCGAGGAGCTGCGCATCACGACCATGGACCAGGACCACCGTGTCCTCGGCCAGGTCACGCTCGACGACGCCGCCCAGGCCGACGAGCTGTTCTCGGTGCTCATGGGCGAGGACGTCGAGGCCCGGCGCCAGTTCATCCAGCGCAACGCCAAGGACGTCCGCTTCCTCGACATCTGAGTCGGTCTCAGCTGACCGCACCAGGAAGGATCCCCACCAGCAATGGCCGACGAGATCACCCCAGTCACGCCTGACCCCGCCGAGGGCGAGACCACGCTGCGCATCGAGCCCGTCGGGCTCGAGACGGAGATGCAGCGCTCGTACCTGGACTACGCGATGTCCGTCATCGTGTCCCGTGCGCTGCCCGACGTACGCGACGGCCTCAAGCCCGTCCACCGCCGTGTCCTGTACGCCATGTACGACGGCGGCTACCGGCCCGAGAAGGGCTTCTACAAGTGCGCCCGCGTCGTCGGCGACGTCATGGGCAATTACCACCCCCACGGCGACTCCTCGATCTACGACGCGCTGGTCCGCCTCGCGCAGCCGTGGTCGATGCGCATGCCGCTGGTGGACTCCAACGGCAACTTCGGCTCTCCGGGCAACGACCCGGCGGCGGCCATGCGCTACACCGAGTGCAAGATGGCGCCGCTGTCGATGGAGATGGTCCGTGACATCGACGAGGAGACCGTCGACTTCACGGACAACTACGACGGCCGCTCCCAGGAGCCGACCGTCCTGCCGGCCCGCTTCCCGAACCTGCTGATCAACGGCTCGGCCGGTATCGCGGTCGGCATGGCCACCAACATCCCGCCGCACAACCTCCGCGAGGTCGCGGCCGGCGCGCAGTGGTACCTGGAGAACCCGGAGGCCTCCCACGAGGAGCTCCTGGACGCCCTGATCGAGCGCATCAAGGGCCCCGACTTCCCGACCGGCGCCCTGGTCGTCGGCCGCAAGGGCATCGAGGAGGCGTACCGCACGGGCCGCGGCTCCATCACGATGCGCGCGGTCGTCGAGGTCGAGGAGATCCAGAACCGCCAGTGCCTGGTGGTCACGGAACTGCCGTACCAGGTCAACCCGGACAACCTCGCGCAGAAGATCGCCGACCTCGTCAAGGACGGCAAGATCGGCGGCATCGCCGACGTCCGCGACGAGACGTCCTCCCGCACGGGCCAGCGCCTGGTCATCGTGCTGAAGCGGGACGCGGTCGCCAAGGTCGTGCTGAACAACCTGTACAAGCACACCGACCTGCAGACGAACTTCGGCGCCAACATGCTGGCGCTCGTCGACGGCGTGCCCCGCACGCTCTCCCTGGACGCGTTCATCCGCCACTGGGTGACGCACCAGATCGAGGTCATCGTCCGCCGCACGCGCTTCCGCCTGCGCAAGGCCGAGGAGCGCGCGCACATCCTGCGCGGTCTGCTGAAGGCCCTGGACGCCATCGACGAGGTCATCGCGCTGATCCGGCGCAGCGACACCGTCGACATCGCGCGCACCGGCCTGATGGACCTCCTGGAGATCGACGAGATCCAGGCCAACGCCATCCTCGAGATGCAGCTGCGCCGGCTGGCCGCCCTGGAGCGTCAGAAGATCCTCCAGGAGCACGCCGAACTCCAGGCGAAGATCAACGAGTACAACGAGATCCTCGCGTCGCCGGTCCGCCAGCGCGGGATCGTCAGCGCCGAACTCGCCGCGATCGTCGAGAAGTACGGCGACGACCGCAAGACGATGCTGGTCCCCTACGACGGCGACATGTCCATCGAGGACCTCATCGCCGAGGAGGACATCGTCGTCACGGTCACCCGCGGCGGCTACGTCAAGCGCACCAAGACCGACGACTACCGGGCGCAGAAGCGCGGCGGCAAGGGCGTGCGCGGCGCGAAGCTCAAGGAAGACGACATCGTCGACCACTTCTTCGTGTCCACGACCCACCACTGGCTGCTGTTCTTCACCAACAAGGGCCGTGTGTACCGGGCCAAGGCCTACGAGCTGCCGGACGCGGGACGTGACGCGCGTGGACAGCACGTCGCCAACCTGCTGGCCTTCCAGCCGGACGAGGCGATCGCGGAGATCCTCGCGATCCGCGACTACGAGGCCACGCCGTACCTGGTGCTCGCCACCAAGGGCGGTCTTGTGAAGAAGACGCCTCTGAAGGATTACGATTCGCCCCGTTCCGGCGGCGTCATCGCGATCAACCTCCGTGAGAAGGAGGACGGTTCCGACGACGAACTGATCGGAGCCGAACTCGTATCGGCAGAGGATGACATCCTTCTGATCAGCAAGAAGGCACAGTCGATCCGCTTCACGGCGACCGACGACGCGCTGCGGCCCATGGGCCGTGCGACCTCGGGTGTCAAGGGCATGAGTTTCCGTGAGGGAGACGAGCTGCTCTCGATGAATGTTGTTCGACCCGGTACGTTCGTGTTCACTGCCACAGACGGCGGGTACGCGAAGCGGACCGCCGTCGACGAGTACCGCGTTCAGGGTCGCGGCGGCCTCGGCATCAAGGCCGCCAAGATCGTGGAGGACCGCGGTTCGCTCGTCGGCGCGCTGGTGGTCGAGGAGACCGACGAGATCCTCGCCATCACGCTGTCGGGCGGTGTGATTCGTACGCGGGTCAATGAGATCAGGGAAACCGGCCGTGACACCATGGGCGTCCAACTGATCAACCTGGGCAAGCGCGATGCCGTGGTCGGTATCGCCCGTAACGCCGAGGCGGGACGTGAGGCGGAGGAGGTCGACGGCGAGGACGCGGTCGACGAGACCGCCGAGGGCGTCGCGACGATCGGCACGGACGAGGGTGAGGCGCCCTCGGCCGAGTAGGCACGAGGAGTGAGTCAGCGTGAGCGGAGCCACGGGCGCCGGATCGTCCGGTAGTTCGTCCGGCACTTCGACCGGTGCGGAAACGGACGGCGGCGGCCGTGGCTCCGCCGCGCGTGCGATGGACACGCACACGACGCAACTGAAGGCGATCAAGCCGAACCCGACCGATTCGGCCTCGCCTTCACCCTCACCCTCGTCCGAGAGGCAAGGATCGCAGGGGGGAACTGTGACGGACACGAGGGGGGCGCAGGCGAAGCCGCCCGCGCCGGGGACCCCGCCCGCGGCGCCGGGCGGGCGCCAGACGCCGGCGCAGGCCCAGCCGCAGGCGCACGCTCAGCCGTCGGCGCAGGCCGCGGGCTCGGCGCTGCCCGGCGAGCGCGGCCCGCAGCAGCAGACGGGCCCGTACCACCCGCCGCAGGCGTATCAGGCGGCGCCGGGCGAGAGCGCCTCGCGCAAGCCGCGTACGGGGGCCGGCACGGTGCCGCGCACCCGCAAGGCGCGGCTCCGGGTGGCCAAGGCCGACCCGTGGTCGGTGATGAAGGTGAGCTTCCTGCTCTCCATCGCCCTCGGCATCTGCACGATGGTCGCGGCCGCGGTGCTGTGGATGGTCATGAACGCGATGGGCGTCTTCTCCACGGTCGGCGCGACCATCTCCGAGGCCACCGGCTCGAACGAGTCCAACGGCTTCGATCTGCAGTCGTTCCTGTCGCTGCCCAACGTGCTGATCTTCACGGCGATCATCGCGATCATCGACGTCGTCCTCGCCACCGCCCTCGCGACGCTCGGCGCGTTCATCTACAACCTCTCCGCGGGCTTCGTCGGCGGCATCGAGCTGACGCTGGCCGAGGACGAGTAGACGTGTAGGGGCGACGGCGCCCTGAGACGGAGCCCTCTGCGGGGTGTCCCACCGCTTCGCGGTCCCTCCCCGGGTATCGATTTTGGGACTGCCCACGTCGTGCGCTAATCTTCAGGAGTCAGCGCGCGGGACACACACCGCAGAGCGCGGCGGGGCTATAGCTCAGTTGGTTAGAGCGCATCCCTGATAAGGATGAGGCCACAGGTTCAAATCCTGTTAGCCCCACACGTGAAAAGACCCCCAGTCGGAAACGGCTGGGGGTCTTTTGCGTCGTCGGCGGACTTCAGCAGGGTCAGGGGGCATCGTCTGAACGGCAGAAGCCCCCGGCCGGGAGCCGGGGGCTTCGTCTTGGTCCGGGGCGTCGTACGCAGGATCGCCGTGGTGTACGGGGGACGCGGCAGGTCGCGGGCTTCGCGGTCGTGGACGGTCGCGATGTCCGCGGTCCGTGGATCAGCGCTGAAGGCGGGTGAGGGGCTCGGTCGGCGCGGAAGGGGCTTCGATAGCGGCCGGCGGGACCGTGAGGGCCGACGCCACGTCCAGGGGGCCGTCCGGGGCCGTGAGGTGGCGGCAGGAGGGCGAGGAGCCGTGTGCCTCCGCGCGGATGCGCTGCTTCATCGTCGGTGGCAGGGAGTGGTTGCGTGAGCGGGAGGGGAGGGGCAGGTCCGCGATCGTCGTGCGAGCCGCGCAGTTGCGGTTTGTCTCGGGCTGCGGTACCGCGGCGGCCGCCGCGGTCGTGATGAGTCCGAGCGCCGTGCACAGCGCGAGGAAGGCGGTGACGATGGTGGTCCACAGCTTCATGACCTTGTTCTGGGCCATGGCCCCTCACTTTCGGGTCGGGCGATTTGCGTACTTTCCTCATGATGTGTATGTGGGCCGCGAAGTGGGGGACCGACGCCCGTGGCGCGTCGATCTTCAGATCAACACCACTCGGATGGGCGCAAGGGGGTGCGAGAGTTCCCCGGAGCTGCGAAGTCGTACGGGAAACCGGTCTGATGAACCTGCGATAGGAACGATGGCATCCGGTTCTACAGGGGTCGTTCGGCCGGGAGTTGAGGGGCCGACGCAGGTCACCGATCGATATCGGTCGGTGTGTATAGTCGGGCGCCAGAGGTCCCCTACGTCAAGGAAAGACGAGGTCGCGCGGTGAAGAAGCTTCTCCTGGTCGCACTGGCCGCCATCGGCGGGCTCCTCGTGTACCGCCAGATCCAGGCGGATCGCGCCGAGCAGGATCTGTGGACGGAGGCGACTGACTCCGTGCCCACGGGTTCGTGAACGTCGACATCAGTCTCAGAGCAGACCCCGGCCGTATTCGCGGCCGGGGTTTTGTGTTGCCCTGGGTCCGTCGCCCCAGGGTCGCGAAGGCCGCGACGCCATCTGTGATTCACTACCGCGAATAATTCGCTTGCAATGGCAAAAATGTGCTCTGTCAAGAGCGCGATCTCGGCCGCTCGTCCCTGAGAAAGCGCGCATCTGTGCGGAGGGAACGGCAGGATGGGCGCGTTCGGGGCTACGACGAGGGGTGGCGCGTGATGGGGCGGCGCACGGTCTGGGGGCGCACTGTGGCAGCCGTGGGAGCGGCCCTGCTCATGACCACGGCACAGCCCGTTCCCGCCCTTGCGGCCGACGGGCCGACGCCGTACTCCTACGCCGAGGACGCCACGACGGTCGACGGCTCGACGGGCACCACGCAAGCGGTGCGGCTGACGCCGGGCAGGACCTACCGCAGTGCCATCGGCCCCGGCGAGAAGCTCTACTACCGCCTCGACCTCGACGCCGTCGCCAACGCGTACGTCTCGGGCACCGCCGTACCCGCGGCAGGGGCGAGCGTCGCCTCGTCCGACGGGCTGAGGGTCTCCATCGAGGACGTCGACGCCCACCGCTGCTCGTACGGGAACGCCCGCTTCGGCCGCACGCGCAGCGCCCACCCCGTCACCGCCTGGGCGTCACGTGAGATCGGGGCCGATGAGTACATGTGCCAGGCGGCCGGGGCGTACTACCTCGTCGTCGAGCGAGTCGGCCCCAGCACGTCGTCCGGGGCCTCGTCAGGTCTGTCATCGGGTGGGTCGTCGGATGCGTCGGGTGCATCGGGTACGTCGGCCGGTGGATCGTCGTCGGGGTCCGGTGAGCGGGCGTCTGGTCAGGAGTGGGGGCTCGAACTCGGCTACGCGTGGGAGCCCGCCGTGAAGAGGGGCGGCTCGACGGTCGCACCCGAGACCTGGAACTCGGCGTCGCCGGAACCTCTGCGCGGAGATCCCGAGCGCCGACGCGGGGGGAGGGGCTTCGCCTCGGCCGGCCCCCTGGCCCAAGGGATCTGGCAGGACGAGGCCGGGATCAAGGCCGGGGAGACGCGCTACTACAGGGTCCCCGTCGATTGGGGGCAGCAGCTCCACGCCACCGCCGAACTGGGCAGCACGCCCGGCGGCGCAGGGTACGTCGGCAACGCGCTGGTCATGTCGCTGTACAACCCGGCGCGGGGCCTCGTGGACGACGCGCTCGTCGACTACAGAGGGGAGCAGCGCTCCGCCGCCCTCGACCCGCTCCCTCCGGTCGCCTACGACAACCGCTACTCCCTCGACGACGAGGTCAGAGGAATGCGGTTCGCCGGCTGGTACTACCTGGCCGTCCACCTCGGCTCGGCGGTGGCCGAGCGCTTCGGCGAGAAGCCGATCGGGCTGACCCTGCGGATACGGGTGTCCGGTCGGGCGGAGTCGGGACCCGGGTACCTGGGCCCGGCCGAGCCGACCGGGGCCTTCGAGGTCACCGACGAGGACCGGGAGGCCGCGGAGACGGGGGCCGGGACGGGGACGGGGACGGGGGACACGCTGGAAGGGGACGGGGAGGCGGGGAGTTCTGGCGGCGAGGAGAGCGCCGGTGGCTCGGGCGGTTCCACGATCAGCGGGGGCAGGCGGCTCGCCATGACGGCGATCGCCGCAGGCGGGATCGGCACGGGGAGCCTGCTGGTGCTGACGCTGGCGCTGTGGACGCTCGTGGCACGCCGTCGGGCGGCTGCGGAGCGGCCCGCGGGGCCGTCAGGTGGAGCCAGGGCTTCGCGGCGGGGGCGGCACGGGTCGTCCCGGGGGCGGTAGTGCCGGGGGCGGTAGCGCTGGCGGGCAGGGGATGGTGGCAGGCAGGGGATGGTGGCGGGGCAGCCGTCCTTGGGCGAGGGTCAGAGCTCGCCCAGTGCCCAGAACCCCACGGCAAAGCAGGCCATGGCCAGCAGCAGGACGGGGATGACCACCTTCGCGGGCGGGCCGGGGCGGCGCCGCGTATTCGCCCTCGATCGGCGTGGAACCTGCGACGGCTGAGCGGTGTATGAACCAGTAGAGGCGTACGCAGGTTGGTGCACCGCCGGAGTGGAGACCTGAGAGGGGTCCAGGGGCGGTCGCGGCTGAGGGGAGGGTATGTGAGTGGGTTCGTGGAGCGGCGGAGTGTGCAGGGGCGTCCCAACTGTGGGAGTGGCCTGCTGATTCAGCTGGTGCTGGGAGTAGCCGGGAGCGTGGTGCTGCGGCTGCGCATGCCGGGGCTCCACGGGCGGTGGTTCCGCACGCTGTGGCTCCGCGTACGTCGGCTCCGTCTGGCGCGGTGGAGCGTGGGTGGCCAGCACCTGCGGTGGCGGCAGATGGAAGCTACCGGTGTCCGACATGGTGGACGGCTGGGATGGCCCGGGGTCGTGTTCGGGTCGTGGCGGGGCAGGCTCGGGTCGTGGCGGTGCGGGCTCGATTCGCGGTGGGGCCGGCTCGTTGCGTGCTGGTATGGGTTCGGACTGCTGGGGTACGGCGACGGGGGGCGGCTCGGGGGCCGCTTGCTCCCCGCGTTCCGCGGAGGAGGAGCCCGCACCCTGATACCACTGCCCTGTGCCTGTGCCTGCGCCTGCGCCTGTGCTGGTGCCTGAGTTGGTCTTGGGCGGCGCCGATGGGGGCATCGGTGGCGGTAATACGGCACCGGAGTAATGAGGTTGAGGCGTCGCAGAGCCGTTGGTCGGAGCCGGAGGTAGGGCGCCCGCGCCGGACTGCGCGAGCGAGCCCTGGGACGGCGTGGCCTCAGGCAGCTGAGCCGGAAGCGGAGGAACGGAGGGAGGTGGAGGCGTCACGTCGACGCCGGAGGCCGAAGGGGTGGACCAGCTTGGTGAGTTGGAAGGAGCATCAGCGCCTGACCGAGGAGCATGTGCACTCGGCTGCAGGAGCCCCGGGCCCGGCGAGCCTTCCGCTCCCGGCGGCGGGCTGTCCGTACCAGGGGCGTCCGCACTGACTCGAGAAGAGTCCGTTCCCCGCCCGGACCTGGACGAGGACGTGGCGGCCGGGCTCGTCGCGCTCACATCCAGCCCTGACGCTCGCTGCAGCGGGCCTTCCGAGCCAAACCCCACGGGAAGCGGGCCGAGTTGATCGAACACTTCCACCAGCTCGTCGTCGGGGCCGGGCTCGGGGAGCAGCTCGGTGGCTGCGGCGAGAGCCTTGCGGGCACCGGTGGCCGTACGGAAGCGGGCATGGGGATCGGGCTGGAGCAGGGTGGCGATGACCTGCCACAGAGGCTCCGGGATGCCTCTGGGGGCCTTGGGCGTGCCGTGGGCGGCGAAGTGTTCGATGAGCGCCTTGGAATCGGGTTTGGCGCCCTCCAGGAGGTACAGGGCGACGAGGCCCACCGCGAAGAGGTCGGCGGGGAAGTCGGGGTCCGCGCCCAGCATCTGTTCGGGAGCGAAGTAACCCGGCGTACCCACCACGTAGTTGGTCTCGGTCAGCCGGGGCTCGCCCAGACGCATGGCGATGCCGAAGTCGGACAGGCGAAGGCGTGGCCTTGCCGTGCCGGTGGCCTCCAGCAGCACATTGGCGGGCTTGATGTCGCGATGGATGACGCCTTCCGCGTGCACGGCGGCGAGGCCCGACAGCAGCTGGTCGAGCAGGAGGCAGACGTAGGCAGGAGGGAGAGGGCCGTAGTCGTTGACGAGATTGACCAGGGAGCCCCCGGCGACCAGATCCATGGTGAACAGGACCTTGTCGTCATCGGCGGCCCAGCTGGCGGGCGCGAGCACGTGGGGGTGGTCGATCCGTACGGCCTGTTCGCGGACGAAGCGGAGCAGAGCGTGCGCGTCGCGCTGCTGCAGGACCTTGGCGGCCACGTACCGGCGGCGTCGGTGGTCCCAGGTGCGCCAGACGGCGCCGACTCCCCCGCGTCCGATCGGGTCGACCAGTTCGTACCGGCCGGCGAAGACCTCACCCATGGTTGTGCGTCGTTCCCCCTTCGGCTCCCCCCTGGCTGCCCGTCGGCGGAGGACACGGCTTCCGAGCCGTCCTCCGCGGAGTCGGCTTCTGCCTACCGGTTTCCCACGGAGCTCATTTCCGTACCTCTGTCCCCCAGCCGCATTGTGTTTCCCGTCCCCTCAGCCCCCTCCGCAGCCTCTGCCTGGCCCGGTCCTCTGCCTCTCCGGACGTCTGCCTCGGCCCGCCCTTCCGGCGGCCCGGTCCGTTCCCTCTCGGCTCTCATCGAGCCTACGTCCGCGTCTTCGTGACGTCGGTGCTGGTGGGCCTGTTCAGCCCTGGTCCCGAGCCTGTGTCACTGGTCCCCCCGCCTGTGTCACCGGTCCCCCGCCTCGGCCGCGGCCCGGTCGCCGACCCCGTCTCGGTGACCGGGCCTCGATCTCAGTTCTGGTGGGACTGGTAATGGGCCACCGCGTCCGAGGTACGGCCCGCGCCGTACACCCGGAGGAACTCTGCCAGTTCGGGGTGGGTCGGGGCGAGGGTGTCCGCCGCCTCGATGATGTCGCCCGCGGCCGCCACCGAGCGCAGCAGCGACTGGATCTCGCGGACGACCCGCTTGACCGTGGGCGCTCCGGAACTCGTCGTCGACTGCGTGGTGTTGCTGAGCACAGATCCCCCCTGCGACTTCTTGATCTCGTCCATGCGCTCGGTCGCCTCGGCGGCGCTCACGCTGCCGTCCGCGACCTGCCCCGCCAGGTCCTGCAGCAGCTGCACCCGCTGAACCACGGCCGGGTTTCCGATCTTGGCCCGCTGACCGCTCATCAGCTGCGACAGCATCGGAGCGGACAGGCCCAGTACCCCCGCGAGGCGTGCCTGGTTGAGGCCCAGGTCCTCGATGAGCCTACGGAAGAGCGCCCCCAGTGGCTCTCCGTACCAGTTCCGCTGCAGCTCCCGGGCTCTTGCGGTCGCTTCCTGCTGTGCGGCGTCCATTGCGTCTCCCCATCGCTTCCCCAAAAACTGCGGTTCGCTGTAGCGAACCACGACGAGCATCTTACGGAGAGTGGTCGTTCACGGGGACCCCCAATCTTTTTGCGAGATACCGGGGGTGACCCGGTACTCTGGTCTGCGGCGCCACCCGGTGGTCGGTACTTCCGGGCGGACGCTTCCCTTCCGGGGCCTTAGCTCAGTTGGTAGAGCGCTGTCTTTGCATGGCAGATGTCAGGGGTTCGACTCCCCTAGGCTCCACAGCGATGGACCGGGCCGGACGTCAGAAGACGTCCGGCCCGGTCTCTTTTCTGTGGTCCCGCGTCCGCCCGTCCCATGGCGTTCCCAGGGAGCCGCGTCGCGATCGCGATCTGTGCAGTGGATGAGCGGACTGCCTCTGGAGCCGTGAGACGGGTCAAGGCGCCTGCTGGTGTGCGCATATGCGAAAACCATGGTCTGCGTCACAGGGATGCAGGGCCGAGACGGCCTATCACTCTTTGCAATCGGATGAGCACATTCCGGTTCAAGCTTTCACTGGTCGCACCCAGGTGTGTTTCACGTGAAACGGCCCTGTGGGCCGGAAGACCGTCAAGTCTTCCGGCCCACAGGGCTGTTGTAGGCGCCGCGCCTCGGACGGGCCGGGGCTGGTCGGGGCGGGCACACACTCGTATCAGCCGCGGACCAAAGTCCCCGGCTTCCGGCTTCTATTGCGGCACCGCCGGCTTCCACGGCTGCACCCCTGCCTCGATCGATCACGCCACCGCCGACGGGCTGGCGGTGGCGTTCGCTCGTATCAGCGGCGGTCCTCGCGGTTCGCCGCTTCGTCTTCGGCCTGCTTGGCCTCGACCTCGGGGTCGAGGACGGACTGGTCGCCGCCGCCCACGGAGGACAACCGCCCGGGCTCGGAGACCTCGGTGGCGGCGGGGGGCTCGACCAACCAGTCGGGGTTGGCCTGCTTGTCCCACCACTTCCAGGCGGCGAAGGCACCGCCCGCGAGGACACCGATCACGGCCACACCCTTGAAGACGCGGCCGGCCCTGGCGCGACGCTGCTGCTTGCGGACGAGCTTCTGGATCTGCTCGGGCGACACCTGACCGCGCAGTGCGGCCAGCGCCGCCACGCTCCTGGCCGTGGCCTCCTCCCGCATGGGCCCGGCAGCGGCCACTGCCTGCTCGAGACGCGGACGGGAGTAGTCGGCGGCCTGGCGGGCCGCCTTCCTGGTGCGCTCGGCGGCCTCATGCGCCGCGCTGTCGATCTTCGGCGGTACGTGCGTGCGTGCCTGTTCCAGACGCGGGACGACAAGGGCGCCGTACTGGACGCGTGCCTGTTCCGCGGCCTGCGACACCTTGGGCGCGATCTTCACGCGCGCCTCGTGTGCGTAGTGCGAGGCCTTTTCCTTGGCCGTGTCGGCGTAGGGCGCCACCACTTCCGCGGCGTGCAGCACGCTGTCCTTCGCCGAACCGGTCGCGGCGCGCACGCTGTCGATGCGGGTCACGGGATCCTCCTCCTCGGTGGCGTACGGTATTTCGACTTTCCACCCTTTTGGCGATCATGCCTCTCGGAACGCTCTGAAGCATGTGAGGGCGGGCATCCGGGTCATGCGAGTCGACTCCGCGCGGTCAGGAAGCCGGGAACCGTTCGCGATCCGGTGCTGTGCAATTGCGGATGAATACGGGGCAACGGGAGCTTGTCCACGACAGTGCCGACAATGCCACGGATCGTCGCCAAGCGCGCCGATACCGTGGGTACTCGACCCGTTTTCGGTGCGCATGCCGGACGAGGGCGTGGCCGTCGGGCGACTCCGGGCGCGGTCCGTGCGAGGATCGGGGGAGTCACAGAGGACAACGGAAGGCAGATCGTGGCTGAGCAGCTGTACGCCACCCTGAAGACAAACCACGGCGACATCGAGGTGCGGCTGCTGCCGAACCACGCGCCCCAGACGGTCAAGAACTTCGTCGAGCTCGCCAAGGGCGAGCGTGAGTGGACCCACCCGGCGACCGGCCAGAAGTCCACGGACAAGCTCTACGACGGCACGGTCTTCCACCGGGTGATCAGCGGATTCATGATCCAGGGCGGTGACCCGCTGGGCAACGGCACCGGCGGCCCCGGCTACCAGTTCGGGGACGAGTTCCACCCGGACCTCGCGTTCGACAAGCCCTACCTGCTGGCCATGGCCAACGCCGGTCCGGGCACCAACGGCTCGCAGTTCTTCATCACCGTCTCCCCGACGGCGTGGCTGAACCGCAAGCACACCATCTTCGGCGAGGTCGTCGACGCGGCCAGCCAGAAGGTCGTCGACTCCATCGCGACCACCCAGACCAACCCGCGCACCGACCGCCCGGTCAAGGACGTCGTCATCGAGTCGGTCGTCGTCGAGACCCGCCAGGGCTGAGCCGCCTGAAGGTCCGCCACGCGGGCCGGGGCCTCAGGGGCGCCCTCGTGCGCCGGAACCGAAAGGTTCGCAAGGTCCCCAAGGGAACCATTCGCCCCGCTCATCCGTAAGGATGGGCGGGGCCGATGTGTTCCACACACGAGACGGAGGGGACCGATGGACCAGGTGCCGAGCAGCCCGCAGGACATGCAGAGCCTGCCCACCTGCTACCGGCACCCGGACCGCGAGACGGGCATCCGCTGTACCCGGTGCGAACGCCCCATCTGCCCCGAGTGCATGGTCAGCGCCTCCGTCGGTTTCCAGTGCCCGGACTGCGTCCGCAACGGCTCGGGCACGGGCCACGCACCCTCCGCCTCCCAGCCACGCACCCTCGCGGGCGGCGCCGTCAGCGCCGATCCCCGGCTCCTCACCAAGATCCTCGTCGGCGCGAATCTGCTGCTGTTCCTGGTGCAGACGTCGCTGGGCGACCGCTTCACCGACCGCTTCGACCTCATCGGGCGAGCCTGGGTCCCGGAGCTCGGGCTCCAGGGCATCGCCGAGGGCCAGTGGTACCGGCTGGTTACGTCGATGTTCCTGCACAGCGGCGTCACGCACATCCTGTTCAACATGCTCAGCCTCTGGTGGATCGGCGGCCCCCTGGAGGCGGCCCTGGGCCGTGCCCGCTATCTCACGCTCTACTTTGTCTCCGGCCTCGCCGGCAGTGCCCTCACCTATCTGCTGGCCGCGCCGAACCAGCCCTCCCTCGGTGCGTCCGGCGCGATCTTCGGTCTCTTCGGTGCGACCGGCGTCCTCATGCGGCACCTCAACTACGACATGCGGCCGCTGGTCATCCTGCTGGTGATCAACCTGATCTTCACGTTCAGCCCGTTCTTCAACATCTCGTGGCAGGCCCATGTGGGCGGCCTCGTCGGCGGTGTCGTAGTCGGCTATGCGATGGTGCACGCTCCTCGGGAGCGGCGGTCGCTGATCCAGTTCGGGGTGTGCGCCCTGGTCCTGGCCGCCGTCCTGATCACGACTGTGGTCAGGACCGCCCAGCTCACCTGATCAGCCCTGATTCCCCTGTGAGCGGGCACCCGACGGTACTGCTGCAGCACTGTTGTCCACAGACCGTGCCGGATCTTGTGCATAGGGTGGGGGAACAGGTGTGCCCCCTGTCGCTCACCTGCGTTTTCCCAGGTCAGACAGGGGGCGAACATGCTTGCGGGGCTGGCGGATCAGTCATACCGGCGTCAACGCCCGATGAGTTATCCACAGATCGTCGTTCTTTTTCCCCACTGTGGAAAACACCTGTGGATAACTCCGTGGATAGCTCTGGGGAGGGCTGGTCACACGGGGGTGGAAGGTGCTACTTCCACTGGGTGGAGACGCCGAACCCGGCGGCGATGAAGCCGAAGCCCACCACGATGTTCCAGTTGCCGAGGGAGTCGATGGGCAGCGAGCCGTCGGTCACATAGAAGATGACGATCCAGGCCAGGCCGATGAGGAACATGGCCAGCATGACGGGAGCCACCCAGCCACGGCTGTTCAGCTTGATGGCTGTGGCCTGCTTCGACGGCGGCGGCGTGTAGTCGGCCTTCTTGCGGATACGTGACTTCGGCACGAGGGTCTCTCCTGTCGATGCGCTGCGTGGCCGCGCAGGGAACGGGGCGGGCTCCGGGGCAGCGTACAAGGGGACACTGAATGCTCCCCCGGGCGTCCGTTAGCGTAGTGCTTCCGCGCCGCCTAAGGAGATAAGGGTACGTTGAGCAATTCAGCCGACTCCCCCGAGGCCGGTTCCGGCGACTCCTCCGGGCCGGGTCCCCGGACCGTCGAGTCCGACGGCTGCTCGTCCCCCACGACCGGTGACGCCTCCACCCGGGGCGGTGTCCGGCCCGTGCGCGTGCTCACCGCGGGGGTCTTCGCCCTCGCCGGGCTCATCTTCTTCACCAGCTTCGACACGGCCAAGGGCACCAACATCCGCACGGACGCCTCGTTGCTCAAGCTCTCCGACCTGATCCATGAGCGCAGCCACAAGAACGGCCAGCTCGACGAGTCCAACGGGGTGCTCCGGGACGACGTCGAGGCCCTCGCCGAACGGGACGACGGCAGCACCGAGGCCGAGGACGCACGGCTCACGGCGCTGGAGAAGAATGCCGGCACCCAGCGGCTCAAGGGCCAGGCCATCACCGTCACCCTCAACGACGCCCCGCCGAATGCCACCGCGAAGCTTCCCGGCTACCCCGAGCCGCAGCCCGACTACCTGGTCATCCACCAGCAGGACCTGCAGGCCGTCGTGAACGCCCTGTGGCTGGGCGGCGCCAAGGGCATCAAGGTCATGGACCAGCGGCTCATCTCCACCAGCGCCGTGCGGTGCGTCGGCAACACCCTGATCCTCCAGGGCCGCGTCTACTCACCGCCGTACAAGATCCAGGCGGTAGGTGACCCCGAGAAGCTCCAGAAGGCGCTCGACGAGAGCAAGGCGATCCAGAACTACATGGTCTACGTCAACGTCTACGGACTCGGCTGGAAAGTCACCGAGGACGGGCCGGTGACTCTGCCCGGCTACTCGGGCACAGTGGATCTGAAGTACGCCAAGCCCGTGGAGTAGAAGCCCGTAACGGCAGCCGGGGGACCCGTGTCGGTGCGTGTGATCGTCAGGACCGTCAGCGAACTCTGCATCACCGTCGGCACCCTCATCGTGCTCTTCGTCGTCTACGTGCTCTTCTGGACCGGCGTGAAGGCCGACACCGAGATGGACCGCCAGGTCGACCTGCTCCAGGACCAGTGGGCGAGGCAACCGGTGCGACCGACCACCGCGGCGGGGACCACGGCGAGTCCGAAGCCGCCCGCCCCGTACAAGGACGCGAAGCCCTTTGCTCTCATGTACATCCCGCGCCTTGGTCTCACGTGGAACAAGCCTGTGCTGGAGGGCACCGGGACCAGCACTTTGAAGAAGGGGCTCGGGCACTACGCGAACACCGCTCAGCTGGGACAGAAGGGAAACTTCGCGGTCGCAGGCCATCGCCGCACGTACGGCGATCCCTTCAAAGATTTTCCCAAGCTGCGGGCCGGTGACGCGGTGGTCCTGACCGACGGCGCCCACTGGTACACCTACGTCATCGACAAGGGGCCCTATCGGACATTGCCCACGGACGTCCAGGTCATCGACCCCGTGCCGAAGAAATCGGGCTACACGCGCGCGGGGCGCTATCTGACGTTGACGACCTGCGACCCGGAGTGGGGCCACAGTCATCGGCTCATCGTGTGGGGCCATCTCGAATCCACCAAGCCTGTGGAGTCAGGGAAACCTGAGGCACTACGCCGTTAGTCTGGTGGCGGTACGGCGTGAATCCGGTGCCGTGGTGTGAAGGAAGGGACGGCATGTACGGCTGGATCTGGCGGCATCTGCCCGGCAATGTGTGGGTGAAGGCGCTGCTTTCCATCGTGCTCACCCTGGCCGTCGTCTACGTCCTCTTCCAGTACGTCTTTCCCTGGGCGGAGCCCCTGCTGCCCTTCAACGATGTGACGGTGAACGACCAGTGAGTGCCGCCCGACCCGCCCGCATCCTCGTCGTCGACAACTACGACAGCTTTGTCTTCAACCTGGTCCAGTACCTGTACCAGCTGGGCGCGGAGTGCGAGGTGCTGCGCAACGACGAGGTCGCGACCGCGCACGCCCAGGACGACTTCGACGGTGTCCTGCTGTCGCCCGGGCCGGGCACCCCCGAAGAGGCCGGCGTCTGCGTCGACATGGTCCGCCACTGCGCCGAGACCGGCGTACCCGTCTTCGGGGTGTGCCTCGGCATGCAGTCCATGCAGGTGGCGTACGGCGGGGTCGTGAACCGCGCCCCCGAGCTGCTGCACGGAAAGACCTCGCTGGTGGAGCACGAGGGCAGGGGCGTCTTCGCGGGCCTGCCGACCCCCTTCACCGCGACCCGCTACCACTCGCTGGCCGCCGAGCCCGGGACCGTACCCGTCGAACTGGAGGTCACGGCTCGTACGCACGACGGGATCATCATGGGCCTCAGGCACCGTGAACTTCCCGTCGAGGGCGTGCAGTTCCACCCCGAGTCGGTGCTCACCGAGCACGGCCACCGCATGCTGGCCAACTGGCTGGCGGAATGCGGGGACGACGGCGCCGTGGCGAGGTCGGCGGGGCTCGCCCCGGTGGTGGGCAGGGCCACGGCGTGACAGCCCTGCGCCCCGAGCGCGAGAGTGCCCCCTACGGCGGCGAGGCCGCGTACGGGGGCGCCGAGGCGTTCGAGGCGGAGGATTTCCGCTCCCGCCCCCCGGCCGATCCGCCGCAGCAGTGGTACGCCCCGCCTCAGGTCCAGCCCCAGGAGATGGACTACCCCCAGGGCGACTGGTACGGCCGACGGGACTACGCGGAGCCGTCCTACGAACCGCGCTCCCGGACGCCTTACGGGGAGCCCTTCGAGAACTACGAGCAGACCGCCTATCAGGCGCCACGGCCCGCGGCCTATGAACCGGCCGTACACGAGCACCCTTCGGTCGACACCGCCCAGGAGCACCCTCCGATCGACGAGGAGACGGTGGCCCTCCGGGTGGAGGAGGCCCGGCGCCTTGCAGCCGAGGCCGAGGCGATACAGACGCCGCCCGCTCACGGGGGCCGAGCGGCGCGCCGTAAGGCCGCCAGACGGCACGGGAGGCACGGAGGGCCCTCCGGGGCCCGGGCGGGCATCGGAGCCGCTCACGGGCCCGACAAGCCCTTAGGGGCGGCCGGAGAGGCCTCGGTGCCTCTCTCCCGGGTCGAGGCACGGCGGGCCGCGCGAGCGCGCAAGCCCAGCATGAGTGTGGTCGCGAGCCGGGCGATCGGCGAGGTGTTCATCACCACCGGCGTGCTGATGCTGTTGTTCGTCACCTACCAGCTCTGGTGGTCGAACATCCGGGCCCAGCAGCAGGCTGGCCGGGAGGCGACCAGCCTTCAGGAGGAGTGGAAGAGCGGCAAGCGCGCGCCGGGCGCGTTCGAGCCCGGCCAGGGCTTCGCCATCCTGCACATCCCGAAGCTCGACGTGGTCGTTCCCATCGCCGAGGGCACCAGCAAGTCGAAGGTCCTGGACCGCGGCATGGTCGGGCACTACGACGAGAACAGCATCAAGACGGCGATGCCCCAGGACAAGACGGGCAACTTCGGTATCGCGGGACACCGGAACACCCACGGAGAACCATTCCGGTACATCAACCGGCTGAAGCCGGGCGACCCGATCGTCGTCGAGACCCAGGACACGTACTACGTCTACGACATGGCGTCGATCCTGCCCGTGACAGCGCCGTCGAACGTCAGCGTGCTCAATCCGGTGCCCCCGGGCTCGGGATTCACCGGGCCCGGCCGCTACATCACCCTCACCACGTGCACCCCGGAGTTCACCAGCAAGTACCGCATGATCGTGTGGGGCAAGATGGTGGAGGAACGGCCGCGCAGCAAGGGGAAGCCCGACGCGCTCGTCCAGTAGGGGCTCGATCAAGGGCGGATGAACTGTGGCAGTGACCACCGACGAGACCGAAGAGCGGACGGACACGTCCGGGACCGCGCCGAAGCGTCGTCGCATGGGACGGATCGCGATGGCGGTCAGTGTCTTCGGTGAACTGCTCATCACCGCGGGCGTGGTGCTGGGCCTGTTCGTCGTCTACTCGCTGTGGTGGACGAACGTGCTGGCCGACCGCGAGGCCGGCGAGGAGGCGGACAAGGTCCGCGACAACTGGGAGGCGGCGGACGACAGCCCGGGCGCCCTGGACACCAAGGACGGCATCGGCTTCCTGCATGTGCCGGCCATGGAGAACGGCGAGGTCCTGGTCAAGAAGGGCACCTCGCCCAAGGTCCTCAACGGCGGTGTCGCCGGCTACTACACAAGCCCGGTCAAGGCGACCCTCCCCACCTCCGACAAGGACGGCAACTTCACCCTCGCAGCCCATCGCGACGGTCACGGAGCCAAGTTCCACAACATCGACAAGCTCGAAAAGGGCGACCCGATCGTCTTCGAGACCCGCGACAACTGGTACGTCTACAAGGTCTACGACATCCTCTCCGAGACCTCGAAGTACAACGTCAAGGTCCTGTCGGGCATCCCCAAGGAGTCCGGCAAGAAGAAGGCCGGCAAGTACATCACCCTCACCACCTGCACCCCCGTCTACACCTCCCGCCACCGCTACATCGTGTGGGGCGAGCTGGAGCGGGTGGAACGGGTGAACGCGGAACGCACCCTGCCGAAGGAACTGCGCTAGCCGCGACTGTTTCACGTGAAACATCGGTATGGCGGCTGATTGCCCGGCTCCTACCGGAAAGACCGATGCCCGGCCCCTGTCGAGAGGAGCCGGGCATCGGTCTTGCTGCTGGACGAGGGGGTGATCAGTCCTCGAAGCGGGCGCCGGTGAGGCCTCCGAAGAAGCCCCCGCCGTTGTTGCCGCCGTTGTTGTTACCGCCGTTGTTGTTGCCGCCGAAGCTCACGGAGGCGAGGGTGATCGTCGTCTTCGTCGGGTCATTGGTCTCGTTGCCGGGGTCCGGGTCCTGGTCGGTGACCAGCGCGGTGTCGCTCTGGTCGCTGCCCGGCTGGAACTGGATGTTGGTGAAGCCGTTCTGCTGCAGGATCTGCTTCGCCTGACCCACGGTCTGGCCGACCACGTTCGGGACCTTGACCTTCTTCTCCTCGGCCTTCTTGCCGATCTGAATGGTCACCGTGTCGCCCGGGTTGAGCTCGGTGCCCGCCTCGGGGTTGGTCGCGACGACCTTGCCGACGAGGTTGTCGTCGTCGGTCTCCACATCGGTGCAGGTGCCGACCAGGTCGTTGGCCTCCATCTGGGCCTTGGCGTCGTCACAGCTGCGGCCCTCGACCGTCGGCACGACGGACTTCTCCGCCTCCTTGGCCACCGTCAGAGTGACCGTGGAGCCCTTCTCGAGCTTGCCGCTGTCGGGGTCCTGGCTGATCACGACGCCTTGCTTGCGGTCGGACTCCTCGTTCTTCCGTTCAACCACGAAGCCCTTGTCCTCAAGCTGGGACTTGGCCTCGTTGAACTGGAGCCCGGTGACGTCGGGGACGGAGATCTTCGGGGCGCCCGTCGAGATCACCAGGGCGATGGTGTCGCCCTTCTTCACCGTCTGGTCGGCGGCAGGATTCTGCGAGCAGACGTTGCCGGTCTTCTGGTTCTCACACGCCTTCTGGGTGGTGGTCACCTTGAGGTCGACGTTGTTCGCCGCCTGTCTGGCTTCCTTCTCCGTCTGGCCGACGAAGTTCGGCGCCCTGAGGGTGTCCCCGCCCGTGTCCCCACCGGCGAACATCCACCGTCCGATGAGGATCGCGCCCACCAGCACCAGCACACCCGCGACGACCAGCAGAATCGTCGAGGTGTTGTTCTTCTTCTGCTGGCGGCGACGCCCCTGGCGGTCGTCGTAGCCGTAGCCGTCGTCCCCGTTCATCGGGGGCAGCATCGTGGTGGCGCCGGCGTCCTGGGAGCGCAGCGCCGTGGTGGCCTGGTCGTCCGGGTAGCCGCCGTAACCGACCGAGCCCATGGCCGCGGTGGCAGCGACGGGCTGGCCGTCGAGGCAGGCCTCGATGTCGGCGCGCATCTCGTCGGCGGACTGGTAGCGGTAGTCCGGGTCCTTGACCAGGGCACGCAGGACGATGGCGTCCATCTCCGGCGTGATCTCCGGGTCGAAGACACTCGGGGGCTGCGGCTCCTCCCGTACGTGCTGGTAGGCGACCGCCACGGGGGAGTCGCCGACGAACGGGGGACGGACCGTCAGCAGTTCGTAGAGGAGACAGCCCGTGGAGTACAGGTCGGACCGGGCGTCCACCTGCTCGCCCTTGGCCTGCTCGGGGGAGAGGTACTGGGCGGTGCCGATGACGGCGGACGTCTGCGTCATCGTCATACCGGAGTCACCCATGGCGCGGGCGATACCGAAGTCCATCACCTTGACCTGGCCGTTGCGCGTCAGCATGACGTTGGCCGGCTTGATGTCACGGTGGACGATGCCGTTGCGGTGGGCGTACTCCAGACCCTGGAGGATGCCGATGGTCATCTCCATGGCCCGCTCCGGCAGCAGCTTGCGGCCGCTGTGGAGAAGCTCACGGAGCGTGGAGCCCTCGACGTACTCCATGACGATGTACGGGATCGAGACCCCGTCGATGTAGTCCTCGCCCGTGTCGTAGACCGCGACGATCGCGGGGTGGTTGAGCGAGGCGGCCGACTGGGCCTCCCGGCGGAACCGGGCCTGGAAGGTGGGGTCGCGCGCGAGGTCCGCTCGCAGCGTCTTCACCGCCACGGTGCGGCCGAGGCGGGTGTCCATCGCGAGGTAGACCTCCGCCATGCCACCACGGCCGAGCACCTGGCCCAGCTCGTACCGGCCGCCGAGGCGACGCGGCTCTTCCATAGCTTCCTACCAGCCCTCTCCGTCGGTCCCGACCGCACCTCTGTGTGGTCCGGCGGCTGTGCTCCGGGCATACGGTACCCGTCTCGCCTTTCATGACCTGGCCAACCGCGTCACCCGATACAGGACCGGTATCGCAACGTGCACCGATGTGGAGGTGACGTGAGCGGGGTCACTTCTTGCTGTTGATCACTGCTTCCATCACGCTCTTCGCGATCGGGGCGGCGAGACCACCGCCGGAGATCTCACCACGGTTGGCGCTGCCGTCCTCCACGACCACGGCCACGGCGACCGGCGAGCTGCCGTCGCTGAGCTTGGCGTAGGAGATGAACCAGGCGTACGGCTTCTCCTTGTTGTTCACGCCGTGCTGCGCGGTACCGGTCTTGCCGCCGACGGTGACGCCCTCGATCTGCGCGTTCTGACCGGTGCCCGTCTTGACGACGCTCTCCATCATGTCCTGGAGCTTCTGGGCGTTCTCCGGTGAGACTGCCTGGGACAACGTCTCGGGTTCGTGGGTCGCGATGACGTCGAGGTTGGAAGCGCGCAGCTGGTCGACCATGTAGGGGGCCATCAGCTCACCGTCGTTGGCGACGGCGGAGGCGACCATGGCCATCTGGAGCGGGGTGGCCCGGTTGGAGGCCTGTCCGATGCCGGCCATCGCGTTCTGCGGACGGTTGTCCTCGGGATACACGCTCTCTGCGGCGCGGACGGGAGTGTCCAGCGTGGCGTTATTGAAACCGAACTTCTCGGCCTGCTCGATCATCTTGTCGTTGCGGACGGCATCGGAGAGCTTGCCGAAAACCGTGTTGCAGGACTGCTCGAGCGCGTAGCGGAGGGTGGCGTTCTTGCACTCGCCGTGCTGGTTGGTGAGGGGGGTGGACGACTCCGGCAGCTTGTACGGGTCAGGCGTGTCCGTCTTGTCGTCGATGTCCGACACGACGCCGTTCTCCAGGGCCGCGGCGGCCGTGACCACCTTGAACGTGGACCCCGGCGGGTAGGTCTCGCGCAGCGCGCGGTTCAGCATCGGCTTGTCGGGGTCCTTCTCCAGCTTCGAGAAGGTCTTGCTGTCCTTGGTGCTGATGCCTGCGAACGTCGACGGATCGTAGGACGGCGTGGAGGCCAGGGCGAGGATCGCGCCGGTCTTGGGGTCGAGCGCGGCGACGGCGCCCTTCTTGTTGCCAAGGCCTTGGAAGGCCGCCTTCTGCGCGGCGGCGTTGAGGGTGGTGACGACGCTGCCGCCCTCCTTCTTCTTGCCGGTGATCATGTCCAGCGTGTTCCGGAAGAACAGCCGGTCGTCGTTGCCGGTGAGGATCCCGTCCTCGAGGTTCTCCAGCTGGGTGGCGCCGACGATCTGCGAGGAGTACCCGGTGACGGGGGCCCACATCTCGCCGTTCTTCCAGGTGCGTTTGAACTTGTAGTCGGTGCCCTTGGTCTCGACGGATCCGGTGATGGCCTTGCCGTCGACGATGATGTCGCCGCGCGGGGTGGCATAGCGTTCGATGGCGACCCGGCGGTTCTCGTCGTCCTTCTTCAGCGAGTCGGCCTGGACGTACTGGATCCAGTTGTCGCGGATGAGCAGGGCGAGGATCAGAAGCCCGCAGAAGATCGCGATCCGGCGCAGGGGCTTGTTCACGGTCGGACCACCTGGGTCATCTCGGCGTCGGGGTTCGGGGCGGGTGACGGGGCCGGGCGGCGTGCCGTGTCGCTGATGCGTAGGAGGATGCCGATCAGCGCCCAGTTGGCGATGACGGAGGAACCGCCGTATGCGACGAACGGCAGGGTCATGCCGGTCAGCGGGATGAGGCCCATGACGCCACCGGCGACCACGAAGACCTGGAGCCCGAAGGCGCCGGACAGGCCGACTGCCAACAGCTTTCCGAACGGGTCGCGGGCAGCGAGCGCCGTACGGATGCCGCGTTCCACGATCAGCCCGTAGAGCAGCAGGATCGCCATGACACCGGCCAGGCCCAGTTCCTCACCGAAGGTGGCGAGGATGAAGTCGGAGTTGGCGGCGAAGCCGATGAGATCGGAGTTGCCCTGGCCGAGTCCGGTGCCGAGAGTGCCGCCGGAGCCGAACGCCCACAGAGCTTCCATGGACTGAGCGGAGTGGCCGAGGGTGGTCTTGGAGAGTTCCCACTCACCCATCGGGTCCAGCCAGGCCTGTACACGCTGCTGGACGTGAATCTCGAAGGAGGCGACGCCTACGGCACCGGCCGCGGACATCAGCAGACCGAAGACGATCCAGCTGGTGCGCTCGGTGGCGACGTACAGCATGATCACGAACATGCCGAAGAACAGCAGCGACGTACCCAGGTCGGTCTCGAAGACCAAAATCAGGATGGACATCGCCCAGACAACCAGGATGGGTCCGAGGTCGCGTCCGCGAGGTAGATAAAGGCCCAAGAAGCGGCGGCTGGCCAGGGCGAGCGCGTCTCTCTTGACCATGAGATAGCCGGCGAAGAAGACAGCGATGACGATCTTCGCAAACTCACCTGGCTGGATGGTGAAGCCGGCGATGGAGATCCAGATCTTCGCGCCGAAGACATTCAGACCGAGGCCGGGTACCAGAGGCAGCAGCAGTAGGACGAGGGAACCCGCCATCGAGATGTACGTGTAGCGCTGGAGGACGCGATGGTCCTTCAGGAAGATCAGCACCACGATGAACAGAGTGACGCCCAGCGCGGAGTACAGCAGTTGGCGCGGCGATGCCTCAACGTAGGTTCGGCTGAGCTGAAGCCGCTCCGACTGGTCCAGCCGCCAAATGGCCACCAGTCCCAGCCCGTTCAGCAGCGTGGCCAGTGGCAGCATCAACGGGTCCGCATACGGCGCGAACTTACGGACGACCACATGGCCGATGCCGGCCAGCAGGCCGAAACCGAGACCGTAGGCGGCCAGGCCGGCCGGTACCTCGTCGTTGAGTGCGAGACCCACGTTGGCGTAGGCGAACACCGGAATGACGACCGCGAAAGCCAGCAGCGCCAGTTCGGTGTTGCGGCGGCTCGGCGCGCCGATCGCGCCGATCGTGGACGTGTGCTGCGTCGACGTGTTGGTAGTACTGCTCATCGTGTGCGTGGGCCCCTCGCGGCTTGCCTACTGCTCACCGCACCGCGAGACCAGCTTCTGCTCCTCCTCCGAGAGGCTGGGGCCGGCTGACGGTGTGGGTGTGGACTGGGTCGGGCTCGGGGACGTCGATGGCTTCGACGTCGGGGACGGTGTGGCCTTGGACGTGAGGGAGGTCTTCGTGGTTCCCGTGACGCCCCCGGCCTCACCCGCACCGGTCTTGGCGTTGTTGTCCGCCGCCTCGCGGCGCTCGGCGCTCTTCTTGCACGCCGACGCCTGGGTGGCCAGTTCGTCGATCTTCTTCTTGGCGTTGTCCAGACCGCCCTCGGCGATCGTGGCCTCGACAAGCTTCTGCTGGTACGGCGGCAGGTACTTGAGTTCGATCTCGGGGTGGTCCTTCTCCACTTTCGAGAGCGAGATCCAGGCCAGGTCCTGGCTGATGCCGCGGTACAGCGCGACATGGTCGTCGTTGGCGCCGACGTAGTACTGCGTCTGCGTCCAGCGGTATCCGCCGTAGAGGCCCCCGCCGATCACGGCGAGGCCGAGGATGCCGAAGAAGGATCTCTTGAGCCACCGGCCCTTCTTGCGCGGCTTGACGAAGTCGGTGTCCGAGTAGTTCCCGAAGCTGCCCGCCGGCATGTACCCGGTGGTGTCGCCGGAGCCGGGCGGGCCGAACTCCCCGCCACCGCCCTGCGAGTGCCCCTGGCGGCCGAGCCCGGAGGCGCGGCCGGCGGGGGTCTGCATGATGCCGTTGTCCTGGAGGTGGAGCTGGTTCTCGGCGACCGCGCCCACCACGACCGGGGTGTCGTGGAGCTGGCCGGCGAGGGTGTCGCCCGTGTCGAGGTCGAGGACGTCGGCGACGATGACCGTGATGTTGTCGGGGCCGCCGCCGCGCAGTGCCAGCTCGATCAGCTGCTGGACGGTCTCCTCGGGGCCCTGGTAGCTGGCGAGGGTGTCCTCCATCGTCTGGTGGGACACCACGCCGGACAGGCCGTCCGAGCAGATCAGATACCGGTCGCCGGCGCGGACCTCACGGATGGAGAGGTCGGGCTCGACGTGGTCGCCGCTGCCCAGCGCGCGCATCAGCAGGGAGCGCTGCGGGTGGGTCGTGGCCTCTTCCTCGGTGATGCGGCCCTCGTCGACCAGCCGCTGCACCCAGGTGTGGTCCTGGGTGATCTGGGTGAGGACGCCGTCGCGCAGGAGGTAGGCGCGGGAGTCGCCGACGTGGACGAGACCGAGGCGCTGGCCGGTCCACAGCAGGGCGGTGAGCGTGGTGCCCATGCCCTCCAGCTGGGGGTCCTCCTCGACCATGGCGCGCAGCTGCTCGTTGGCGCGCTGCACGGCGGTGCCGAGGGAGGTCAGGATGTCGGAGCCGGGGATGTCGTCGTCGAGCGTGACCAGGGTGGAGATCACCTCGGAGGAGGCGACCTCGCCGGCCGCCTGGCCGCCCATGCCGTCGGCGATCGCGAGCAGCCGCGGGCCGGCGTAGCCGGAGTCCTCGTTGCCCTCGCGGATCATGCCTTTGTGCGATCCGGCGGCGAAGCGCAGTGACAGACTCATGCGCACCTCGCCCGTCGGCTCCGGGTACATCCGCACGGTGCCCACCCTCCGGTCGGGAGCGCGCCGGGGCCCCTGGTGGGGACCGCCGCTGCGTGCTCGCTCCGCTCGCGCCTATTCATGATGTAGCACTACTTCCGCAGCTCGATGACGGTCTTGCCGATGCGGATCGGCGCGCCCAGCGGGATCGGCGTGGGAGTCGTCAGTCGGTTCCGGTCGAGATACGTGCCGTTGGTGGACCCCAGGTCCTCGACGATCCACTGGCCGTCGCGGTCCGGGTAGATCCGGGCGTGCCGGCTGGAGGCGTAGTCGTCGTCCAGCACGATCGTGGAGTCGTGCGCGCGGCCCAGGGTGATGGTCTGGCCCTGCAGCGCGACGGTCGTCCCCGTCAGCGTGCCCTCGCTGACGACGAGCTTGGTGGGGGCGTTGCGCCCGCGGCGGCCGCCGGTGGCGGCGGGCTGCTGGCCGCGCTGCTGGGGCGGCGCGGCCTGCCGGGCGGCGTTCTGCGGCCGCGCGTTCTCCCGGCGCGACCCCCGCTGGGTGACGCGCGTACCGAACAGGTCGCTGCGGATGACCTGCACGGCCACGATCACGAACAGCCACAGTACGGCCAGGAACCCCAGCCGCATGACCGTGAGGGTCAGCTCTGACATTGCCCCCGCTTCACCCTTCGGCTTGCCGGTAAATGATGGTGGTGCTGCCCACGACGATCCGCGAGCCGTCGCGGAGCGTAGCGCGGGTGGTGTGCTGCCCGTCCACCACGATGCCGTTGGTGGACCCGAGATCCTGGATCGTCGAGGGCGTTCCGGTCCGGATCTCGCAGTGCCGGCGGGACACGCCGGGGTCGTCGATCCGCACGTCGGCTTCGGTGCTGCGGCCCAGCACCAGCGTCGGGCGGGAGATCTGATGGCGGGTGCCATTGATCTCGATCCAGTAGCGCGTGCGTCCAGCGGCGCCCGGGGCTGCCCCGGCGCGCTGGAGATAGGGGGCCGAGCCGGGACGGCCGCCGGGCGGCGGCGTGGCCGGCATGGGCGGGGCGCCGACGGGCGCGCCGGCGGGCGGGTAGCCGTAGCCGCCGGGGCGGCCACCGCCGGCGTTCGCCGGGGCGCCTCCGGGGCCCTGCTGGTCGGTGGAGGAGGCGAGCGTACGGCTGCGGACCCGGTACAGGCCGGTGTCGAGGTCGTCGGCCTTCTCCAGGTGGACCTTGATGGGGCCCATGAAGGTGTACCGCTGCTGCTTGGCGTAGTCGCGCACCATGCCGGCGAGCTCGTCGCCGAGCTGGCCGGAGTAGGGGCTGAGGCGCTCGAAGTCGGGCGTGCTCAGTTCCACGATGAAGTCATTGGGGACGACCGTCCGGTCGCGGTTCCAGATGGTCGCGTTGTTGTCACACTCGCGCTGGAGCGCTCCCGCGATCTCCACGGGCTGGACCTCGGACTTGAACACCTTGGCGAAGGTGCCGTTGACCAGACCTTCGAGACGCTGCTCGAACTTCTTCAGGACTCCCATGGGGCACCTCCTCCGTCGTCACCGCTCTGCGTACTGCGTCCGTACTGCTTACTGATCGTATCCACGCGCCGGGAAATCGGCTGGTTCCCCCGGTCGGCCCCGTCGGCCGGTGTCACCGGCGCCGACGCCCACTGAGGTCCCCTCCCGGCTTCCCACCGGAGCTCCTCTTCGAACTACCCCGCCCGAACTCTGCCAAGGATCGTAGAGGCGGGACGAGACCAGTGTCCCGCACCTGACTGTGGACCCTGCCCTCCTCCAGTGGAGATGGCCGGGACCGGTACGAGGTTGATACGTGAACCAGCACTCGTTGATACGTGGCGGAATGGGGCAGGTGTTCGGCCCCTGCCGGTCGCTCCGTGGCCGGTGGGCCGCGGCGCGGGCGGCCACGGATAAGGGATGTGAACCCACCCTCCCCAGCGTGCTAATCTTCTGGATGTCGGAAGGCGCCAGCACCGAAAGGGCAGGGCCCGAGGACACACCCAATGCGCGGGTGGCGGAATAGGCAGACGCGCTGGATTCAGGTTCCAGTGCCCGCAAGGGCGTGGGGGTTCAACTCCCCCCTCGCGCACAGCGAAGCGGTCCCATCGTGAAGACGATGGGACCGCTTCTTTTTGTGTCTGCGGGGACTCCGGGGGCGCGGCCGCCTGGCTGGTGAAGTGTGAGGAGTCTCTCAGTAGGTTCGGTAAGGGCTTTCGTCCTTTGGTGGCGCGAGACGGCTTGGGGGCGTGCCGGGTCTCCTGTGCGCGGGCGTGGCCATGTTTCACGTGAAACGTCGCAGAGCGGTGTATTGGTGATGTTCTACGTGAAGCAGTGCGGGGCGTAGCTGGTGAGGCGACGCGCTCGGACCAGCAGGTCCTGGTAGACGGGGTGCTCGGCGATGGCGGGCTGCTGTTGCCCGTGAGTGAGCGGGGGCGGGACGCGGTCGGAGCCGGCGATCAGACCGGTGCGGGTGTGTCGTATGACCGCGTGGAACTCCTGGCGGTCGCCGTCGGAGCGGGCTCGGGGCCGCAGGGTGCTGAACTCGATTGGGCTATCCATGGTCCGGACAGGATCTGCCGGTCGGCCTTCGCTTCGATCACCGGCCGCTCATGCGGAGGTGTGGGTGGGGCGGCTGACCAGCGTCTATCGGGGTCGTCTGCGGGTGGATTCCCCGTGGCTCCTAGGGGCGCGTGATGCCGGGTTCGCGCTGGTTCGGTGCAACGTGCGCGGGCGGCGGATGACCTCCTGCCTGGGCGTGAGGCCTGTGAATTGCCGTCAGCACCGTTGACGCTCGCCCACCTCATACCTATCTTCTGGTCGGCAAATCGTACAGCGTTCGTAATTTCGAATGACTGTGGTCTGCTCCCTCACCCCCCACACACATGCCAGAGACGAGGCGCACATGGCTCCGCCCCTCTCCAGACGCTTTCTGCTCCAGTCCGCGATCGTCGCCGCCGCAGTACCCGGAGTTTCTTTCGGGGCGGGTGGTGCTCGCGCGGTCGCCGCCGCCGTTCCGGCGCCGTCCACCTGGTCGGTGCGGCCCTTCGGGCTCAAGGACGTGACGCTCGGCCCTGGCCTGTTCGCCGACAAACGGCAGCTCATGCTCGACCACGGCCGCGGTTACGACATCGACCGGCTGCTCCAGGTGTTCCGTGCCAACGCGGGGCTCTCCACCAAGGGTGCGGTCGCCCCCGGCGGCTGGGAGGGTCTCGACGGCGAGGCCAACGGCAACCTCCGGGGCCACTACACCGGGCACTTCCTGACGATGCTGGCCCAGGCCTACGCCGGCACCGGGGACACCGCGTACGCCGACCGGATCCGGAGCATGGTCGGCGCCCTGAGCGAGGTGCGCGAGGCGTTGCGCGGCGACCCGAAGATGCTTGCCGTCACCGGTAGGTGGGGTGGCGCCCACGAGAACGTCCGGGGTTCGTACCAGTACGTCGACCTGCCGTCCGCCGTGCTCGGCGGCGCCGAGGCGATCACCCTGTCGGTCTGGGTGAGGCCCACCCATGACGCCGACTGGCAGCGGGTCTTCGACTTCGGTGACAACACCACCCGGTACATGTACCTGGCCACCCGCAACGCCGAAGGGGTGCCCCGGTTCGCCGTCACCACCAGCGGGCCGGGCGGCGAGCAGGGGCTCAACGGCACGGCCGCGCTGCCGCTGAACCACTGGAGCCACTTGGCGGTGACCCTCTCCGGCTCCACGGGCACGCTCTACGTCAACGGCGCAGCCGTCGCCCGGAACGCCTCGATGACGCTGAACCCGTCCCTCCTGGGCACCCTGGCGAACAACTGGCTGGGCCGCTCCAACTTCTCCGGCGACCCGGTGTACGCGGGCGCCTTCGACGAGTTCAACGTCTGGTCACGGGCGCTCACGGCGGCCGAGATCACCTCGCTCCAGTCGAACGAGGCCAGGGAATCCTCCGCAGGGCTCGGCGACCTCGCGTCCTACTCGTTCGCGGCCACCGACGGCGGCACGTTCGCCGACGCCTCCGGACGCGGCCTCACCGCCACGCTGCGCCGCACCTGGGGCGGGCCGAGCCATCCCGGGTTCCTCGCCGCGTACCCGGAGACGCAGTTCATCGCGCTGGAGTCGATGACCAGTGGTGACTACACGAAGGTGTGGGCGCCGTACTACACAGCGCACAAGATCCTCAAGGGTCTGGTCGACGCCTATCTGGCGACCGACGACGCCCGGGCGCTGGACCTCGCGTCCGGTATGTGCGACTGGATGTACTCCCGGCTGTCCAAGCTGCCGGACGCCACGCTGCAGCGGATGTGGGGCATCTTCTCCAGCGGTGAGTTCGGCGGCATCGTCGAGACCGTCGTCGACCTGTACACGATCACCGGCGAGGCGGACCACCTCGCCCTGGCCAAGCTCTTCGACCTCGACCGGCTCATCGACGCCTGCGCCGCGAACACCGACATCCTCGACGGCCTGCACGCCAACCAGCACATCCCGATCTTCACCGGATACGTCCGCCTGTACGACGCGACGGGCGAGACCCGCTATCTCACGGCCGCCAAGAACTTCTGGGACATGGTCGTCCCCCAGCGCATGTACGGCATCGGCGGGACGAGCACGGCCGAGTTCTGGAAGGCCCGCGGGGCGGTCGCCGGCACGATCAGCGACACCAACGCCGAGACCTGCTGCGCGTACAACATGCTCAAACTGAGCCGGATGCTGTTCTTCCACGAGCAGGACCCGAAGTACATGGACTACTACGAGCGGGCCCTGTTCAACCAGGTGCTCGGCTCCAAGCAGGACACGGCCGACGCGGAGAAGCCGCTGGTCACGTACTTCATCGGCCTCAAGCCCGGCCATGTGCGCGACTACACCCCGAAGCAGGGCACGACCTGCTGCGAGGGGACGGGCATGGAGAGCGCGACCAAGTACCAGGACTCCGTGTACTTCGCGAAGGCCGACGGCAGCGCGCTGTACGTCAACCTGTACAGCGCCACCACGCTGAACTGGACCGCCCAGGGCGTGACGGTCACCCAGACCACCGACTACCCGCGTGAACAGGGCTCCACGATCACCGTCGAGCGCGGCAGCGGCACCTTCGAGATGAAGCTGCGCGTGCCCTCCTGGGCGACCGCCGGATTCCGGGTGACCGTCAACGGCAGCGCGGTGAGCGGGACGCCGGCCGCCGGGAGCTACTTCACGATCCCGGCCCGCACCTGGCGTGACGGGGACGTCGTCCGCGTGACGGTCCCCTTCCGGCTGCGGGTGGAGAAGGCCCTCGACGACCCGACCCTGCAGACCCTGTTCCACGGGCCGGTGAACCTGGTCGGCCGGAACGCCAGTACGAGCTACTTGTCGTTCGGCCTGTACGGCAACGCCGGCCTCTCCGGTGACCTGCGGCCCTCCCTCACGCCGGTGAGCGGAAAACCGCTGCACTACATGCTGGACGGCACCGAGTTCGCGCCCTTCCACGAGGGAACCGAGGATCCCACGCACGCGTACATCAGGCGTTCCGAACCGAAGGTCGTCCTCGGTGGCACCGACTCGGGCGTGGCCAACCCGGCGAAGTCCGACGGGACGACCCTGCTCGACGAGATCTGGGCGGGGGCGCCGTTCGCCGACAAGGACGCGCTGGTCGCTCGCGTGCGGGCGACCGTGCGCTCCTGGGTGTCGGCCGGGCTGCTCGATCGGGCCGACGGACAGAAGGTGGTCACGACCGCGGAGGACGCGTCCTACGAGGCCTGAGGGTCTTGAGCCTGTGTGGTGGTGCTCGACCCTGAGGGCGCGGCGCTGATCCGCTGATCGCGTCGTGACCGGGCCGGCCGGCGCGCGGTGGACAGGTGTGCCGCCGTGCGCCGGTCGGGCGTCGGGTCAGGCTGCCAGACGCTCCGCGAGGGTCTTCGCCTTGGTGGCCGCGTCGTCGAGGGCCTGGGCGCGGGAGGCCTCGGAGAGCGGGATCAGCTCGCTCATCGCCGGGTTGTGCGGCGCCATGGTCAGCTCCGGGACGATGAAGTCGACGTCCAGGCCGAGGGCGTCGGAGAGCACCGCTTTCAGGTAGTTCTGCACGTACTCGAAGGGCTCGCGCGGCGTGCCCGGCGCGTAGGAGCCGCCGCGGCTGGCGACGACGGTGACGGGAGTGCCCTTCGCCTTCGAGTCCTCGGTCATGGCGGTGCGGCCGATGAGGACCACGTTGTCCAGCCAGGCCTTGAGGGTCGACGGGATCGAGAAGTTGTACATGGGGGCGCCGATCAGGATCGCGTCGGCCTCCTCCAGCTCGGCGATGAGCTTCTCGCGCTCGGCGAAGGCCGCGGCCTGCTCCGGGGTGTGCGTGGCCGGGTCGGCGAAGCCGGCGGTGTGCGCGTCGGCGCTGATGTGCGGCACGGGGTCGATGTCGAGGTCGCGGTAGATGACCGTGCCGTCCGGATGCTGCTCCTCCCAGGCCTTGCGGAAGGTCTGCGTCACCGCGCGCGACGTCGAGGCGTCGATGGGGAAGACGGACGAGTCCAGATGGAGAAGGGTGGCCATGGGGCACTCCAAGAAAGTCGCTTCGTTTTCGTACTCGACTATGGATAACACAGTCGCTTACTTTTTTTCATCCCTGAACGTGAGCCCAGTACGCTGGTCACATGGCGGAAAAGCAGCAGGATCTCCATGGCGCCGGTCCGTGCCAGCCGGTCGGAGAAGGCATGACGCGTGTGTTCGCTCTGCTCGGAAAGCGATGGACGGGCCTGATCGTGGCCGCGCTGATGCCGCATCCCGCGCACTTCGTCGACCTGCGCCGGGCCATTCCCGGCATCAGCGAGCGCATGCTCTCCGACCGCCTCACGGAACTCGCCGCGGCCGGCCTCGTCCTGCGCGAGGTCAACGAGGGGCCGCCCCTGCGGGTCACCTACCGCCTGACGGACGCGGGCGCCGCGCTGGACCCGGCGCTCCAGGAGCTCGCCGCATGGGCGAAGGTCCACCTGCCGCAGAGCTGGCCTTGTGCGGGGGCGGGGCGGGAGTAGGGCGTCGCCGGTCAGGACGGTGGTTTTCGTGGGTTTTCCACAGGCGGGCAGGCAGTCGCGGCGGAGTTGTCCACAGGGTCTGACGCGTTTCGGCCACCGGCTGTACCGTCATCACGAGTTGATGTCCGTGCGGGGACATGTACGGGGGAGGCGGTCGCTGTGATCGAAGACGGTGTGACGGCGTCGGGGACCGAGTCGGGGACGGCGGCGGTCGAGTCCGGCGGCCGGGCCGGGCAGGAGCGGGTGCCGTGGGTGCCCGGATTCGCCCGGTGGCCCTCGCAGGGTTCGCCCAAGGAAGAGGGCAAGGCCCTGCGCGAGCGGGTGCCGCGCAGTATGCACGCGGACCTGACCCTCACCACCGACCGGCCCGACGCGGTGACGGCGGTCGAGGAGTCCAACCGCGGCCGCATCGCCGCGCTCACCCCGATAAGGGTCGGCCGGATGGCCGCCACCCCGTTCGCGTTCCTGCGGGGCTCGGCCGGCCTCATGGCCCACGACCTCGCCCGTACGCCGATCACCGGCATCGGCACCCAGATCTGCGGCGACGCCCACGCGGCGAACTTCGGCCTCTACGGGGACGCCCGCGGCGGGCTCGTCATCGACCTCAACGACTTCGACGAGACCGTGCACGGCCCCTGGGAGTGGGACCTCAAGCGCCTCGCCACCTCGCTCGTGCTCGCCGGACGCGAGGCGGGCGCGGACGAGGACACCTGTCGCAAGGCGGCGCTCGACACGACCGGCGCCTACCGGCGCACCATGAGGCTCCTCGCCAAGCTCCCCGCCCTCGACGCGTGGAACGCCATCGCCGACGAGGAACTCGTCTCGCACACAGACGCGCACGACCTGCTCGGCACGCTGGAACGGGTCTCGGAGAAGGCGCGGGCCAACACGAGCGGACGCTTCGCTGCCAAGTCGACCGAGGCGGTGGCGGGCGGTGGGCGCCGCTTCGTGGACGCCCCGCCGGTGCTGCGCCGGGTCGACGACGCCGAGGCCGCGGTGGTCGCCGCCTCCCTGGAGCAGTACCTGACCACCCTCTCGGAGGACCGCCACCCGTTGCTCGCCCGCTACGCCGTGCACGATGTGGCGTTCCGTGTGGTCGGCACCGGCAGCGTCGGCACCCGCTCGTATGTCGTGCTGCTCCTGGACCACCGGGGCGAGCCGCTCGTGCTCCAGGTGAAGGAGGCCCGCTCCTCCGCGCTCGAACCGCATCTCGCGACGGCCGGTTTCGACGTGCCGACCGTGGATCACGAGGGTCGTCGTGTGGTTCTCGGCCAGAAGCGGATGCAGGTGGTCAGCGACAGCCTGCTGGGGTGGACGACCGTGGACGACCACCCCTTCCAGGTGCGTCAGTTCCGCAACCGCAAGGGCAGCGTCGACCCCGCGGCCCTCGCGGCCGATCAGGTCGACGACTACGGCCGGATGACCGGTGCCCTGCTGGCCCGTGCCCACGCCCACAACGCCGACCCCAGGCTGATCGCCGGCTACTGCGGCAAGAACGACGAGCTCGACGAGGCCGTCGCGACGTTCGCCGTCACCTACGCCGACCGCACGGAGGCGGACCACGCGGACCTGGTGGCGGCGATACGGGCCGGGCGGATCGAGGCCGAAGCCGGGGTGTGACGAGGGCCGGGGCTACGGGACTCGGCGAGCGGGTGCGGGTGCGGGTGCGGTCGGTTCCGATTGCTTCTCTGCTCGGAGGGTCCCGTCGGCTCGGGTCGATTCCCGGCTGGGAGGGTGCCGTCGGTTCGGGTTGATTCTCCGGTCGGTTCTCGGCTCGGGCGGGTCGGCGCGGCTGTCCGAGCTCGTCGTTCCCGGTCGGGCGGGGTGCCTTCGGGCGGGCTCGGTGGCGCTCGGAGTCGTGGCCTAGGCTGGGTCGGGTGACGAGCCCGGAAGCCGATCAGACCCAGTCCGAGCACCCCGCCGAGCCCGTGGAGCCCGCTGGGGGCCCGGGTCAGGGTGAGGGCGCTTCCGCCGAGGGCGCGGAGACCGCGGAGACCGTGGAGGGTTCCACTGCCGCCCAGGGTGCCGCTGCGGCCGAGGGCGCCGTTTCGGCCGGAGGTGCGGTGTCCGGTGACGCCACCGGGGGTGAGCGGCCCGAGGAACGGCTGGAGCGGGCCGTGCGGGCGGCCGAGCAGGCGTTGATCGAGTACGAGATCGCGGTGGAGACCTTTCGGGTCGAGGTGGAGAACTTCTCCCGGTTGCACCACCAGAAGCTCGGGCCGATGTATGCCCGCCTCGACGAGCTCGACGCCCAGATCGCCGAGGCCAAGGCCGCACGGACCGGCGACCCCGAGGACGTGCGCAAGGCGCAGGAGGCACGGGCGCGGGTCATGCCCATGCCGGGCGTGGAGGAGCTGTTCCACGGCTGGATGGACTCGGAGGGCCTGTTCCCGGAGGCCGCGGCCATGCTCACCGACCAGGCCGTACGACCCCCGGAGCGGGTGCGGCCGAGCGACGAGGCCCGTCGGCTCTACCGGGAGTTGGTCCGCAAGGCCCACCCCGATCTGGCCCAGGACGACAAGGAGCGCGAGCGGCGCGACGCGTTCATATCGCGGGTCAACGCGGCCTACGGACGGGGTGACGAGACGCTTCTGCGGGAGCTGTCGCAGGAGTGGGCCGCGGGTCCCGTGCCGGAGGAGCGCAGGCCCAGCCGCAGCGAGGAGCTCTACGCCCGCCTCGAATGGCTGGCCCAGCGCAAGGAACTGCTCACCCTTGTCGCCCGCGAACTGGAGGAGGGCGCCATCGGCTCCATGCTCCGTATCGCCCCGGACGACCCCGACCGTCTCCTCGACGAGATCGCCGAACAACTGCTGACGGAAGTCGCCCAGCGGGAGGCCGAACTGGCGGGGTTGCTCGCCGAGGGCGGTCAGGTCGGTCAGGTGATGCACGGTGACCAGGGCGGCCACGAGGGGCATGTCGGCCAAGGCGGCCAGGGTGGTCAGGAGGGCCCCTGACGGCCACGGTGGTCGGCGTGGCCACGCCGGGGAGGCCGGGCGGGGCGAGTAGGCGGGGCACGGCGGCGGTGTGGGGGCGTGCGGTCGGGTAGCGTCGTACACATGCATTTCGGAGCTGGTGTGCCCACTGTCGAGGTCGGGGACCTCAAGGACGACGACTTCCTGCTCGATGTCCGGGAGGACGACGAGTGGCAGGCGGGCCACGCCGAAGGGGCGCTGCACATCCCGATCAGCGAGTTCGTGGCGCGGTACGGCGAGTTGACCGAGGCGGCGCCGCAGGACGGCCGGGTTCATGTGATCTGCCGGTCGGGCGGGCGTTCGGCGCAGGTCACCATGTACCTGGTTCAGCAGGGCATCGACGCCGTGAACGTGGACGGCGGGATGCAGGTCTGGGCGGCCGCCGGGCGGCCGGTGGTGGACGACAAGGGCGAGAGCGGGTTCGTTCTCTAGGTCCGGAGAGCTTTCGAGGTTCAGGGCGCGCGGGTTGTCTCACGCGCCCTATTGGTCGGTGTGCACGGCCCTCGGCCCAGCGGGTGGGCGGCGCTCAGCCCAACGGGTGCGCTGCCAGTAGATCGCCCAGTGACTCCTCGTGTGCCGCTGCCGGGCCGAGGGAGAGTTCGAGGTGCTTGGCCCAGGCGTGGTAGCGGTGCAGGGGGTAGTCGACGTCGGCGCCGAAACCGCCGTGCAGGTGTTGCGCGGTCTGCACGACCCGCCGTACGCCCTCCGAGGCCCAGATCTTCGCCACGGCGACGTCCCCGGCCGAGGGCAGGGCGCCTGTCGCTCCCGAACTGATGCGCCAGGCGGCCTGCCACAGGGTGGCCTCCATGGCGCGGAGGTCGATGTACCGGTCGGCTGCCTGGACGGCGACGGCCTGGAACGAGGCGATCGGGTGCCCGAACTGCTCCCGCTTGCCGGTGTATTCGCCGGTCATGGTGAGGACCCCCTCCCCCAGACCCAGTGCCAGCGCGCAGGTGCCGGTGGTCAGCAGCTCGCGGAGCCCTTCCCAGGCGCCGTCCGCGTCGATGACGTCCCGTGCGGCGATCCGGGCGGAGTCCAGCCGCAGCTCGGCGAGCCGCTCACCCGCCGTCGAGATCTGCTCGGCGAGGAGCACGCCCTCGTGTTCGCGGGGGACGAGGGCGAGCAGGACGTTGTCGGTGCCGACCGGTGCCATGGCGGTGTGCTGGGCCTCGGTGAGCCCGGCGTCCCCGGCCACGGCCGTCGCCGGTACGACGATGTAGTCGGCGTTGTACGCCCAGGGCACCGCCGTCTGCACACCGTCGAGGACCCATGCCCCGTCGGCCTCCCGCTGAGCGGTGACCGCGAGTTCGGCCGGGTCGTGGCCGGTGCGGCCGTGCGCGGCGACGCTCAACACGACTTCGCCCCGGCCGACCCGGGTGAGCAGGTCGGTCCTCGCTTCCTCGCTGCCGTACGCCTGAACGGTCACGGCGGCCGCGCTGTTCTCCAGCAACGGCACCCGGGCCAGGACCTTCGCCGACTCGCGCAGCACCAGGCACAGCGCGATCGCGTCGAGCCCCGAGCCGCCGTAGGAGGGGTCCAGCAGGAGGCTGAGCAGGTCCGCGTCGGCCAGCCGCGTCCACAGGGCCCGGTCGAAGTCGTCGGCCACGGCCCCCGGAACCAACGAGGGGCTCGGCACCCCGTCCGGTGCGACCCCGGCGAACACCGCCCTCGCCGCCTCGGCCGCCGCCTGCTGCTCCTCGGTGAAGGTGAAGTCCACGGTTCCGCCCTTCCGTGTCGCCGATGACGGGGCGTCAAGATAGAACAGGTTCTAGAAGAAGGGAATGACGTGGCGGCACCGGAGAGGGCCGGCTGTCGGTCGGTGAAGGCCCGGACGGTTCGGCTGCTCAGCTCCGGCCGCGTCGGCTGCTCAGCTCAGTGGTGGAGCACGGCGCCGTAAGGTGTCCGAGGCTGTGGATAACCTCGTGGGTGCCGTGTGATCGGTGTGACGATGTGACTGCTGTGGCCACCGGGACTGTGCCGGATGCGCGCGGCTGAGTAAGTTCCGGTGGGGAAACGGACCGGGAGTGGGAATCGGGGAGCGGGGCGGAATGGACGCGTACGACGAGGTCTCGAACGCCCGGCGCGGGCCGGACGAGCCCGAGGGCTCCGCTTCCACAGCCCCGGGCGACGCAGCCGCCGACGGTGGCGACAGCGACAGCAGCAGCGACAGCGACGGCGCCGACGCGGGCGCCTACACGCCTGCTCCCGCTTCCACACCCGCCCCGGATACCGGCTCCGTCCCGGAAACCGGCTCTGCCCCGGATGCCGACTCGGCCCCCCTTGTCGAGTCCGACAGCGTCGGTCGCGCGCCGGTTCCGGCTCGTACTCCGGCGTGGGCCGCGCGGCAGAGTCCGCAGACCCCGCCCCTTCCGTACACCCCGCACACGTCGCCGTCTTCGGGCGACGCCCTCGCCCGGCCGCAGCCGCCGCCCCCCGCCGTGTCCGGCATAGCCGCCCTCTCGCTGCCGTACCAGATCGTCGTGGCGCTCGTGCTGGCTGTCGTGGCCGTGGTGGCCTGTGTGCACGTCGGAATGGTGTTTCTGCATGTGGCGCCCTCGAACACGATGACGAAGCAACACGGTCAGGCGGTCGACGACTGGGTGTATCCGGAGTTCGAGCAGAACTGGAAGCTGTTCGCGCCGAACCCGTTGCAGCAGAACATCGCCGTGCAGGTCAGGGCGGAGGTCCGCAAGCCGGGCGGCGGTTCCCGTGAGACCGGCTGGTACGACCTGTCCGCGCTGGACGGGGCCGCCATCGACGGCAACCTGATGCCCAGCCACACCGACCAGAACGAGCTCCGTCGGGCCTGGGACTTCTATGTCTCCACGCACGACACCGAGAACCGCGCGACGAGCTCGCGCGGTGAGCTGTCCGAGCGCTATCTGCGCCGCATCGTGGTGATGCGCCTCGACCGCGAGCTCGACGGCGGGCGGACCGGCGGCTCCGGTGGGGTTGTCGAGCGGATACAGGTCCGGTCCCGTACCACCAATGTCCCGGCGCCCGAGTGGAGCGAGGAACAGGTGTCCGACAAGCCTGTCATCCGGGAGCTGTCCTGGTGGTCGGTGACCGACCGCGACCGCATGGAGGCGAGCGCCGAATGAGCCCCACGAATCCGGCCGGTCCCACTGACGGCACCAACAGCCCCACCGGCCCCGCCGGCCCGACTGGCACCACCGGCCCTGTCATCAGGACGCGTCCGGCGGGCGGGCCGCCGGCCCGTCTCACCGCTGTCATCGGCTCCGGGATCGCCCGCGTCACCGACAACGCGCTGGGCCCGTACCAGAGCGCGATCGTCCGGATCGGTTTCGCCGGGACGTGGCTGCTGTTCCTGCTGCGCGAGTTCCCGCACCGGCGTGAGCTGTACGGGCCGGACGGGCCGTGGAGCTGGGACCTCGCGCAGGAGTTGATCGCGAGCAACGGCGCGTTCACGACCCTGATGTGGTCGGACGGCATGGTGTGGTTCGAGATCGTCTACGCCCTCGCCGTGCTGTCGAGCCTGATGCTGCTGCTCGGGTGGCGCACCCGCACCGCGAGCGTGCTGTTCATGGTGGGTGTGCTGTCGCTGCAGAACCGCAGCGTGTTCATGGGCGACGGCGGCGACAACGTCATCCACCTCATGGCGATCTATCTGGTCTTCCTCCGCTGCGGCCAGGTCTGGTCCCTGGACGCCCGGCGCGAACGGCGCACGCGCGAGCGCCTGGAGCGGGAAGGCATGCAGGGGGAAGGTCCGGAGCGGGAGGCTGCGGCGGCGACGGACCGGGTTGGCCCCCTCCTGTGGTGCGCGCTCGGCTTCGTGCTGCTCGTGGCGACGTTCGGCGGTCTGGTCCCCGGTGGCTTCGGGGGCGGCTGGCTGACCATCTTCTGGGGACTGTGGGTGGTGCACGGCGTGTGGTGGGCCGTGCGCCGGATCGAGTCGGACATCCGGCCCCGCGTGCTGTTCGACATCGTCGGCAACCTCGCCCACAACGCCGCCCTGGTCGTGATCATGGCCGAGGCCTGTCTGATCTACGCGACGGCCGGCTGGTACAAGATCCAGGGCTCGCGCTGGCAGGACGGCACGGCCGTCTACTACCCGCTGCACCTCGACTACTTCTCGCCCTGGCCCGCGCTCTCCGACCTGATGACGTCGAGCGGCACCATGGTGATGCTGGTGACGTACGGGACGGTCATCGCGCAGGTCGCCTTCCCGTTCACGCTGTTCAACCGGCGCGTCAAGAACGTCCTGCTCGCGGTGATGATGACCGAGCACGCGGCGATCGCGCTCGTCCTCGGTCTGCCGTTCTTCTCGCTCGCGATGATCGCCGCCGACGCCGTGTTCCTGCCGACGTCGTTCCTGAAGCGCCTGGGCGGTTGGACGGCACGCGCGCGTGACGGTGTGGTGCGTCGGGTGCCGCTCGGAGGCGGCCGCAGCCGGCCCGGTCAGTCCGAGAAGGGGGCGCCACCCCCGGAGAAGGAGACGGCCGAGCAGGCGCACGTAGGCTTCACCGCATGAACGATCCGGTGAGCGCGGTATGAGTGCCCCTCAGGCGGGACCGGCGCACCGGGACGGCGATCCCGTGCGGACCTGGCGCCGTCTCGCCGACACCTCCGTCCTGCTCGACGGCTTCCACGCCCTCAAGCACGCCCTGCGTTTCGGGGCGGAGGTCCCGGTGGCGGTCACCGTCGACCGGGCGGCGGCCCTGGCGCTCGCCGACGACCTGGCACCGGACGTGCGCGAGCCGCTGACCGTGCTGCTCGCCGAGGTGCCGGAGGAGACGTACCGCACGCTCGTGCCGCGCCCGCACCCCACGGCCGTCGCCGCCCTGGCCGTGCGCCCCGCGCCCGCGACCCATCTGGCGGCGCTCGCGCACACCCCGCGCACCGCGCCCGTCGTCGTGCTCGACAACCCCCGCAATCTGGGCAACGCCGGGGCCGTGATCCGGCTGGCCGCCGGCTTCGGCGCGACCGGGGTGGTCACCACGGGCACCCTGGACCCCTGGCACCCCACGGTGGTGCGCGGCGGGGCCGGCCTGCACTTCGCGACCGCCGTGGAGCGGCTGGAGGTGGCCGACCTGCCGTCGGGCCCGCTCTTCGCCCTCGACCCCGAGGGGGACGACATCCGGGCCCTGAAGCTTCCGGACGACGCGCTGCTCGCCTTCGGCTCCGAGCGCAGCGGTCTCTCCGCCGAGTTGCGGGAGCGCGCCGACCATCTGGTGTCCCTGCCGATGCGCCCCCAGGTGTCCAGCTACAACCTGGCGACGAGCGTGGCGATGACGCTTTACCACTGGAGCATGGGCGCCGTCTGAGCACATGTGGCCCGGCGCCTCCCCTGAGGGACGCCGGGCCACAGGTCGAACAGGTGTGTCTTACGCCTCGCGGCGGATCTCGACCATCCGGAAGCGGTTCGCGACGAACGCCGCGTCGCACAGCGCCGCGTTGGCCGCCGGGTTGCCTCCGGAGCCGTGGAAGTCGGAGAAGGCCGCGGTCTGGTTCACATAGACCCCGCCCGTGAGGTTCAGCGAGAGCTGCGCGCACTCGTCCAGGCAGACCTCCTCGACGGCGCCCGCGACCTCGTCGTTCGTGGTGTACGCGCCGACGGTCATCGCGCCCTTGTCGCGGATCGTCCGCCGCAGCAGCTCCACGCCGTCCGTCGCCGAGTCGACGGCCACGGCGAAGGACACCGGCCCGAAGCACTCGCTCATGTACGCGGCCTCGTCGTCGGGCTTGGCGCCGTCGAGCTTCACGATCACCGGCGTACGGACGACGGCGTCCGGGAACTCCGGGTTGACGATCTCGCGGGAGGCGAGGGCGACCTCGCCGAGGCCTGCGGCGGCCTCTAGGCGGGCCTTCACATCGGGGTTGACGATCGCGCCGAGCAGGGCGTTCGCGCGGGCGTCGTCGCCGAGCAGACCGCCGACGGACCTCGCGAGGTCGGCGACGACCTCGTCGTAGGACTTCGCGCCCTCCTCGGTCGTGATGCCGTCGCGGGGGATCAGCAGGTTCTGCGGGGTGGTGCACATCTGGCCGCTGTACAGGGACAGGGAGAAGGCCAGGTTGGAGAGCATGCCCTTGTAGTTGTCGGTGGACTCCACGAGGACCGTGTTGACGCCGGCCTTCTCCGTGTAGACCTGCGCCTGGCGGGCGTTGGCCTCCAGCCAGTCACCGAACGACGTCGAGCCCGTGTAGTCGATGATCCGGATCTCGGGGCGCGTGGCGAGGGTCTTGGCGATGCCCTCGCCGGGGCGCTCGGCGGCCAGCGCGACCAGGTTCGGGTCGAAGCCGGTCTCGGCGAGCACCTCGCGGGCCACCTGCACGGTGAGCGCGAGGGGCAGGACCCCGCGCGGGTGGGGCTTCACCAGGACCGCGTTGCCCGTGGCGAGGGAGGCGAACAGGCCCGGGTAGCCGTTCCACGTCGGGAAGGTGTTGCAGCCGATGACCAGCGCGATGCCGCGCGGGACGGCCTTGAACCGCTTGTCCAGCTTGAGCGGGTCGCGCTTGCCCTGGGGCTTGGTCCACTCCGCCTCGTCCGGGGTGCGGACCTGCTCGGCGTACGCGTAGGCGACCGCCTCCAGGCCCCGGTCCTGCGCGTGCGGGCCGCCGGCCTGGAACGCCATCATGAACGCCTGGCCGCTGGTGTGCATGACGGCGTGGGCGAACTCATGGGTGCGGTCACTGATCCGCTTGAGGATCTCCAGGCACACCACCGCGCGCGCCTGAGCGCCCGCGTCGCGCCACGCGCGCTGGCCGGCCTTCATGGCGGGCAGCAGCGTGTCGATGTCCGCGTGCGGGTAGGTGACGCCCAGTTCGATGCCGTACGGGGAGGTCTCGCCGCCCACCCAGTCGTCGGTGCCGGGCTGGTCGAGGTCGAGGCGGGTGCCGAGCAGCGCGTCGAAGGCGGCCTTGCCCTCGGCCATGCCCAGGCTGCCGTTCTCGCCGTACGCCTTGGGGTGCTCGGGGTGGGGTGACCAGTACGCGCGGGTGCGGATCGCCTCCAGCGCCTGGTCGAGCGTGGGCCGGTGCTTGGCGATCAGGTCGTGCGCGGACAGTTCGGCGGCCATGCGTGACCAACTCCTCACGTCAGGGACTCTGCGTCGAGACCTGACCTGGGCAGCGACAGGAGGACAGAGTTAGAGTAACCGAACGATCGGTCGGGACAAGGGGGTCCGCCGCATCTGTGGACAACCCCGTGCGGGAGGATCGCGCACATGACAGGACTCGACCTCAGCAGCCCCGTGGCCGTCGTCGGCACCGGCACCATGGGCCAGGGCATCGCCCAGGTCGCGCTGGTCGCCGGCCATCCCGTACGCCTGTACGACGCCATGCCCGGCCGCGCCCAGGAGGCGGCCGAGGCGATCGTCGCCCGGCTGGACCGCCTCGTGGCGAAGGACCGCCTGACCGTCGGCGACCGGGACGCCGCCCGAGCCCGGCTGCACCCCGCGCGGGACCTCGCCGACCTCGCGGACTGCGCCCTCGTCGTCGAGGCCGTCCTGGAGCGCCTCGACGTGAAGCAGGAGCTGTTCCGGGCACTGGAGGACGTCGTCGACGACGACTGCCTGCTCGCCACCAACACCTCCTCCCTGTCCGCCACGGCCATCGGCGGCGCCCTGCGCAACCCCGGACGCTTCGTCGGCCTGCACTTCTTCAACCCGGCGCCGCTGCTGCCGCTGGTGGAGGTCGTCTCCGGGTTCGCCACGGACGTCACGTCCGCCACGCGCGCGTACGAGACGGCTCGCGCCTGGGGCAAGACGCCGGTCGCCTGTGCCGACACACCCGGCTTCATCGTCAACCGCATCGCACGGCCGTTCTACGCCGAGGCCTTCGCGGTGTACGAGTCACAGGCCGCCGACCCCGCCACCATCGACGCGGTGCTGCGGGAATGCGGCGGCTTCCGGATGGGTGCCTTCGAGCTGACCGACCTCATCGGGCAGGACGTCAACGAGTCCGTCACCCACTCCGTGTGGCAGGCGTTCTTCCAGGACGTCCGGTTCACGCCCTCGCTGGCCCAGCGGCGGCTCGTCGAGTCCGGCCGGCTCGGCCGCAAGACGGGCCAGGGCTGGTACGACCACACGGACGGCGCCGAGCGCCCCGAGCCGCACACCGCCGAACCCGCCCGGGCGCCCGCGTACGTCGTCGTCGAGGGCGACCTGGGGCCCGCCTCCGAGCTGCTCGCGCTGATCCGGGAGGCCGGCATCGGGATGCGCGAGGAGGAAGAGGACCACGGCACGCGGCTGGTCCTGCCGAGCGGCGGTCAGCTGGCCCTCGCCGACGGGCAGACCTCCGTGGAGTTCCGCGACGTCGTCTACTTCGACCTGGCGCTCGACTACCGGCGGGCCACCCGGATCGCGCTGTCGGCGTCCCAGGACACCTCGTCGCAGACGCTCACCGAGGCCATCGGGCTCTTCCAGGCGCTCGGCAAGGACGTCAGCGTCATCGGGGACGCCCCCGGCATGATCGTCGCCCGCACGGTGGCCCGGATCGTCGACCTCGCGCACGACGCCGTGGCCAAGGGAGTGGCGACGGAGGAGGACATCGACACCGCGATGCGGCTCGGGGTCAACTACCCGCTCGGTCCCTTCGAATGGGGCCGCAAGCTGGGCCGGAACTGGGCGTACGCCCTCCTCGACGACCTGCATCTGCGCGACCCCTCCGGGCGCTACGCGCCGTCCCTCGCGCTGTACCGCCACGCCTACGCCTCCGACAAGCGGGAGGGGACCTCCTCATGACCACCGCCAAGCGCGACACGTACACCCCGGAGACGCTCCTCTCCGTCGCCGTGCAGGTCTTCAACGAGCGGGGCTACGACGGCACGTCCATGGAGCACCTCTCCCGGGCGGCCGGGATCTCCAAGTCGTCGATATACCACCACGTCAGCGGCAAGGAGGAGCTGCTGCGGCGGGCGGTGAGCCGGGCGCTGGACGAGCTGTTCGGGATCCTCGACGAGGAACCCGCGCGCGTGGGGCGTGCCGTCCAGCGGCTGGAGCACGTGGTCCGGCGCATGGTCGAGGTCCTCATCGCCGAGCTGCCGTACGTGACGCTGCTGCTGCGGGTGCGCGGCAACACCGACACCGAGCGCTGGGCGCTGGAGCGGCGCCGCGACTTCGACCACCGGGTCGCCGAGCTGCTGAAGGCCGCGGCCGCCGACGGGGACGTGCGCGGGGACGTGGAGATGCGGCTGGCGACCCGGCTGGTCTTCGGGATGATCAACTCGATCGTGGAGTGGTACCGGCCGGACGGGCGCGGGATGGGCGAGCGCGAGGTGTCCGAAGCGGTGGCGCATCTGGTGTTCTCGGGGCTGCGCGCCCAGCACTGAAGCTCACCCGTCGTCCGATTCCCACCGCCGGGTATCGGCCAGCCGTTCCGGTTCCGGCCGGTGTGCGCCGGTCACCCCTCCGGCTCGACGTGCTCCTCCTCGAAGACCAGCAGCGTGCGTGTGCTCAGGACCTCCGGGATGCCCTGGATCTTGGTGAGAACGACCTCGCGCAGGGCTCTGTTGTCCGCCGTGTGCACCAGGAGCAGGACGTCGAAGTCGCCGCCCACCAGGGCGATGTGGGCTGCGCCGGGGAGTTGGCGCAGTTGTTCGCGGACGGTGCGCCAGGAGTTCTGCACGATCTTCAGCGTGATGTAGGCGGACGTGCCCTTTCCGGCGCGTTCATGGTCCACGCGCGCCCCGAAGCCGCGGATCACGCCGTCCTCGATCAGGCGGTTGATCCGGGCGTAGGCGTTGGCCCGGGAGACGTGGACCCGCTCGGCCACCGACCGTATCGACGCGCGGCCGTCGGCCTGGAGCATGCGCAGGATGTCCTGATCTATGGCGTCCAGCGGTCTGGGGGGCGGCAGGGCCGGGCCGTGCTCCGGCGGCTCGGCCATTTGTTCAGGTGCCATGTGCCCCCGCCTCTCAGACATGGACGTGTTGCGTTCATTTGAGGCTGTGCAGAACCGTTTGTCCACAGCCTCGGGGTGCCTGTAGCCAAAATGCGTCATCGACCGAACAATCGGTAGGTGAGACGTGTCACAACCGTGCCGCGTCCCAGAGCCACTCCCACGAGGAGGTGCCGTATGACGGTCATGGAGCAGCGGGGTGCGTACCATCCGACACCGCCCCCCGCCTGGCAGCCCCGCACCGACCCCGCGCCCCTGCTGCCCGACGAGCGTCCGTACCGCGTGCTCGGTACCGACTCGGCGGCTGACGTCGACCCCGCGCTGCTGCGCCGCCTCTACGCGGAGCTGGTGCGGGGCCGGCGGTACAACACGCAGGCCACGGCCCTGACCAAGCAGGGCAGGCTCGCGGTGTACCCGTCCAGCACCGGCCAGGAGGCCTGCGAGGTCGCCGCCGCGCTCGTCCTCGAGGAGCGCGACTGGCTCTTCCCCAGCTACCGCGACACGCTCGCCGCCGTCGCCCGCGGCCTCGACCCCGTGCAGGCGCTCACGCTGCTGCGCGGTGACTGGCACACCGGCTACGACCCGCACGAGCACCGCGTCGCGCCCCTGTGCACCCCGCTCGCCACCCAGCTGCCGCACGCCGTGGGCCTGGCGCACGCCGCCCGCCTCAAGGGCGACGACGTGGTCGCGCTCGCCCTGGTCGGCGACGGCGGCACCAGCGAGGGCGACTTCCACGAGGCGCTCAACTTCGCCGCCGTCTGGCAGGCCCCGGTCGTCTTCCTCGTCCAGAACAACGGCTTCGCGATCTCCGTGCCGCTGGAGAAGCAGACCGCCGCCCCGTCCCTCGCCCACAAGGCCGTCGGCTACGGCATGCCGGGCCGCCTGGTCGACGGCAACGACGCGGCCGCCGTGCACCAGGTGCTCGCCGAGGCAGTGGCCCACGCCCGCGCGGGCGGCGGCCCCACCCTGGTCGAGGCGGTGACGTACCGCATCGACGCCCACACCAACGCCGACGACGCCACCCGCTACCGCGGCGACGCCGAGGTGGAGACCTGGCGCGCGCACGACCCGATCACGCTTCTGGAGCGCGAGCTGACCGGGCGCGACCTCATCGACGAGGCCGGCATCCAGGCCGCCCGCGACGCCGCCGAGACGATGGCCGCCGATCTGCGCGAGCGCATGAACCAGGACCCCGTGCTCGACCCCATGGACCTCTTCGCCCATGTGTACGCCGAGCCCACCCCCCAACTGCGCGAGCAGGAGGCCCTGCTGCGGGCCGAGCTGGTGGCGGAAGAAGAAGGGGCGCACTGATGACCACCGTCGCTCTCAAGCCCGCCACCATGGCGCAGGCGCTCACCCGGGCCCTCCGGGACGCCATGACCGCCGACCCGACGGTGCACGTCATGGGCGAGGACGTCGGCACCCTCGGCGGGGTCTTCCGGGTCACCGACGGACTCGCGAAGGAGTTCGGCGAGGACCGGGTCACCGACACCCCGCTCGCCGAGGCGGGCATCCTCGGCACGGCCGTCGGCATGGCGATGTACGGGCTCCGGCCGGTCGTCGAGATGCAGTTCGACGCGTTCGCCTACCCGGCGTTCGAGCAGCTCATCAGCCATGTCGCCCGTATGCGCAACCGCACGCGCGGCGCCATGCCGCTGCCGATCACCATCCGGGTCCCCTACGGCGGCGGCATCGGTGGTGTCGAGCACCACAGCGACTCCTCCGAGGCGTACTACATCGCGACTCCGGGTCTCCATGTCGTCACCCCCGCCACCGTCGCCGACGCCTACGGGCTGCTGCGCGCCGCCATCGCCTCCGACGACCCCGTCGTCTTCCTGGAGCCCAAGCGCCTGTACTGGTCGAAGGACTCCTGGAACCCCGAGGAACCGCAGGCCGTCGAGCCGATCGGCCGTGCGGTCGTGCGCCGCGCGGGCCGCAGCGCCACGCTCATCACCTACGGCCCGTCCGTGCCCGTCTGCATGGAGGCCGCCGAGGCGGCCACGGCCGAGGGCTGGGACCTCGAAGTCGTCGACCTGCGCTCGCTGGTGCCCTTCGACGACGAGACGGTCGCCGCGTCCGTACGGCGCACCGGCCGGGCCGTCGTCGTCCATGAGTCCGGCGGCTTCGGCGGGCCGGGCGGCGAGATCGCGGCCCGGGTCACCGAGCGCTGCTTCCACCACCTGGAGGCGCCCGTGCTGCGCGTCGCCGGGTTCGACATCCCGTACCCGCCGCCGATGCTGGAGCGGCACCACCTGCCCGGCGTCGACCGGATCCTCGACGCGGTCGGGCGTCTGCAGTGGGAGGCGGAGAACTGATGGCACAGGTCCTGGAGTTCAAGCTGCCCGACCTCGGTGAGGGGCTCACCGAGGCGGAGATCGTCCGCTGGCTGGTCCAGGTCGGCGACGTCGTCGCCATCGACCAGCCCGTCGTCGAGGTCGAGACGGCCAAGGCGATGGTCGAGGTGCCGTGTCCCTACGGCGGTGTCGTCACCGCCCGTTTCGGCGAGGAGGGCACGGAACTACCCGTCGGAGCGCCGCTGTTGACGGTGGCGGTGGGAGCACCCGTCGCCGGCGGGTCCTCGGGCGCCGCGGGTGCCGTGCAGGGGGCGGACTCCGCGGAGAAGGCCGAGGGCTCCGGGAACGTGCTGGTGGGGTACGGCACTTCGGAGGCGCCGAAGCGCCGCAGGAGGGTACGGCCGACGACTCCGGTGAGTCCGGTGGCCCCGACGGCCTCGATGCCTGCGACGGCTCCGTCGGCTTCGGCGGGGACCGGCGCCGCAGTGAACCGTGAGGTGACCGCCGTGGTCGCCGAAAGGGCGCTCGCCGACGCCACTCAGCTCGCTCCTGACCCGGTGCACGGCGACGGTCCCGTGCCCGTGATCTCCCCCCTCGTCCGCCGTCTCGCCCGCGAGAACGGGCTGGACCTGCGGAAACTACACGGCTCCGGCCCCGACGGACTGATCCTGCGGGCCGATGTGGAGCAGGCCCTGCGGGCCGGAACCGCCGGTGCCACGACGTCACCGGCCGCCCCCACGGCCGTCGCACAGCCTGCTCCGGTGTCCGCCGGTGTGCCCGTCGCGGAGCCCGCTCGGGCCGAGAGCGCCTCCGGCACCCGTGTCCCGCTGCGGGGTGTGCGCGGTGCCGTCGCCGACAAGCTCTCCCGGAGCCGGCGCGAGATCCCGGACGCCACCTGCTGGGTGGACGCCGACGCGACGGAACTGATGAACGCCCGCGCCGCCATGAACGGGGCCGGCGGCCCGAAGATCTCCCTCCTCGCGTTGCTCGCCCGGATCTGCACCGCCGCGCTGGCCCGCTTCCCGGAGCTCAACTCGACGGTCGACATGGAGGCCCGCGAGATCGTGCGCCTCGACCAGGTGCACCTCGGGTTCGCCGCGCAGACCGAACGAGGGCTCGTCGTGCCCGTCGTACGGGACGCCCACGCGAGGGACGCGGAGTCGCTCAGCGCGGAGTTCGCCCGGCTCACCGAGGCCGCGCGGACCGGGACGCTCACCCCCGCCCAGCTCACCGGCGGCACCTTCACGCTGAACAACTACGGCGTCTTCGGTGTCGACGGATCCACGCCGATCATCAATCACCCCGAGGCGGCCATGCTCGGCGTCGGCCGTATCGTCCCGAAGCCATGGGTCCACCAGGGCGAGCTGGCGGTACGGCAGGTGGTGCAGCTCTCGCTCACCTTCGACCACCGGGTGTGCGACGGCGGCACGGCGGGTGGCTTCCTGCGCTACGTCGCGGACTGCGTCGAACAGCCGGCGGTGCTGCTGCGCACGCTCTGACCACGTACTGACCCCGTACGTCGCCCGGTCGAAGGCCGCCGCCCCCGCGTTCCCTGTGATCGCCGGGGCACGCATACTCGGGGGATGACCGCGTACGAGCCGCCGGACGACCCCGGTACCGAGGCGTACGACGCCGTCGTGCTCGCCGGGGGTGCCGCCCGGCGGCTCGGCGGCGCGGACAAGCCCGGGGTGCGCGTCGGCGGACGGGCCCTGCTCGACCGCGTGCTGGCCGCGTGCGCGGGGGCGCGGACGACCGTCGTGGTCGCCGACCCCCGGCCCACCGCCCGTTCCGTGCTGTGGGCCCGCGAGGAACCCCCCGGTGGCGGCCCCCTCGCCGCGCTGGACGCCGGGCTCCGCCGCACCACCGCCCCCTATGTCGTCGTCCTCTCCGCCGACCTGCCCTTCCTCGCCGAGGAGACGGTACGGCGGCTGCTGGACGCCCTTCGCGGCAGCGCCGTGGCACCGCAGGGGGCGCCGGACGTCGTCGAGGGCACCGACGGCACGGCCCCGCCCACCGGAGCCCCCGGTGGCTCCCGGTCCGCCCCCGCCCCCGCTCCCGCCGACGGCGTCCTCGTCACCGACTCCGGCGGCCGCGATCAGCCCCTCGTGGCCGCGTACCGGGCCGACGCACTGCGCCGGGAGCTGGCGCGGCTCGGTGCCGAGCACGGAGGGACGGCCGGGCTGCCCCTGCGGCGGCTGGTGGGGGCGCTCCGCCTCACCCGTATCACCGACCCCGTCGCGTCGTTCGACTGCGACACCTGGGACGACATCGCCGCCGCCCGCGCACGGATCAGGGAGCATGGCCACGTGTTGGATGAATGGATTTCCGCAGTCAAGGACGAGCTGGGCATCGACCTCGACGTCGACACCCGAGAGCTGCTCGACCTCGCCCGTGACGCCGCCCACAACGTGGCCAGGCCCGCGGCCCCGCTGACCACCTTCCTCGTCGGCTACGCGGCCGCGAAGGCCGGGGGAGGCCCGGAAGCGGTCGCCGAGGCCGCACGCAAGGCCACGGCCCTGGCTCTCGGCTGGGCCGACGAGGCCGACACCGAGGGGTCCGAGGCCAAGCCTGGCTCCTCGGACACCCCGCCCGGCGCCCCCGGCTCCGCCCCGGACGCCGGATGACCGCCCAGGACGCCGAGGAACTCGACGTGGACGTGGAGGAGGCGCTGGCCGTGGCCAATGACAGGCCCGTGCGAGGGCCGCGCGCACCCCGCCCCGCCGACGGCACCCCGGCCGACGGCCCTTCCGCCGCGCACCGGGCGAAGAAGGACGCCCACCATCGGGCCACCCCCTGGCCCGAGGCCCGCGCCGTCGCCGAGCGCGCTGCCCGCTCCAGCGGACGCCGCTCCCCGTTCTCCGTGACCGTCGAGGACGCCCTCGGTCTGGTGCTGGCCGCCCCTCTCACCGCCCTCACCGACCTGCCCTCCTTCGACACGTCCGCGATGGACGGCTGGGCGGTCGCGGGACCCGGCCCCTGGGTCGTCCGGGAGGACGGCGTGCTGGCCGGGCACGCCGAGCCCGAGCGGCTCACCGACGGCGAGGCGGTCCGGATCGCCACCGGCGCACGCGTCCCGCTCGACACCACCGCCGTCCTGCGCAGTGAACACGGCCGCACCGACGAGCAGGGCCGACTGCACGCCACCCGGGACATGGCGCACGGTCAGGACATCCGCCCCCGGGGCCAGGAGTGCCGCCGGGGCGACCAACTGCTTCCGCTCGGCACCCTGCTCACCCCCGCCGCCCTGGGCCTCGCCGCGGCCGCCGGGTACGACACCCTCACCGTGCTGCCGCGCCCCCGCGTCGAACTGCTCGTCCTGGGCGATGAATTGCTCACCGAGGGACTTCCGCGCGAGGGCCTCATCCGCGACGCCCTCGGCCCGATGCTGCCGTCCTGGCTCCGGGCGCTGGGCGCCGAGGTCACCGCCGTACGCCGACTCGGCGATGCCGCCGACACCCTGTACGAGGCCGTGCGGTCCTCACCCGCCGACCTGATCGTCACCACGGGCGGTACCGCCGCCGGACCCGTCGACCATGTGCACCCCACACTGCGCCGCATCGGTGCCGAACTCCTCGTCGACGGCGTCAAGGTGCGCCCTGGCCACCCCATGCTGCTGGCCCGAACCAAGGGGAACCAGCATCTCGTGGGTCTGCCGGGCAACCCCCTGGCCGCTGTCTCGGGGCTGTTCACCCTCGCCGAACCTCTTCTGCGGACCCTGGCCGGACGGGCGGCGCCCGAGCGGTACGGGATGCCGCTGAGGGAGGCGGTGCACGGGCACCCGTACGACACCCGGCTCATCCCGGTCGCCCTGCGCGGTGACGACGCCGTACCGCTGCACTACAACGGTCCCGCTATGCTCCGCGGCATCGCCATCGCCGATGCCCTTGCCGTCGTCCCACCCGGCGGTGCCCGTCCCGGTCAGGAGCTGGAGCTGCTCGACCTGCCCTGGGCGACCGCGGGGATCCAGGTGTGTTTCACGTGAAACATCCAGCGACCCCAACCGACGTGCGGGCGTGGGGGTTTCACGTGAAACAAAGGGCACACGAAGGCGTAGTGAAGCCAGGGGATGTACGGGGAAGCGGGGAGTGTTTCACGTGAAACTGCCGGGCTATGACGTGATCGCCCGCACGGCGGACGAGCGTCATGTGACGCATCCGGTGAAGCTGCCGAAGAGGGAGGTCGAGCGCCCCAGCCACCAGGTCGGCAAGCGACTGGCGATGGCGTTGCTCGTTCTGGTCGCGACGGCGTTCATCGTCTACGCCGACCACGACGGTTACAACGACAACTCGGACGGCCGCGTCGACCTGCTGGACGCGTTCTACTACGCCACCGTCACCCTCTCGACCACCGGGTACGGCGACATCACCCCGGTCAGTGACGCCGCCCGGCTCACCAACATCTTCGTGATCACACCGCTGCGCGTGCTGTTCCTGATCATCCTGGTCGGCACCACGCTGGAGGTCCTCACGGAGCGCACGCGCGAGGAATGGCGACTGAACCGCTGGAGGGCGGCCTTGAGGGAGCACACCGTTGTCGTCGGCTTCGGGACCAAGGGGCGGTCGGCGATCCAGACCGTCTGCGCGACGGGACTGAAGAAGGAGCAGGTCATCGTCGTCGACCCCAGCTCCAAGGTGATCGAGGCGGCGACGGCCGACGGATACGCGGGCATCGTGGGGGACGCGACCCGGAGCGATGTGCTGCTGCGAGCCGAGGCGCAGAAGGCGCGGCAGATCATCATCTCCACCGCCCGGGACGACACCGCCGTGCTGGTCACGCTGACCGCGCGTCAGATGAACCGCGGCGCGAAGATCGTGGCCGCCGTGCGGGAGGAGGAGAACGCGCCGCTGCTGAAGCAGTCCGGGGCCGATGTCGTCATCACCAGTGCCAGCGCGGCCGGACGGCTCCTCGGTCTCTCGGTGCTCAGTCCCGCCGCCGGCATGGTCATGGAGGACCTCATCCAGCAGGGCAGCGGCCTCGACATCGTCGAACGACCCGTCATAAAGGCCGAGGTGGGGCGGAAGGTACGGGAGACGGAGGACCTGGTCGTCAGTGTGCTGCGCGGCCATCGGGTGCTCGGTTACGACGACCCGTCGATCGGCGAACTCCAGCTGACGGACCGCCTCATCACGATCGTCCGTGCCACACCGGGCACCAAGATCACCCCCGAGACCAAGCACCTGCCGTAGCCACGCCAAGAGGGCGCCCCCGGGGACATGCTCCCCGGGGGCGCCCTCTTGGCACGACCGCTACTTGCGGTTGTACAGCCGCATCGTGATCGGTCCGAAGACGAGCACGAACAGGGCGGACCAGCCGAGCGACCAGGCGATCTCGGCCGTGGGCCACTCGCCCGCCATCAGCTCGCGCACCGCCGAGGCGAGATGGGTGATCGGGCTGTTGTTGACGAACGCCTGGAGCCACCCCGGCATGGTGCTCGGGTCGACGAAGACGTTGGACAGGAAGGTCAGCGGGAAGATCACCATCATGCTGACGCCCATCACCGACTTCTCGGTGCGCAGCATCAGCCCGAACATCGTCCAGATCCACGAGAAGGCGAACGAGAAGACGATGAGCAGCGCGACCCCGGCGACGACGCCCACGACGCCGCCGTCCGGGCGGTAGCCGAGGATCAGGCCGACGGTGAGCATCACCACGGACGCGATGGCGTACCGCAGGGCGTCGCCCAGGAGGTAGCCGACCATCGTCGACGGCCGCCAGATCGGCAGCGAGCGGAACCGGTCGAAGACACCCTTCTCGATGTCCGTGTTGACCGAGACCCCGGTGTACATCGTGATCATCACGACCGACATCACCAGGATGCCCGGCAGCAGGAACTGGATGTACTCCTTCGGAGAGCCCGCCAGGGCACCGCCGAAGAGGTAGGTGTACATCAGCACCATCATGATCGGAAAGGCGGTGACGTCGAACAGCTGCTCCGGGACGTGCTTGATCTTGAGGATGGCCCGCCAGCCGAAGGTCAGCGACGCCGACAGCGCGCTGGGCCGCGGCGGGCGCTCCTTGGTGATGAGCAGCGCGGCGAGCGACTCGGCGCTGACGGGGGCGAGTTCCTTGCTGTCGGTGCTGGTCGCGGTGCTCATGCCGCAGCCTCGTCCTTCTTCTCGACGTGTCGGGAGTCGTGGGCCTTCGTGTCGTGTCCGGTGAGGGCGAGGAACACCTCGTCCAGGCTGGGCTGCCCCAGCGAGAAGTTGTCGACGACGACGCCGACACGGGCCAGCTCGGCGAGGGCGCGGGCCGCGGCCTCGGCGGCACCCTGGCCGTTGGCGGATCCACCGCCCACGCGGGCCGTCAGCGCCACCGGGTCCGGCTCCCGCTGCACCTCGGCGTCGAGCGCGAGACGCAGGATCTCCTCGGCCTGCGGACGCTGGGTGGCGTCCCGCAGCCGCAGATGGACGGAACCGGCCCCCACGGACGCCTTCAGCTCGCCCTTCGTGCCCTCCGCGATCACCTTGCCGCGGTCGATCACGGCGATCCGGGACGCCAGCTGGTCCGCCTCGTCCAGATACTGCGTGGTCAGCAGCACCGTCGTGCCCTGGGCGACCACCGCGCGCACGATGTCCCACACCTGGTTGCGGCTGCGCGGGTCGAGACCGGTCGTCGGCTCGTCGAGGAACAGCAGGTCCGGGGTGTTCAGGATGGACGCGGCGATGTCGATCCGGCGCCGCATGCCGCCCGAGTAGTGCTTGACCTGCTTCCCGGCGGCCTCGCTCAGCCCGAAGGCCTCCAGCAGCTGCTCGGAGCGCAGCCGCGCCGCCCGTTTGTCGTGGCCGAGGAGACGGCCCAGCAGCACCAGGTTCTCGGTGCCGGTCAGGTCCTCGTCCACGGAGGCGTACTGCCCCGTCAGGCTCACCCTGCCGCGTACCTCGTCGGCCTCACGGACGACGTCATGACCGAAGACATGGGCCTCGCCGCCGTCGGGGCGCAGCAGGGTGGCGAGCATCTTCACCGTGGTGGTCTTGCCGGCGCCGTTCGGGCCGAGGACGCCGTAGACCGTGCCGGCCGGCACGGCGAGGTCGACGCCGTCGACGGCCCGGGTCTCGCCGAACGTCTTCACCAGACCCGCGGTCTCGATCGCGAGGCCGGATGTCTGTGCGCTCATGTCTGAGATCCTTCCGCGTACAGGGCCCGTGTCCGGGGCTACGCAAGGGGAGACCGCCGGTTCCGCCGGAACTCATCGGCCGTGCGGGCGTGATTTCTCCACGGTCCCTCCGACGGGGATCGAACGCACGCCTTTTTCCGCCGTCGCGGCGGCGGACTTGGCTGAGCCGCGGAGGGCATCGGCTGGGGCCTCGGCGGTGGCGAGGGTGCGCCGGGCGAGGTCGAGGGCGTGACCGGCGTGGTCGTGTACTGACCCCGGGCACTCTGGGAGAGGCGGAGGGGCGAGGAGTAGCGTCCCCCCATGCATGCGATCACGATTCCCGAACCCGGCGGACCCGAGGCCCTGGTGTGGGACGAGGTCCCCGACCCCGAGCCCGGCGAGGGCGAAGTGCTCGTCGAGGTGGCGGCGAGCGCGGTGAACCGCGCCGATCTGCTCCAGCGGCAGGGCTTCTACGACCCGCCACCGGGCGCCTCCCCCTACCCCGGCCTGGAGTGCTCCGGACGTGTCGCGGCGATCGGGTCCGGCGTGTCCGGATGGAGCGTCGGCGACGAGGTGTGCGCGCTGCTCTCGGGCGGCGGCTACGCGGAGAAGGTCGCCGTCCCGGCCGGCCAACTGCTGCCCGTCCCCTCCGGCCTCGACCTCAACCGGGCGGCCGCGCTGCCCGAGGTGGTCTGCACGGTCTGGTCCAACGTCTTCATGATCGCCCACCTCCGTCCGGGCGAGACCCTCCTCGTCCACGGCGGCTCCAGCGGCATCGGCACGATGGCCATCCAGCTGGCGAAGGCGGTCGGCGCGAAGGTCGCCGTCACCGCGGGCACCGAGGAGAAGCTGCGCCGGTGCGCCGAGCTCGGCGCGGACGTCCTGATCAACTACCGGGAGCAGGACTTCGTCGAGGAGGTCCGCAAGGCCACCGACGGCAAGGGGGCCGACGTCATCCTCGACAACATGGGGGCGAAGTACCTCGACCGCAACGTCCGGGTCCTCGCCGTCAACGGCCGTCTCGCCATCATCGGCATGCAGGGCGGCATCAAGGGCGAGCTGAACATCGGGGCGCTCCTCGCGAAGCGGGCCGCCATCAGCGCGACCTCGCTGCGCGCCCGGCCCCTGGAGGAGAAGACGGCCATCGTCGCCGCCGTACGCGAGCACGTGTGGCCGCTGGTCACCGGTGGCCGGGTGGTCCCCGTCGTCGACCAGGAGATCCCGATGCACGACGCGGCCACGGCCCACCGGGTCCTGGAGGAGAGCGGCCACGTGGGCAAGGTGCTGCTGGTGGTGCCGTAGCCAAGGGGAGGGCGGGTCGCGGCCACGGCTCTCGCCCCGTCGGGCCGGCGGCTCACTCCGGGCCGCGGCCGCCACCCCGCTCCAGCCGCGTCCGTCGGCAACGCTCGGCCGGGGCCGTGTCAGCCGCCCGTCCTCCGCCGTGTCGCTCGCGGCGCCTTTCCGCGCCGGCGGCGACCCCGGCCGTATGGCCCGTACGAGTGACCGTTCAAGCCACTCGAACGCCGTACGAGGAGCCGTATGAAGGCCGCTGGCGGCCGTCGCGGCGGAACGGCCGGCCCCGCCCGCCTTCAGCTCCTCCGGATCCGCAACCCCACGAAAGCCAGGCCCAGGCCGATGCCCATCAGCATGAGGCCGCCGCCCAGGGCGAGGGCCTCCAGCACGGGTCCCTCGGCGGCTTCGGCGCCCGCTCGGCCGACGGGTGAGGCGGCGGGCCGCGCGGCGTTCCGCGACGGCTCGGAGGTCGCGTCGTCCGCAGGGTCGTCCGTGGTCGGGGTCGGCTCCTCGGAGGTCCCGTAGAGGTCCTCCGGGTCCATGAGCCCCGCGTCCGGGCGCCCCGGGCGCTCCCGGCCCTCTCCCGCGCGGCTGCCGGCCCAGGAGGAGCCGGGGGCGGGCTCGACGGCCGCGTGGACGGACGGCACCGTGCCCGCCACCGGGACCATGAGGAGTCCCGTGACGAGGACCAGTCCCGTCACGTGCGACGAACAGAGCCTGAGTCGAGGAACCACGACCTCAGCGTCACACGCACCCCACACCCCGGCATCTCGGCCTCACCCGGCCGATGACCGGCGGCGACCCGCGCGAGAGCAGCAAGCCACCAGGCCGGGAGCAACCGATGCTCCAAAGCCGGGGGCACCGACGCCCCAGGCCGGGGGCCACGCCACTGACCCCTACCGCCCGGAACCACCGCCGTCCCAGAGCCCCGAGCCATCACCCCCCAACCCCCGCGAACCCCCAACGTCCCCCCTCAAGCTCCACCGAGAGTGCCGTCGCCCGGCCCCCGGAACGTCCGGACCTCCTACGTAAACGGTGGATCACCCTGCGTCGGGGGCACCACGATGGTGAGGTGTAGGCGTGCGAGAGAATGGCGGCATGGAGATGCCGAGGAACGAACGGTCGCCCGAACAGCCCCAGATCCTGGTCGTGGGCCAGGACGGAATGGCGGTGGGCGGTGGTGGAGACGAGGACTCCCGCGAGGTTCCCGTGACGGAGATGGTGGAACAGCCCGCGAAGGTCATGCGCATCGGCAGCATGATCAAGCAGCTGCTCGAGGAGGTGCGGGTGGCACCCCTCGACGAGGCGAGCCGGGCCCGGCTGAAGGAGATCCACGCCAGCTCCGTCAAGGAACTGGAGGACGGGCTGGCACCCGAGTTGGTCGAGGAACTCGAACGGCTCTCCCTGCCCTTCACCGACGAGGCGATCCCCAGCGACGCGGAACTGCGGATCGCGCAGGCCCAGTTGGTCGGCTGGCTCGAAGGCCTCTTCCACGGGATCCAGACCACGCTGTTCGCCCAGCAGATGGCGGCCCGGGCCCAGTTGGAGCAGATGCGGCGCGCCCTGCCCCCCGGCGTCGGCGGCCACGAGGGGGACGACGACCCCCGCACGCTCGGCCGCTCGGGCGGCCCTTACCTCTAAGGCCTCCGCGGCCCACGCGGCCCCGCGACAACCCCCCCACCGTAGGCACGAGAAGGGCCCGGCACACGGAGTGCCGGGCCCTTCCCCGTCGGTGGCGGCCGGTGTCAGGCCGGGTTGCCCGTGGAGACCTTGAGGACGATCGTCGGCATCTGCTTGGGGTCGACGTCCTCGTTCGCCGAGGGGTACTGCTCCATGACGGTGTCCTCGCCGTACGTGTTCTCGTCGACCTTCTTGGTGTCGTACTCCCAGCCCGCGGCCTGGAGGCACTTCTTCACCGATTCGATGTTCTTGAAGGTGAAGTCCGGGAGTTCGATCTTCTCGGGGTCGTTGTAGGACTCGACCGGCTCCGTGCACTCGGTGGTCTCGACGACCTTCGACGTGTCGGGGCCCTTGTGTCCCTCGACGACGGTCGGCGAGGAGGACGCCTTGGCGCCGTCGTCGCCGCCCTCGTCGTCCTTGCCGTTCAGCGTGAGGGCCGTGATCAGACCGCCGATCGCGACGAGCGAGACGACGATCGCGCCGATGACGACACCCTTGTTGCTCTTGCCGCTCCCGGAGTGCCCGGCCGACAGGGAGGACTGCTGCGGCGTCATGTTGTACGGCGGCGGGGTGGCGGCGCCCTGCTGCGGCGCGTACGCGGAGGTCTGCGGGGGCGTCTGGTACCCGCCCTGCTGCGGATAGCCGTACGACGGGGCGGGGGTCGGCGCGGGCGTCGGGTGGCCGTAGCCGCCCGTCGACGGCGGCTGGTACGGCGTCTGGACACTGCCCGACTGCGGCGCACCCGTCTGGTCGATGGGCGGGAAGACCGCCGACGACACCCCGGCGCCGTTCGACGTCTGGGCGCCCGGCACGATGCTCGGCGCGACGGGCTGGAGGGAGGCGGCGACCCGCAGGCACTCGTCCCGCATGGCCTCGGCGCTCGGGAACCGCTCGTTCGGGTTCTTCTTCAGCGCGCGGGCGACGAGGGCGTCCACGGCCGGCGGCAGCGAACGGTTGATCGAGGAGGGAGCGACCGGCTCCTCCTGGACGTGGGCGTACGCGATGGCCAGCGGCGAGTCCGCCTCGAACGGCAGCCGCCCGGTCGTCAGCTGGAACAGCATGATGCCGACCGAGTACAGGTCGGAGCGGGCGTCGACACCCCGGCCGAGGGCCTGCTCGGGCGAGAGGTACTGCGGGGTGCCGACGACCATGCCGGTCTGCGTCATCGAGGTGACACCGGACTGCATGGCGCGAGCGATGCCGAAGTCCATGACCTTGACGACACCGCGCTTGGTCATCATCACGTTGCCCGGCTTGATGTCCCGGTGGACCAGGCCCATCTCGTGGCTGATCTCCAGGGCCGCCAGCACATCCGCGGTGATCTTCAGCGCCTTGTCGGCGGGCATCGCGCCCAGCTGCTGGATGTCCGCGTCGAGGACCGAACCCAGCGGCCTGCCCTCGATGTACTCCATGACGATGTACGGCGTCGTCAAGCCGTCGAGGTCGTCCTCGCCGGTGTCGAAGACCGAGACGATGTTCGTGTGGGTGAGCTTCGCCACGGCCTGCGCCTCGCGGCGGAAGCGCTCGCGGAAGGCCTGCTCACGCCCGAGCTCGGTGTGAAGTGTCTTGATAGCGACCTGTCGGTCGAGCACAGAGTCGTACGCGAGGTGGACGGATGCCATGCCGCCCTCGCCGAGCAGGTCACGCAGCTGATAGCGGCCGCCGGCGAGCGAACGCCCCGCGTACCGGCCTTGTGCGGCGTCCTGGCTCATCTTCCTGCGTCCCCCATCGGCGCGCGCGGAGCCCCTCGGCGGGGGTCCGCGACCGGTGATCCCGGTGATCCTCTGTGCTATTCCCGGCCAAGTCTGCCCCAGGGCACTGACACGTCAAGCGCGGTGCCCGTTCCGTGACCGTACGCGAAAGAAGCGTCGCGGAAGCGTTACAGGGGGCGTACGCCCGGTACACAGAACTTGCACGAGTGCGCGCGGGGCGGGTTTCATGGCCGGTCAATCCCTGAATCCACCTTGAATCCGTCGCGAGCCCCCTCGTTGCCGGTCGCGTGCCCAAGTCGGACCGGCCCCTTGCGGGAAGGCTGTAGCGTGGCCGACGGAGACCGTAACAAGAACCGCGCGGACCGCGGGCAGAAACGACGGCGAGGACTGATGGCACAGCAGCAGCGCTCTCAGGGCCCGTCCGACCCCGAGGCGACTGGCGGCGGAATGTCAGATGCGCCGGAGCAGTGGGGCAACGGCGGGCTTGTCGGCGACGGTCGTTACCGGCTGACGCACAGACTCGGCCGGGGCGGCATGGCCGAGGTGTTCGCGGCCGAGGACGTACGCCTCGGTCGTACGGTCGCGGTCAAGCTGCTGCGCTCGGACCTCGCCGAGGACCCCGTCTCCAAGGCCCGCTTCACGCGCGAGGCGCAGTCCGTGGCCGGCCTCAACCACCACTCCATCGTGGCGGTCTACGACTCCGGCGAGGACGTCGTGAACGGCACCCCCGTGCCGTACATCGTCATGGAGCTGGTCGAGGGCCGCACCATCCGTGACCTGCTGCTCAACGCCGAGGCACCCGGCCCCGAGCAGGCGCTGATCATCGTCTCGGGTGTCCTCGAGGCGCTCGCCTACTCCCACCAGCACGGCATCGTGCACCGTGACATCAAGCCGGCCAACGTCATCATCACCACCAACGGCGCGGTGAAGGTGATGGACTTCGGCATCGCGCGCGCCCTGCACGGCGCGTCCACCACGATGACGCAGACCGGCATGGTCATGGGCACGCCCCAGTACCTGTCGCCGGAGCAGGCGCTCGGCAAGGCCGTCGACCACCGCTCCGACCTCTACGCCACGGGCTGCCTGCTCTACGAACTGCTGGCGCTGCGCCCGCCCTTCGTCGGCGAGACCCCGCTGTCGGTGGTCTACCAGCACGTCCAGGACATCCCGGTCCCGCCCTCCGAGGTCGCCCAGGCGGCACCGCCGGAGCTCGACGGCCTCGTCATGCGCTCCCTCGCCAAGGAGCCCGACGACCGCTTCCAGACGGCCGAGGAGATGCGCGGCCTCGTCCAGTACGGCCTGGAGATGCTGTACGACCAGGGCAGCCACACCGGCACCTGGAACACCGGGCCCGTCACCATGCACGAGGGCCGGCACACCCCGCCGGGCGGTATGGCCGGGACGACCGTCATGCCCCACCCCGGCGAGGGCACCTCGCAGATCCCGCAGCCGATCCTGCCCGGCTACGGCGGCGGCCGCGACGACGGCGGCTTCGAGGGCGGCGGCAACCGGGGCAGCGGCCGCGGCAAGCTGTGGATCCTCGCGGTCCTCGCGGTGATCGCCATCGCGGCGGGCGTCGCCCTGGCGCTGAACGGCAACGGTGAGAAGACCGGCAACGACAACGAGGTCACCAAGTCGCCGTCGGCCTCCTCGTCCAGCAAGGACAAGAAGGACGACGAGTCGCCGAGCGCCGAGGAGAGCCAGGACGACTCGGGCGGCAGCACCGACTCGGGGAACAACCAGAACTACTCGCCCTCGGTCCCGCGGACGCCGAGCTTCAGTGAGAAGCCCACGCAGAGCGAGCCGGCCGAGGAGCCTTCGAGCGAGGAACCCCCGGAGGAGGAGCCGACGACTTCGCAGGAACCGGAGCCCACGGACAGCGCGCCGCCGGACGAGGAGACCGGTGGAGCCGACGCCGGCGGTCTGACGAGCGGTGTCACCGGCGGCGACGAGGAGTGACGGATCGAGGCCCCCTTTCACGGGGGCCTCTTCCGTTTGGGGGTTTCGTACGTGGTTCGTACGGGGACGGGCGACCCACCCCTAACGGCCCTCGAAAGTGAAGTCTTCCCGTGGCCGGGGTGGCCGGGATAACGTGCCCGTGTTCCGGCCCCCTGCCAGGCTGTGACCAGTGCTGTGACCAGCAGGTGTTTCCCCACGGCGCGACTTACTTGGATCCCCTAGTACCGAAATACTTGGAAATCCAAGGAAACTCGCAGGTCAATAGGGGTTTCACAGGAATGTGGCGCACTGGGTAACGTGCCTCGTGCAGGGCGCTCGCCGGGGCACCTGTCACGTCTGTTCCCGGCCAAGGGCACCCACCCCGTGCACGGGTTCCGGGATCAGGCGAGCCGCACTGGTCTACCGGCAATCCCGGGGGCCGGACCGACGGAGGAGCACACGTGACCGTGGAGAGCACTGCCGCGCGCAAGACGACGCGACGCAGCGCCGCAGGCAAGACCGGCAGCACCGGCAGCAAGGCGGCCGGCACCACCGGCACCAGGCGCGCCACTGCGAAGAAGACGACCGGCGGGACCGAGCCCGAGCTCGTCCAGCTGCTGACGCCCGAGGGCAAGCGAGTCAAGAACGCGGAGTACGACCCGTTCGTCGCCGACATCACCGACGACGAGCTGCGCGGCCTGTACCGCGACATGGTGCTGACCCGTCGTTTCGACGCCGAGGCCACCTCCCTGCAGCGCCAGGGCGAGCTGGGCCTTTGGGCGTCCCTGCTCGGCCAGGAGGCCGCCCAGATCGGCTCCGGCCGCGCCACCCGCGAGGACGACTACGTCTTCCCCACCTACCGCGAGCACGGCGTCGCCTGGTGTCGCGGCGTCGACCCGACCAACCTGCTCGGCATGTTCCGCGGCGTGAACAACGGCGGCTGGGACCCGAACGGCAACAACTTCCACCTCTACACGATCGTCATCGGCTCCCAGACGCTGCACGCCACGGGCTACGCGATGGGCATCGCCAAGGACGGCGCCGACTCGGCGGTCATCGCCTACTTCGGTGACGGCGCCTCCAGCCAGGGCGACGTCGCCGAGGCGTTCACCTTCTCCGCGGTCTACAACGCCCCCGTCGTGTTCTTCTGCCAGAACAACCAGTGGGCGATCTCCGAGCCCACCGAGAAGCAGACCCGCGTCCCGCTGTACCAGCGCGCCCAGGGCTTCGGCTTCCCGGGCGTCCGTGTCGACGGCAACGACGTCCTGGGCTGCCTCGCGGTCACCAAGTGGGCGCTGGAGCGCGCCCGCCGGGGCGAGGGCCCCACCCTGGTCGAGGCGTACACCTACCGCATGGGCGCCCACACCACCTCCGACGACCCGACCCGCTACCGCCACGACGACGAGCGGGTGGCCTGGGAGGCGAAGGACCCGATCGCGCGCCTGCGCAGCTACCTCGAGTCCGAAACCGACACGAACGAGGGATTCTTCGCGGAACTCGAAGCGGAGAGCGAGGCGTTGGGAAGGCGAGTGCGCGAAGTGGTGCGTGCCATGCCGGACCCCGACCACTTCGCCATCTTCGAGAACGTGTACGCGGACGGGCACGCGCTGGTGGACGAGGAGCGCGCGCAGTTCGCCGCGTACCAGGCGTCGTTCGCCGACGTGGACGTAGAGGAGGGCAAGTAGCGATGACCACGCAGACCGCGACATCGGCGTCGATCTCGGCGCCGAAGAACATGGCGCTGGCCAAGGCGATCAACGAATCGCTGCGCAAGGCCCTCGAAGCCGACCCGAAGGTCCTCGTCATGGGCGAGGACGTCGGCAAGCTCGGCGGCGTGTTCCGGGTGACGGACGGCCTCCAGAAGGACTTCGGCGAGGACCGGGTCATCGACACCCCGCTCGCCGAGTCGGGCATCGTCGGCACGGCCATCGGTCTCGCCCTGCGGGGCTACCGCCCGGTGGTCGAGATCCAGTTCGACGGCTTCGTCTTCCCCGCGTACGACCAGATCGTCACCCAGCTCGCCAAGATGCACGCCCGCTCGCTGGGCAAGGTCAAGCTGCCGGTCGTCGTCCGCATCCCCTACGGCGGCGGCATCGGCGCCGTCGAGCACCACTCGGAGTCCCCGGAGTCGCTGTTCGCGCACGTGGCGGGCCTGAAGGTGGTCTCGCCGTCGAACGCGTCGGACGCCTACTGGATGATGCAGCAGGCCATCCAGAGCGACGACCCGGTGATCTTCTTCGAGCCGAAGCGCCGCTACTGGGACAAGGCCGAGGTCAACCCGGACGCGATCCCCGGCCCCCTGCACAAGGCCCGTGTGGTCCGTGAGGGCACGGACCTCACCCTCGCCGCGTACGGCCCCATGGTGAAGCTCTGCCAGGAGGCCGCCGACGCGGCCGCCGAGGAGGGCAAGTCCCTGGAGGTCCTGGACCTGCGGTCGGTGTCCCCGCTGGACTTCGACACGATCCAGGCGTCCGTGGAGCGGACCCGCCGGCTGATCGTGGTCCACGAGGCCCCGGTCTTCTTCGGCTCGGGCGCCGAGATCGCCGCCCGCATCACCGAGCGGTGCTTCTACCACCTGGAGGCCCCCGTCCTCCGGGTCGGTGGGTACCACGCCCCGTATCCGCCGGCGCGTCTCGAGGAGGAGTACCTGCCGGGTCTGGACCGGGTGCTCGACGCCGTCGACCGCTCGCTGGCGTACTGAGGGAGAGGTCCGTGACGACGATGACAGACACGTCTCTGCGCGAGTTCAAGATGCCCGACGTGGGCGAGGGACTCACCGAGGCCGAGATCCTCAAGTGGTACGTCCAGCCCGGTGACACCGTCACCGACGGCCAGATCGTCTGCGAGGTCGAGACGGCCAAGGCCGCCGTCGAACTGCCCATTCCGTACGACGGCGTCGTACGCGCCCTGCACTTCCCCGAGGGCACCACCGTCGACGTCGGCACGTCCATCATCGCGGTGGACGTGTCGGGCGGCGCCGCCCCCGCGCCCGCCGAGGAGGCGCCCGCGAAGCCCGCCGCCGAGCCGCGGCCGGCTGAGCCCGCCCCGGCCAAGCCCGCCCCGGCCAAGCCGGAGGGCCGCAAGCCGGTCCTCGTCGGCTATGGCGTCGCCGAGTCGTCCACGAAGCGGCGCCCCCGCAAGGGCGTCCCGGCCGCCGCGGCGCCCGTCGAGGACACCCTGTACGGCGCCACCGCCCTCCAGTCCGTCCAGGGCGAGCTGAACGGCCACGGCCCGCACGCCGTCTCGGCGCCGCGCCCACTGGCGAAGCCGCCGGTGCGCAAACTGGCCAAGGACCTCGGTGTCGACCTGGCGACGGTCACCCCGTCCGGCCCGGACGGCATCATCACCCGCGAGGACGTCCACGCGGCGGTGGCCCCGCCGAAGACGCCCGAGCCCGCCACGGCGGCGCCCGTCGCGGTCGCGGCCGCCGCCGCCGTTCCGGCGCCGGTGGTGTCGTACGACGGCGCCCGCGAGACCCGTGTCCCCGTCAAGGGCGTCCGCAAGGCGACGGCCGCGGCGATGGTCGGCTCGGCGTTCACCGCCCCGCACGTCACGGAGTTCGTCACGGTCGACGTGACGCGCACGGTGAAGCTGGTCGAGGAACTCAAGCAGGACAAGGACATGCAGGGCCTGCGGGTGAACCCGCTCCTGCTGATCGCCAAAGCCCTGCTGGTCGCGATCAAGCGCAACCCGGACATCAACGCCTCCTGGGACGAGGCGGCCCAGGAGATCGTCGTCAAGCACTACGTGAACCTGGGCATCGCGGCCGCCACGCCGCGCGGTCTGATCGTGCCGAACATCAAGGACGCGCACGCGAAGACGCTGCCGCAACTCGCCGAGTCCCTGGGCGAGCTGGTGTCCACGGCGAAGGAAGGCCGCACCTCCCCGGCCGCCATGCAGGGCGGCACGGTCACCATCACCAACGTCGGTGTCTTCGGCATCGACACCGGCACGCCCATCCTGAACCCGGGCGAGTCGGCGATCCTCGCCGTCGGCGCGATCAAGCCGCAGCCGTGGGTCCACAAGGGCAAGGTCAAGCCGCGTCAGGTGACGACCCTGGCGCTCAGCTTCGACCACCGGCTGGTGGACGGGGAGCTGGGGTCCAAGGTCCTCGCGGACGTCGCCGCGATCCTGGAACAGCCGAAGAGGCTGATCACCTGGGCGTGACACCGCCTTGTGCACGATAGGCTCATGGTGAAGGGGCCGGTCGCAAATTCGTCTTGCGACCGGCCCCTTCGTCGTGGGTCCTGTTCAAGCCCTCGTCAGCGCTGGTTGAGCACGTACACCGGCGCCCCGTCCTCCGTTGCGCCCTGCGGGCGGATGCAGGCGTGCTTGCGCAGCAGCCGCAGGCAGTCGTTGACGCGCTGGACGGACAGCCCCGTACGGGCGGCGATCGCCTCCAGCGGTTGACGCAGTTCACCCTCCTCGACGAGCACGGGGGCGATCACGACGGCCACGGTCCAGACGTCCGCCGTCACCGACAGCCGCTCACGCCAGTCGGCCAGCACGGACTCGGTGGTGGGGTGCGTCTCGAACGCGGTGGCGGAGGGGGTGCCGGAAGGGGGCGGGTGTTCGACGGAGAGAGCGTCGAGCCGGTTGGCGATGCGCTCCATGGCCTGGGCCATGGCTTGCTGGGCGACGAGGCCGGCTCGCTGCATCTCTGCCATTTGCTTCTGCGCCTCCAGCATCTGTTGCTGGGTGTCCACCATCTGTTGCTGTGTCTCCAGCATCGTCTGCTGTGTCTCGACCATTTGCTGCTGCAGAGCGAGTGACTTCTGCTGGGTGACCGCCAGTTGCTCGTCGGCCTGGAGGTTGCGCTCCTCCAGCCGGACGATGGCGTCGGCGATCTGCTCGGGCATGGCGTAGGCGATGGGGGCGCCCGGGCCGGCGGGCTGCACCTCGGCCTCCTCCAGGGTGTAGGAGCCCTCGCGCTGAATGGTCTCGATCACTTCGGCGACCCACTGCTTGAAGGGCGCGCACTCCGGCTTGGTGCAGGCGCCGACGAGCAGGACGAGACCTTGCAGAGAGATGACGTTCAAGTCTCGGCGCCACTCCCTACCTGCGGGAATGCCGAGACCGTAAGCCCCAGTTACGGTCTCGAGAATGTCTCGGTGCTCGTCCGGGACGTGATCCGAGAGTGCCTGTCGCGAGTTGGTGTGCCCCAACTGCTTGCAGACATCCACCGCCGGAAACCAATGCGTCCCGTCCGGCATGGCCAGGCGGCGGACGCGGGCCCCGGTGGCGGCGTACACGAAGTCGCCGGCGTCGATGGCGTCGCGCTGCGTCCGGGGGTCGGGTTGGTGCTTGCTGGGTTCGATCATCTGAACCACCTCCGCTGCGGAACGTAGGGCGGAGGAAATCGAATATGCCAGCTGAATGGGTGATGTTCACTATCGCGAGCGAGGATCGCGGAATCGGCTTGTGGTGGGAACGGCGAAGGGGGCCACCGCGGTTGGGCGGTGGCCCCCTTCCGCACCTATGGTGAGGGCGCGGTCACATCGCGGCGAAGCCGTAGTCCATCAGCTTCTTCACGTCCGCGGTGCGGTTGTCCGCGGACGGCGCGGTGAGGACCGCACCCACGACGGTCTTGCCGTTGCGGGTGGCGGCGAAGACGAGGCAGTACTTGGCCTGGGTGCCGGAGCCGGTCTTCACACCGTAGGTGCCCCTCCAGCCGAGCAGCTTGTTGGTGTTCTCCCAGGTGTAGTAGCGGTAGCCGCCGCTCTTGGTCGTCACCTTCTGCTTGGTGACCTTCGTGCCCACGATCGACTTGAACGTGGTGTTCTTCAGCGCGTTGCTGGCGAGCTTGGTGAGGTCACGCGGCGTTGAGTAGTTCGAGCCGTTGCTGATGCCGTCGAACGAGTCGAACTTCGTGTTGGTCATGCCGAGGCTCTTCGCGGTGGAGTTCATCTTGCCGATGAACGACTTCACGCGTGCGGAACGCGTCGAGCCCGTCCCGAACTTGTCGGCCAGGGCGTACGCGGCGTCGCACCCCGACGGAAGCATCAAGGCGTAGAGCAGCTGACGGACGGTGACCTTGTCGCCGACGATCAGACCGGCGTGGGAAGCCTGGTTCTTGACGATGTAGTCGCTGTACACCTTGGAGACCGTGACCTTGGCGTCCAGGTTCAGGTTCTTCTGCGACAGCACGACCTTGGCGGTCATGATCTTGGTGGTGGAGCCGGTGGCACGCGGGGTGTCGGCGGCCTTGGTGAACAGGCTCTTTCCGTTGGAGTTGTTCATCACGAACCCGCCCTTGGCGGTGATCGTCGGCTTCGGCGGAGCGGCCTGCGCCGGAGCGGAGCCGGCGACTCCAGCCACCACCACCGCACCGGTGGTGACGGCTACGGCAGCGGCTCTGCGGACACGTGCACCCTTTATGGCGGTAATCAAGTCAAGTACCCCGATTGTGTCAAATGTCTGAGGAGCGCGGCCGGTTGGGAGCCGGGTCGGCAGGCACAGCAGGGCCGCTTCTCGTGTGACAAGTGAGTAGCACAAAAGGTTGTGCTGCGGGTGGCGCGGGGGTCAATTACGGCCCATCTCACAGGACTCCGGCGGCTCCAGGGTGGGTGTCACAGGGGGTTCGTTCCGGATCGTGGACGGGGCGGGCGATGCGTACGTGTTGTATCTATGCTGTGGCCATGGCCTCCGCAGCACCCTCGAAGCCCCGTCCGTCCGCAGTCCCGGCCGTCAAGCGGCCCCCCGCCGCCGACCGTGTGTACGCGCACGTCAAGCAGGGTGTGCTGGAGCGTCGCTACGAGGGCGGCACCCTGCTCACCGAGGGCGAGCTGGCCGAGGCGGTCGGGGTGTCCCGGACGCCGGTGCGGGAGGCGCTGCTGCGGCTGGAGGTCGAAGGGCTGATCAAGCTCTACCCGAAGAAGGGCGCGCTGGTCCTGCCGGTGTCCGCGCAGGAGATCGCCGACGTGGTCGAGACCCGGCAGCTCGTCGAGGAGCACGCGGTCCGCAAGACGGTCCCGGCCTCCCCGCGGCTCATCGCCCGCCTGGAGGAACTCCTCGAACAGCAGAAGGCGCAGGCCGCCGCCGGTGACCTGGCGGGGGCGGCGGTGACCGACCGCTGTTTCCACGCCGAGATCGTCCGCAGCGGCGGCAACGAGATCCTCTCCCGTCTCTACGACCAACTCCGCGACCGACAGCTGCGCATGGGCGTCGCCTTCATGCACGCGCACCCCGACCGCATCACCAAGACGCTCACCGAGCACGAGGAGATCCTCCGGGCGCTGCGCGCGGGGGACGCGGAGGCGGCCGTGAGCCTCGTCCACCGTCATGTGAACTGGTTCTCCAACCTGGCGCGGGGGGACGTCCGTTGAGTCGCCCCTCCCTGTCCTCGTCCGCCGCGCTGCCCGGAGACCCGCCCGGTGGCCGCCGTGCCCTCGCCGTGTGGAGTATCGGCGTCTCGGTCTACTTCGTCGCCGTCATCTTCCGTACGTCGCTGGGAGTGGCCGGCCTCGACGCCGCCGACCGCTTCCATGTGAGCGCCTCCGCCCTGTCCACGTTCTCGATCCTGCAACTGCTCGTGTACGCGGGCATGCAGATTCCGGTGGGCCTGCTGGTGGACCGCCTCGGCACGAAGAAGGTGCTGACCCTCGGGGTGGTGCTGTTCACGGCCGGTCAGATCGGCTTCGCGCTGGCACCGTCGTACGGCATGGCGCTGGCCTCGCGGGCGCTGCTGGGCTGCGGCGACGCGATGACGTTCATCAGTGTGCTGCGACTCGGTACCCGTTGGTTCCCGGCCCGGCGCGGTCCGCTGATCGCGCAGTTCGCGGGGCTCGCCGGCATGGCGGGCAACCTGGTGTCTACGCTTGTGCTGGCCCGGCTGCTGCACGGGGTGGGCTGGACGGCGGCGTTCGCGGGCAGCTCCGTCGCCGGGCTCGTCGTCCTCGTCCTCACCCTGCTGTTCCTGAAGGACCACCCGGACGGGCACGAACCGGAGCCCTTCCCGCACCAGGGGGCGGCGTACGTGCGGCGGCAGATCGCGGCGTCCTGGCGGGAGCCGGGCACCCGGCTCGGGCTGTGGGTGCACTTCACCACGCAGTTCCCGGCGATGGTGTTCCTCCTGTTGTGGGGGCTGCCGTTCCTGGTGGAGGCGCAGGGGCTGAGCCGGGCCACCGCCGGTGATCTGCTCACCCTCGTCGTCCTGTCCAACATGGTGGTCGGACTGGTGTACGGCCAGATCGTGGCCCGGCACCACGCGGCGCGGCTGCCGCTGGCGCTCGGCACGGTGCTCGCGACGGCGGCGGTCTGGGCGACCACGCTCATCCATCCCGGTGAGCACGCGCCGATGTGGCTGCTGATCGTCCTGTGCGCGGTCCTCGGCGCCTGTGGCCCCGCCTCGATGCTCGGCTTCGACTTCGCCCGTCCCGCGAACCCGCCGGAACGTCAGGGCACGGCCTCCGGGATCACCAACATGGGCGGTTTCGTCGCCTCCATGACGACCCTGCTGGCCGTCGGCGTCCTCCTCGACCTCACGAACGACAACTACCGCATCGCCTTCTCCGCCGTCTTCGTCCTCCAGGCCCTGGGCCTGACCCAGATCCTCCGCCTGCGCGCCCGAGCGGCCCGCCGCGAACGGGAACGCCTGGTCGCCAGCCGGGTGGAGACGGTGCACGTACCGGCGTGAGGGCACACTCAGGTCGCTACGAGTGATCGGGGCCGAGTGAGGGGGGCGTAGCGGGCGCGACGCCCGCCGCCGTCCGCTGCACCGCCGTCTGCTACACCGTCACCGCGAAGGCGTGGAGGATGGCCGCGATCAGGTGGGGGTCGCCCTCCGCCTTGATGCGGTCGGCGACCGCGTCGGCGGTGACGCGGCCGCAGGCGAGGCGGACGTAGGTCTCCCAGTCCAGGGTGAGGGTGGCGGCGGGGCCGAGCGCGGGCGAGGTCTCCAGGGTGCCTCGGCCCTGGATGTCGACGCGGACCGTGCGGATGAACTCCACCGGGCCGTGCACATCGAGGACGACGGCCGAACTGCGCGGGGCCTGGGCGTCCTCCGCGACGACCTTCGGCAGGACGGAGAGCAGCTCGTCCCGGACGATGTACGCGCCCGGCGAGTCCAGGTTCCCCGGCTGGCCGAGCGCCGCCCGCAGGTCCTGTTCGTGGACCCACGTGTCGAAGGCGCGATTACGCATCGCCTGTTCGAGGGTCAGTTCCGTGCCGAGCGGGCCGCGCACCTTGTGGTCGGGCTGCCGCGACTCGTTCCGCAGCTGGCGGTTGCGGCGGATGATCGTGTACTCCAGCTCGGACGTCATCTCCGGCGCCGTGTGGTGGCGGCGGGCGTCCACCTGCATCTCCATGTACCGCTGGTGCTCCGTGCGCACGTGGTACAGGTCCCGCGGCAGGGTGTGGATCGGCCGCGGGTCGCCCAGCATCTCGCAGTCCATGCCGATGACATGGGAGACCACATCGCGCACCGACCAGCCGGGGCACGGCGTCCGCCTGTTCCACTCGCCCTCCACGAGCGGTGCCACCAATTCGGCTATCGCATCCACTGCGTGGGTCCAGGCGTCGGCGTAGGGCTGAAGAGTGGGATGCAGACTCACGGAACGGGACCCCTCGGGCGGTCGGTACGTGTCAGTACGGTCGGTGCGTGTCGGCTACGTGGCGGGTGGTCTTCAGTAGGGGCGTCGGCGTTGACGGCGGGGGGTGGGCGTCGGCGGCGGTCAGTGGGTGCTGTGGAACGTTAAGTTACGCTGCTGTGCGGCACCCCGGCAGTGCTTTCGTGTGACGATCGTAGGCCCGTGTTTGACGGCTCGAATGCCAGGACGGTGGTAGTGTGCGCGCCTCGCTCCTTCAGATCGGTGTAGACGAGGACGAATCGGTCGATTCGCGCAGGCGTCGGGTGGCTTCGCTGGTCCGTGAGCAGGCCGGAGCCGATCTCGTCGTTCTCCCGGAGTTGTGGACCACCGGCGCATTCGCGTTCGAATCCTTCACCGCGGAGGCCGAGCCGCTCGACGGGCCGACCCATGAGGCGATGGCCAAGGCGGCGGCCGACGCGGGCGTCTGGCTGCACGCCGGCTCGATCCCCGAGCGGGACCCCGAAGGCCCCCTCTACAACACGTCCCTCGTCTTCTCCCCCGCCGGTGAGCTCGCCGCCGCCTACCGCAAGATCCACCGCTTCGGCTTCGACAAGGGCGAGGCCGTCCTGATGGGCGCGGGCGAGGAGCTGGTGACGGTCCGCCTGCCGGACACCACCCTCGGCGTCGCCACCTGCTACGACCTCCGCTTCCCCGAACTCTTCCGCGGCCTCGTCGACGCCGGCGCCGAGACCTTCGTCGTCCCCGCCGGCTGGCCCGAACGCCGCCGCGCCCACTGGACCCTGCTCGCCAGGGCCAGGGCCGTCGAGAACCAGGCGTACGTCCTCGCCTGTGGAACGGCGGGCACGCACGCGGGAGTTCCGCAGGCCGGTCACTCGATCGTGGTCGACCCCTGGGGTGAGGTGCTGGCCGAGGCGGGCTCCGGGGAGGAGGTCGTCACCGTGGACCTCGACGCGGCGAGGGTCGCGACGACCCGCGAGCAGTTCCCGGCCCTGAAGGACCGGCGGCTGGGCCTGGAGACCCCGCCTCGCTGACCCCCGGCCGACGCTTTCTTCCGTCCCTCTGGTCTCCCTCCTAGTCGATCCCCCTCTCCCGCTCCGCCAGGTTGATCACGCACACCGTCACGGCGATCAGCAGCGACGGGTCCGCGTCGTCGCGGACGACGTCGAGGCCGTACGTCTCCCTGACGTGCAGCCATTTGCGGGAGACGACGGCGAGGGTCTCGCCCTGGTACTCGATGAGGAACTCGCGGTCGAGGATCTTGCCGCTGACGTCCAGTTCCGTGCCGTCCGTCAGCGACACCCGGTAGTGGTTGCGCAGCAGTGACAGGCGCTTGCGGCGGACCGTGGCCAACGGTTCGCCCTCCCGTTCGATCACCATGGTGTCGCGCAGCGCGAACATCTTCTTCCGGATGTCGATCAGGACCCGCCCCGCCGAGTCCTTCAGCTCGAAGGTGTCCCGCAGCCGCAGGGCCTTGCCGTCGACGAGGAAGACCTTCCTGCCGTGCTCGTCCTCGATCCAGTAGTCGTCACCGATGCCGAGGATCCGGTCGCGTACGAGGAATCTCATGCCCTCAGACGTTCCCCGGCGCCCGCCACCCCACCTCGCCAGTAGGCCGAAAGGACGCAGGTGCCGGCCTTGCACTCAGGTTGTCCACAGGCCTCCGGCGATGTTGTCCACAGGCGGCCGAGAGTTGTCCACAGGCTCAGCGGCGGGTCGCGGGCAAGTGGCACCCTTGATCCATGAGCGATTCCACGACCCAGCACCCCGCACCCCGCCGTGTCCGTGTCCGCGCCCCGGAGCTGACCGGCAAGGGCGGCTGGCTGAACACGGGCGGGACGCACTACACCCTCGCTGACCTGCGAGGAAAGATAGTGCTGCTGGATTTTTGGACGTTCTGCTGCATCAACTGTCTGCATGTCCTCGACGAGTTGCGCGAGCTGGAGGAGAAGCACCGTGACACCGTCGTGGTCATCGGGGTGCACTCCCCGAAGTTCGCGCACGAGGCGGAGCACGCGGCGGTGGTCGACGCCGTCGAGAGATACGGGGTCGAGCACCCGGTCCTCGACGATCCGGAGCTCGCCACCTGGAAGCAGTACGCGGTACGGGCCTGGCCGACCCTCGTGGTGATCGACCCGGAGGGGTACGTGGTCGCCCAGCACGCGGGCGAGGGTCATGTGCACGCCATCGAGCGGCTCGTCGCCGAGCTGGAGGCCGAGCACGAGGCGAAGGGCACCCTGCGGCGCGGCGACGGACCGTATGTGGCGCCGGACCCCGAGCCGACGGTGCTGCGCTTCCCCGGGAAGGCGCTGCTCCTGCCCGGCGGGGACTTCCTCGTCAGCGACACCACCCGCCACCAGCTGGTGCGGCTCGCCCCGGACGGCGAGACGGTCGTCCGCCGGTACGGCGCCGGTGAGCGCGGCTTCGTGGACGGCGGCGCCGAGCACGCCCGGTTCAGTGAGCCGCAGGGCCTGGCGCTGCTGGACGGCGGGACGGTGGTCGTCGCCGACACCGTGAACCACGCGCTGCGCCGCCTCGACCCGGACACCGGCGAGGTCTCCACCCTCGCGGGCACGGGCCGCCAGTGGTGGCAGGGCTCGCCCACCTCCGGCCTGGCCTGGGAGGTCGACCTGTCCTCACCGTGGGACGTGGCCGTCTTCGGCGGCAAGGTGTGGATCGCGATGGCCGGCGTCCACCAGTTGTGGACGTACGACCCGGAGGACTGCACCGTCGCCGTGGCGGCGGGCACGACGAACGAGGGGCTGGTGGACGGCCCGGGTGCCGAGGCGTGGTTCGCGCAGCCCTCGGGCCTCGCGGCCACTTCGGACCGGCTGTGGCTCGCCGACTCCGAGACGTCGGCGCTGCGCTGGGTCGACATCGACGGGGCGGTCCACACGGCGGTCGGCACCGGCCTGTTCGACTTCGGGCACCGCGACGGCGCCGCCGACCAGGCGCTGCTCCAGCATCCGCTGGGGGTCACGGTCCTGCCCGACGGTTCGGTCGCGGTCAGCGACACCTACAACCACGCGCTGCGCCGCTACGACCCGGCCACGGGTGAGGTGACCACCCTCGCCACGGACCTGCGGGAGCCGAGCGACGCGGTGCTCGTCGGGGACGACATCGTGGTCGTCGAGTCCGCCCGGCACCGGCTGACCCGGCTGCGGCTGCCGGAGGAGACGGTGAAGGTGGAGGCCGTCGCCCACCGCACCCGGCGCGCGCCCACCGAGGTCGCCCCGGGCAGCCTCCGGCTCGACGTCGTCTTCCAGGCGCCCGCCGGGCAGAAGCTCGACGAACGGTACGGGCCGTCGACCCGTCTGCTCGTCTCCTCCACGCCGCCCGAGCTGCTGCTCGGGGGTGAGGGCGTGGACACGGCCCTGTCCCGGACGCTGGAGCTGAACCCCTCCATATCCGAGGGCGTCCTGCATGTCTCGGCGATGGCGGCGTCCTGCGACGACGACCCGGCCAACGAGTACCCGGCCTGCCATGTGCACCAGCAGGACTGGGGTGTGCCGGTCCGGGTGTCGTCCGGTGGCGCGGACCGGCTGCCGCTGGTGCTCGCGGGAATGGACGAGGGCACGGCCGGCCTCGGCTGAGACCGTTCGCCGACGCCGCCCTCGTCGCCCACCGGGGCGGTCACACGCCGCCGTACCCGTCCCGGTGGTGGTGCCGCTCCTCGTCGATGACAGGCGTCGTGGACGGCACCACGACCCGCCTGCGCCTGGCGATGCTGCTGAACGTCGCGACACCGATCAGTCCGACGATCATGAAGATGATGCCGACCAGGTCGAGGTTGACGCCCTGCATGTCCCAGTCGGTGGCGAACGTGAGGATGGCGCCCACGGCGATCAGAATGATGCACCCGCCCAAACCCATGAGTGTTCCCTCCCAGTCCGGTTGGGTCGGCCGGTCGTTCCGGTCGTTCGGTCCTACCGGTGGACTCCGGGTACCCGAACTGGCTTGCCAGTAACAGGGGGAGGCCGTTCGGGTGCCGGGCGGGGTGCCGGTCAGCCCTCCAGGAACGCGGCCAGGGCGTTCGCCAGGAGGTAGGGGTCCTTGGCCCCGCAGAGTTCACGGGCGCTGTGCATGGAGAGGATGGCGACGCCGATGTCGACGGTCTGGATACCGTGCCGGGCCGCGGTGATGGGCCCGATGGTCGTGCCGCACGGCATGGAGTTGTTGGAGACGAACGTCTGGAACGGCACGCCGGACTTCTCGCAGGCGGCGGCGAACACCGCGCGGCCCGAACCGTCGGTGGCGTAGCGGTTGTTGACGTTCACCTTCAGCAGCGGGCCGGCGTCCGCGCGCGGGTGGTGCGTGGGGTCGTGCCGCTCCGCGTAGTTGGGGTGGACGGCGTGACCGGTGTCCGAGGAGAGACAGATCGTGCCGGCGAAGGCGCGGGCCCGGTCCTCGTACGTGCCGCTTCGGGCGAACACCGAGCGCTCCAGCACCCCGCCGAGGAGCGGCCCGTCGGCGCCGGTGTCGCTCTGGGAGCCGTTCTCCTCGTGGTCGAAGGCGGCGAGGACGGGGATGTACGACGGGCCGTCACCGGAGGTGGCGACCGCGGCGAGCGCCGCCGTGGCGGCGTGGACGGAGAGGAGGTTGTCCATGCGGGGCGCGGCCAGCAGTTCCTTGTCGCGGCCCAGGTAGGCGGGCGGTTCGACGGAGTGGGTCATCAGGTCCCAGCCGGTGACCTCGCCCGAGGGCAGGCCCAGTTCCTGCTCCAGGAAGGCGATCAGGTCGCCGTCGCGGACGTCGTCGCCGAGGCCCCAGACGGGCTGGAGGTGGCGCTGCTTGTCGAGCTTCAGGCCCTCGGAGGAGACGGAACGGTCGAGATGGATGGCGAGTTGGGGCACCCGCAGAAGGGGCCGGTCGATGTTCACGAGGCGGTTGGTGCCGTCGCGCAGCGAGAGCCGGCCGGCGAGGCCGAGGTCGCGGTCCAGCCAGGAGTTGAGCAGCGGGCCGCCGTAGATCTCGACGGCGACCTGGCGCCAGCCGTGGGCGCCGCTGTCGGGGCGCGGCTTCACCCGCAGGTTGGGGGAGTCGGTGTGGGCGCCGACGATACGGAACGGCGTGTGGGGTTCGGCTCCCTCCGGCACGTACCAGGCGATGATCGCGCCGCCGCGCAGCACGTACTTGCCGCCCAGGGAGCCGTCCCACGCGTCCGTCTCGGACACCTGGCGGAAGCCGGCCTTCTCCAGCCGCTCCGCGGCGTTCGCCACCGCGTGGTACGGGGACGGGCTTGCCGCGAGGTAGGTCATCAGGTCGTCGGTGTGGCCGCGATCGAAGCGTGGGGGTGTGCGCATGGGGTTCACCTTAACGACGTACGAGGGCCCGCTCCCGGGGTTGGGAGCGGGCCCTGGTGTGAGGAACGGGGGGACGGGCGGTGGACGGACGGGCAGGGCCCGTCCACCACCCGACCGCGTCGGAGTGGGGCCCCGGCCCCGAGCGGCACCGCCGCCGGGGCCGTTGGCCGGGAGGTCAGAACGCCTCTTCGTCCAGCTCCATCAGGTCGAGGTCGACGCCCTCGGAGATCTTGCGGGCCAGAGTGACGCCGGGCAGGACGTTGGCGGCGAAGAACTTGGCCGCGGCGATCTTGCCGGTGTAGAAGGCCTTGTCCTTGGCGGACGCGTTCGGCAGCTTCTCGGCGGCGACGGCGGCGCCCTTGAGGAGCAGGTAGCCGACGACGACGTCACCGGAGGCGAGCAGCAGGCGGGTGGTGTTGAGGCCCACCTTGTAGATGTTCTTGACGTCCTGCTCGGTCGCTGCGAGGTCGGTGAGCATGAGGCCGACGATGGCCTCCAGTTCGACCGCGGCTTTGGCGAGGTGCTCACGGGCACCGGCCAGCTCCTCGCCGCCCTCACCCAGCGCCAGGAACTTCTTGATCTCCTCGGCGAGGGAGTTCAGCGCGGCGCCCTGGTTGCGGACGATCTTCCGGAAGAAGAAGTCCTGGCCCTGGATCGCCGTGGTGCCCTCGTACAGGGTGTCGATCTTGGCGTCGCGGATGTACTGCTCGATCGGGTACTCCTGCAGGAAGCCGGAGCCGCCGAAGGTCTGCAGGGACTGGGCGAGCTGCTCGTAGCCCTTCTCGGAGCCGTAGCCCTTGACGATCGGGAGGAGCAGGTCGTTCAGGGCGTGCTCGGTGGAGGCGTCCTCGCCGGCCGCCTCCTTCACCGCGATCGAGTCCTGGACGGAGGCGGTGTAGAGGACGAGCGCGCGCATGCCCTCCGCGTAGGCCTTCTGCGTCATCAGCGAGCGGCGGACGTCGGGGTGGTGCGTGATGGTGACCTTGGGCGCGGTCTTGTCCATGAAGTTCGCCAGGTCGGGGCCCTGGACGCGCTCCTTGGCGTACTCGAGGGCGTTGAGGTAGCCCGTGGAGAGGGTGGAGATCGCCTTCGTGCCGACCATCATGCGGGCGAACTCGATGATGCGGAACATCTGGCGGATGCCGTCGTGCTTGTCGCCGATCAGCCAGCCCTTGGCGGGGTGGCGGTCGCCGAAGGTCATCTCGCAGGTGTTGGAGGCCTTGAGGCCCATCTTGTGCTCGACGTTCGTGGCGTAGACGCCGTTGCGCTCGCCCAGCTCGCCGGTCTCGAAGTCGAACAGGTACTTCGGGACGAGGAAGAGGGACAGGCCCTTGGTGCCGGGGCCGTGGCCCTCGGGACGCGCGAGGACGTAGTGGAGGATGTTCTCCTCCATGTCGTGCTCACCGGAGGTGATGAAGCGCTTCACGCCCTCGATGTGCCAGGAGCCGTCCTCCTGCTGGATCGCCTTGGTGCGGCCCGCGCCGACGTCCGAACCGGCGTCCGGCTCGGTGAGCACCATGGTGGAGCCCCAGGTCCGCTCGACCGCGATCTGGGCGATCTTCTTCTGTACGTCGTTGCCCTCGTCGTAGAGGATGCCGGCGAAGGCCGGGCCGGAGGAGTACATCCACACGGCCGGGTTCGCGCCGAGGATCAGCTCCGCGTAGGACCAGATCAGGGAGGCGGGGGCGGTGGTGCCGCCGATGCCCTCGGGCAGGCCGAGCCGCCAGTACTCCGACTCCATGAAGGCCTTGTAGCTCTTCTTGAAGGAGGCCGGGACCGGGGCGGTGTTCGTCTCCGGGTCGAAGACCGGCGGGTTGCGGTCGGCGTCCGTGAAGGACTCCGCCAGCTCGTTCTCGGCGAGGCGGGTCAGCTCCTCCAGGATGCTCTTGGCGGTGTCCGTGTCCATCTCCGCGAACGGGCCGGTGCCGTACAGCTTGTCGCGGCCGAGCACCTCGAAGAGGTTGAACTCGATGTCGCGGAGATTCGACTTGTAGTGCCCCATGGCGACGACTCCGTAAGAGAGGGATCGGCGAGGCACTGGATCCTCGCGCTAGTTCACATACCAACAAGTAGCTTCTCTTCGATGATGCTACCCACCGGTAATAAGAAGCAAGCCCGATTGGGTCATCTGTGACTCGTTACGCTTTGCCGCATGTACGGCTACGACCAGAGCGCTGGCACTCAGCAGCAGTACGCCCCGCCGCAGCAGCCCATGTCCGGGCAGCAGATGCCGGGGCAGATGCCCGGCGGCCCGATGGGCGGGGGTTACGGGCAGCAGCCTCCGCTGTACCCGGAGCCGTCCCCGCCGTCCCTCGCGGACGCGGTGCGTGCCTTCACGACGGGTCAGATGGCCGCCGAGGACTTCCAGCAGGTCTTCGCGACGTCCAAGGTCTACTGCCCGCGCGGTGACAACCCCGGGTTCCTGGCGCTGCACAACACGCAGCAGCCGGTGATCCCCATGTTCACCTCGCTCAAGGAGCTGCGCCGGTACGCGGGCAAGGAGTCCAAGTACTTCGTGATCACCGGCGCCGAGGTCATCGACCTGCTGCCCACCGGCTACGGCTTCGTCCTCGACATGGAGGGGGAGCACCGGATGGTCTTCGACGCGAAGGCGGTGGAGCAGATGGTGGAGTTCGCGATGCGGCGCATGTACGGATAGCTCCGCGCCACGCCCGACGTGCCGTGCGGCTCGGTGGGCGACGGCAGGTGGGGGTGTCGGTCCCGGCTCGGTGTCCGGGGTCGATCGCGGGACGAGAAGAACGCCCGGAGGGAATGCCCTCCGGGCGTTCGTCGTTAGACCTGGCAGAAAGTTCAACAATCAACTAAAGTGAACGCACAAGGAGGTACCGACATGCCCGCAGTGACCGTCGAGAACCCGCTGACCCTGCCCCGTGTCGTCGCGTCGACCGACGCGGTGTCCCGTCCGGTGCTCGCCGTGACGACCGCGCCCAGCGGCTTCGAGGGCGAGGGCTTCCCGGTCCGCCGTGCGTTCGCCGGGATCAACTACCGTCACCTCGACCCGTTCATCATGATGGACCAGATGGGCGAGGTGGACTACGCGCCGGGAGAGCCGAAGGGCACGCCCTGGCACCCCCACCGTGGCTTCGAGACCGTCACCTACATCATCGACGGGATCTTCGACCACCAGGACAGCCACGGCGGTGGCGGCACCATCACCAACGGTGACACCCAGTGGATGACGGCCGGTTCCGGTCTCCTCCACATCGAGGCGCCGCCGGAGGCCCTCGTCATGTCCGGCGGACTCTTCCACGGCATCCAGCTGTGGGTGAACCTCCCGGCCAGGGACAAGATGATGGCGCCGAGATACCAGGACATCCGCGGCGGCCAGGTCCAGCTCCTCACCACCCCCGACGGCGGCGCGCTGCTCCGCGTCATCGCCGGTGAGCTGGACGGGCACCAGGGGCCCGGCATCACCCACACCCCGATCACCCTGCTCCACGCGACCGTGGCGCCGGGCGCGGAGATCACGCTTCCGTGGCGCGAGGACTTCAACGCGCTGGCGTACGTGCTCGCCGGGCGCGGCAGCGTCGGTGCGGACCGGCGCCCGATCCACCTCGGTCAGACGGCCGTCTTCGGCGCGGGCTCCTCCCTCACGGTGCGGGCGGACGAGAAGCAGGACTCCAACGCGCCCGACCTGGAGATCGTGCTGCTCGGCGGACAGCCGATCCGTGAGCCCATGGCCCACTACGGCCCGTTCGTCATGAACACCCGCGACGAGCTGCAGCAGGCGTTCGAGGACTTCCAGAAGGGCCGGCTGGGCACGATCCCGGCGGTCCACGGGATGACCGAGGGCGGTCTCTGACGACCGGCTCGCCGGCTCTGCCTGCGAGTGCTGCTGACAGCTGCTGATGAGGCCCCTGCCCGACCGGGCGGGGGCCTCCGGCGTGTGCGGGGACCGGCGGCACAAGGAGAAGAATCGCGTCCAGCGTCCTGATGCTCGCCGGACCCCTCGTGACCTGCGCCAACACCCCGGACTACACCGACGAGGACGGACTGCGCGAGACGGTCGCCCGGGGTGGTCCTGATGGTGCGTCCGACGGTCGGGGAGTAGCGGGATCCCGTGCGGTACGACATGCGCCGCGTTCTTCCGGCCGCGTGTTGCTCAGAGCCTGGTGTTGCCGCCCTTGTTGGTGATGGTGGGGGTCTTGCAGGTCTTCCAGGTCAGTTTGTCGGGGCCTGTTTTGCCGCTGCCCCTGCCGCCCCAGCGGACGAGGGGGAGGGGGGTGCCGTAGTAGCCGGGGCCGTACCTGTTGTTCTTGATGGTGTTGGCGGAGCCGCAGCGCTCGCCCTTCTTGTGGTCGCGCCACTCGCTGAAGATCGCGTAGGTGCCGGACCTGGTGAAGGTGTTGCCGGTGACGGAGTTGTTGCGGCTGCCGTCGCGGATGCGGACCGGGTCGCCGGTGATGGAGGAGAACGTGTTGCCGACGATGGTGCTGCCGGTTGTGTTGACCAGGTACACGCCGTGCATGTGACCGGCGTTGCGGAGCTTCGTGAACTTGTTCTTCCTGATGACGATGCCCGACGAGTTCTTCACATGGACCCCGGCGTAACCGGTCCTGCCGCTGAGGTTCTTGAACGTGTTCCCGGTGATCGTGACGTCCGAGACGTTGCGGAGCAGGATCGCGTTGTCGTGTCCGGAGAAGGTGCGGCCCTTGATCGTGAAGCCGCCGGGACCTCCGTTGATGCAGAGCTGGTAGTCGCCCGGCGGGCACGGGCCCTGCCCCGGGTACGTGGCGGCGGCGCCGGCCGTCGCGGACCAGCTGGGTTCGGCGAGGCCGGTCAGGACCAGTGCGCCGCCCAACGCCGAGGCCGCCAGCGTCCTCGGGAGAAGGAGCGTGCGTGCCGTGCGTGTGGTGCGTGCGGTGTGCCTGCGCATGAGGTTGTTGCGTCCCTTCGGTCGGTGGTGGGGCGCGCGGCCGGTCCACCCCCGTGGGTCCGGCCGTCGCGACAGCAACCGAGCCTGGGCCGTCTGATCCTGTCCGGCAACGCCTTGCCGTGTCCCGGACAGAGCGCGGCTGTCCGGGCTGGTCAGCGGCTTGTCCGGACCGTACGGCGGGGTGCTCGACATGGCCGGGACAGGGGTTGTCGGCCGTTTACCCCCGGCTGACAATGACCGCATGGCGAGCACGGGGGACCGCGGGAGTACGGGGAAGCTGGGGGCCGGTGGGGAGTTGGCGCCGGAGACCGCGCGTACCTCCGCCGAGTACGTCGCCCTGCTGCGCCTGCTCAAGGAGCGCAGCGGGCTGACCTACCGGCAGTTGGAGCAGCGTGCCGCCGAGCGGGGCGAGGTCCTTGCCCGCAGCACCCTCGCCGACGTCCTGCGGCGGGACGCGCTCCCGCGTGCCGAGGTCGTCTCCGCGCTCGTCCGGGCCTGCGGGGTACCGGAGACCGCCGTACCGACGTGGCTGGCCGTCAGGGAACGGCTCGTTGTCATGGGGGACGCCCCGCGAGAGGAGAAGCGAGAGCGAGCGGGGCGCGGGTCTGGTGATGGACCGGCCGGCGGCGGGGTGTTCGGGGGTCGGGTTCGGGCCGCGTCGCTCGCCGCCGTGGCCTCGCTCGGTACGGTCGCCCTGATCGTCGTCGGCGTGCTGGTGTGGCTGCCGCACGACGGGACGTCGTCGAACCGTGGTGGGGACGGGGACCGCAGGCGGACGACACGCACGTCGGAGCCCTCCGGGACGCGGGCAGGTGAGGACGCGGACGGTCCCGTGCCGCCCGGACCCGCTCCCGGGCTCACCCGCATCCGCCCCGTACGCGCTCCCGACCTGTGCCTCACCGACGGGGACGTACGGGTGGACAGCGGTGAGTCGAAGGTGGTGGCGATGCAGCGGCCGTGCGAGGAGGCCGTGCCGCCGAAGACGTATCTGCTGCGGGCGGACGACGGGTACTACCGCATCCAGTGGGACCACCCGCGGCACGGCAAGGGCTGTCTCACCCTGCTCAGCGACAGCCAGTTCCAGCGCATGTTCGAGCCCTGGGACGACTGCGAGGTCGGCGGCTCCTCCCAGCTGTTCCGCATCGAACGGGCCGAGGGCACCGGCAGGGGCACCAAGGGCGCGTGGCGGTTGCGGCCGGGGCGGGGCGACGCGGACATCTGCGTCGGTATGCGCGGCGGTCCCGAGGAGAAGGGGGCGGTCGCGGTGGCGGAGGGCTGCGCCGACGCGACCGGCGGCGGTGGCGCCGGCGACGCGCAGCTGTTCCTGATCGGCCGCGACCCCACCGGGCGCGAATGAGCCGCGGACGACCCGCACCGGTCCGGCCGGTCGCCCACGTCACCCGGCCGGGGTGTCCGCGCACGACAGGGTGACGGTGGCCGTGGTCCGCTGGAGGAGTGCAGCTGCTCCCCGAACCCGTGCGGCGTCTGGCTGCCTGGTGTGCCGTCGTACTGCTCGTCGCCGGGGTCGTGTACGTCGGGGTCCGGTTGTGCGTGGAGTTCAGGACGGCTGTCACGCCGGTGCTGCTCGCCCTGCTGGGGGCCGCGTTGCTCGGGCCCTTGCACCGGCGGCTGGTCAGGGCGCGGATGCACCGGTCGCTCGCCGCGGGCCTCACCTGTGTCGCCGTGGTCGCGGTCGTGGGGGGAGCGGTCTACGTCGTGGCCGCCGCGCTCATCGGCACCGGGGACCAGATCATCGCCTCCCTCAGGGACGCGGCCGAGGACGTCACCCGGCACTTCGGTGCGGCCGGCACCTCCCTGGACGATCTCGCCGCCAACGCCAAGGAGTTGCTGGGCAGGTTCGGGAGCACGGCGGCGTCCAACGTCATCAGCGGGGTGAGTGTCGTCGGCGAGGCCATCGCCATGGCCGTCCTCGCCCTGCTGCTCGTCTTCTTCTTCCTGCGGGACTCCGACCGGGTGTCCGGAACCATCCGCGCGTTGTCGCCGTGCGGGCTGGCCGACACCGTGGAGGCCATCGCGCGCCGGGCGTTCGAGGCCGTCGAGGGGTTCATGCGCGGGACGACCCTCGTGGCACTCATCGACGCCACGTGCATCGGGGTCGGGTTGCTGATCCTCGATGTGCCGGGCGCGGTCGGGCTCGCCGCGCTCGTGTTCGTCGGCGCGTACATCCCGTATCTCGGCGCCGTCGTCTCGGGTGGGGTGGCGGTGCTCGTGGCCCTCGCCGACCGGGGCGCCGTGATCGCGCTGTGGGTCCTCGGGATCGTGCTCGCCGTGCAGCAGTTGGAGGGGCATGTGCTCATGCCGATGATCCAGAGCCGGACGGTGCAGATGCACCCGGCGGTCGTCATGATCGCCCTCACCGCGGGCGCCTCGGTCGCCGGCGTCCTCGGCATGCTCCTGGCGGTACCGCTGACCGCGGCGGCCTTCGGAGTCGTCCACGAGCTACGGGACCGGTACGCGAAGGAGGGGGTCGCCTAGCGGCGGCCCGGCCGGGGCACTGCTTGGCCGGGGGTACTACCTGGTCCGGGGGCAGGCGGGCGCCCGGCGGTGGGGGTCACACAGCCGACTCACCCGGCGGGCCCGGCGGTTCCGAGGGCTCGTGGAGTTCGAACCAGATGCTCTTGCCGTCGCCGCGCGGGTCGACGCCCCAGGCGTCCGCGAGCACGTCCATGAGGACGAGACCGCGTCCGGAGGAGGCCAGTTCGCCGGGGCGACGCTTGTGCGGGAGGTCGTCGCTGGCGTCGGTCACCTCGATCCGCATCCGCCGCTTGCCGCCGTCGCCGGTCATCTCGACGACCAGGAGCGCGTCGGCGTCGGTGTGGACGAGGACGTTGGTGAGCATCTCGGAGACCAGGAGGACCGCCGAGTCCACCTGATCGGGGCAGGTCCAGTCGTGGAGCAGTTCGCGGACCTGCTGGCGGGCCCCGGCGATGCGTTCGGGCTCGGCCTGCGCGACGGTCAGCGCGGTGCGCCGCACGGGAGGCCGTACGCCGACGGAGTCACCGCGGCCGGAACCCTCGGCCTTGCGGGACAGCAGCAGCATCGCTATGTCGTCCTCGCGTCGGTCGGCCAGGGGGCCGGGCGTGTGATGGGACGAGGGCCCGTGCACGCCTTGGACCAGCGCGTCGGCCAGTGCCTCCAGCCGTCCGGGAGCGAGCCCGTTCACCAGGGGGAGGTCTCCGGGCGCAGCGACGGAGGCCGGGCCGGCATCGGAGGGTGCCGAGCCCGCCACGAGAGAGGCCGAAGCCACCGCCACGGCCACCGGGTCGTCCGCCACGGCCGCCGAATCGTCCTCCACGGCCACCGGTTCCACCGCCGCGGCTACCGGTTCAGCCATCACGGCCACCGGTTCGGCCGCCGTCGACGCCGAACGCGCCCCCTGCTCGCCCGCTCCCCGAAGGCTCTCCCCAGGCCCCCCGCTGCCCGCCCCGGCACCCCCGACAGCGTTGCCATCCGCCTCGCGCCCGACCGGGGCCCGGCCCGGGGCCGGGACCGGGACAGGGCTCGCGTCGGCGGTCGCGCCCGCGCCCTCGCCCGCGTCCGTGCCCGCGTCCGTGTCGAAGGACTCCAGGATCGTCCTGATGCGCCGCCAGCCCGTGTCGAGGTCGTGGCCGCCCGTCTCGATGAGGCCGTCGGTGCACAGGAGCATCGTCTCGCCGGGTTCGAGGACGAGCCGGGTCGTGGGGTAGTCGGCGTCGGGGTCGATGCCGAGAGGCAGGCCGCCCGGGGTCGGCCGGACCAGGACCGTGCCGTCGGCCATGCGGATCGCCGGGTCGGGGTGCCCGGCGCGGGCGATGTCCAGCACCCCGGTCACCGGGTCGACCTCCACGTACAGGCATGTCGCGAAGCGAAGGTCGGTGTAGGTGTCGCCGGAGGTGTCCGCGGTGACGCCGTGGAGGAAGCGGGACGCGCGGGAGAGGACCGCGTCCGGCGGGTGGCCCTCGGAGGCGTAGGCGCGCAGCGCTATGCGGAGCTGGCCCATGAGCCCGGCGGCGCGTACGTCATGGCCCTGGACGTCGCCGATGACGAGGGCGAAGCGGCCGCTGGGCAGGGCGATCATGTCGTACCAGTCGCCGCCGACCTGGAGTCCGCCGCCGGTGGGGACGTAGCGCGCGGCGACGCTCATGCCGGGTATCTCGGGGCCCAGCGTGGGCAGCATCGTGCGCTGGAGGCCGTCGGTGAGTTCGCGTTCGGTCTCGGCGGCGCCCGCGCGGGACAGCGCCTGGGCGAGCATCCGGGCCACGGTGGTCAGGACGGAGCGCTCGTCGGGGGTGAAGGCGACCGGGTAGGTGAAGCCCGCCATCCACGCGCCCATGGTGCGGCCGGCGACGATCAGAGGCAGGAAGGCCCAGGACCGGCGGTTGAACTGCTCCGCGAGCGGCCAGGCCGTGGGATAGCGGGACTTGTAGTCCTCGGGGGAGGAGAGATAGACGGCACGGCCGGTGCGGACGACCTCCGCTGCCGGGTAGTCCGTCTCCAGCGGCATATGGGTGAACGGGCCCTCGTCGCCGTGGTTGTGCCCGTGGTGTCCGATGACGGTGAGGCGGTCGCCCTCCACCCCGAACACGGCGAGCCCGTCCGGGGAGAAGCCCGGCATCGCGAGGCCCGCCGCGACCCGGAGCACCTCCTCCGTGGAGCGCGCCTCGGCCAGTGCCCGCCCCGCGTCCAGCAGGAACGCCTCGCGGGAGCGCCGCCAGTCGCCGGTGACGGCCGCCGGGGCGCGCGCCGCGGTCTGCGGCGAGGGTTCGGTGACCTCCTGGATGGTGCCGATCAGCTCCACCGATCTGCGCACCGGATCTAAGGTCGGCTTGGAACGGCTGCGGACGGTGCGGATGACCCGGCCCTGCTCGTCCATGACGCGGATCCGGACCTCGGCGAGGGTGTCCTCCGCGACGGCGAGCTGGACGACGGAGACGATCTCGTTCCAGTCGACGGGGTGGAGTCTCGAGCGCGCGCCGGCCTGGGTGAGGGTGGTCGGTTCCGGGGGCAGCCCAAGGAGCCGGGCTGCCTCGGCGTCGACGTTGACGGTTCCGGCAGCGCTGTCCCAGGTCCACAGTCCCGTCGCCAGGGCGGACAGGACGTCCTCCACGGTGGGCGGGGGCTCACCAGTGCGCATTGACCCACTCTAAGAACAGCTGATCGGACCGTGCCACCGAAGCTGGGCCGGGCACCGAGCGGTGTCCGGAGGTAACCGCGATCGGCGGCGACGGCGGTGACAGCGGTTGACGTTATCGACAGAAACCGCTTGCGGTCCTGGCTATGGCTGTGACGGTGAGTATCCGTGCGGGAAAAGGCGTCCCGGGCGGGGAGAGCGGTGTCCAGGTGCCCATAGGACGCGGTTGCCCCCGCGGGCGGCGGTAAATGGTGGGGAGGCGATCTTGGGGTGCCCGGTACCCTTGGCTGTGTTTCACGTGAAACACGGTCAGTGAACCGTGTGGCACGGTCCCAGATCCCCGATCAGCGAAGACTGGATGAACGACGATGCATCGGTACAGGTCCCACACCTGCGGCGAGCTCCGCGCCTCTGACGTCGGCACCGACGTCCGGCTGAGTGGCTGGCTGCACAATCGGCGCGACCTGGGCGGCATCCTCTTCATCGATCTGCGCGACCACTACGGCATCACGCAGCTCGTCGCACGTCCGGGCACCCCGGCGTACGAGGCCCTGGACAAGATCTCCAAGGAGTCGACCGTCCGCGTCGACGGCAAGGTCGTCTCCCGTGGCGCCGAGAACGTGAACCCCGACCTGCCCACCGGTGAGGTCGAGGTCGAGGTCGGCGAGGTCGAGCTGCTCGGCGCGGCCGCCCCGCTCCCCTTCACCATCAACGCCGAGGACGGGGTCAACGAGGAGCGGCGCCTGGAGTACCGCTTCCTGGACCTGCGCCGCGAGCGTATGCACCGCAACATCATGCTGCGTACGGCCGTGATCAGCGCCATCCGTCACAAGATGACGGCCCTCGGCTTCAACGAGATGGCCACGCCGATCCTGTCCGCCACCTCCCCCGAGGGCGCCCGCGACTTCGTCGTGCCCTCGCGTCTGAACCCGGGCAAGTTCTACGCCCTCCCCCAGGCTCCGCAGCAGTTCAAGCAGCTGCTGATGATCTCGGGCTTCGACCGGTACTTCCAGATCGCGCCCTGCTTCCGTGACGAGGACGCCCGCGCGGACCGTTCGCCGGGCGAGTTCTACCAGCTCGACGTCGAGATGAGCTTCGTGGAGCAGGAGGACGTCTTCCAGCCCATCGAGAAGCTCATGACCGAGCTGTTCGAGGAGTTCGGCAACGGCCGTCACGTCACCTCCCCGTTCCCGCGGATCCCGTTCCGTGAGGCGATGCTCAAGTACGGCTCCGACAAGCCGGACCTGCGCGCCCAGCTGGAACTGGTCGACATCACCGACATCTTCGAGGGCTCGGAGTTCAAGGCGTTCGCCGGCAAGCACGTGCGGGCGCTGCCGGTGCCGGACGTCTCCGGCCAGCCCCGGAAGTTCTTCGACCAGCTCGGCGAGTACGCCGTGGAGCAGGGTGCGAAGGGCCTGGCCTGGGTGCGCGTCGGCGAGGACGGTGCGCTGTCCGGCCCGATCGCGAAGTTCCTCACCGAGGAGAACGTCGCCGAGCTGACCAAGCGTCTGTCGCTGGCCGCCGGTCACGCCGTGTTCTTCGGCGCGGGCGACTTCGACGAGGTCTCGAAGATCATGGGCGCGGTGCGGGTGGAAGCCGCCAAGCGTGCCGGGCACTTCGAGGAGGGCGTCTTCCGGTTCTGCTGGATCGTCGACTTCCCGATGTACGAGAAGGACGAGGAGACCGGAAAGATCGACTTCTCGCACAACCCGTTCTCCATGCCCCAGGGCGGGCTTGAGGCCCTGGAGACCCAGGACCCGCTGGACATCCTCGGCTGGCAGTACGACATCGTCTGCAACGGCGTCGAGCTGTCCTCCGGCGCGATCCGGAACCACGAGCCCGAGATCATGCTCAAGGCCTTCGAGATCGCCGGCTACGACCGTGACACCGTCGAGGAGCAGTTCGCGGGCATGCTGCGCGCGTTCCGCTTCGGCGCGCCGCCGCACGGCGGTATCGCCCCGGGTGTCGACCGGATCGTCATGCTCCTCGCCGACGAGCCGAACATCCGCGAGACCATCGCCTTCCCGCTCAACGGCAACGCCCAGGACCTGATGATGGGCGCGCCGACGGAGCTGGAGGAGGCGCGGCTGCGCGAGCTGCACCTGTCGGTGCGGAAGCCGCAGCCGAAGTAGGCAAGCGCGTGAGGCAAGCCTGCTGAGGGCTTGGCACGAAAGGGTCCTGGGATCGTCCGTCGATCTCAGGACCCTTTTCCGCGCGCTCAGGACCGTTTTCCACGCGCGGGGCACGTCTCCGAGGGCGGCGGCACCGCCCCCACCGACGCGCCCTCCGGCACCCCTTCGGACGCACCGTCCGGCGCCCCGACCGGCGAACCCCCGTCCGGGGGCGGCGGTGGCGGCGGCCGGCACGAGGAGCCGTGCGTTCACCGCGTGGCTCGGCGCGAGGCCCGGAACCCCGTCCCTCGGGTTCCGGGCCTTTCGGCGTGCCCGTACGCATCCGGTGGGCCGGACCCCGGTGGGCCGGGCGCTGGTGTGAGGGACGGAGAGAGCGAGGAACCCGGGAGGGACCGGAAGCGCCGGAGAACCTCGGAACGTGGAGGAGGCCATGGAATTCGCCGTGCTGCTCGCACTGCTGCTGGTCCTCGGATCGGTGATCGCGGTCATCGCCCAACGGCGCCACGACGACGGACGGGCAGCGACGTCCGACCTGGACGCGGAGGCCGACGCCAACCGCTGGGCGGTCCGGCTCGGCGGTGGCCTGGCCGGGATCGACGTACGGGCACCCGCCGGCGCGGACGACGACGCGGCCCGGGCCCTGGCCGACGCCGCCGAACGCCTCCGCACCGCCCGGGCGCGGCTGGCCTCCGCCCGCACGCCCGACCAGTACGCGGGGGTCGTCCGCACCGCGACCGAGGGCCTGCGTCATGTGGGGGAGGCCCGCAGGGCGTTGGGGCTGGACCCGGCCACCGAGGGCGGGCGGAAGGAACTCTTGTACCGGCTGGACGCGTCCTACCGATCATGACCATGTCGTCCTCTGCCTCCGGCCCCGTCCCCACGACCCTCGGTGAGGAGATCCTCCTCCTCTCCCTCGACGACTCCACGGGTGAGGCGAAGTTGCCGCTGCGGACGCCGTTCGCGATCGCGGCGGCGGCCCTGCTGGAACGGGCGCTCGTCGGCGACCCCGAGGACGCGGCGCTCCCGGACGACGCCCAGAAGTGGATCAACGAGCAGCGCAGCGCCGAGTACGACAAGGCCCTGAGGGGCCTGCTCGACAAGGGCCTGATCCGCGAGGAGAAGCGCCGGCTCCTCCTTGTCTTCCGCACCACCGTCCACCCGGAGGTCGACGGCACGGTGGAGGCCGCGCTGCGCGGGCGACTCGCCGCCGTCGTCCTGGAGGGACAGGAACCCGACCACCGCACCGCCGCACTGATCACCCTGCTCCACCACGCCGACCTGCGGGAACTGGCCTTCCCCGACCTGGGGAAGGAGCAGTCCGCGGCGGTCGGGCGGCGTATGACGGAGATCGCCGAACGCCATTGGGCCGACCCCGCCCTGCGCCGTATGGCCGAGACGGCCGCCGCGACCTCGGCCGCGCTCACCGCCGCGACGATGGCGACCACGGTCGTGATCATCACGGCGGCGACCTGAGCCGGTGTCCGGCGTATGAGCCCTACCGAACCCGAGTTCAGCGAGGCGCTGGCCGCCGTGCTGCGGGATCTGCGCGCGCAGTGTTCCGTGCGACCCGAGGTGCGGGAGGACGAGGACGGCCCCGGTGTGGTGCTCTACGCGCCGGACGGCTCGGGCCAGGGGGTGTGGGCCGAGCCGGACGGGCGGCCGGGGGTGTTGGCGGCCGAGGTCGCGGACCAGGTGCAGGGCTGGGCGGTGGAGGCACTGTGGGCGGCCGGGGGGCCCGCGGTGTGGCCGAGCTGCCCGGCGCATCCGGACACGCATCCGCTGGAGGCGGCCGTCGAGAGGGGCACCGCCGTGTGGCGCTGCCCGCGCACCACCGCCGCCACCGTCCCCGTGGGCGAGCTTTCTTCGACGGAATGACCAGCGCGGACGCCTCCCGGCGCCCAGCGCCGAGGGGCGCGGCTGACTAGGCCCCGGCGCCCGTGCCGAGGGCTCCCGCGCCGCCCGCCTGCGTGCCGGTGGCTCCCGCGCCGCCCGCCGGTGTGCCCGTGGCTCGTGCGCCGCCCGCTTGCGTGCCGTCGGCCTTCTCGCTGCGCGCGCCGCTGTCCGGGCCCGTGCCGTCGGTCTCCCCACTCCCCGCTCCCCTGCCAAGGTCCCCGGCGTCGGCCTTCCCGCTGCCCGACTGGGCGTCGTCCGCCTCCCCGCTACCGCCGCTCCCCGTCTTCGTGTGGAGCACCGCGCGGGCCTGCTCCGCCGCGCGGATCGTGCTCTCGCTGACGAAGTCGAGGAAGCGGGCGACGTTCTCCAGGCGGGCGGCGGCCGGGGTCTCGCGGCCGAGGACGCCGACGCCCTGCCGGGCGGTCTCGATGACCTGGTCGAGGGCCCGAGCGCTGGCCAGCGTCGACTGGTACCAGATGTCGTCGTCGACGACATAGCGCTCGCGGCGGCGTTCGTCGCGCTCCCGGCGGACGAACGCCTGGCCCTCCAGATAGGTGATCGCCTTGGAGACGGACGCCGGGCTGACCTGGAGGCGCTGGACGAGGTCGGACGCGGTGAGGCTGCCCGAGTCGGTGAGGGTGAGGCAGGCCATGACCCGCGCCATCATCTTCGGCATGCCCGAGGCCATCATCACGGTGGCGAACGTCTCCTCGAACTCCCGCACCGCCTCGGTGTCCCGGCCGTACGCCGCCGTGGACGCCGCGGGCCCCCGTGGCGCGGTCTGCCTGCGTCGCTGCGCACGGCGTTCCGTGGCGCGGTGGGCCAGGTCGGCGCGGTAGCCGGTGGGGCCGCCGTTGCGCATGACCTCGCGTGTGATGGTCGAGGTGGGGCGGTCGAGGCGTCGCGCGATCTCGGCGTAGGCGAGACCGTCGGCCAGCCCCAGGGCGATCTGCTGACGTTCGGGCTGAGTGAGCCTGCCTCCCGGCATGGGGTCTCCTTCGAGGTGCGCGTGTGGACCCAGCATAGCGTTCACCTCCATTTCATTGCAACGGATTCACCGAGCGTTGTTGCGTTAAGTTCAGGTCCATTGCAATGATTTCCTGGCGTTCACCTGCAGGAATGCCGATAGTATGCAACGAAGTTGTTGCCGTAACTATGAATGCAACGTAGCTTTTCTCTCGTCGGAAACGCCGACCCCGCCAGAGGAGAGAACAATGCAGAAGTTCGCCACCCCCGCCCCGATCGTCACCGTCCTCGACATCCAGGCCGGGCGGGTGCAGGTCATCGCCGCCGACCGGGCCGACACCGTCGTCGAGGTCCGGCCCCTGGACTCGTCCAAGGACCGGGACGTACAGCTCGCCGAGCGGACCACCGCCGAGTACGCCGACGGCACCCTGCGGATCACCGCGAAGGCGCCGGTCAAGAACCGCCTCGTGGGCCCCGCCGGCTCGGTCGAGGTGACCGTGCAGCTGCCCGCCGGCTCGCACGTCGAGGCCACCTCCGCCGGCGTCGAGTTCCGGGGCGTCGGACGGCTCGGGGACGTCGCCATCGACGGCGCCCTCGGCCAGGTCAAGCTCGACGAGACCGGCCGTGCCCGCCTGGCCGTCCTGGCCGGTGACATCGCGGTCGGCCGCCTCGGCGGACCGGCGGAGATCAGCACCCAGCAGGGCGACATCCGTATCGACGAGGCCGTCGGCGGCACGGTCGTGCTCCGCACCGAGTCCGGTGACATCTCGGTCGCCGCCGCCCCCGGCGTCTCGGCCGCCCTGGACGCCGGCACCTCCTACGGCCGCGTCAGCAACGCCCTCAAGAACGACGGCACCACCGCGCTCGACATCCGCGCCACCACCTCCTGCGGCGACATCACCGCCCGCAGCCTCTGACCCTCCCGGCCCTTCGAAGGAGCACATCCACCATGACCACCCCGGCCATCGCGGCGCACGGGCTGCGCAAGTCCTACGGCGACAAGGTCGTGCTCGACGGCATCGACCTCACCGTCCCCGAGGGAACGATCTTCTCCCTGCTCGGCCCGAACGGGGCCGGCAAGACCACCGCCGTCAAGATCCTCTCCACCCTCGTCACCGCCGACAGCGGCCGGATCAGCGTCGCGGGCCACGACCTGGCCACCGACCCGCAGGCCCTCCGCGCCGCGATCGGGGTCACCGGGCAGTTCTCCGCCGTCGACGGGCTCATCACCGGCGAGGAGAACATGCTCCTCATGGCGGACCTGCACCACCTGCCGAGGAGCGAGGGGCGACGGGTCGCCGCCGAACTCCTTGAACGCTTCGACCTGACGGAGGCGGCGAAGAAACCCGCCTCCACCTACTCCGGCGGCATGAAACGCCGCCTCGACATCGCGATGACGCTGGTCGGCGGGCCGCGCGTCATCTTCCTCGACGAGCCGACCACCGGCCTCGACCCCCGCTCCCGCCACACCATGTGGCAGATCATCCGAGAGCTGGTCACAGGCGGCGTCACCGTCTTCCTCACCACCCAGTACCTGGAGGAGGCCGACGAACTCGCCGACCGGATCGCCGTGCTCCACGACGGCCGGATCGCCGCCGAGGGCACCGCCGAGGAACTCAAGCGACTGATCCCCGGCGGCCACGTCCGGCTCCGCTTCTCCGACCCGGCCCTCTACCGGTCGGCCGCCGCCGCACTCCTCCAGGACGCCCTCCCCGACGCTCCCCTCCGCTCGCGCGGGGGCACCGCCGACGACGACGCCCTGACCCTGCGGATCCCCAGCGACGGCTCCCAGCGCGACCTGCGCTCCGTCCTCGACCGGCTGGACGCCGCCGACGTCGAGGCCGACGAACTGACCGTGCACACCCCCGACCTCGACGACGTGTTCTTCGCCCTCACCGGCGGCACCGACATCCCCGCCCAGGCCAAGGAGGCCCTGCGATGAGCTCCCTCTCCCTCGCCGTCCGCGACTCGACGACCATGCTGCGCCGCAACCTGCTGCACGCCAGGCGCTACCCGTCGATGACGCTGAACCTGCTGCTCACGCCGGTCATGCTGTTGCTGCTCTTCGTCTACATCTTCGGGGACGCGATGAGCGCGGGCCTCGGCGGCGGCGCCGACCGCTCCGACTACATCGCCTACCTGCTGCCCGGCCTGCTGCTGATGACGGTCGGATCCACCACCATCGGCACCGCGGTGTCCGTCTCCAACGACATGACCGAGGGCATCATCGCCCGCTTCCGCACGATGGCGATCCACCGCGCGTCGGTGCTCGTCGGGCACGTCATCGGCAGTGTGGCGCAGTGCCTGATGAGCGTGGTCCTCGTCGGCGCCGTCGGCGTGGCCATCGGCTTCCGCTCCACCGACGCCACCGTCCTGGAGTGGCTCGCCGCCTTCGGTCTGGTCACCCTGTTCGCCCTGGCGCTCACCTGGATCGCCGTCGGCATGGGCCTGGTCAGCCCGAACGCCGAGGCCGCCAGCAACAACGCGATGCCGCTGATCTTCCTCCCGCTGATCTCCAGCACCTTCGTGCCGCTGCGCTCCATGCCGGGCTGGTTCCAGCCGGTCGCCGAGTACCAGCCGTTCACCCCGGCCATCGAGACCCTGCGCGGGCTGCTGCTCGGCACCGAGATCGGCCACAACGGATGGCTCGCCGTGGCCTGGTGCGTCGGCCTCGCGGTGCTCGGCTACTTCTGGTCCACGTCGAAGTTCAACGGCGACCCGAAGTAACCGCCGTGACAGCGCGGGCAGCCCCCGCAACCCGGTCCCACCAGCACTTCGTCCCACCAGCACTTCGTCCCACCGGGGCGGCGTACACCGACAGGGCGTCGGAGTACGCCGCCCCGTTCGTGGGTCGTCACCCGGGCGCGGTGTGCCCGTCGCCGGTGATCGCCACGCCGATGTTGCCGCCGGCGGCGATCGAACGGGGGCCCGAGGCCGTCACCGTCACGCCCTGGTTCTCCTGACGCGGCAGCAGGGCCGTCAGCTCGCGCCGCAGTTCCTCGTCCTCGCGCAGGGCCCGCTTGAGCTGCTGGCGCAGGGCCGCCGACGCGTCCTCGTCGTCGGGTTCCGCCGCCGCGTCCGCGACGGCCGCGCCCAGTTCGGCCCGCCCTCGCTCATCACGGTGGCGCCACGCCGCCGTCAGCATCCGGCGGCCGATGTCCGCCGTCGTCTCCACCGCCGCGCGCTCCACCGGGGTCAGCACCCCGGTGCCGTACGCGGCCACGGCCGCCGTCAGATACGGCCCCGCCCGGCTCACCAGTTCGGCGATCTCCGTACTCATCCTCAGCCTCTCCCCCTCCGTACGTCGGGATTCCGCCGGCCCGGGTTCGCACCCGCAGCCCCCGTAGATCGGAAACGCCGAACGCGGGGCACCGGTTCCAGCAGCCCTCAGTCCGCCGGCCCCCGGTCGCCCCACCGGCCCCGGCGGCGGTGGTCGTGGACGCGGTAGCCGCCGGGGACGCCCCGGGCGACGTAACGGCGTTTGCTCACTCGGCCTCCGGTGGGGGTGTCAACGCCTCCTCCTCCAGCAGGCGTTCGGCGATGTCGGCCGCCCAGGACTGGGCCCACCGGCGGAGTGACATGGTGGCCTGCTCGTCGAGGCCCTGGCGGGCGAATTCCCGGTCGTCGAGCCACTCGGTGGTCTCCAACCGGGCCTGGAGGTCGGCGAGATCGAAGGTGGAGGCGGTGGCGGAGGTGTGGCGGCGGGCCAGTTCCTCCAGTTCGGGGACGGTCCAGTGGGCGGCGGCCGCGTGGACCGTGACGAGGTCGCGGGCGGTGTTCCGGTCGGCGAGGGCCCGGACCTTCGTACCGACGACGTCCTCCAGGGACAGGGTCGGCCCCAGCGACGTCTCGACCGCGGGGTGCCACAGGGACTCCTTGAGGATGTCCAGGGTGCGTTCCTCCGCCGTCGTCGGGTCGGTGACGAGGAGGCGGGCGGAGAGCGGGGTGTCCTCCGCCTCCTCCACGAGCCAGCCGCGTCCCGCCAGGCCGGTGCGGACGGTGCCGGCGATCTCGTCCATCGGGGCCGGGTGTTCCGTCGCCACCTCCAGCAGGCGGCCCGACGGGCGGCTCTCCGTGAGCCCATGGGCCCGTACCGCGTGATCGCCGGTCACGGCCAGGGCGTAGGGGGCGCCGATGGCGAGGATGTCGGTGAGGAGATGGAGGACCGGGTCGGGGGGAGCCGGCTCGGGGAGGTCGTTCACGCGCGGGCCTGGGGAAGGGTGGGGGGTGGGGCCATGGACATGGATTATCACGGCTCCCGGGCTCTGACCCTGTCATCTCCCCGGTTCACTCGGCCCTGGCCCTTCGAACGACCTGATGCGCGCCCGCCCGGGGGAACGTACCCGCGGACGGGCCCGGAACGCGCACGACCGGGCGTCGTGTGACCGGTGGGGCCAGACTGGAAGGAGTGGCGGAGCTGCCGGAAGGCCCCGCCCGAGCACTCGTGGAGGTCGGCATGAGGGCGGTCACGCGGACGGACGTACCCGTCGAGATCGAGGGCGACGGCGTCGAACTACGGATGCAGGACATCGGCGGGGACACCGATGTCGCCTTCGTCCGGCTCCCCAAGGGCGTGGACATGGGCCCGGCCCTGAAGGGCGAGCCCGACGGCCTGTGCCAGGTCCCGCACTGGGGCTACATGTTCAAGGGCCGGCTGCTGATGCACACCAAGGAGGGCGACACGACCTACGAGGCGGGCGAGGCCTTCTACTGGGCGCCCGGCCACGTACCGGAGGCCCTGGAGGACTGCGAGTACGTGGACTTCTCGCCCCGGAAGGAGTTCGAGGAGGTCATCGGGCACATCAAGGCGCACCTCGGCTGACCCCCACGCACCACCGGTCGGGGAAGGATCTTCGCAGGAGCGGTTGCCGACGGACGTTGGGTGGTCGTTCACCGGCTCTCGGGGTCCGTCGGGGACACGGACAGAGCCGGTGTGGACGAACTGCGCGCGGCAGCCGACCGGATCCCGGTGGCGGACCGGCACGAGCAGCGGTGACGGCCCGGGCAGCGGTGACGGCCCGGGCAGCGGTGACGGCCTGGGCAGCGCCCAGGCCGCTGAACGATGAAGAGGGCTTCCGGTGTGTGTCTACCCGGCCACGAACTGCGTGAGGATCGCCTGGACCTCGTAGATGTCCACGCCCTTCGTGAACGTCTTCTCGATCGGTTCGTGGCTGCCGGACAGCCAGATCTTCAGCTCGGCGTCGAGGTCGAAGTGACCGGCCGTCTCGACCGAGAAGTGCGTGATGCTGCGGTACGGGACGGAGTGGTACTCGACCTTCTTGCCGGTGATCCCCTGCTTGTCGATCAGGATGAGACGCCGGTCGGTGAACAGGATGGTGTCGCGGATCAGCAGGAACGCGGCGTGCACCTGCTCGCCGTGCCCCAGCAGACGCGCGTAGTCCTGCTGGGCCTTGCCGGGATTGACGGTATGCGCGTTTCCGAACAGTGCCATGTACGGGGAGACGCGAGACCAGCCTCGCAGGGTTGCTCCCGGCTACGCACCGCTGCCGACATCTACCGCTCTGTGAAGACCCCTGTGCGATGAGCTCGACGATCGGGTTGGCGAGGCCAGGTCCTTGCGGAGCTCGGCGGGGTCGGCGTCCATGCATCGCCTCGTGGGGGCGAGCTGGCCAGGGTGGTTCCTGCGGAGGGGTGAGGCGGTACAGGAAGGTATTGGCGATGTTCACCCTGAGGTGTGAGGCCGGGGGTGGATACGCCGCGGGCCCGGTGCGTCGGGGGACGGCAGCGGGCCCGGGGTGGGGTGGTGTGGGGTCAGGACGGGGCGCCGCCGAAGCGCTCCTTGTAGGTCTCCAGGTCGTCCTCCGTCAGCTTGGCGAAGAGGACGGGGGGGACGGTGAAGGGGGTGCCGGCGGGGACCGAGGTCAGGGAGCGGGCCTGCTCGGCGGTGACCCACGTGGCGGTGTCGTCCTCGAGGGCGAAGGCGCCGCGCATGGCGGCCGAGGAGGTCGGGATGAAGGGCTCGGAGACCACCGCGTAGAGGTGGATGAGGTTCATCGCCGTGCGCAGGGTGAGGGCCGCGGCCTCCTGGTCGGTCTTGATCTCCAGCCAGGGGGCCTTCTCCTCCAGGTAGGAGTTGCCCGCCGACCACAGGGCGCGCAGCGCCGCCGCAGCCTTGCGGAACTGGAGCGACTCCATGTGCTCCTCGTACTCCGCGAGGAGCCGCGCGATCTCCTCGCCCAGCTTCGCCTCGGCCTCACCGGCCGCCGCACCCGCCGGGACCTCGTCGCCGAAGCGCTTGCGGGAGAACGACAGCACACGGTTGACGAAGTTGCCGAGCGTGTCGGCGAGGTCCTTGTTGACCGTGGCGGTGAAGTGCTCCCACGTGAACGACGAGTCGTCCGACTCGGGCGCGTTGGCGATCAGGAAGTAGCGCCAGTAGTCCGCCGGCAGGACCTCCAGGGCCTGGTCGGTGAAGACGCCCCGCTTCTGCGACGTCGAGAACTTCCCGCCGTAGTACGTCAGCCAGTTGAACGCCTTGACGACGTCGACCTTCTTCCACGGCTCGCGCACGCCCAGCTCGGTGGCCGGGAACATCACGGTGTGGAAGGGGACGTTGTCCTTCGCCATGAACTCCGTGTAGCGGACGTCGGTGTCGACGTCGAACCACCAGGACTTCCAGTCGCGGTTCTCCGGGTCCTGGTCCGACCACTCCTTCGTCGCGCCGATGTACTCGATCGGCGCGTCGAACCACACGTAGAAGACCTTGCCCTCGGCGGCCAGCTCCGGCCAGGTGTCCGCGGGGACCGGGACGCCCCAGTCCAGGTCACGGGTGATCGCCCGGTCGTGCAGCCCCTCGGTCAGCCACTTGCGGGCGATGGACGACGCCAGCTGCGGCCACTGGTGCTCGTGCGCCGCGACCCACGCCTCGACCTCGTGCTGCAGCTTCGACTGCAGGAGGAACAGGTGCTTGGTCTCGCGGACCTCCAGGTCCGTGGAGCCGGAGATGGCCGAGCGCGGCTCGATCAGGTCGGTCGGGTCCAGGACGCGGGTGCAGTTCTCGCACTGGTCGCCGCGGGCCTTGTCGTAGCCGCAGTGCGGGCAGGTGCCCTCGACATAGCGGTCCGGGAGGAAACGGCCGTCGGCCGGCGAGTACACCTGGCGGATCGACCGCTCCTCGATGAACCCGTTCTCCTTGAGCTTGCGGGCGAAGTGCTGCGTGATCTCCACGTTCTGCTCGGACGAGCTGCGGCCGAAGTAGTCGAACGCGAGGGCGAAGCCGTCGTAGACGGCCTTCTGCGCGTCGTGCGCCTGCGCGCAGAACTCGTCGACGGGGAGGCCCAGCTCCTTCGCCGCCAGCTCCGCCGGGGTGCCGTGCTCGTCCGTCGCACAGATGTACAGGACGTCGTGGCCACGCTGGCGGAGGTACCGGGAGTACACGTCCGCCGGGAGCATGGACCCCACCATGTTGCCCAGGTGCTTGATCCCGTTGATGTACGGAAGGGCGCTGGTGATGAGGTGTCGAGCCATCGGGGGATGCTCCCAGGTCGGTCGATTTCGTAAGGCGTGAGTCTTGAAATCCTAGCCGACACGGGGGTGCCGCCCGCCTCCCGTTTTGCGGGGTGGGAAGCGGACGGCACGGGACGTCCCGGTGAGGGGCGTGGTGGAGGGTTACGGGTGGTTACGGGCGCCAGGCGGCCAGGATGCCCTCGTAGACCTCCGCGTCGGTCAGCTCGCGCGGGGTCTCGCCTGCCAGGAAGTGCGAGGCGTTGCCCGTCTTGAGCTTGCGGAGGTAGTCGAACGCCTTGTTCTCCGGGTCACCGAAGGCGACGAAGGCGAAGTGCACGCCGGGGTGGTTCTTCGCGGCGTCCGTGAGCGCCTGGGTGGCGGGGGTCTTCGCGTCCGGGGCGCCGTCCGTCTGGAAGACGACGAGGGCGGGGGCGGTGGGGTCCGCCGACTTCTGGTGCTGGGCGAGCACCTCCTCGACGGCCGCGTGGTAGCTGGTGCGGCCCATGCGGCCGAGGCCGTTGTGCAGCTCGTCGATCTTGTTCTCGTGCTCGGTGAGGGTGAGTTCGCCGGTGCCGTCGAGCTCGGTGGAGAAGAACACGACGGGCACGGTGGCCTCGGGGTCGAGGTGGGCGGCGAGGGCGAGGGTCTGCTCGCCGAGGGCCTGGGCGGAGCCGTCCTTGTAGTACGAACGCATCGACGCGGAGCGGTCGAGGACGAGGTACACCTTGGCGCGGGCGCCGGTGAGGTCGTGCTTCTTCAGGACGGTACCGGCGGTCTTGTAGGCCGTGGAGAGACCGGGGGCGCTGGAGCGGACGCGGGTCGCGGGCGTCGCGGGAGCCGCGGGGCGAGCGGCCTCGGCTTCGGGGTTGTCGGCGGGCTGCGTGGGTTCGTCGGCTGCCGCCACGACCTCGCGGGTGGCCTCGGGCTCGGGTGCCTTCACTGCCTCGGGCTCGGGTGCCTTCTCGGCTTCGGGCTCGGGTGCCTCGACCGGCTCCGGCTCGGACTCCTCCGCCACGGGAGCCGCCTGCGGCTGCGGCTCAGCCTCGGCGGCGACCTCCGGCTCCGAGGGCTTGTCGGCGTCGGCCTCCGGCTCGGGTGCCGTGGCGGCCTCGGGCTCGGGGGTGGACGTGACCTGCGGCTCCGCCTCGTCCGCGGCCTTGGGTGCCGCGGCAGCCTCGGGCGCAGCGTCAGACGCGGCCTCGGGCTCCTCGACCTTCTCGGTCTGCGGCTCGGCGTCGGCTTCCTTCGCGGCCGCCGGCTCCGTCCGGGCCTCGGGCTCGTCCTTCCCAAGGGGCTCCGCGACAGGCTCCGCCTCGGCCTCCGGCTCACCCTCCGCGACAGGCTCCGCCTCGGCCGCAGTGGCGGTCTCCGTGAGCGCCGGCTCCGCCTCCACGACCGCCTCGGTCTCCCGCGCGGCCTCCTTCTCGGCCGCGACGTCGGCCTCGGCGGTCTCCGGGGCGGTCTCGGGCGCGGCCTCCGCCTTCGGCTCAGCGGTTGCCGCTACGGCCTCCGCCTCGACCTGCGCCTCTTCCTCTCCCTCGGCCTTCGCCTCCGCGACCGGCTCCTCGGCCTTGGCCTCGGCCTCGGGCTCCGCCACCGGCGTACCGGCTTCGGCCGCCTCAGGCTTCCCGTCGGCCACCTCGGCCTGGGCCTCCGCAGGCTCGGCCTCGTCCTTCGCCTCGGCCACCGGCGCCTCGGCCGCCGCACGCTCAGCCTCGGCTTCCTCCGCCTCGGCCTCCGCAGGCCCGGCCTCGTCCTTCGACTCGACGACCACCTCGGGCTCCGCCACCGGCGCCTCGGCCTTGGCCTGAGCCTCGGGCTCCGTCACCGGCGTCCCGGCCTCGGCCGTCGCCGCAGGTTCCCGTTCCTCCGTCCGCGGCTTCGGCACCGTCACGTTGTCGAAGGCCGCCGAGACCAGCTCGTCGGCGACGGACGAGGCCGGCTTGGACCCGGACCCCTGGGCCGGAAGCTTCGGCTCGACCTGTTGCGAGGAGCCCCGCTCCTCATCCCGCTCGGCCTCCCGCAGGGAACCCGGCTCGGTGGTGGCTGATTCGGCACTCCCCTGGGGGGCCGTGGTGGTCGGCTCTGTCGGGGAGACCTGCTCCGCCTCCTGCGAAGGGACCGTGTCGCGCCCCTTGCGTGAGCGGGAGAACGCGTTCCGCAGGAGAGAGAGAATGCCCATGTGCGCAACCCTTCGCGTGAGTTGTAGCCCGTCAATCCCTGGCCAGGACGGACACGTAAGGTTAGCCGCCGCGATTGGCGATCTTGGGGTGGGGCGGGAGGTTTCACTAACCTCGCGACTGGGAGCTGTCAATACCGCCCCAACTGCCGTGGGTTCACCTGCCGTTCACTCTCCGTCTCCGTTTTCGAACGCATGCGCCCCTAACGTCGCGCTCACACCAAAGGCACATAAGAGGGAGCGCAACGTGCGCAAGCTGCTGCCCATGATCGGCTCGCACCCCGGCGGCCGTTCCGCCATGACCTGTCGGTTCCGCTGTGGTGACGCCTGCTTCCACGAGGTGCCGAACACCAGCGCCAACGAGTACGTGGGCGACGTCATCGCCTCCGCGCTCAGCCGCCGGTCCGTGATGCGCGCCGCCGCCGTCGTCACCGTGGCCACCGCGGCCGGTACGGCGACGACGCTCGGCACCGCCCCGCAGGCCGCCGCGGCCGGCGCCGGGACCACCGCCACCACCAAGAGCACCCCGAAGCCCAAGGCGGCCCGTGGCCTGCGGTTCGACGCCGTCGCGCCCAACACGGCGGACACCGTGACCGTCCCCGGGGGCTACCAGCAGAACGTCGTCATCCGCTGGGGCGAGCCCATCCTGCGCGGTGCCCCGGCGTTCGACCCGGAGAAGCAGACGGGTGCGGCCCAGGCCGGGCAGTTCGGCTACAACAACGACTTCCTCGCGCTGCTGCCGCTGCCTGGCGAGCGCGGCCGCAAGCTCCTCGTGGCCAACCATGAGTACACCGACGAGGTGCTCATGTTCCGCGGCTACGATCCCGCCAACCCGACCCGCGACCAGGTCGAGGTCGCCTGGGCCGCGCACGGTCTGTCCGCCGTCGTCGTCGAGGAGGACCGGCGCACCGGCAAGCTCACCGCCGTGCCCCGGCACCACCTCAACCGGCGGGTCACCGCCACCACCGAGTTCCGGCTGACCGGCCCCGCCGCCGGCTCGGACCTCCTCAAGACCTCCGCCGACCCGACCGGCCGCAAGGTCCTCGGCACGCTCAACAACTGCTCCGGCGGCACCACCCCCTGGGGCACCACGCTGCACGGCGAGGAGAACTTCAACCAGTACTTCGCCAACAGCAGCCGGCCCACCGACAAGCGGTACGGCATCGGCACCGGCGCCACCGAGCGCAAGTGGGAGCGGTTCGACAAGCGGTTCGACGTGGCCCAGGAGCCGAACGAGGCGCACCGTTTCGGGTACGTCGTCGAGTTCGACCCGTACGACCCGACGTCCACCCCGCGCAAGCACACCGCCCTCGGCCGCTTCAAGCACGAGGCCGCGACCATCCGGCTCACCGCCGACGGCCGTCCCGTCGTCTACTCCGGTGACGACGAGCGTTTCGACTACTTCTACAAGTTCGTCAGCAGCAAGCGGATGAAGAAGGGGACGGGCCGCGCCGCGCGCGAGCACAACCTCTCGCTGCTCGACGAGGGCACCCTCTACGTCGCCAAGCTCACCGGTGACTCCCCCGCCATCGAGATCGACGGCACGGGCAAGCTCCCGGCCGACGGCGAGTTCGACGGCAGCGGCGAGTGGATCCCGCTGGCCACCGCGACCGCCGAGGGCGCCGTCTCGCACGTCGAGGGCATGACCGCCGACGAGGTCTTCGTCTTCACGCGGCTCGCCGGCGACAAGGTCGGCGCGACGAAGATGGACCGCCCCGAGGACATCGAGCCCAACCCGGTCACCGGCAAGGTCTATGTCGCCCTCACCAACAACTCCAACCGCGGCAAGACCGGCTTCGCCGCCGCCGACGAGGCCAACCCCCGCAACGCCAACAAGCACGGCCAGGTCCTGGAGCTCACCGAGCGCTGGAACCGGCCCGAGAGCACCCGGTTCGCCTGGCTGCTGTTCCTCGTCGCGGGCGACCCCGACGACCCGGCGACGTACTTCGCGGGCTTCCCCAAGGACGACGTCTCCCCGATCTCGTGCCCGGACAACGTCGCCTTCGACCCGTACGGCAACCTGTGGATCTCCACCGACGGCAACCAGCTCGGCTCGCACGACGGTCTGTTCGGCGTGGCGACCAAGGGGGAGCGCCGCGGTGAGCTGAAGCAGTTCCTGACCGTGCCCAGCGGCGCCGAGACCTGCGGTCCGATCATCACCGACCGCCGTGTCCTGGTCGCGGTGCAGCACCCGGGTGAGCTGGACGGCGCCTCCGTCGAGAACCCCAAGAGCACGTGGCCCGACGGCCCCGGCAAGATCGTCCGCCCGGCGGTGGTCGCGGTCTACCGCGCGGACGGCTGCGACATCGGCGTCTGAGTCAGGGGCACTGCGGTTACGGGCCCTGCCCATGCAGATGCGAACGCGGGCCGTTCTCCCGGTGGGAGGACGGCCCGCGGTGCGTCGCCGTGCGGCTCAGGGGGCCAGGCAGCTCACGCCCGGTGCGGCGGCCGGGTCCAGCATGCCGGCCGGGTCGAGGAGGGCGGCCGGATCGGCCAGCTCCGCGACACCGGCGGGGGTCTCGGTGAGGCAGGTGACCGTGGCCGCCGGGTCCGGGACCGCGTGGGCGGCCGGGGCCAGGGCGCCGGCGAGGGCGAGGGTTCCGAGCAGGACGGTGGCGGTGCGCCGCATGGCGAACATCCCCTTGTCAGAAAGAAAGTGAATCGTCCGGTTGGACGAGTCCGATCATTACGGCTTTCCGCCTGCGAACTCTCCTCCCGTCACCCGTGCGGGGCGGGCGTAACGATTCAGCGCCCTGCGCCGGGTTGACCGCCGGCGTCCCGGTCTAGGGCCTGTCGGGCGGGGAGGTGATCGTCCGGGCCGCCGCGACCTCCTGTCGCAGTGCCTCCAGGACGCTTCCCGGCGGCCCGCTCAGATCGGACCGCACCTCGTAGAGGACGTCCGTCCTCCGCAGCCCCTCCGCCAGTTCCCGCAGTTGCAGGGCGACCTGGGCGACCTCGGCGGCGGACGGCGGCCGCGCCCCCTGCTTCACCCGGACCCGGGCCGCCGTCGTCGCGTCGACGATCCGCTCGACCGCCACCACCAGCGGCCACCAGGCCGCGGCCCGCCGCCCCGTCGGCGGCGGTTCGGTCAGGGCCCGCTGGAACTCCGTACGGATGGCCGACAGGTCCCGGTAGAGGCGGCGGCGCTTGCGGGCCCGCCCGGTGGGGTCCTCCGCGCCGGGCCCGAAGACGTGTTCCACGTACGCGGCGGTGTCGGCGACGGCGTCCGCGAGCCGCGCCCCCACGCGGGCGTGCCAGCTCTCCGGCCACAGCAGATAGCCCGCGACGAGGGCGATGCCGCAGCCCACCAGGGAGTCGACGAGGCGGGGCACGAGCAGGCCGGTGCCCTGGTGGTTGAGGATGTCGGAGAGCAGCAGGATCACGGGGGTGATGGCGGCGGTCTGGTAGCCGTAGCCGCGGGGGGTGAAGACCGGGATGAGCGGGGCGAGGCACAGCATCACCGGCACGTCCCACCAGCCGCGCGGGACCTCCGCGAGGATCGCCGCCGCGACGACCAGGCCGACGACCGTGCCGAGGGCCCGCAGCAGCGCGCGGGAGAACACCGAGCCGAAGTCCGGTTTCAGGACGAAGGTGATGGTCAGCGCCACCCAGTAGGAGCGGGGCACGGCGACGAGGGAGACCAGCGCCTGTGCGATGCCGATGCACAGGGCGAGGCGCAGGCCGTAGCGCCAGGACGCGGCGGACAGGGCCACGTCGTGGGCGGCCCGTGCGGCGCGCACCCGTAGCGGCGCGGTCCGGCCGAGGTGGTCGTCGGCCCGGGTCAGCGCGTCCGGCGACCCCTCGGTGACGACCTCGGCGGCGTGCCGCAGCGCCTGGTCGACCGCCTTGCCGATCTCGCTCGTCGGCGTGGGCAGCCGCAACCCCAGCGGCCCGGAGTACCCGGTGTCGACGGCCTCGGCGACATGGCGCACGGCGGTGGGGACCTCGGCGGGCAGCGGGCGCCCGGAGAGGCGTACGGCGGGGGCGGCCTCGACGAGCGGGGTGACCGCGTTCAGCTGGGCGAGGAGCCGGACGAGGTCGGGGCTGCGGCCGTGGTGGCGGGCGCGGCGGGCGAGGATCAGGTCGTAGGACTGGTTGAGGGACTGGGTCACCGCGTGCCGGGCCGTGTCGTAGGCGTCGGTGGTGTCCGCGGTGGTCGCGGCGAGCAGGTCGGCGACCTTGCGGTAGGTGTCGGCGACGGAGGCGCGTTCCGGTACGCCGGCCCTGAGCGGCCAGGCGAGGAGGGCCTGGACGAGGACGAGGAGGCCGCCGCCCGTCATCAGGAGGGGGGCCAGCCACCAGTCGCCCGGCATCGGCAGACCCGCGCCGACCACGGAGTTGAGCAGGAGCAGCAGCCCCGACACGGAGGCGACGGCGCCGATCGTCGAGATCATCCCGGAGACCAGCGCGACCCCGGTGAGCGCGGCGACGGTGACCCAGCCGTGCCCGTACACGAGGGAGCCGAGGGTGATGCCGATGGCGCTGAACAGCTGGGGGACGGCGATGTTCAGGAGCCGCATGCGGTACGCGTCCGCCGTGTCGCTGATGACGCCCGACAGGGCGCCCATCGAGGCGAGAGCGCCGTACTCGGGGCGGCCGGCGGCGAGGCCGAGGGCGAGCGGCAGGGTCAGGGCGACCGCCGCGCGGGCCACGGCGGGCCGGTTGACGGGCGGTGCCTGCTGGGGTTGGAGGTTGCGGACCAGCCAGTCGGGCGGGGTCAGGCCGAGGGCGAACGGGCGGGGCATGCGGCCATTATCACCGCCGGAGATCGCCCGATTATGTGTAGTTATGGGTGGGTTGGGGGCGACGAGGTCGCGTGGTGTCCATGGCCCCCCGGCGTCACTTCCGCTGGTGGAGGGTCAGATCGGCGACCACCGCGTTGTGGTCGGTGCCGCGCAGCTTCAGGAAGCGGGTCTCGCGGGCGGAGAAGTCCTTCGAGGAGACGAGGACGTGGTCGATCTGGGCGCCGAACCTCGGGGTGGTCCGGGAGGGCCAGGTCGCTCGGCGGTCGTCCCCGGTCAGCCGGGCGGCGTCGCCGAACCCCGCGTCGAGGAGGTCGCGGAAGGCCGCGTGGTCCTGGGTGGCGTTGAAGTCGCCGGCGACGATGGTCGGGGTCCGGGTGTCGGCCGCCGCGTAGGCGCGCAGCGCGCCGAGCTCCCGTCGCCAGGTGCCGACCTGGCCGGCCAGCGGCGGCATGGGGTGCGCCAGTTGCAGCCGTACGCGGTGGCCCTCGACGTCGGCGACGGCGCCGGGCATGCCCATGGTGCCGGGGATCGGGTCGGCGCCCTTGAGGGGGTGGCGGCTGAGGATGACGGAACCGTCGGAGCCGTAGCCCTCGACGGCCCGGCGGTAGGGGTAGGCGGGCTTGTCGCCGCTGAGGTCGCCGAAGGTGTCGCGGAGGGTGGCCGAGCAGGTGGCCTGGCACTCCTCGACGAACACGATGTCGGGGCGCTCGCGTTTCACGGCCCTGACGAGGGCGGCGGTGCCGTCGCCGAAGTGCACGTTCGAGGTCATGACCCGGACCTCGGCGAGGACCGGCCCGTCCGGCGCGGTCGTCTTCCCGTACGGCTCGATGTACCAGGCGAGCGCGCCGAGCAGCACCACGCCCCAGGTCAGGCCGGTCCAGGAGCGGGCCAGGGCGAACAGGAGCAGGGCCAGGCCGGTGGGGGCGAGCAGCCAGGGCAGGAACGCGAGGAGCTGGGGGACCGGGGTGAAGGCGTCGACGTCGATCACCCGGCAGACGACGACCGCGGTCACACCGAACAGCAGCAGGAAGGCGAACCCCTTCTTGCCGCCGTGGGTGGCCCGGCGGGTGGTGACCGGCTCGGGCCGCTCCATGGTCGTGCTCTCCAAGGCCGGCCTTCCGTTCGCCCGCGGTGGTTCTGTGCTCCTCGTTCAAGGACGAGGTGGAAGGGCCGAAGGTTGCGCGGGTAACCGGGGCCGGGCGCCCGGCCGCCGCCGGGCCGGGGTTGTATGGCGGGTACTGGGGCGGGGTGACCGTCCCCGAGCGCCCGTGCCGCTGGACGCGGCCGTCGTACGGGAGGTGCTGGAACCCACGACGAACCCCATGACGAACCCTACGGCGAACCTCGCGACGCCGGCGGGCCGGGGTCCCCGGAGGGCGACGGCCAGAGCCGTGCCTTCCGGGTGCGGGCGGCCGACGGGAGCGAGGCGGAGATCTTCGCCGACGACCTCGGTCTCACCGTGCACCGCCCGCACGCCGGAGAGGTGTGGGACATCGTCGCCGAGCTGGTCGCCCGGCTCGGCGCGGTCGTCCTCGACCCGAGCGGTGGCGGCGTGGTGTGCCGTCCCGACGAACAGGGGCACCTTCCCGCGCGCCGGCGGGACGACGCCGTGGTGATCGAGATGACCGGGAAGGCGTTGGAGACCGCGCTCACGGGGCGGCGCCGGGGCTGAGGCGTACCGGCGCGGTGCGCGATGCGGGCGCGGTCGTCCGCCGTGCGGGGTCAGGCGCGCCTCTCCTCCGGGGCCGTCGCGAGGGACCACATCACGAAGACCGACGCGGCGATGACGATGACCGACCAGACGGGGGCGTACGGGAGGAACATGAAGTACGCGATGGCGTAGAGGGACGCCAGGGCGATCCCCACGCCCCGCGCCCAGTCCCGGCCCTGGAGGATGCCCCAGCCGGCGAAGGCGACGACGGCTCCGAGAATGAGATGGATCCAGCCCCAGGTGGTGAGGCTGAACTCGAACACATAGTCGCCGATGTTGGTGTACACGTCGTCCGTGGCGATGGCCGCGATGCCGTTGAGGATGCCCAGCACCCCGCCGACCATCATGAGGACACCGGCGAAGACCGTGCCGCCGATGGCCCAGGAGGTACCGGAGTGCCGTCCCTGCGGGGGCGTCGGCGTCGAGATGGTCTGGTGGCTGTGGGCGTTCGAACGCGGCTCGGCGCTGTGCTGGGACATGGCAGGGCCTCCTCAGAAGGGCGGACAGCTCACCCGCATGCTCACGCGGGGCGGAGGGCGCCGCATGCGCTGTAGGCCGAACGGGTGAGGGGCCCGAGCTCAGTCCAGCCGGGCCAGGAAGTCCTCCAGCCCCTTGTTGAAGGCGTCGGGGCGTTCCAGGTTCGGCAGGTGGGCCGCGCCGTCGATCACCTGGAGGACGGAGTCGGGCAGGGCGGCGTGCATGGCCTCGGCGTCGGCGACCGGGGTGTACGCGTCGTCGGCGCCGACGACGACCAGCGTGGGTACGGCGACACGGGTCAGCAGGTCGTTGTAGTCGGGGCGCTCGGCGCGTCCGCGCAGGGCCGCCGCCGCGCCCTCGGGATCGGTCGCCGTCATCATGCGGTGCACATGCGCCGCGACGTCGGCGTCCGCGTACGGCGCGACCATCCGGTACAGCACCTCGTCGGCGTACCCGCCCATCCCCTCCCGCAGCAGCCGGTCGGCCATCGCGTTCCGGGCGCGCCTGCCCTCCTCCGTCTCGGCGGTGGGGAAGGTGTCGGCGAGGACGAGACCGCGGACGCGGTCCGGGAACAGCCGGTAGCACTCCATGGCGATCTGGCCGCCCATGGACAGGCCCGCGAGGACGAAGTCGCTCACGCCCAGGTCGTCGAGGAGCGCCGCGATGTCCTCGGCGAAGACGGAGAGCGGGGTGAGGCCGGGAACGACGGGGGAGGCGCCGTAGCCCCGCAGATCCGGGGCGATGACCCGGCGGGTCGCGGCGAACGCGGTGAGCTGGGGCCGCCACATCGTGCGGTCGAAGGGGTGGCCGTGGACGAGGACGAGGGGGAGCGCCGACGGGCTCGCTTCCCCTTTGTCCTCGTATGCGAGGAAGGGTGCCATGCGTTCGACCCTAGGTCGCCCCAACTCCTCGGTGCAATAAGATCTTTGCCCTCGGTGCAATGGAGGCGGTGCGCCGGGGGGAGGGCGGGCCCGGACATGGTGAGCGACTACCGGCGGATCGCCGACCTGATCGCGGAGGAGATCGCCGCCGGGCGGCTGCGCCCGGGGGACCGGCTGCCGCCGCAGCGGGTGTTCGCCCGGCGGCGCGGGATCGCCGGGTCCACGGCCGGGCGCGTGTACGGGGAACTGGTGCGGCGCGGGCTGGTGGTGGGCGAGGTCGGGCGCGGCACGTTCGTACGGGCGGCGCCGACGGGGGCGGGGGCCGGGCGGGCGCTGGCGGAGCCGGTCTCCTCGGCGCCGGTGAACATGGAGCTCAACTACCCATCCGTCCCCGGTCAGGCGGAGCTGCTGGCGGCCGGCCTCGCGCCGCTGCTGCGGACGGACGTGCTGGGGGAGGCGCTGGGCCTGGTTCCGGCGAACGGTACGGGCACGGCGCGCGAGGCGGCGGCCGGGCTGCTCGCGGTGCCCGGCTGGCGTCCGGAACCGGGGCGGTTCCTCTTCACCGGGAACGCCCGCCAGGCCATCGCCGCCGCCCTCGCGCACCTGGTGCGGCCCGGGGGCCGCGTCGGGGTCGAGTCCCTCACGTATCCGCTGGTCAAGGAGATCGCGGGACGGCTGGGGGTGACGCTGGTACCGCTCGCGACGGACGGGGACGGGCTGCGGCCCGAGGCGGTGGCCGCGGCGCACCGGGCGGCGCCTCTGTCGGCGGTGTACGTGCAGCCGACCCTCCACAACCCGACGTCCACGACGATGCCGCACGAACGCCGCGCCGAACTGGCGTCGGTGGCGCGGGAGCTGGACCTGCCCGTGGTGGAGGACCGGATCTGGGCGTTCCTGGCGGGCACGGACGCGGACGCGAGCGTGGGCGTGGGCGCGGGCGTGGGCGTGGGTGAGGGCGCGGAGTCGGGTGTGGGCCAGGGCGCGGAGGCGCCACGGGGGTGCGTGGGTGGTGTGTTGCCGTTGGCGGCGTACGCGCCGGAGCGGGTGTATGTCGTGGACGGGCTGTCCAAGCGGGTGGCGCCGGGGCTGACCGTCGGGTTCCTCGTGGTGCCCGAGGGGCGGGCGGAGGAGGCCGGGGACGCGCTGCGGTCCGGGGGATGGGCCGCGGGGAGGTTCGCCCTGGAGGCGGCGGTGCGGTGGATCTCGGACGGGACGGTCGCCCGGCTGGTCGCCGCGAAGCGCGAGGACGCGGCGGCCCGGCAGCGGCTCGTGCGCGAGAACCTCGCCGGGTTCGCCGTACGGGGGGACGCGCGCGCCTATTACGCCTGGTGGGAACTGCCGGAGCCCTGGCGGGCCGACACGTTCTGCGCGGCGGCGGCGGAACGCGGGGTGGCGGTGACACCGGGACCGGCGTTCAGCGTGCCCGCGGTCGCGTCGGGGGTGTCGGTGGCATCCACGGCGGCGTCGACGGTGCCGGACGGGGCGGGGTGGCCGGTGCGGAGGGCGCGGCGGGCCCAGGTCAGCCCCTTCAACTGCGTCCGGCTGGGACTTGCGTCGGTGGGTCCGCCGGAGCTGGCGGAGGCGCTGGCGGTGCTGGCGGACGTCGCCCGAGGAGGCCGGTGAGCCAGGCAGCGGCGGCCACGGTGGCACCGAGGGCGAGGAGACCCCAGGTGACGGTGCGCAGCGTGGCGGTGAGGGCGTCGTAGACGGCGCCGGCGGCCGCCGGGGAGACGTCCGGCGGCAGGTCGGCGAGGGTGAGATGGCGGCCGAGGGCGACGGCGACCCCGAGCAGGACCCCGCCGAGCGCCGTCCCGAGGCCCGTCGCGCACACCGCCCGACGGCGCCGGGTGGCGATCAGGATCCCCGCCGTGGCCAGTACGAGCGTACCGACCGGCAACCAGAACGCGGCGACTTCGAGCACGCGATACCCCTTCCGCAGCTGGACGAGTTCCTCCGCCGACAGCACCGTGACCTCGGTGTGCGCGACCGGGATGCGATGGGCGAACGGCACGTGGTCGCGGGCGAGTTGACGCTTGACCCGTTCGCCGACCGGCGCCAGGTCGAGGGTCACCGGTTGCGCCCCGTGCCCGCTGCCGCCGGCGCTCTCCGCGCGGACCGCCCGCAGTACCGCGTCGTGGGCCGCCCGGTTGGCCGTGTGCCATGCCGTACGGAACGCCTCGGTCCGGGTGAACGACCGGGCCGCGTCGTGCGTGAAGTCCCGTACGGACTCGCGCAGCGGCGGCCGGACCCGCACCTCGCGCATGATCCCGGTGGCGACCGCGTCCGCGAGGGCCTCCCGCACGTCGGGGTCGGCGGCGAGCGGCGCGGTGACGGCCTCGTAGCGGGCTCGGTCGCCGAGCTCGTACGTCGCCCACGCGGCCAGCGCGCCCACCGGCGCGAGCAGGCAGGCGAGCAGGATCAGCGCGGTCGACAGGGGGCCGCGAGCACGAGGGAACACCCCCTCAGGCAAGTCCCCCGGCGGTGCCCGCGCGAGCGCTGACGCCGCGTCTGACTGCGAATGGCCCCCCAGGACAAGCCGAACGGCTGCCGCCGGCTTGCGCGGGGCGCCTTATGGCTCGGGGGTGCGCGGTTCGTCGGCGGGTGCGGGTAGGTGGGGGCTGGTCGCGCAGTTCCCCGCGCCCCTGAAAAGCGACCGGGGCTGCGCCCCGTGCTTTTCATGAAGGGTGGGCCGCAGGCCCAACCCTTCAGGGGCGCGGGGAACTGCGCGAGAAACCACGAACCACCCGCACCCGCCGACGAACCGCGCACCCCCGAGCTACGAGGCGCCCGGCCCTTCCTCTCCGGTGGAGCACGGCGCTCACCCCAAGCGGTGGCCCTCCGCGTCCTCGTGCGTGTAGTAGCGGTAGAACGTCGCCACGAACACGGCCGCGGCGATGACGAGGGAGAGCACCGTGGACATCAGGACGCTGTCTCCCCCCTGGCTGTAGAGGAAGCCGAAGGCGCAGCCCGTGAAGGCCGCCCACAGCGCGGCGTGACGTTCCCGGCGCAGCCGGGGCGCGACGGCCTGTACGGCCAGGTGGAGCACCGCGAACACGAACGCGCTCACCAGGCCGAACAGCACGTTCCAGCCGGTGATGGGGCCGGCGTCGCGGTTGAGGGCCGCCGCCCAGTAGCCGTAGACGAGGCCGAGGACCCCGGCCAGGGCCCAGCGCGCGAGGGTGTGGGTGCGCGGGCCGAAGACATCGGGTGCGGCCGGGGTCGTCCGCGGCATCGGCGCGGCCGCCACCCCCTCCAGCGGTCTGCCCGGCCTGGGTGCCGTCTGAGCCATGGGAGCACTCCTTCCTTCCCTCCCCCGCGACTGCCGCCCCGCTTACCAGGTCACACCTGAGGCACCCCGTCGGCAAGTCGGAGTAAGGGAGAATCCGGCCACGGGCTGGGGGCCGGGGCCGGGAGCCGAGGGCCGGGATGCGCGGGGCGTGGTGGCGTGCTTCGCTGAGGGGCATGCGGATGCCGATGCCGCGTGCGCGCCGGGCGCCGGACCCCGTGGAGCGGCAGCAGCTGCTGCGGGTGCGCGGCCGCAGCGTCGCCTGGCTTCCGCCGCTGGTGGTGCTCTGCGCCGTTCCCGCCCTCGACTGGGTGACCAGCGGCGACTTCCGGGTCATCTCGTGGCTGGTGCTCGTCCCGGGGATCGCCGCCGCGGTCTGCGGGGTGTGGACGACGGCGCTGTTCGCCGTGCTGGCGATGATCGCGTACTACGCGGTCGACAGCGCCTGGCCGCACCAGTACCGCAGCGGTCTTCCCGACTTCATCCTCCTCGCCGTCGGCGGGGTGATGTCCGTACTGGCCTGCGCGGTGCGGCTGCGCGGGCAGGAGCGGATGCTGCACATGCGGGCCGTCGTCGACACCACCCGCAAGATCCTGCTGCGCCAGCTGCCGCCGCACGTCGGGGGCCTCGACCACGCCGAGGTGTATCTCGCGGCGGACAGCGAGGCCCGCGTCGGCGGCGACTTCTACGACATCCAGCCGAGCCCGCACGGCACGCGCGTCCTCGTCGGCGACGTCCAGGGCAAGGGTCTCGGGGCGGTGGAGGCGGCGTCCGTGCTGCTGGGCACGTTCCGGGAGGCCGCGTACTACGAGGCGGAACCCGGCACGGTGGCCGAACGGCTGGAGACCCGGATGATCCGCCACGTCCGCTACTGCGCCCACGTCGGCCGCGACGACGCGGAACGATTCGCGACCGCCGTGCTCCTCGACTTCCCCGAGCTGCGCAGCGAACGCACCGACTGGGGGCCCGACACGACGGGCCTCGACACCCTCACCGTCGACATCGTCAACTTCGGCCACGAACCTCCGCTGCTGGTCTCCCCCGACGGCGTACGCGTCCTCGTGCCGGGCGACGGACTCCCGCTGGGCCTCAGCGAGCTGGAACCCATCCACCCGAACGGTCCCCCGACCACCAACGATCCCCCGACCACCAACGGTCCCACGACCATCGGCGGACCGGGCCGTGCCGGCGTCACTGTGCGGCTCGCCGCCGACGAGTCGTTGTTGCTGGTCACCGACGGGGTGACGGAGGCGCGGGACGGGGACGGGGTGTTCTTTCCCCTGCGCGCCTATCTGAGCCGGGCGATCGCCGCCGATCCCCGTGCCGCGACCGACCCGGTCGCCCTCGTGCGGCTCGTCCACGACGGCGTCCTCGGTCACACCGGCGGGCTTCTCGACGACGACACGACGATCTTCGCGGTCCGCCGCGGCACCGGCACCGGGCGTGCCCCCGGCGCCACCGCGGTCCCCTGACCGGAACTCCCCCAACGGGGCCTTCCCACCCGGTCCTTTCCCCGTTTGCACGCGCAGCGGTTACGGTGCTGGCTGGCATACGTGATCGATGGGGAGGGAACCGATGCCCGGAACCGTGCTGCTGCTCGCGGCCTCGCCCGTGGGCAAGGGGTGCCTGGTGGACGCGGCCTCCGTGCTTCCCGTACTCGCGGCCGTCTCGCCCGAGGTGCTGTCCGGCACGGGCACGGCGAACGTCGTCGAACTCGCCGATCCGCTGGAGCCGCAGGCCGTCCTCACCCGGCTGCGGGCGGCGGCCACCGCGCCCGGTCCGCTCACCGTGTACCTCACCGGGCAGCTGCAACTCGACCGCAAGCAGCGGCTCGTGCATCTCGCGCTGGCCCGTACGACCCCGTCGACCGTGCGCTACACCGCGTTCCCCTGGCACTGGCTGGTCGAGGAACTCCGGCTGCGCGCACCCGGATCCACGACCCTGTTCCTCGATCTGCACGCCGACGCGGAGGTGTGGCGGCAACTGGCGGGGCGGCCGTTGGGGGTCGGCCCGGGGGCGAGCGTGTACGGGCGGATCGCGCCGCCGCCGTCCCGGCGGGGTGTGGCCGTACCGCAGTACATGAAGGCCCTCGCGACGATACTGCGCAGCGGCCAGCGCCTGCCTCCAGCGGTCCTGCACGAGCAGGTGCTGCTGCGTACGACGGAGTACGGGGACATCCTCCTGGCCCAGGACGCGGGGGCCCCCGGCGGCGGGCCCCCGGGAGATCCGGTCGCCGTCCTGCCCGAACCGGCCATGGTCCTGTCCGAGCAGGTCATCGTCCTGCCCGAGCCGCCCACCGGTGTGCCGAAGGCGAGAACCGGGGGAGCGGAGGCGAGGGAAGCCGAGGTCCGGGGCACGGAGGCCGGGGGCACGAAGGTCGGGGGTGTGGAGGCCGTGGGCGCGGAGGCCGACGATCCTCATCTCGCCATCACGGCCGCCGTGCAGGACGGGCGGCACGCCGAGGCCGACGCTCTCGCCGCCCGGTGGGAGGAGGCCACCCGGCGTCAGTTCGGGGCGGGTACGGCACAGGAGCTGCACTGGCGTGAGGTGCGGGCCGACCTGGCGATGTTCGCCGGGGACGCGGCGCGCAGCTGCGAGACCTGGATGGGCGTGGCCGAGGCGCGGCTGGCCGCGGGCCAGGACGTGCGGGACCCGGCGGTCGAGGCGGCCGTCGACCGGGCACACCACCAGTGGGGGCAGATCAGCGATCCAGGGCGGGCCGGTGAACTGGGGCTGCGGCTGGTCGAGTTGCGGAGCCGGGTGCCGGGGCGGCGGGAAGGTGCCCTGCACCATGTGCGGCAGCACCTCGCCGAGTTGAGGTCGGCCCAGCACGTACCCGGTTAGTCGAGCCGGGCCGATGAGCCGTCGTTCCGTTCGTCGTAGATCGATGAGCCGTCGATCAGAGTGCGCGCCGGGCCGACCTCGGAGGGGGAGTTGTGCGAGGTCACACCGACGATGTGCCCCCCACGCCGATCACTTAAGCGGGCGCGGATCCGGATCGGATCGAAGCTTGATCAGAGTTTGATCCGAAACCGGTCAAGTGTCGGTAAAAAGCACCTCCCCTTGCCAACTGTTCACACCGTCTCCGCATCACAGGGGTGCTGGGAGCCTCACCCTGAACCACGCGCCGTCGCCGGAGGGTTCGAGGAGGACCGTGCCGCCGTGGGCCGTCGCGATCGCGGTGACGATGCTGAGGCCGAGTCCGCTGCCCGGTGCCTTGGTGGCCTCGCCGCGGACGAAGGGCTCGAAGAGGCGTGCGCGGAGTTCCTGCGGGATGCCGGGGCCGTCGTCCATGACCTCGATGACGCGATAGCCGTCCTCCGTGCCGAGGCCCAGCGTGGTGGTGGTGCCGGGCGGGGTGTGGACGCGGGCGTTGTTCAGCAGGTTGGCGACGAGCTGGTGCAGCCGGAGCGGGTCACCGGTGACGGTGTGGTCGCCGGGCGCGAGGAGCAGCCGTACGGGGTGGTCGGGGTGGCAGTCCCGAGCGGCGGAGGCGGCGTCGCGGCAGAGCTGGGCGAGGTCCACGCACGTCAGTTGCAGGGGTTGGCCCAGGTCGAGGCGGGTGAGCAGGACGAGTTCGTCGATGAGGGTGCTCATCCGGCCGACCTCGGTGGCGATCCGGCCGAGCGCCTCCTGCCGCATGGGTTCGAAGGCGGGGTCGCCGACGCGGGCGAGTTCGGCATAGCCGGAGATCGTGGTCAGCGGGTTGCGCAGCTCGTGGCCGGCGGCGGCCATGAACTCGCGCAGCCGGCGTTCCGCCTCCTGCTGTTCCCGCCTCTCCCGGCGGCCGAGGCGGCGCGCGCCGAACAGGACGGTGGCGAGCAGCGGGACGGCGGCGGTGGTCTCGACCTGGAGGAGGCGTTCGACGGCGCGGCGATCCTCGACCGTCGAGCGGGCGGTGACCACGTAGCTGCCCTCGTGGGTACGGCCGGCCGGGGGGACGCGGACCACCTGGGCGCGGTAGGCCTCACCGAACCCGGAGGGGCCGGTCCGCGCCGCGTACGCCTTGAGGCGGCCGGGGGTGAGGGAGGGGAAGGCGGGCAGGCCCGCGGAGCCGGGGTAGCGCTCCACGACCTTGCCGTGCGCGTCGAGGACGAGGACGAGGGTGCTCTCGTCGAGGAGGGGCGGGGTGAGCGAGGCGGGCCGCTCGACCGCCCGGCGCGCGGCCGGTTCCCGGGCGGCCGGTTCCCGGGCGGCCGGTTCCCGGGCGGCCGGACCGACCGAGTCCGACCGGGAGCTGATGGCCGGGTCCGGGACCGGGTCCGGGTCCGGGGCCGAGTTGGGCCGGTTCGCCGTGGACGACCGTGCCGGGGTCCGGTCCGACACCGAGGGCGAGGGCGAGGGCGAGGGGGCGGACGAGGACACGGACGTGACACCGGCTGCGGCCCCGGACTCGGCGCCGTCAGGCCCGGATTCGCGGTCAGCCGCGGATTCGGGGTCAGGCTCGGACTTGGGGTCACCCCCGGCCGCGGTCCCCGTACCGGACCCCGTGCCCGCGTGGGACTCGGCCTCCGCCTTGGACTTCGCCCCTGTCCCTGAGCCCGCTCCCGACGTGCTTCCGGTCTCCGTCCCGCACCCGGCCCCCGTCCCGGACCCGGTCTCCCCCTCCGGCCCGGACCCGGACGCCGCCCCGAAGGGACACGCGGATCCCGGAGCCGCCGCGGGAGCCTCCGAAGCCCCTGGAGCAGCCGGAGCCCCCGGTGCCGAGCCCGGCGCCGGTGCCGACGCCGTGTCCTGCGCCGATCCCGCCGCCGACCTCGACGCCCCCGATGCCCACCCCGCCGTCGACGCTCTGGGCGCGCCCGACGGCGGGAAGGCGAGCCGGTTGAACCGCTCTATCTCGCGGTCGGTACGGGTGGTCAGATGATGGGCGAGGGTGTGCGCGGAGAGGGCACCGAGGGTGCCGAGGGTGGCCAGGGTGGCGATCAGCCAGAAGGCGACGATGCGGCCGCCCGCACGGGCGGAACGCAGGGGATGCTCCGACGCGGCGCGGTTCGCGCGGGGCTGGGGCTCGCACGGAGTCGTCGTCGCGAGCAGTCCGGCGGCCTTGATCGTCTCGCCCAGCCCGGTGAAGCCGCTCATCCGCCCGCTCCTCGCCGGATTTGTCGCGCCCCGCTCCCGACAGCTCCGCCACCCCCACTGCCCCTATGGCCCCCCCTGCCCCTACAGCCCCCACGGCCCCCGCAACCCAGCGCGGCGTTCCGGCGTTCGCTCAGTTGGTGCACAGCTGGTAGCCCACCCCCCGGACCGTGCGTATCAGTGACTGGCCCGGTTCGCCCAGTTTGCGGCGCAGATAGTAGATGTAGGTGTCGACGACGCCGGAGCCCTCGTCGCGGTGGTTCCAGACGCGTTCCTGGATCTGCCCGCGGGACAGGACGCGGCCGGGGTTCTCCATGAGGTAGCGCAGGAGCGCGAACTCGGTGGTGGTGAGGTCGACGGGGCGGCCGGCGGCCCACACCTGGTGGGCGTCCGCGTCGAGCTGGACCTCCCCGGCGCGCAGCCGGTTGCGGTCGGGAGCGGGCGGGGCGCCGCCCGCGCGGCGGAGCAGCGCGCGCACCCGTGCCGCGACCTCCTTCAGTTCGAAGGGTTTCGTGACGAAGTCGTCGCCGCCCATGTCGAGGCCGCGCACCCGGTCGTCGACGCCGCCGAGGCCGGTGAGGAAGAGCACCGGTACCGCGTTGCCGCGTTCGCGCAGCGTCCGGCAGACCTCGAAGCCGCCGAGGTCGGGCAGATTGACGTCGAGGAGGATCAGATCGGGGTCGTGGCGCGTGACGGCCTGGAGCGCGTGGCGCCCGGTGGCCGCGGGGATCACCTGGTAGCCGAGGAACTCCAGGGCCATGGTGAGCATGGAACGGATCCCCTCCTCGTCGTCCACGACGAGAAGGCGGCCCGTGTCCGAAGAGACAACAGAGGGCACAGGGGCGGTCATGTCCTGTTCCTTTGCGACCGTGACCTCAGATTGAGATCTCAAGTTTTCGGCAGGGTCCGCGTATCCTCACACGTACCGGCAGGTAAGGCAGAGCGCTTTCGGAATGATTCGGAATGACTCGTTCCTCACACTGGTCACGGGAACCCTGCCGCACCCTCATCCGTCCCCAACGACCGCGAGCGCGCCCGGAGTTGAACCGGACGCGCTCGTGTGGTGATCAGGGGCCGACGGGACGTCAGCTGGTGAAGATGAAGTACTTCCAGCTGCCGTACGTCGTGGTGTTGACATTGTCGCCGGAGGACGTGTCGATATACGCGGAACGGATCCGGAAACGGACGCCCGTGCTCGGGGTTCCGGTCAGTTCGACCGCGCCCACGCCGCCCGATTCCAGGGCGAAGTACTCCTTGCCCGTGGTGTGCCAGGCGCCCTCGTAGTACCCCTGTATCTCGACCCGGTACTTGCGGCCCGGGTAATAGGTCATCCGCGTCGTGAACAGCGGGTCCACGGACTTGCGGAAGTAGTAGTAGGTGTGGCTCCAGGCGTAGTTCGTCTTGTAGTGACGGCTCGGGGTCGTCGACACACTGACCTTGGTGTAGACGCGGCTCGTGGCGGTCACCGGCTTGTAGCGGGCGTCGCCCGCGAACTTCGCCGTGAGCTTGGTGTCACGGGTCAGGTCGAGGGTGACCGACAGGTTCCCCGAGGAGTTCACGGTCCCCGACTTGACCAGCTTGTTCGGCTTGTCGGAGCCGTACGGGTCGGCCCAGATCTCGACCGTGCGGTTCTTGTACGTGGTCCCGAGGTGCGCCGTGAAGGAGACGTCCGCGCCGTACGCGTACACGTCGCCGTTCTTGTTGAGCGTCAGCGTGGACGTGGCGCGGGAGACCTCGACGGTGTCGGAGGCGCTCGCGGCGGTGTGCTTGGTGTCGCCCGCGTAGGAGACGGTGTACGTGACGGAGCCGCCGGCCGGCGGGGTGTCCTTGAAGGCGTACGTGCCGTCCGCGGCGACCGTGACCGGGGCGAGCGCCTTGCCCGCCGGGGACTCCAGGTCGGTGCGGGTGACGGTGAGCGTCGTCCCCGGGGCGAAGGCCGTGTCCGAGGTCAGCTTGCCGGTGACCGTCAGCTCCTTGGCGCGGGTGGCCGTCGCGGGCGCGTTCACCGAGAGGGTCGTGGGCGCCGGGACGGTGTCGTCGAGGTCGCGCAGCGCGTAGCCGCCGGAGCTGGTGGCGACCACCGCGAACAGGTGCGACTCGTCGGGCGCGAAGGCGAGGCCGCCGGGTACGAGGGTGCCCGCGCCGGTGCCGTCGGCGGTGTCCGTGAAGTCGTAGACGTGCTCGGCGCTGGTGGTGCCCGGCTCGTAGACCCACACGTCCGGCTCGTACATGCCGTCGATGCCCGCGGCGACCGTGCCGTCGGGGGCGATGTCGACGGCGTTCGGGTACGCGTCGGTCGGGTACTTGCCGTCCGGCGTCAGGTCGGACGTCCTGTACACCTGCTGGTAGTACGGGGCGCCGCTGGCCACCACGAGGTGGGAGCCGTCCGGGGTGAGGGCGAGGTCGCGCAGGTTGCTCGCCACGTAGTCGTTGGTGTTGGGGCCGGTCGCCGTCTTCGTCGCCGTCCCCGACGACACGTCGTAGACGGCCACGGTGGCCGGGCTCACGCCCTCGACGCCGGCCGCCAGGGTGTTCGGGGCACCGGGCGTGGAGGCCATCATGGGGGCCGTGTACCAGCCGCCGGCCTGCTTGAGGGTGACCACGGGGTCGGAGCCGGACACGTCCAGCGAGCCGATGTTGCCCTGGGCGGCGGCGCCGTAGCCGAACCACAGCTTGCCGCCGGCCCACGCCGGGTACTGCGGATCGGTGCCCTCGCCCGTGGGGTACCGCTTCGCCTCGGTGACCGTCGCGGTGTCGATGGCCACGACGGAGTCGTCCCCCGGCACTGCCGCGTACAGCGTGCCCGAGTCGGGGGACAGCTCCAGACCCTTGGCACCGGGCAGCGAGGCCACGGTGCCGACGACGTTGCCCGCGTAGTCGGTGGCGACGACCTTGCCGCCGACCGGATCGGAGACGAAGACCCGCTGGTGGCCCCCGTCGACGACGACGTCCCCGGCCGACTGCACCGGCAGCGGAGTGCTGGTGTCGGCGAGGGCGGGCGTCGCCCCGGTGACCGCGAGCGCGGCCGAACTGAAGAGGACGGCCAACGCGGTGGCCGTCGGAAGGGTGCGTCTGCGCACGGTGATGCCTTGCTCTCGTGTGGGGCGGTGCCCTCAGCCGGTGAAGATGAAGTACTTCCAGGCGCCGTACGTCGTGGTGTTGACGTTGTCGCCGGACGTCGTGTCGTGGTACTCGGAGCGGAAACGGAAGCGGACGTTCGTACTCGGGGTGCCGGTGAGCGTGACCTCGGAGACGCCGGAGGCGCCGAGCGAGAAGTACTCCGAGCCCGCGTCCCGCCAGGCGCCCTGGTAGTACGCCTGGAGCTTGAGACGCTGCTTGCGGCCCGGGTGGTACGTCATCGTCGTCCTCAGGACGGGGTCCTTGGACTGGCGGATGTAGTGGTAGGTGTGGTTCCACGCCGACTGGGTCTTGTAGTGACCGCTGATCGAGGTCGAGATCCGCACCTTGGTGTAGACGCGGCTCGTCACCGTCACCGGCTTGTAGCGGGCGTCGCCGGCGAACTTGGCGGTGAGCTTGGTGTCACGGGTGAGGTCGAGGGTGACCGACAGGTTCCCCGAGGAGTTCACCGTCCCCGACTTCACCAGCTTGTCGGGCTTGTCGGAGCCGTAGGGGTCGGCCCAGATCTCGACGGTGCGGTTCTTGTACGTCGTGCCGAGGTGCGCGGTGAACGTGACGTCCGTGCCGTAGGCGTACACGTTGCCGTTCTTGTTGAGCGTCAGCGTGGGGGTGGCGCGGGAGACCTCGACGGTGTCGGAGGCGGAACTCGTCGTGTGGTCGGCGTCGCCCGCGTAGGAGACGATGTACTTCACGGTGCCGCCGGCCGGCGGGGTGTCCTTGAAGGAGTACGTGCCGTCGGCCGTGACCGGTACGTCCGCGAGGGCCTTGCCCGACGGGGACTCCAGGTCGGTGCGGGTCACCGCGACGGTGCTCCCGGCGGGGAACGCGAGGTCCGAGCTCACCTTGCCGGTGACCGACAGTTCCTTGGCACGGGTGGCCGTGGGCGGCGCGTCGACGGAGACGGTTGTGGCCGTCCTGGTGGGGTCGGTCAGCACGCGCAAGGTGAAGGAGCCGTCCTCGTCCGTCGTGATCACGAACAGGCGGGACTCGTCGGGCGTCCAGGCCAGCCCGCCGGGCACGACCCGGCCGTTCCCGAAGCCGTTGACGTCGGTGAAGGTGTGCGTGCGGACAGGTGTGGTCGCGTGGGGTTCGTAGAGGTAGACGACCGGGGCGCTCCTGTTGTCGACGCCTGCCGCGATCGTGCCGTCGGGTGCGATCTCGACGGCCGTCGGCCAGTAGGTGCTCGGGTAGATGCCGTCGGGGGCCAGGTCCGACGTCCTGAACGCCTGGTGGTGGGACGGGGACTCGCCGGCCGTGACGATCTGGGAGCCGTCGGCGCCGAGCGCGAGGTCCCGCAGGTTGCCGCCGACGGGGTCGACGGCGTTCGGGCCGCTCGCCGTGCGGGTGGCCGTGCCCGAGGACACGTCGTAGACCGCCAAGGAGGGCGGGCTGACGTCCTTGACGCCCGCCACCAGTGTGTGGGGTGCGCCCGGGTGGGTCGCCAGGACCGGTGCCGCGGACCAGGGGTGGTCCGGGTCCTGGTTCAGTGTGACCACCGGGGAAGCGCCGGACGGATCGAGCGAGCCGATGTCGCCCTGATCGGCGGTGCCGTAGCCGAACCACAGCTTGCCGCCGGCCCACGCCGGGTACTGCGGGTCGGTGCCCCCGCCCGTCGGATAGCGCTTGACCTCGGTCAGGGTCGCCGTGCTGACGGCGACGATCGCGTCGGCGCCGGGCACCGCCGCGTACAGCGTGCCCGAGTCGGGGGACAGTTCCAGACCTCTGACACCGGGCAGCGAGGGCATGGTCTTCACCGTCCTGCCCGCGTAGTCGGTGGCCACTATCTGGCCGCCGAGCGGGTTGCTGACGAAGACCCGCTGATGAACGGCGTCCACCACGACGTCACCGACCGACGTGACCGGTAGCTCGGCGACGGCCGCCGCGGGAGAGGCGGCCCCCACCGTGAGCGTGGCCGAACCGACGAGGACGGTCAGCGCGGTGGCAGCGGGAAGAAGGCGTATGCGCACGTGTTCGAACCCCCCGGAACGCGGAACGAGAGAGCGTCCCGTGTAGCTGGACGGTACACGGACACATGGAGCGAAGACTAGATCAAGCCACTGGACGGGGCTTCGGAGGGGGTCCGCAGAGGACGCGACGGAGTCCGTCTTCGCTCTCGGTGCCGTCATGAACTGCTGCTTTCCGCCCTCGCGGCCATCGGTCCAGGCCGGTCGTGCACAGGGTCCCGGGGGCGCGTTTCAAGACACCGTCCGGACGCTCCGTAGGCGTTCACCGGCCCATGTCCCTTCATTCGCAAGCCGGTTCGGGCGCGCAGGCAACCTGCGGATTCCGTTTCGCCTCCTTCGGGGCGTGAGGCGCTTCCGGTACGGGTGGGGCGCCCGCGTTCGAAGCGTGGGGAGGGACCCTTGAACCATGCCCGGCGAACAGGTGTCGCCGCCGTGGTCGTGCTCGCGGCACTGGCGGGAGCACCCGGGTCGGCACAGGCCCAACCGCCGTCGGTGGCCGCGGCATCGGTGACGGCATCGGACGGCGGGCTGCCGCCGGGGTGGCGTGTCACCGGTGAAGGGGCGGAACGGGAGCTGGTCTGGCGGTCCGAGCGGACCGTGCCCATGGGCGACGCCCGCGTCGAGTTCCACGCCGGAGACCGGCTGCTCGGCGTACCGAGGGCGGCGGCCGACGGGCGTACGTTCCGGCTGGCCCTCGACCAGGACGCCCCACTGGAGGACCTCCGGGTGCTCGCGGCCGGGCGCCGGCTGGACGCGAAGGCCGACGGTCCGGGAGGCGACGGCTCCGGTGACAGCGGCGGCTCCGGTGGGGGGAGCGCCGCGCCCGACGCCGGGCGGCTTCCGGCCGCCCAGCCCCCGGCGAACGCCGTCGACCCCGGCAAGCCGGGCCCGTACGGCACGGTCTCCGGCGAGTACGACCTCCCCCCGGTGAAGCTGCCCGGCTTCGCCGAGCCGGTCGAGATGCAGGCCGTCGTCGTCGCCCCGAAGGGCGCCACCGGCGAGCGGCCGCTCGCGCTGTTCCTGCACGGCCGGCACGGCACCTGCTACAAGCCGGGCGGCGACGGCGACGACGTGAGCGGCGACTGGCCCTGCCCGGCAGGCCAGAAGGCGATCCCCAGCTACAAGGGCTATCTGCGCGACCAGAAGCTGCTCGCCTCCCAGGGCTACATGACGGTGTCGATCTCGGCGAACGGCATCAACGGCCAGGACGGGGAGGTCGAGGACGGCGGCGCGCAGGCCCGTTCCTCGCTGGTGCGCCAGCACCTCGCCAAGTGGGCCGACTGGACCGCCCACCGGGGCGACGCCCCGGCCGTGGTGCGCGACGCGCCCGAGACCGACCTCTCCCGTGTCCTGCTCGTCGGCCACTCACGCGGCGGCGAGGGCGTCAACCGGGCCGCGATGGACAGCCTCTACCCGGCGCCCGCCGACCAGGACGGCTACCGCGGTCCCGTCAGCTGGAAGATCCGCGGCACCGTGCTCATCGGGCCCACGATCTTCGGCCACAACCCCGTCGCCGACGTCCCGTCCGTGACCCTCCTGCCCGGCTGCGACGGCGACGTCGCCGACCTCCAGGGCGAGGTGTACGTGGACGGCACACGCGGCGTCAGCAAGGGCAGCGCCCTGCACAGCGCCGTCTACGTCGTCGGCGCCAACCACAACTTCTTCAACAGCGAGTGGACACCCGGCCAGGCCGAGGCGCCCGCCGACGACGACTTCTGGGAGGACCCGGACAGCCACGACCGGGACAAGGTGTGCTCCCCGCGCAGCCGCACCCGGCTCACCGCCGGCCAGCAGCAGAAGGCCGGCGCCACCTACACGGCCGCCGCGGCCCGGCTGTTCGTGGCGGGCGACGACCGGGTACGCCCGCTGCTCGACGGCTCGAACCGGCGCGCCCCGTCCGCCGACCCGGCCAGGGTGCTCACCCACGCCGTCGGCGCCCGCCGCACCGGTGGGTTCCTGCCCGACAACGGCGTGAAGGTGACCGGCGGCCGACTGTGCGCCGCGGTCGACCCGTCCGCCACCAAGGCCTGCCTGAGCAGGAAGGTCAAGGGGACGTCCCCGCACTTCGCCTGGTGGCAGACGTCGAAGGAGGCCGGCCGCGGCGCCGTCGCGCTGAAGTGGTCGGCGGCGGGCAGGGCGACGAAGGTCACCCCGGACAAGCCGGTGTCCCTGTCCGGCGCCACGCACCTGGCGCTGCGGGTGATCGTGCCGCCGAACACCTCCGGCACCAAGCTGGACGTGTCCGTCACCGACTCCGCCGGACGCCGGGCGAAACTCGGCCGGGTGAAGGTCGACGGGCTGCCCGGCACCGAGCGCACCGCCTCCTACTGGGCGCGCGAGACACGGGTACCGCTGACCGCGGCCGGCCGCGGCGGATTCGACCTCAAGCACGTCAAGTCCCTCACTCTTACCCCGCGTTCGCGCTCCGGGCAGGCCTGGATGATGGACGCCTGGGGCTGGGCGCCGGGCACCCCGGCCGTCACCGCCGCCGCCCTCCCGCGCGTCGACATCGGCCGGCTCAGGGTCAAGGAGGGCGACTCCGGCACCCGCACGTACCGCGTCCCGGTCACGGTCTCCGGGCACGGCAGCGGCAAGGTCCGCTTCTCCGTCCTGGACCGGGACACCGGACGCACCGTGGACAGGACGGTCACCGTACGGCCCGGGGTGAGCCCCATCGACGTGCCGGTCGTGGTCAAGGGCGACACCCGCTTCGGTGACGGCGAGCGGCACTTCCTTCTCGCCAAGGCCGTGCGCGGCGCGGTCGTCGGCTCGTACGCGGGCGGTGTCCTCGTGGAGGACGACGACGCGGTGCCCGTGGTGGGGCTGAAGGCGGTCGCCGGCCGGGTGACCGAGGGCAGGAAGCTGACCTGGAGGGTGACGTTCTCGGCGCCGTCCGAGGTCGACGTCCGCCAGGTGGTCCAGCTGCTGCCGGTCACCGAGGGCGTCGAGCTGTCCACCAAGGACGTGGACCCGCGGTGGCTGGCCGACATGGACGTGCGGCCCGGCCCGGAACGCCCGCTGTCGCAGGCGGGCCTGTGGATCATCGTCAACGTCCCGGCGGGGCGCACCACCGCCGACTTCACCGTCCCGACGGTGAAGGACCGGGTGACCGAGCCGGCCGAGTCGCTGCGCCTGGCGCTGACCGGCTGGGACGGCGAACCGCTGCCTGGCCTGGAGTCGGCGGGGACGGTCGTGGACGCCTCGTAGGACAGGCGTCGGGAACACGGAGGGGGCATGGACCGGGTGACGGTCCATGCCCCCTCGCCGCACCCGGCCGGCAGGCCGATCGGCGTCAGCTGGTGAAGATGAAGTACTTCCAGGCGCCGTACGTCGTGGTGTTGACGTTGTCGCCGGAGGTCGTGTCGTGGTACTCGGAGCGGAAACGGAAGCGGATGTTCGTGGTGGGGGTGCCCGTCAGGGTGATGTCGGACCCGCCGGACGTGCCGAGCTCGAAGTACTCCGAGCCCGCGTCCCGCCAGGCGCCCTGGTAGTAGGCCTGGAGCTGGAGGCGCTGCTTGCGGCCCGGGTAGTACGTCATCGTCGTCTTCAGGACGGGGTCCTTGGACTTGCGGATGTAGTGGTACTTATGGCCCCACGCCGACTGCGTCTTGTAGTAGCCGCCGATCGAGGACGAGATCCTGACCTTGGTGTAGACGGTGTTGGTGACCGTCCTCGGCTTGTAGCGGGCGTCGCCCGCGAACTTCACGGACACCTTGGTGTCACGGGTCAGGTCCAGGGTGACCGACAGGTTCCCCGAGGAGTTCACGGTCCCCGACTTGACCAGCTTGTTCGGCTTGTCGGAGCCGTACGGGTCGGCCCAGATCTCCAGCTTGCGGTTCTTGTACGTGGTCCCGAGGTGCGCGGTGAACGTGACGTCCGCGCCGTACGCGTAGGTGTTGCGGTTCTTGTTCAGCGTCAGCGTGGGCGTGGCGCGCGAGACCTCGACGGTGTCCGAGGCGGAGCCCGGTGCGTGGTCGGCGTCGCCCGCGTAGCGCACCGTGTACTTCACCTTGCCGCCGACGGACGGCGTGTCGGAGAAGGAGTACGTGCCGTCGGCCGCGACCGTCACGTCCGCGAGGGCCTTGCCCGACGTGTTCTCCAGGTCGGTGCGGGTCACCGTCAGCTTCACCCCCGCCGGGAGCGCCGCCTTCGAGGTGACCTTGCCCGTGACGGTGAGCTGCTTGGCGCGGGTGGCCGTGGCGGGCGCGTTCACGCTGATGGCGGTGGTGGCCTTGGTGGGCGCCTCCAACACGCGCAGCGAGTACACGCCCTCGTCGTTGTAGGTCACCGCGAACAGACGGGACGCGTCCGGTGCCCAGGCCAGGCCCGAGTCGGGCAGCTCGTCACCGCCGCTGCTGCCACCGGTGTTCGGGAAGTCGTACTCGCGGACCGAGGTGGTGGAGCCGGGCTTGTAGACGTAGACGTCCGGCTCGTAGATGCCGTCGATACCGGCCGCCACGGTCCCGTCGGGCGCCACGGCGACCGAGTTCGGGTAGGTGTCGCTGGCGTAGGTGCCGTCCGCCGTCAGGTCGGAGGTCTTGAACACCTGGTGGTGGTACGGGGCGCCGCTGGCCACGATGACGCGCTGCCCGTCCGGGGTGACCGCGAGGTCGCCCATGTTCGAACCGCCGGTGTCCACGGCCGCCGTGCGGCTCGCGCCGCTCGACGAGACGTCGTACACGGCGAGCTTGTTGCCGCCGGGCTCGCCGGCGACCAGGGCGCCGGCGCCGGGCGCCGCGTCCAGGATCGGTGCGTAGTACCAGAGGTGCGTGGTGTCCTGGTCGAGCGCGACCACGGGCTCCTCGCCGGACAGGTCCAGCGAGCCCAGGTCGCCGCTGCCGGCCGCGCCGTAGCCGAACCAGAGCTTGCCGCCGGCCAGCGCGAGACTCACCGGGGCGTCGCCCACGGTGTAGCGGGCGGACTCGGTGTTCGTCGCCGTGTCGACGGCCACGACGGCGTCCGCGTCCCGCACCGCCGCGTACAGGGTGCCGGAGTCCGCGGACAGCTCCAGGCCCTGGACGCCGGGCAGGTTCGTCAGCTGCTTGACGACGATGCCGTGGAAGTCGGTGACGACGATCTTGCCGCTGTGCGGGTCGCTGATGAAGACCCGCTGGTGGACGCCGTCCACCGCGATGTCCGCGCTCGACGCGACCGGAAGGACCATGGTGCTGTCGGCCGCCGCCGGGGCGGCCGTGCCGACCGCGAGCGCGGCCGAGCTGAAGAGGACTGCCAGCGCGGTGGCAGCCGGAAGAGTGCGCATACGCACGTTTTCGAACCCCCCGGAACGAAAAGCGAGAGAGTGCCGCGTATGTCTGTTCGACTCGCGGGCAAGTGAGCGAAGACTAGGTCACGCCTCTGACAGAAGCGTCACGGGGGTCCTTCCCGTTTCGACCACGCGTCCGTGCTCGCGTGGTTACGCTCGGTGCATGTCGAACGTACGCCGACTGGACCCCAGTGCCTCGCCGTTGGACTACTTCGGCTCAGAGCTGCGCCGCCGCAGAGAGGAGGCGGGCCTGACGCAGGGGGATCTGGGAAAGGCCCTCTTCTGCACGGGTTCACTCATCGGGCAGATCGAGACGGCACATCGGGTTCCTCAACGTGAGTTCGCCGAGCGGGTGGATGCGGCGCTCATGACGGACGGGTTCTTCTCGCGGTTGGTGGGGCTGGTGCTGCGCAGCCAGTTGCCGACGTGGTTCCAGCAGTACGCCGAGTTGGAGGCCAAGGCGACGTACATCGCGTCCTACCAGGCTCAGTTGGTGGATGGACTGCTCCAGACCGAGGGATATGCCCGAGCCGTTCTGGGAGTGCGGAACCAAGGGGACCTCGATGCCAAGGTCGCGGCCCGGCTTGAACGACAGCGGATCCTGGCCCGGGAAGAGCCCCCCTTGCTGTGGGTGGTGCTGAGCGAGGCGGTGTTGCACCAAGAGGTCGGCACTCGTCAGGTCATGCGTGACCAGCTCGCGCACTTGACGCGCTTCACCGAAGACGGCTGGACACAGCTCCAGGTGCTGCCGTTCCGTGCTGGCCAACACCCCGGACAACTAGGGTCGTTCAACCTGCTGCGCTTCGAGGACGACCCGGACCTCGTTTATACGGAGGACTTCATTCAAGGGCACATGACGGCCGACTCGCGCGCTTTCAAGGAGGGGCAGCTCCGTTACGATCACTTGAGGGCTGCTGCACTCTCCCTGAAGGACTCTGCGGCACTGATCGCACGCGTGATGGAGGAGCGGTATGGGCACCAGCCAGAAGCTGTCGACGGCGCAGTGGCGTAAGTCCTCGTACAGCGGCGACACCGGCGGCCAGTGCGTCGAATGCGCCCCTCTCGGCACCGCCCAGTGGATCAAGTCCTCCCACAGCGGCACCAACGGCGGTGAATGCGTCGAAGTGGCCCCCCTGGCCCCCCACATAGCCATCCGCGACTCCAAGAACCCCGCTGGCGGCATCCTCACCCTCTCTGCCGCGGCCTTCTCCGTGTTCCTGGACCACGTGTCGTCCGGCGGCCAACAGCCGTAGCCACAGACGTGGCTGAGGCCGAACGGGGAGCGGGCCGCTCGCGTCATTGCGAGCGGCCCGCTGCTCGTCAGCTGCCCTCGCCCGTGCGGCGCCGGCGCGCGAAGTAGACGCCGGCCGCACCGATCGCCACGACCGTGGCGCCCGCACCCGCGATCAGCGGCGTGCTGCTGGACCCGCCGGTCTCGGCGAGACCTCCGTTCGTCTTCGGGTCGTTCGCCCCCTTGTCCTTGTCCGAGTCGCCGTCCGTGCCGGTTCCGGGCGTGGCCGGCGCGGTGGGGGTCGGGGACGCGCCGGGACCGGGCGCGTCGCTCTTGGCGAGCACACCCGCGAACGCTCCCGCGATCACCTTGTGGCCCTCGGCATTGGGGTGCGGGTCCTTCATCTTGCACGCCCAGGTCAGCGTGCAGATCTTGGCCACGTTCGCCGGGACCTCGCCCACGCCGGGAACGTTCACCTGGGTGGTGAAGTCGTCCGAGGAGAAGGCCGTGGCCACGTCCGCCACCTTGAAGCCGGTGGACTTGTAGACCTGGGTGATCCCCGTGTTGGCGGCCTTGATCAGGGGCGCCGACTCCTTGGCGGCCTGCTGGCCCGCCGGGCCCTGCGCCCAGGCCGCCAGGAACGGGTTGTGGTACGTCGCGCCCACGAACTGGGTCTTCTTCCCGCCGGCCTGGCGGAGCGCGCCCGCGATCTGGGCGAGGTTCTTCGCCATGCTCTGGCTGCGGCTGTTCAGGCACGCGCCGTCGAGGGCGCCGACCGGGCTGACGCAGTTGAGGAGGATGTCGTTGGCGCCGACGCTGAGGGTCACGTAGGCGACCTTGCCGCGGTGCTGGGCCATGGCCTTCAGCGCGGCGTCCAGCTGGGACTTGGCGTTCGGGTAGTCGCACTTCCCGCCGCTGATCAGGGAATCGGTGGTCTCGGCGGTGCAGCCGAGGCGTATGTGCTTCAGGCCGGGGGTGCGCTGCTTGAGCTGCGCGTACAGCTGGTCGGTGTAGGAGGAGTCGGTGTCCTTGTCCACGTCCGGCTGGTACCCCGAGGCCAGGGAGTCGCCGAGCGAGATGTAGTACGTGGCGCCCTGGCTGTCGCTCGCCTCGTCGGCGGCGGCGAGACCGGGCGTGCCCAGCGCGATCGTCATGGCGGCGACGGCGAGAGGGGGGCCGAAACGCTGAAGGGATCTCTTCACTTGCGTGCGCTTTCTAGTGATGGGGGGGTGAATACCCGAGGAGCGGAGGGAAGCTCGCCTGAAAGCAGCGGAACGCAGCCGCTACGGTTTTCGGGCACCCGAATGTGGCCTTCTTGTGAAGGTGTAGGGGGGTCGTCTCCACGGGCTGTATGCCTGTTTGACCGCACCTCGGAGACGCGGCGTCAATCTAGCAGCGCTCCGGGCGAATTCGGTATAGGGGTCCGACAAAGCGATGGTCGCCACGACACGTGTAATCATCAGAAAGACTCGCCTGGAAGGGAATTGGTGACCGGACCCGTCGGTAGCCATTCGCTGAGTGATCAACGGGCGGCGACAGCCCCGCGATCAGCCCACCACCTGCACAGGAGCTGGCCGCTCCGGGCTCGACGAAGATTTTACGCGCGGCGGTTGGCCTCTTGTTCGACATGTCGACTAAAGCGAGGCCGACATGTTCGACGGGTCGAATAAAGTCGATCGACAGAATGCGGGACGGACTTCAACTCACCCCTACTGGCGGCGAATTAACAGTAAACAGAAAGCCGCACCGGAGAACCTGGGGAAGAGACTCCGCAAGGACCCTCCGGGGACTCGGTGAAGGGGCCGCCGCGGCCGCCGTACTCGAGGCGGTCGGCGGCAGGTTCTCCTCTGTCCAAGTGAAGGGGGAAACACGTGCGTGGTGCCGTGGTGACCAAGGCCGGGGATCGGGTCCGGTGGGTGGAGTGGGAGGGGGACGAGCCCTGTCGGGTGTATGTGCACGGGCTGGGGGCCGCTTCGGGGCCGTACTTCACGGCCGTGGCCACGCATCCGGCGCTCGCCGGGCGGCGGTCGCTGCTCGTCGACATGCTGGGGCACGGGATCAGTGACCGGCCGACGGACTTCGACTACTCCCTGGAGGCGCACGCCGACGCGCTCGCCCGAGCGCTGACCGTCGCGGGGGTCGCCGGCGCCGAACTCGTCGCGCACGGCATGGGCGGCTCCGTGGGGATCGTGCTGGCGTACCGGCACCCGGAACTCGTGTCGAAGCTGGTGATGATCGACTCCAACCTCGATCCGCTCACGCCCGCCCGCGGCGTCGCCGGGAGCAACGGCATCGCGTCGTACTCCGAGGAGGAGTTCCTGGCCGGCGGCTGGGCCGAGTTCGCCGAGCTGGCCGGAGCCGAGTGGTGGGCGACGATGCGGCTGGCCGGGCGGGAGGCGCTGTACCGCAGCGCCGTCCGGCTCGCCCGCGGCACGCGCCCCACCATGCGGGAGCTGCTCCTCGACCTGAAGATCCCCTGTACCTGTCTCCACCCCGAGGCGGACGGCCCGCTGCCCGGCGCCGACGCCCTCACCGCGTCCGGCGTGAGCGTCGTCCCCGTTCCGGACTGCGGCCACAACGTCATGCTCGACAACCCGGAGGCGTTCGTACGGGCGACCGCGGCCGCGCTGGCCGACTGACGGGCCGGCTGACGGGCCCGCCCCCGGCCAGGCCGTGGACCTCGGCCGTCCCGCTCCCAGTCAGGCCGTGGACCTCGGCCGGGACGTGCCGCCGCCCTGCGCGCGCAGCTCCTCGTTGATGCGCAGGGCCTCTTCCAGCTGGTCCTCGAGGATGACGATGCGGCAGGCGGCCTCGATGGGGGTGCCCTGGTCGACGAGTTCACGGGCCCGGGCGGCGATGCGCAGCTGGTAGCGGGAGTAGCGGCGGTGACCGCCTTCGGAGCGCAGCGGGGTGATCAGGCGGTGTTCGCCGAGGGCGCGGAGGAAGGCGGGCGTGGTGCCGAGCATCTCGGCGGCCCGGCCCATGGTGTACGCGGGGTAGTCGTCGTCGTCGAGATTGTCGGTGAGACGGGAACGGGCAGCGGGCACAGACCTCTTCTTTCGCGGACACGTCGGGGGGCTCGGGTGCCGTACGGCACCCGAGCCCCGAGCTTCTAACACCATCTACCGGCGCGCTGCGCCGGCCTTCTGTATCCGCAGGGTCCGTCCGGAGGGACGGGGCTGCGGGGATCGCGAATGCGTGACCGGGGACCACCTTCCAATCCGGGGTCTGCGGCGTCCCGGGCGGACGTCTTCCTCGCCCGGGCGGATCCTGATGGCGTCTGCTCCTTACCTTCGATGATGCGGTCGTACTTCCTGGATGACGCGGTACTGCTGGACCTGCGTGCACGGCAGTTCATGTCTGCCGTGCCCTTTTCGACTTCCGGGTTACAGGAAAAACGGTAGCTCGCCCACCGGGCAATGTCTACTGCGGCCGCTATAGATTTTCTCGCGGATGATCGGTGTGGATTTCTGTCGTACGTGTGTCCGAGGTGGGCTGCTGGGTGCCGAGCGGTGACGGCACACTCGTTCGAGCGAATGGCTCCGGGTTCCCCGTGTGCGCTTCCGGTCTACGCTGCGAGCGCGCGCTGAGCGAAGGAGGTCTGTCATGGCGACGGCGGAGCCGATCATCATGCCGGGGTACCAGGGCGAGGCCATCTACGGTCCGTACGACGACCCTGACGGCGACAGCGACGCGGACAGCGGTGTGCCCGACTACACGGGCGCGAGCGTCGAGCAGGTCTTCGAGCTCTTCAGTGCGACGGCTCCCAAGGGCTGGCGCGTGGAGCTGATCGAAGGAGAGATCTGCGTGACGCCTCCGGCGAACGGGGAGCACGAGGAGATCGTGTCCGAACTTGCTGACCAGGTCACCGAGCGGCGGGGTGACCGGTCCCTGCGCAACTACACCGGCATCGGCCTCGCCGTGCCCGGCGCCTCCAGTACCGGTCACCTCGTCCCCGACCTGGTCATCGCCCCGAAGGGCAGTTTCAGCGACAAGGAGGAGTGGCACGACCCCTCCCCGGTCCTCCTCGTCGCCGAGGTCACCTCCGACAGCACCGCCGAGCGCGACCGGGAGAAGAAGATCCATGGCTACGCCCGTGCCGGGAGCCCTCTCTACCTGCTGATCGACCGGGAGACCGGCGAGGCGGTCGTCCACTCCGAGCCCTCGGCGAACGAGTACGCCAAGAGCTCCCGGTGCAAGCTCGGGCTGACCGTGTCCCTCCCCGCGCCCCTCGGGTTCGAGCTGGACACGGCGGAGTTCTGAGGGGCCTGAGGGCGCCCTTCGGCCCCGTACCCCCTCCGGCTCAGCGCGGGACGGCGCCGGCCAGGGCCATCAGGGCCGCCACCGCCAGCAGCGCGGCGACCAGGGGGCGGGTGTGGCGGGTGAGGAGTTCTCGGAACACGGCGACCTCGCAGCGGCTGCGGCGAACGGCGGGGGAGTCGAGGGGCTGAACGCGTGGTCGAACGCGTACAGTGCGTCGCTCAAGGTAAGGCTTTGGCCTACCAACGGCAAGAGACCGGTGCCCAGTTGAGATAAAGCGGCCGGCGTAAGCGGGCTTACTGGCATGCTTACGTCATGGCAGGTATGGCCGAGCGTGACGACCCCGAGGTCATAGGGCGCAGAGTGCAGCAACTGCGGACGGAACGCGGCCTCACACAACGGCAGTTGGCGGAGCCCGCGTACACCCCCGCGTACATCTCCACCCTGGAGTCCGGGCGCGTCCGCGCCTCGGAACCCGCCCTGCGGCATATCGCCGAGCGGCTCGGCATCGGATACGAGGAACTGGCCACCGGACGGCCCGCCGGCTTCGCCACCGCCCTGCGGCTGCGGCTCACCGGCGCGCAGCGCACCCTCGCCACCGGCGCCACCGAGGCCGCCGCCGAGGACTTCGAGTCCGTGCTCGCCGAGGCCGACGAACACGGTCTCCTCGCGGAACAGGCCGACTCCCTGCTGGGCCTCGGCGAATGCGCCCTGGAGACCGGCGACCTGGAGACCGCCCGGCTCCGCTTCGAACAGGCCGAGCAGCGGCTCGGCGACGCCCCGCTGCCCGCCCGCGTCCCCGCCCTGCGCGGCCGGGCCGTCGCCCACTACCTCGCCGGTGAACTCCGCTACTCCTGCTACCTCTTCGAGTCCACCCTCGACGAGCTCAACCGCAACGGCCTGCACGACCCCGACGCCCTGCTCCTCCTCTACACCGGCGTCATCGCCCCCTACATGGACATGGGCGCCCACGCCCGCGCCGCCCAGGCCGCCGAGCTGGCCCTCGCTCTCGCCCCGCGGTCCGGCGACCCGGCCCTCGTCGCCCGGATGCACCGGTCCGTCGCCCGCACGATGATCGCCGAGGGGCGCGTCGCCGAGGCCGACGCCTCGCTCGCCAAGGCCTCCGAGCTGTACCGGCAGCTCCAGATCCGCACCGAGCTGGCCAACTGCCACTGGATGCGTGGCTACCTCCACGCCCAGAACGGCGACTACGACCGCGCCGAGGCCGAGCTGCGCGAGGCCCGCCGCATGCTCACCGACAAGCGCGCCACCCTCTACACCAGCCAGGTCGCCGTCGAACTCGCCGACGTCCTGCACCGCCGCGGCAAGTCCGACGAGGCCGCCGAACTGCTCCAGGAAGTCCTCGCCGACCTCCACTACGAACGCGGCGCCCTGCACTCCGCCGCCGCCCACCGTCTCCTCGGCATCATCGCCGAGGACACCCGTGACACGGAGGCCGCCGAGGAGCACTACGTGCGCGCCCTGAGCCTGCTGGAGCGGGCCGGAGCGGCGGGCGACCTCGCTGACCTGTGCCGGCTGCTCGGCGACCTCCTGCGTCGTACCGGCCGGGTCGAGGCCGCCCTCGACGCCTACCGCACCGGCCTCGGGCACCGCACGGCCCCCGGCACCACCACCCTCGGCCCCGCCCCCGCGCAGCCTCCTCTGTAATGGGGCCGGGGCGCCCGCGCCGGTCCGCTCAGCTCCCGAAATCCATCTCCGCGATCACCTCGTCGTCGGCGTCGTAGACGGTGACCTTGTGCACCGGGTCCTCGAAGTCCAGGGAGCGGGCCGTCTCCTCCGGCACCTTCACCAGGCCGTACCAGACGCCCCAGCTGGTGTTGCCCCGCAGCCGCAGGACCGTGCCGTTGATCGCGGTGCCGTCGTAGGCCCTGATCTCGACGCGGGCGGCGGCGGTGCGGACTCCGTAGAAGAGGCCCGAGACGAGGTAGCCGCCGGCGGCCGTGCCGGAGCCCTGCAGGGAGATACCGGGCTCGGAGGTGTCGAGGTTGCCGTCGAGGACGCTGCGGAACTCCTCCATCGGCGTCACACCCGGCTCCGGTTCCGGGGTGACCCAGTGCTTGCCCTCCCGCGTGAGCCAGAACTCCGAGCCGTCCTCGGCGGTCACCCGCTCACCCGGTGCCAGGACCCGTACCTTCCCGGCGGGCGGCTCGGACGGGGTGGCCGAGGGCGGGGTGGCCGAGGACGGGGTGGCCGAGGACGGGGTGGCCGAGGACGGGGCCGGTGAGGACCGGGTCGCGGCGGGGGCCGACGCCGGCGGCGCCATCGGCCGGACGGACTCCGCGGGGCCGTCGGGGCGGAAGGCCAGCACGAGGAGCGGGAGCAGCAGCAGGCCGCAGCCGGTGCTCAGCGCGGCGGCCCGGCGGCGCAGCAGCCGTCGGCGGCCGTCGCGGCGGATGGCCTCCAACGGCACCGGCGGCGGGGCGACGTCGTGCGCGGCCTCGGCGAACACCTCGCGCAGCCGCCGCCCGGTCTCCGAGGCGGCGGCGTCGTCGCCGTCGGCTCCGGCACCGGCCTCGGCACCGGCTCCGGTCGGGTCGTCGGTCCCGGCGGTCGGGTGATTCATGGGCGGGCTCCGGGGACGGGCGAGCGGGGTGACGGGGGGAACGGGGAGGCGACGGCCCGGCCGCCCTCTACGGGGGCGACCGCGGACCGGCCGCCTTCGGCGGGGGCGGCGGCGCTTCGGCCGCCGCCCGCGGCGGAGGCGGCGGTCGACCGGCCGCCCCCCGCGGTTCCGGTGGTCCGGGGCGCGTGTCCGCCGCTCTCGCTCTCCTCGGCGTCCTCGGCCGGCGCGGTGGTGAACTCCGGGTGGGCGCGCAGTGCCGCCAGGCCGCGGCGGACATGCGTCTTGACCGTGCCGAGGGAGCAGCCGAGCAGCTGGGCGATCTCCGTCTCGCTGAGATCCTCCCAGAACCGCAGCACCAGCACGGACCGCTGCCGTGCCGACAGCGCCGCCAACGCCTGGTCCAGCGCCGCCCGTTGGGCCACCGACTCGGCGTGCCCGGCCTGCCGCTCGTGCACCCGCTCGGGCAGGAACGGGGTCAGCAGATGGGCCACGCGTCTCTTGCGCACCCGGCTGATGTTGTTGTTGACCAGGGAGCGCCGTACGTAGAAGTCGATGTCGTCGCGGGGGATGCGCCGCCAGCGGGCGTACACCTTGGCCAGCGTGGTCTGCACGAGATCCTCGGCCTCGTGGAAGTCACCGGTCAGCATGTGCGCGGTGCGCACCAGACGCGGCCAGGCGGCGGTGGCGTACGCGGCGAAGTCGCCGTCCTCGGGCGATCCGGGTGTCTCGTGCGGCACGGACGACGGTCCTCGGGGTCGGGAACGTGGGGGAGCGCGCCGTGCGGGCGGGGAGTGGTCAGGTCCCGCGCCCGCACGGTCACATGGGTGTCGGCGGCCCCGGCGGGGCGCCGGGTCAGACCCCCGGGATCCGGAGCTGGGAGTAGACCCGGCCCTTGGTGTCGTAGACGGTGACGCCGCGCAGGAACTCCTCGCCGTCGTCGTCGGCGGGCAGCGGGGTGGTGGCGTACCAGACGCCCCAGCCCGGCTTCCCGGCCAGCTCGATCAGCTTGCCGTGGACCGTGCCCTCGCTCGTCCTCACCAGGACCCGCGAGGCGGTGCCCTTGCCGCCGTAGTAGATCCCGGAGAGGTAGTAGACGCCCTCGTGGCCGCCCGCCTGCAGCGAGACGCCGGGCCGGCTCAGGTCGATGTTGCCGTCGACGACGCTGCGGAACTGCGGGAAGTCGGGCAGGTCGGGCTCCACCCAGTGCTTGCCCTCCGCGGTGAGCCACAGCTCGAAGCCGGGCGCGGCCACGACGTGCTCACCGGGCTTGACGATCTTCGGCGTGGGCGCCTTCCGCGCGGCGGCGGCCGCCTCGGCCGCGACCGACGTACCGTGCGCCGTCTCCCCCCGCGAGACGGCGTACGACAGCGTCGGCGCCCCCGCCAGCAGCGTGGTCAGCGCTGCGACGGTGACGTACTTGTGCATCCGTGCCATGGACATGAACGGACAACCCCCAGAGATGTGCCTTGCGGCTGTGTTGTTCTGACACCCCGTAAACCCTGGTGCCGCGCGGGTCGGATGACACGCGGGACGAAAAAATTTCCGAACGGGTTTCCGGCGGTGCTTCAGTGGTGCGCCGCGACGCCCAGGGCCGCGGGCAACCGGCTCGGCCCTTCGTCCCGCACCCCCTCCCCGCTGCTCGAACAGCCCGCGAGCAGCAAGGCGCCCAGCGCGCCGGCGGCGAGCGTACGGGCGAGACGTCGGCGGATCCGTGCGGCTCCCGAGGTCATGGGCCCCCCTGTGATGAGTCCTGGGTGTGTTTCGATGTCGGGCGTACGTGGCGTACGTCCGGGACCTGTACGCACGAGGGGGGCGACCGGGTTGCACAGCGGCCCGACGGATTTGTCGATGACGGCGGGGACATGACCGAGGAAGAGTTCGACGCGTTCTACGCCACCGCGTTCCCCCGGCTGACCGGCCAGCTCTTCGCCTTCACCGGGGACCACGGCGAGGCGCAGGACGTCGTGCAGGAGGCGTTCGTCCGGGCCTGGGACCGGCGGCGGGAGTTCCTCGCGGACGGGGCGCCCGAGGCGTGGATACGGACGGTGGCGATGCGGCTCGCGGTGAGCCGGTGGCGGCGGGCGCGCCGCTGGCTGGAGCTGATGCGCCGCGATCCGCCCCCCGAGCACGCGCCCGGCCCCGAGCCGGAACGTGCGGTACTGGTGGACGCGTTGCGCAGACTGCCGGAGGCGCAGCGCATGGCGGTCGTCCTGCACCATCTGTGCGATTTGAGTGTCGAGCAGGTAGCCTCCGAGACCGGTGCGCCCGTGGGCACCGTCAAGGCCAGGCTGTCCCGCGGCCGGGCGGCACTGGCACGCGAACTGGCCCCCGGCGAGGGCGAGAAGGAGCACGGCCGTGTCCGATGAACTCACCCGCCGCCTGCGGGAGTTGGCGGAAGCCGCCGAGGCGCCGCCGCGCCTGCCCGGCGCCGGGATCCGCGCCGCCGCCGGACGCCGCAGGCACCGCCGCCGGACGACCGCGTTCCTCGCCGGGGGCTGCGCCGCCGCGACCCTGGCCGCCGTCCTCACGGTGCACGTCACCGGCGAGGGCACCGGCCACGGCGCCGAACAGCGCTCCTCCCCGCTCGCGAGCCCCGGCCCCGACCGGTCCTCCGCCCGGGACGTCCCCTACGTCACCGTCGACCTGTCCCGCCAGGTCCTCGCCATCGAGGGGCGTGAACTCCCCGTCTCGCTCGACACCACCGGGACGCCGACACCGACGGGCCTGATGACCGTCACCGGGAAGGAGACCGTCAGGCTGGTCTCCGGGGAGACGGAGGCGTCCGCAGGCACCCAGTCGGTGCGCCTGCGCTGGGTCCTCGAACTGGTCCCGCTGGACCGGACGGACACCGCGCCCGGCGAGAAGCCGAAGCCCGGAACGGGGGCCCACATCGCCTCAGCCCTCACCGACGAGAAGGCCGCCCCCCGCGACCGCGACACCACCGCGGGCTGGATCACCCTGCGCCCCACCGACGCGGCCTGGCTCTACGAACAACTGCCGGAAGGCGCGGTGGTCGAGATCATCGCCCGGTCGACACCGGCGACACCGGCGACACAGACGACCCCGAAGGCGACCCCGACGACCGCGAAAGTGACCCCGACCGCGACACCCTGACCCGGCGCCCCGTCCGACCGGGGAACGCGAAGAGGGGTGTGCCGGGCGCACGAGGCGCCGGCACACCCCCCGACGGGGACGATGGTCAGAACTTGCCGTAGCGGCCGGTCAGGTCCGCCTCGGGGCAGGCCACCGAGCCGATCAGGCACGCCGTGCCCGCGTGCTTGCGGGTGTACACCTTGGTGACCTTGCCACCGTCGTAGATGTAGATGAAGTGGTTCGGGAACAGGCGGTGCTTGCCGGAGCGGATGGCCCAGTTGCCGCTCTTGGTCATGTTGATGGTGAACGCGCCGGACGCCGCGCCCTTCACCCCGCCGAGACCCTTGCAGAACGGGTTGGTGGCGTGGACGTTCATCCGGATGTCCACGGAGTTTCCGCTGCCGCCCAGCTTCTTCGCGTAGACGTTCTTGGCGCTGGCGGTCTTCTTCGCGACGAACTTGCTCGTCTTCTTCACATAGACCGTGGTGGGGCGGATGTGCTTGTTGGCCACCACCTTCTTGTCGCGCCAGGTGATGGTGGCGTGCAGCGCGAAGCGGTACTTGCTGGACTTCCAGTTGAAGTCGCTGTGGTCGTCGCCGCCGAACTTGAAGTTCCGGCCGTAGTCACAGCCGCCCAGCGGCGCGTCCACGTACTTCTGGGGGATGAAGCCCACCCAGCTCAGCGTGGTCGTCGAGGCGGCCGCCGCGGCGGAGGCCCGCTCGGCCGCGGCCTCCCGCATCCCCGTCAGCGACGAGGACTTGGGCACGGCCACCTTCACGCCGTACAGCCGGGAGCCCTTCGCGCCGCCCTTCGGCAGGATCGGGATGATCTGGTACGTGTACTCGGCACCCGCCCGGACCGCCGTGTCGCGGAAGGAGGTCACGCCCGCGCCCAGGGTCGCGATGTCCTTGCCGTCACGGGCGACGACATAGCGGGCGCCGTCGGCGTAGCCCTTCCAGGACAGCTCCACGAAGCCCTTGCCGGCCGCCGCGGTGACACCCTGACGGGCCATCGAGGAGTCGACGACCGCCGTCTCGCCCGCCGCGGACTTCAGCACACCGAAGCCCTGCTCCTTCAGCTTCCTGCCCTGCGCGGAGTCCGCGGCGAAACCGGAGACGTCCTTCAGACCGGTGTCGGCCTTCGCGGACAGCGCGGACGCGGAGAACGCCGCGGCGGCGGCCGGCCGCGCGCCCGCCGTGTGCTGCCCACCGAGCGCGTTCGCCTGGTAGGCGCCCGCGACGAGAGTGAGCGGAGCCACGGACAGAGCCGTGGCCTTCGCCAACCGGGAAAGCTGCATGCGTTTCTTCTCCTTCGTCCACTGCGATGACGCCGGCGCCCGTGGGAGGGACAGCCTTCGGTGTCTCGTGTCAGGCGCCTGTCATGACCCTAGGTAGGCGAGGTGACGGTGCGTAAGTGACTCCTGGGGCAGTGCACTTGAGGGCACTGCCCCGAAGGACAAGGCGCCGCGCCGCGGACACCGCCGTCCGGTGCCCCTCACCCGTACGTCCCCCCTCCGCTGGTGGACCGGACCGGGCGGTGCTGCGGTAGAGCCAAACGCCGTGTTCCCGAAAGGCTCCCCATGCGCCGTCGTACGCGTCCTCGTACGTCTCGTCGTACGCCCCGTGCGTGCCGTGTCCTCCTCCCCTTCCTGGGCGCCGGGCTGCTCCTCGGCACGGCGACGGCCTGTGTGGCCGACCGGAACCCGCCCCCGCGCGGCTTCCCCGAGGCCGCCGTCGACGAGGCCACGCTCCCCGCCTCCGCCTCCCCGAGCGCCCGGCCCACCGCCCCCGTCCTCACCGACGCCCGCGCCCGCAGCGCGCTGCTCCGCCAGGGCGACCTCGGCGGCGCCTGGTCCGGCACCCGGGGCGCGGCGACCTGGCGGGACGGCCTCCTCAAGGGCCGCACCGACCCCGCCGAGTGCCAGGAGCTCCTCGACGCCTTCTACGCCGAGGACCTGCTCGGCACACCCCACGGCGGCCGTGCCGTCACCGGCTTCGACGACGAGGAATACGGCTCCCAGCTGCGCTACCAGGTGGGCGCCTACGACAAGGCCCAGATCGACGAGCGGCTCGACCACTTCCGCGGCCTCGCCGGCGAGTGCCGCGAGTTCACCGTCACCGGGTTCGGGGACCGCGAGTACGCCGCCGAGGTCACCCTCGTCGACCTGCCCCGCGGCATCGGTGACGCCCGGCAGGGGCTGCGGCTGGTCGTCCGCGGCGACGTCGGCGGCGAGGAGGGCGCCCTCACCCTCGACCTCGCCGCGGTCCGCGTCGGCGACACCGCCGTCCTCCTCACGCACGGCGGCCTCTACGGCATCGACGGCGCCGCCACCCGCGAGGCCGCCCGCGCCGGCGCCGAGCGGCTCCAGCAGGTCCTCGCCGAGAAGAAGACGAAGGAGGGTGAGCCTGAGAAGGGCGAGACCGAGAAGGGTGAGCCGAAGAAGGGCGAGAAGGGGACGGGGGCGCCGGAGCGGGACGAGGAGGAGACCGGCCGGGAGGGTTCCGGCGAGCGCGGCGAGTCCCCGGACGAGTCCACCGGGACGGCCCGGGACGGCGCCACCGACGACACCGACGGCTCCGCTGAGGAGGCCACCGGGGACGGCGACACCGGTTCCGGCGACTCGGGCGAAGCCGACGAGTCGGGCGACTCCGGTGACTCGGGCGACTCCTCGTATGAGTACCGGGACGAGGCCCGGGCTACTTCTCCTTCAGGATCGGCGTGACGGCGTTCCGCACGTCGTCCGTGGTCACGGGGGTCTGGGTCGCCCCGGCGATCCGGCCCTCGCGGTCGATGTAGAGGGTGAAGGGGAGGATCTGCGGGTTCACCAGGCCGCGCGGCAGCTTCAGGAACTGCCTGCCGCCCGGGTCGTGCAGACTCGGGTAGGACAGCCCCAGCTCCTTCTGGAAGGCGAGGGCGTTCTTCCGGCCCGCGTCGTAGCTCACCCCCAGCACCCGCACGCCCTGCTCCCTCAGCTCCCGCTGCGCCTTGTCCAGCGCCGGCGACTCGGCACGGCAGGGACCGCACCAGGTGGCCCAGGCGTTCACCACGACGACGTCGCCCCGGTAGTCGGACAGGCGGATCGGGCGGCCGTCGACGGTGGTGCCGGAGAAGTCCGGCGCGTCCTCGCGCTGGGCCGCCGGGACGCGCCTGAGCACGGACCCCTCCGACCGGTCGGACTGCCCGGCCCCTGCCTCGTCGGTCCGGAGCGTCTTCGTCGTCGTACAGCCGGAGAGCACGACACCGGCCGCGATCGCGGCCACGACCGCCCGCGAGATCCTCTTCGTCGCCACCTGCGTCCCTACTCCCTGCCCCGGCTCCGCCGACCGGCCTGACCCGCCCTCCACCCTAGAACCCCCCTCGACGGGGCTCGGCGGAAGGGGCCGGGGCGGCGGCCGCCGCCGGGTGTCCGTTCGCTACGGGGTGTCCGCGAGGGACAGGCACTCGCCGCTCTGCTCGATCGGCTTCACGATGCCGGACAGGCCGACCAGGACCGCGTCGGTGGCGGCCCGGTCGGCGGCCACCTGGACCTCGACGGCGGGCTCCCGGCCGTAGGTGATCAACAGCTGCCGGCCCTCGCGCCGCTCGTCCGCGCGCCACACCCAGTCCACGCCGTCCACCTGGGTGCACGGGTCGGCGGTGGGCGCGGGCCGCGGGAACCCGCAGCGCACGACGATCGACCCGTCGCCCCACACGGCGGCGCCCTTCGTGTCGGTGTCCGCCCGGTCCAGCCCGGCCAGCCGGTCCGGGTACTGCGCGCTGACCCGGGCGCACGCGGGATCCCCGGCGCGGGGGGCGGCGGCGAAGCTGTAGGTCGGCTCGCTGAGTACCCGCACCGTGACCGTGGCGGCGATGACGAGCGCCACGGCGCCGGTGGCCAGGAGAGCGATACGGGTACGGCGGAGCATGACGCGATCGTACGGCGGGCGGCCGCGGGCCCTTCCGGCGGGCCGGGTCAGTCGTGGTGACACGTTGCACCTTGGGGCAGTGCCCCAAGAGCCAATACCTCTCCCACCAGCGGGAATCTAGGCTCATGGTGATCCGAGTACGCGATTGCGAAGGGGACGTGGTCCTGGTGAAGAACGGGGCGAAGGGCCTGGTGCTCGCGGGTGTCGCGGGTGCGCTGCTGGCGGGCGGGGCGATTCCGGCATCGGCGGCCTCCACGGCGGCGCAGGACACCATTCCGAAGGGCTACGGCAACGTGCGCCTGGAGAAGGTGTGGGGCAAGAGCGGCATGTGCCTGTCGATGGACAACGCCAAGGGCAACGGGGCCGTGCTGAAGCTGCGCGGCTGTTCGAGGACGGCGACCACCCAGCGGTGGGACCTCGTGTGGATCAACAACAACAAGCCGAACCAGACCCGGCTGTTCGTGATCAAGAACAAGCACTCGAAGAAGTGCCTGTCCGTGGCGTCGGCCGCCACGAACACCCAGGTCAAGCAGTCGAGCTGCAACAAGTCCAAGGGCCAGCAGTGGGCCCTCGGCGGCAGCAAGATCTACAGCAGGCTCGCCAACAAGGTGATCACCGCCGGCCGTGACGCGTCCGGCACGAAGATCACGATCACGCCGTCCGGCGACTCGGACGCCGCGCGCAAGAAGCAGGAGTGGGGTCTGTCCTGACCTCTCCCGCAGATCCCGCCCGAAGCGGCGGGGGACACGGCGAACGGCCTGCTCGCCCGAGGGGGTGAGCAGGCCGTTCGCCGCACCCGTCGTGCCGGGACCCCGACCGGCCCACGGGCCGGCGCGCGGGCACCCGGCCCGTGCGGGCGGGGCACCGGCTGAGAGACTCCTGTCGTCCCCCGCCGGCCGACCACGGCGGGGACCGCCGCCGGCCGACCTCCGGTGGCGACGGGGATCCGAGGAGCGCGCGCATGCTGACACCGTGGAGCCGAGCGGCCGGACACGCCGCCCTGGTCACCCTTCCCTCCTGGCTGTGGGGCGCGCTCGTGGTGCAGGTGGGCTCGGGTTTGTCCCTCTCCGACCTCGGGATCGGGATGATCTCCGGGGGAGGGCTGATCTTCCCTCCCGTGGCCGTCGCCGTGCTGACCGTCGTACGGAAGGCGCTCCCCGCGCTCTCGCGCTGGCGCACCGCGACCATCGACGTCTCGGTCTACGCGTTCCTGGTGCTGGTGTGCGCGGTGCTGGGCGGGGTGTGGGGCGGGAGCGGTCTCGCGGAGTCGGTCGACTGGGCCTTCGTGATGATGACCGTCGCCCTGCTGGACCTTCAGTTCGTGATGGCGATGGGCCTGAGCGCCTGGGGCTACGACCGCCTCGTGCCGACGGCGCCCTCCGGCCGGGTGATCCGGACCTGAGTGGGGGCCCGCCCTTCGGCGAGCCCCCACCCACAGATCAGCTCCGCGTGCCGGACCCCGGTCCGGGTCTGGCCGCGACAGGTATGGCTTCGGACATGCGACGCATATTCACATTCACCCCGTAAGTCGTTTCCGTTGCTGTTGAGTTGATTGATCTCTCCCGCTGTGGAGAGTCAAAATTTCCACAAGTGAACGTCAAATCCACGCCGTGCAACGCCCTTGGGGATGTGTGGTCGAGGGCGCTGGGCCGGTCGCGGCCGACGCTCAGACCGCGGATGCCCCGACGAGTCGGGACGACAGCGGCGCGGCCGAGCCGCACGCGCACCGGGGGTCGGCGCACAGCAGCTCATGGGCGAGGACGGAGAGCACCGCGACCTGAAGCCGGGTCTCCTGCTGCAGTTTCTCCACTATTCGGGCGACATGCGCTTTCACCGTCCGCTCGGCGATGCCGAGTTCACGGGCGAGTTGACGGTTGCCCAGGCCCGTCCCCAGCAGAAGCAGGACTTCCTTCTCCCGGTCCGTCAGCGTCTTGAGCCTGCTGATGTCCCGAACCGGATCGGCTCCCGTGCGCCGGTAGGCGCACGCGGTGTCTCCTACGTCAGACCTCTTGGTCATGGGTCTGTCCTTCCCGATGCCGCTTTTCCCGACAGAGCCCCGTGCCCCGGGTGCGGCGGCGATCTCCCTCCAACTTAGCGTCCGCTACTGACAAGAAGAACCCTGTAATGACACGGCCACGTCACAGTGGGGGGATCCCACAAGGTCACTGCCCGAAGGGACAATTTTGGCCAACTCCGCTGGTCCCTAAGCTCCTTGTCACGCACCACCCAACGGCACACCATCAACGGGGAGATCACTGTGCACAGCCGCTTCACCACGCGCCGCCTCACCGCCGCAGCCGTCGCGGGAGCCGCCGCCGTCGCCGTGCTGGCGCCGGCCGCGTCCGCCGCCGAGTCCGGCCCGCGGCAGGGCGTACAGACGGTCGCCGACCAGGCCGCCGGGAAGCTGCCGGCGAAGCTGACGGTCGGCAGCTACACCGCCTACCTCAAGGCCCAGAAGACGCCCGAGGCCAAGAGCACCCTCAAGAGCTTCTCCGCGCTGCCGGCCGCCAAGAAGGCCAAGTTCGTCGGGTACCTCCAGGACGGCAAGATCTACGCGTCCCTCTTCAAGCAGCTCAATGGCCCCCTCAACATCCCGGTGACCAACGTCACCTCGTACAACGCGGACGTCAAGTTCGTCCACAACGTGTCCTCGAAGGGCGGCCTCAAGGGCGGTCACATGGTGACCTACAGCGCGACCGAGAAGATCTTCAACATCCCGGTCACCACCGAGAGGCTGACCCTCCGCTACAACGTGGTCAAGGGCAAGGTCCAGCGCCACGCCCGCGCCCAGGCCCAGGTCACCAACGTCAACGCCGCGTACGCGATCAAGGGCGCCGCGGTCAAGGTCGCCGTCAAGGGCATCGCCCGCGCCGACATCACGTGGAAGGCCACGCCGCGCGTCCAGGCCGTCGGCAAGGCCGTCGCCAAGGACCAGGCCGTCACCGGTCACACCAAGACCTGGACCGCCCAGCTGATCCACGGCTGACGTCCGGTCTCCCTCACTCTCCCGGGGGAAGTGGCTCCCATCCTTCCCCCGGGAGCCCCACCCTCCGGGACGCGCACGGCACCCTCAGGCCCCTGGTCAGGGCCGATCCCATCCGAGGGTGCCGTGTCGCGCGCCCGGGCGCTCCGCGCACTTCTTCCCGCCACCACACTGCTCGCGTTCGGCGTCGAGGCGGACGAGCAGGCCCGTGCCCCGGGAGGCGTTCTTCGGGGTGAGGGCGTACGGACCGGTGACCGGCTCGGCCGGCAGGACGTAGCCCTCGGGGACACCGGTCTCCACCAGGTAGTACGTGCCGGCGGGCAGCGACCCGAACGAGCAGCGTCCGGTGCTCGACGTGGCGCAGTCGCCGACGAGCCGGTCCCCGCCGGGTCCGTGCCGCTGGAGTCCGGGCGTCCCGTTGCTGTCCTCCCACAGGCCGAGCACCGCGCCGGCCAGCGGCCGCCGCGTCTCCGCGTCGGCCTTCGCGAGCGTCAGCCGCAGCGCCTTGGTGAGACCGGCGTCGACCGTGTGGTTCACATAGCCGGGGTCACCGACGTACACCGTGCTCGCGCCGGACGGGTCGACGTCCGAGTCGACGAGCCGGTGGGACCCGGCCTCCCGCGCCGTCCATGTCAGCTCGGCGGCGCCCGGCCGCCCCGGCAGCCGGCTCGTATCGACGCCGCGGTGATCGAAGGAGACCCGGTAGGTGGTGTCGGGCCGCAGACCCTGCGCCGTACCGACGTAGTACTCCCCGTCGGTGTCCGTGGTCGTGGTGAGGCTCGGCCCGGACGACGTCGGGTCGAACGTGACCCGCACGTCCGGCACCGGTGGCTCGGACGGGTTCTGGACGCCGTCGCCGTCGGTGTCGAACCAGACGCGGTCGCCGATCTGCACGGGCGCCCCGCGGCGGCCCTCCGGCCCCGGCTCGGTGTGCTCCCGGCGGTGGACGCCGGGCGCCCAGAAGCCGGTGGTGTACGTGGTGTCGCGGGCGTCGGAGACGTCGACGAACCCGAGGGGGCTCCGGATGACGTCCGGGCCGTCACCGTGGCCCGCGAGGGCCGGGCGGAGGTTGGCGAGGTCGGGGTTGTGGGCCTGGACGCGGTACCGGCCGCCCCGCAACGGGGACCCCGCCGGACGGAACGAGGCGGTCCCGTCGGCGCCCGTCGTCCTGGTCAGCACGGTGCCGCGGTCGTCGGTCAGCGTGACCCGCACACCCGGCATGCCCTTCTCCGCCGGCCGGTCGTACAACCCGTCGGCGTCGACCTCCTCGACGACCCGCACGATCACCGTGCCGTCACCACGCGCCGGACCACCGGCCGTCGCGGCACCCGCCGTCGTTCCGGAGGCCGGGACGATCACCAGGGCCGCTGCTACGGCGAGCACCAGGCCAGCACAGCGTCGCCGTTCCCGTTCTGGTCCCCGTGTTCTTCGCCGCACCACGTCTCGCATTCGCCGCTGCCCGCCCGTTCCTGGTCCGCGCCGAGGCGACGGAGCCCGGTGCCCGGCGTCGGCTCTGCATTCATACGAAGCGCGGAGAGCCGCTAATCAGGCTGAACGGGGCACTGGCCCCGGCCGGGCGTACGCGACCCGCGCGGGAGCGGACGACAGGGCAGCGCCCTCGCGTCCCGGTTCACCCGTCCGCCCCGGCGGCGACACCCCCACCCGGAGTACGGCACGGGCGCGACCCTCACCCCGGCGGGTCCGCCAGGGACTGCTCCGCCCAGATGACCTTGCCGTCGGGGAGGAAACGGGTGCCCCAGCGCTGCGTGAACTGGGCGATGAGGAACAGGCCGCGGCCGCCCTCGTCGGTGGTGCGCGGGTGCCGCAGATGGGGCGCGGTCGCCCCGCCGTCGAACACCTCGCAGATCAGGGTGCGTTCGAGGATGAGACGGAGCCGGATGGGCCCGGCGGCATGCCGGATGGCGTTGGTGACGAGTTCACTGACCACGAGTTCGGTGGTGAACGCCAGCTCGTCCAGACCCCACACGCCCAGCTGCCGGGCCGTGGTCTTGCGGGCCTCCGCGACCAGCGCCGGGTCGGCGGGGATCTCCCAGGAGGCGACCCGGTGGCCGGGCAGCCGCCGGGTGCGGGCGAGGAGGAGGGCCACGTCGTCGGTGGGGCGGGCCGGGGCGAGCGCGTCGAGGACGCGCTGCGCGCACCGGTCGAGGGACGGCTCGGGCCGGGCGAGGGCACGGCACAACGCGTCCGGGGTGGCCTCGGCGAGGAGGCCGTCGGTGTGCAGCGCGATGACGGTGCCCTCGGGGAGCTCCAGCTCCACGGCCTCGAAGGGCTGCCCGTCGACGCCGAGGGGCGGGCCCTCGGGCAGCGCGGGGCGGGTGACCGTGCCGTCGGGGGCGACCAGGGTGGGGGCCGGATGGCCGGCGGTGGCCATGGCGCAGGTGCCGGACACCGGGTCGTGGACGACGTACAGACAGCGCGCCCCGACCGTCTCGACGCTGCCCCCGCCGTCCTCGCCCTCCTGCCGGGCCGACTTGGCGACCATGTCGTCCAGGTGGGCGAGCACCTCGTCCGGCGGCAGATCGAGGTCGGCGAGGGTGCGGACGGCCGTACGGAGGCGGCCCATGGCGGCGGCGCCGTCGATGCCGTGGCCCGCGACCTCGCCGACGACGAGGGCGAGGCGGGCGCCGGAGAGCGGGATGACGTCGTACCAGTCGCCGCCGACGCCGGTGAGTTCGTCGGCGGGCCGGTAGCGGACGGCGACCTCGGCGGCGTCCTGGTCGGGCAGTCGGCGCGGCAGCAGGCTGCGCTGGAGGACGAGCGCGGCGTCCCGCTCCCGCGTGTAGCGGCGGGCGTTGTCGACGCAGACCGCGGCACGGCCGACGATCTCCTCGGCGAGGCCCAGGTCGACGGCGTCGAAGGGGTCCTGGCGGTCGCGGCGGAAGAACGTGGTGATGCCGAGGGTGATGCCGCGGGCCCGGATCGGCACGATCATCACGCTGTGCAGGCCCAGTGCGTCGGCGGGCAGCTCCCGGCCGCCGGGGACGGCCTTCGCCCACCCCGCCGACGTCGGGTCCAGGCTCGGCTCCGACCACGACCGTCCGCTGACCAGCGCGCGCACGGGGGGTGAGCCGGCCGCGTACGAGGCGACGGCGCCGATCTCCACGACGGCCTCCGGCACTCCGGGGCGCACGGACTGCTGCCCGGTGCGGCGCAGCGGGACGGAGCCGTCGCCGAGCGGGCCGGGCTCGGCGCCGCGCAGCACGGAGTCCAGGAGGTCCACGGTGACGAAGTCGGCGAGCGCCGGGACGACGACGTCGGCCAGCTCCTGGGTGGTCCGGCGGACGTCGAGGGTGCGGCCGATGTGCTCACCGGCCCGGTCCAGCAGGGCGAGGCGGGTGCGGGCGCGGTGGCGGTCCGACACGTCCATCACGGTGTAGTAGACGCCGATGGGGCGACCGTGGTCGTCCTCCAGGCGGGTGAACGACATCGCGTGCGCGGTCTCGCGGTACGGGGCGGACCTGACCCGGCCGACGTGCTCGTAGTCGAGCACGGGTACGCCGGTCTCCAGGACCTTGCGCATCTGGGCCTCGATGCGGTCCGCGTCCAGCCCCGGCTGCACCTCGGCTAGCCGCAGCCCCACCCGCTCGTACGCCCGGCCGCCGCCGAACCGCTCCAGCGCGGCGTTGGACCACACGAACCGCAGGTCCGTGTCCACGATCGCGATCCCGACCGGCGACCGCGCGGTCATCCGCTCCAACACGGTCCGACTCATGTCCCACCCGGGCGCCTCGGTGGCGTCGGACACGAGAGCGATCCAGTGCGCGTGCCGGAGGGGGTCGAGGGCGTCGGCGGGAGGTTGGGTGGGGGAGGGCGTGTGTGGGGTACCGGGCAAGGGCTGGGCAGCCGGGCGCGGGTACCCGGGGGAGGGGCTCGCGGGTGCGAAGCCGGTGCCGTGGGTGGGCGACGCGGTCGGGGGCGTGGGCCGTGGAGTGGGGTTCGTCGGCGGGTGGGGCGGTTCCGCCGGACGGGGTGCGGCCTGGGCGGGTCGCGGCCCCGGTCGGGGCGTGGTCTCCCACGACCGTCCGGCTTCGGCTTGCGGCGACGAGGACGGAGGACCGAACAGGCCTCCCCCAGCACCGGTCGGGCGCGGCGTGCCCGAGGGAGCGGGCCGCACGGGAACCGCAGCCGGCCGCCATCCCTCGCCACTGACGGCCAGTCCCCCGCCGCCGACGTCTCCACCCCCACCGCTGACGCCCCGTCCCCCGGCGGTCTCACCCGTCGGGGCCTCGCAGGCCGGGACCACGCGGACCATCACTCGGATGTCGTGGCCGTCCCGGTGGCGGGCGGTGAGGATGCCGGACCAGCCGCCGCGGGCGCGGTGCGTGTCGGCCAGGTGGGCGATGCGGGCGCCGTCCTCGGGGTTCAGGAGCGTACGGACGCTGCGGCCCAGGATCTCGGCGGCCGGGTACCCGAAGAGCCGCTCGGCGTCCCGGGTCCAGCTCGTCACGATCCCGTCCGCGTCGATGAGCAGCGGCGCGGCGTCGGCCACGTCGAAGCGCTGACGGGTGACTGCACTGTCCCTGTCGGTCCCCACGGCGACCCTCTCTGTCGCTGAGACGCCCTCTGAACCCATTATTCACCTTGTGTGATCGCGAACAGGCCAACTTGTGACGGCCTGATTCACCCGGCGCCGCACCACGGCGCGCGGACATCTGCGGCACAGGCGCCCGCCCGCGACCCGCACGGTGCCGGATCGGGCGGGAACGGGACGAAGCCGTACGCGCGAACGCCACCGAGCCGAGGGCGTGTCCGCCCCCGCCCCTGCCGACCGTGCGGCCGTACGCCGGTGATGCGCTCCCGTACGCCCCCTGCGCTCCCGCGTGTCGGGCCGACCGCCCCCTCCGCGAGAGGGGGGTGGAGGGGGCGGTCGGCCCAGTTCAGGGTCGCGGCGCGGGCGTCAGCAGTCGCGGAACTCCGGCGACTGGTTGAGGATCTGCGACCGCAGCGACGTGAACTTCGTGTACGTCGCCCCGCCGCGCGCCTCCGCCGGGAACACCGCCACCCGGTGGCAGTTCTGGAAGGCGAGCGCCACCCCGAAGTGCCGCTCCAGGCTGCCCCTGATCGCGTCGCTGGACAGCGCCCGCAGCAGCTGCCCGCGCTCCTTCTCCGACGGCGGGGCTGTCCGGTTGTCGGCGAACTCCGCGCTGCCCGCGCGCAGTTCGCCGACGAGGGAGGCGATCAGGTCGTACGCGTACGGCAGCGACGTACGCACCGTCTCCACGAACTCCTCCTCCCGTACCTCGCCCTTCTCGGCGTCGGCGAGCAACTGCGGGGAAACGTCGAGCGACATGGGTGTTCCTGTTCTGTGGATGTGCCGGGGGAGGGAGGAGAGGCAAAGGCAGAGGGAGGGGGGCGCCGGGCGCCTGGATCGGTCAGGTGAGTGCCGTGGGCGGCGTCAGGGCCTCCGGGCCGTGGCGGAACTCCGGGTCCACCTGGGTCGAGAGGTCGTGGCGGGTCGCCGCGTTCGCCCAGGCCGCCGCGTTGCGGAGGTGGAACTCGACGGCGTGCCGCTGGAAGGTGGCCCAGTCCTTCGTGCGGGCGTCGACGGCGGCCTTGAGCGCGTCGAGGGTCCGCCGGTTGTGGGACTCCAACTCGCCGTGCTCGCGGCCCTGTTCCTGCGCGCGGACGTAGGAGGACTGCACGCAGTGCGCGAGCAGGTCGTCGCCGACGTGCTCCTTGAGGAAGAGGAGGTCGTCCTCGCCGGTGACCTTGTTGCCGACGACGGCGACCGGGATGCCGAACTCGGCGGCGTGCTCCCGGTACTGCCGGTACACCGACACGCTCTTCCGGGTCGGCTCCACGACCAGGAACGTCATATCGAACCGGGTGAACAGCCCGGAGGCGAAGGCGTCCGCGCCGGCGGTCATGTCGACGACGACGTACTCGCCGGGGCCGTCGACGAGGTGGTTCAGGTACAGCTCCACCGCGCCGAGCTTTGAGTGGTAGCAGGCGACACCGAGGTCGCTCTCGTCGAAGGCGCCGGTGACCATCAGCGGGACACCGCCGACCTCGCGGACGTGCGTGCCGTGGACCTCGTCGTCGCCGAGCAGCCGCAGCAGACGCGAACCCCGGCCGGGCGGCGTCGTCTTGACCATGGCCTCGCGGGAGACGATCCGCGGGTTGACGCCGCGCAGGTGGTCCTTGATCTCACCGGTGCGGGAGCTGAGCGGCGGGGCGCCGAACGTCTCGTCCTCGTCGAGGCCGAGCGCGTGCGCCAGATGCTGGTTGATGTCCCCGTCGATCGCCACGAGCGGGGCGCCGCTCCGGGCGAGATGGCGGGCGAAGAGCGCGGACAGCGTCGTCTTGCCGCTGCCGCCCTTCCCTACGAAGGCGACACGCACGGACCACCACCCCGTTCGGCGGCGCCCGCGACGAACACGGCACCGCAAATGAAAATGGATGTCATGAACGTAGAGTCGGGAGCGGGTCGGGCGATGTCAAATCCCGCCACGCCGCTCCCCCCTCGGGCGGCGCCCGTTGGTGAAGACTTTGCGCGCCGGTGGGCAGTCGGAGGTGGGTTCATGGGGAGCCCGTGGCACCTCCGGAGCGCGGGATTCCCCATGTGTCCCGAATGTGTGGCCTCCGTGCGCACATCTCCGCAGCGAGCCCAAGTGACCTCCCTTTTACCGAGGTTGACAGCCCCTACTCGGTGGTAAACGATGTGCTCACTCTGCGGCTCATGAGACCAGTGGGCCCGGTGTCTCTTCGACGACCTCACACCCCGGCGCGGCCCCCGGTGACCCCGGTGCTGCCCTGTGCCGTCGTGCGCCCGCCGCCGTGCGCCCGGGGTCTCGCACCGCCAAGCTCGAGAATGGGATCTGCATGTCCATAGCGAGACGTGTCACCATGCGCCGCCTGATCGGCACGGGCGCAGCCGCCCTCGCCCTGACCGCCGCCGCCTCCGGCTCCGCCTGGGCCACCGGCCCCGGCGGCGACGGCTGGGGCGAGAAGAGCTACGCCCCCGGCCAGGGCGCGGGCACGGCCACCGAGACCGACCGCTGCGAGTTCTCCCTGGACGGCGTGAAGTTCGCCGACTGGGTCAAGCTCGACGACCAGAACCTCAAGCCCACCGAGGACGGCAAGGTCCACATCACGGTCCGCGCCGCCGCCGACGCCACGACCTGCACGGTCTCCCTGGCCTCCTACCTCGCCCACGGCCCGACCTTCGCCACCTCCGGCGAGCAGGTCTTCGTCGACTTCGACACCGTCACGGTGAAGCGGGGCGGCACGGACACCCTGGACATCGCGGTCCCGGACGCGGGCTGCTACGCCCAGATCGACCTCTACCGCGGCAAGGTGAAGTTCGACGGCAAGCTGGACGCGGCCGACGGCTTCGAGCACGGCGACCTCCCCAAGGGCCCCGACCGTCCGGTCATCAAGGACAAGCTGATCGCGGCCTGGAACGGCGGTACGAAGTACTGCGAGCCCACCGAGGAGCCCCCGGCGGAGGAGAAGCCCCCGGCCGACGAGAAGCCGCCCACGGACGAGAAGCCGCCGACGGACGAGAAGCCGCCGACGGACGAGAAGCCGCCGACGGACGAGAAGCCCCCGGCGGACGACAACCCGTCGCCCTCCGAGTCCCCGAAGACCCCGGCGGACACCCCCGACTCCACCCCCAGCCCCAACGGCGGCTCCGGCGACCTCGCCGAGACCGGTGGCGGCAACGCGATCCCGCTCGCGCTCGGCGCGGCCGGCCTGGTCGCGGCGGGCGGTGTCATCTTCGTGGTGACCCGCCGCAAGTCGGCGGGCCGCACGGGCGCCTGAGCCCCGGCCCGCCGACGGGCCACCGCGGTCCGCGGTCATCCGTGACCGGTGACGTCCGACGGCGCGTCCGGCCCCTTCCATCCGGAGGGGGCCGGACGCGCCGCGTTCAGCGCACGTCGACGTAGTCGCCGCCCGCCTTGGCGGTGGAGGTCGTGCCGGTGCCGGTGAAGGTCCAGCGCACCGGCACGACAGACGCACCGACGGAGGGCCCCAGCCGTGCAGCACGACCGAGGACCGGGTCCCGTGACCCACGCGGCGCCACGCGCGCGTGCGGGCGCGACGGCGTCCCCCGAGGCGCGTCCCGCCCGGCCGGCGCGTGTGCCGCGACCGCTCGCGGCGCAGCTGCTCACCTTCGCCGTGATCGGCGTGCTCAACACGGCCACGTACTACGGCCTCTACCTGATCCTCCTGACCGTCGTCCCCTATCTGGCCGCCCACCTGGTCGCCTTCGCGCTCAGCATGACGGGCTCCTTCTTCCTCAACGCCCGGTTCACCTACCGCACCCGCCCGACGCTCCGGAAGTTCCTGCTGTTCCCGCTGGGCAACGTCACGAACCTCCTGATCACCACCGCGGGCGTCTATGTCGTCGTCGACGTGCTCCACCAGGGCCATCGCCTCGCCCCGCTCCTCGTGTCCGGGGTGGCGGTCCCGGTGACGTTCCTCGTCTCCCGCACCATCATGTCGCCGGGCCCGCGCTGAGCGTTCCGGCGCCCTCGTACGTACGGAAGGGGAGCCCACGCGGCAGGAAGCAGACCGGTACCAAGCACGCGGAACGGAGTACGGCACGTGGTGAGGAAGCTGACGCGCGGAGTCACGCTGGCGGCCGGCCTGGCGGTGCTGCCCCTGGTGGCGGGGTGCGGCGGCGGTGACGGGGGCGGGTCCGCCAAGAAGGCGGCGGACGACGCCGGCCGGGTGGCCGAGGTGGTGGCCCCCGCCAAGGTCGAGGTGCTCGCCTCGCTCACCGGCTGCGAGGTCAAGATCCGCACCGAGGCGGAGGAGCTCCGCGAGGGTGTCTGCCAGACCAAGGCCGGCGACTACCTCATCACCACGTTCCCCAAGGAGGAACTCCTCCAGGTCTGGCTGGACTCCGCCGCCATCTACGGCGGCAAGAAGCTGGTCGGCCCGCGCTGGGCCATCTCCGCGAAGGAGGAGGTGCTGGAGCCGCTGCGGAAGAAGGTCGGCGGCACCGTCCAGGACCTGAGCACCTACGGCAGGACGGGCGGCCCGGGTCCGAGCGCGTCGTGACTCCGGCTCACCTGCCGTCCCGTCCCGGCCCGTCCGACGGCCGGTAGTCGCTGATCTCGTACACCGCCTCGTCGTCGATCGCGTCCTCGTCCCAGTCCAGGGAGATGCGCGTCGGCCGGCCGTCCGCCGCGTGGTCGACGTCCACCCGGTCGGCGTCCTCGCCCCTGGCCGCGTCCGCCTCCGCCAGCAGGTCCCCGATGGTCGGCATCCGGCCGTCCGCCTCCCGTGCCACGCGCCGTGAGTCCTCGTCGGCCCCGACGGCCCTCGTCACCTTCCCGTCCCGCACGGTCACCTCGAACGTCCCGAGCAGGGACCGCTCGCCCTCGCTCGACGTGAGCGTGTACGTGTAGGAGGCGGGCTCCCGCCATGTCGGCCGCGTGGACGCCGTCCCCGAGGACGACTCGTCCCCGCACGCCGCCACCACCCCCGACACCGCCACGGCCAGGACGGCCGCGACCGGCTTGCTGATACGCGTCTTCGACATGGAGAGCCCCCTTGGTGAGTCGTTCCCCCCTGTGACGGGCCGGCGACGGGAAACGTTCGCTCCGCCCCCGGCGCGCCGAACCTTTCGGCTGCTTCCTCCGTCCCAGTGGGGACAGCGGCCGCGCGGGCGGCCGCCCGGGGGTCGGAGGGACGTATGGACAGGCGGATGACGGCGCGCGTGGGTACGGCCGCGGCCGGTGCGGTGCTCGCGCTGGCGGCGTTGCAGGGGTCGGGCGCGGGGGCGCAGACCGTGGCGGACGTGTCGTCGTCGCCGACGACGGTGTGCCACGGCACCCGGCCGGAGGGAAGCCTCCCGGACCTCGGTTTCCCCGACGACACACCCCTGCAGCGCACGCTGAACCACGTGGACGAGATCGCCTACGGCCGCTACGCCGAGAAGTTCACCAGCATGGCGGTCGACGAGGAAGGCTCCAGCGCGGACGTCTACCGGATCCCCTCCGCGTCCTTCGACGCCGCCGTCTGCGGGATCGCCGAGAAGGGCGTCACCCTCCGGCTGCACGACACGGACATCGACGAGGAGGGCCTCACCGCCATCGTCGACCGGATCAGCGAGGACATGGGCCGCTGGGACGGCACCTTCCAGCTCCGCGAGGTCGGGCACGACGGGAGGGGACACGTCCTCATCGGCGTCGACGACCCCGAAACGGCCGAACCGATCCTGCGGGAGGCCTTCGGCGAGCGGATCGCCAAGTACCTCCGGGTGGAGTACACGCCCCAGGCGGAGCTGAAATGAGCGCGCCCGACCACCGGTTCGCGGGCCCCGCGAAGATCCGCTATGGTTGACCACGAGCCGCTCACCGGAACACCGGAAAAGCACTCAATGCGTTGGTCGTCTAAGGAAAGACGCCCCACTTCCTGTGGGGAAATGCAGGTGCAAGGCCTGCCCGGCGCTCCACTACGAACCCCGTCCCGCGGCCAGCGGGACGGGGTTCGTGCCGTTCACGGTCCTTCTACTCGGTGGCCGTCCACTTCCGCGCGGCCCCCATCGCCGCGTCCACGTCCCGCAGCGGCCGCAGCCGGTAGGTGTAGGCGTAGTCGCGGTCGGCGAACAGCTTGTACTCGTCGTGCGTGTGGGCGCCCCAGCTGTTGTCGCCGCCCACCCCCATCTGACGGTGGTTGACGCGCAGGACGACGGCGTCACGGGGCGTCAGCTGGTAGTCGTGGCGGACACCCGAGGAGAGGTCCTCCGGGGTGAAGTGCGACGCGTTGACCTCCAGCAGGGAGCCGGGCTCGGCGGAGACGAGGAGACCGGCACCGGCGCGGTCGGTGAGCGCGGCCCAGCGGACGTCCGTCTTGTTGCCGTTCTCCTGGGGGCGGATGTACGGCGTCCACTGCCCCGCGACCGAACCCGACCAGCGGCCGACATCGGTGGCGTCGTTGCGGTCCCAGTGGTTCTCCTCCGGCCCCCGGCCGTAGTAGTGCAGCCGGTCCAGCCGACGGGGCAGCAGGAGCAGGGTGCCCACCTCCGGGATGTACGGCAGGGACGAAGCCCCCGGGTGCAGGGTGTTGTCGACCTTGATCTCACCGTTCCCGAACACCGTGTACGTGGTGGTGTACGTCGACTCGGTGGCCGTCGGCAGGATGCCGCCGACCTTCACCTGAACGGCCCTGTCGGTGCCGAGGACCCGTACCGTCACGTCCGTCACCTTGCGCCGGGCGCCCGCGTCCCGCCAGGTCTGGTTGCGGGTGTGGTGGCCGTTGCCCCGGTCGTTGTCGGTCGGTGCCCGCCAGAAGTTCGGCACGGCACCGGAGTCGAGGAGCCGGGTGCCGTGCGCCTCGTACGAGGTGAGCAGGCCGTCGGCCTTGTCGACGGTCACGGAGAAGTTCCGGCCCCTGACGATGACCCTCCCGGCGGTCTCCTCGTGGCGGAGGGCCGGCACGCTCGCCAGCCGGGTGGGCCTCACCGCGGGGACCGCGGCCTTGACGGGCAGCTGCTGCTTGGCCACCTCGAAGCCCGCCTTCGCCCAGGGGGTGCGTTCCCTGGTGGTGAAGGAGAGCTGGAGGAAGTACTCCGTACCGGGCGCCGGGGAGGACGGCAGACGGAAGGGGACGGTGATGTCCTTGCTGGAGAGCGGGGCGACGTTCAGCTGAGCCCGTGTCAGACGGCCGCGCTGGACCACCTCGCCGTCGGCCACCAGCGACCAATGGCCGTCGTAGGCCCGCAGGTTGGTGAACAGGTTCTCGTTGGTGAGGGTGACCGCCGCTCCCTGGGCGAGGGTGCCGCCGGACGCCGGGGCCGCGCTGATGGCCTGGTAGATCTGCTTGACCTCGGCGGACTTGCCGGTGAGGCGGCGATCGGCGGTGAGGATGCCGTCCGCGACGAAGGCGCCGTCGTTGGGGTTGTCGCCCCAGTCGCCGCCGTACGCGAGGAACGTGCGCTCCTTCGGCTTCCTCTCCGTCACCTTCACGGTGGCCGCGTCGAACCAGAAACGCACCCCGTCGTCCCCCGGGCCCCGCCCGTCGGAGGCCAGCTCCGTCGCGCTCAGCGCCCGCGCGTACACCCGGGCCCGCCGTATCGTCCCGTTGAACTCCCGCGTCGGGTTGTCCACATCGGTGGCGAGCGACAGCGGCGCGGTGTTGCTGCCGGGGCGCCGTGTGGTGGTGCGGGTCGCCTTCGCCTCGCCGTCGACGTACAGGGTGAGGGAACCGGCCTCCGCGTCGAAGACGCCCGCGACATGGTGCTCCCGCCCGGTCCAGCCCTCGTCCGGCACGTTCCAGCTCGCGCTGACCCACTGGCCGCCGCCGTGGATGAAGAACTCGACGCTCCGGTTCGTCTGCTTCAGCGCGTACTGCGTGTCGCCCTTGGCGAGGATCGGCTGGTGGCCGAAGGGGACGTGCGGGGTGAACCACGCCTCCAGGGTCAGCGACCCCGTCAGGTCCACGGAGTCGTCCCGCGCGAAGGCGGTCGCGCCGAAGACGCCCTTGTCGCGGTCGAACCGCCCGGCGGCGGTGAGGAGTTCACCCTTCAGGCCGTTCGGCCCGGAGTCCGTGAAGATCTTCCGCACCGGTACCGGCGTCGTCAGCGACTGGTCGATGAAGTCCCAGATCCAGCCGCCCTGGAGGACGTCGTAGCGGCGTACGAGGTCCCAGTACTTCTTGAAGTTGCCGGTCGAGTTCCCCATGGAGTGCGAGTACTCGATCATCACGTACGGGCGGGTGTCCGAGGTGTCCTTCGCGCGCTGCTCGACCCGCTGCGGGCTGTCGTACATCTCCGACCTGATCTGGCTGATCGTCGGCCGGTCGTCGCCCTCGTACTGGACGACGCGGGTCGGGTCGTAGGAGCGGATCCAGTCGTGCATGGCGACGAAGGTGCTGCCGCCGCCCGCCTCGTTGCCGAGGGACCAGATGACGACCGAGGCGTGGTTCTTGTCGCGGTGCACCATGGCCTGGGCGCGGGCCACGCACGCCTTCGTCCAGTCGGCGTGGTTGCCCGGGTACTGGTCGCGGATGCCGTGCGTCTCCAGGTTCGTCTCGTCGACGAGGTACAGCCCGTACTCGTCGGCCAGCTCCAGCCACAGCGGGTTGTTGGGGTAGTGCGAGGTGCGGATCGTGTTGATGTTCAACCGCTTGGCGAGCCGCATGTCCCGCTCCATGTCGGCGCGGGTGAGCGCCATGCCCCGGTCGGGGTGCATCTCGTGCCGGTTGGTGCCCCGGAACGACACCGGCTTGCCGTTGATCCGCATCAGCCCGTCCTTCAGGGCGAACTCGCGCAGACCGACGCGGTGCGACAGTGTCTCGACGACCTTGCCGCGCGGGTCCCGCAGCCGCAGCACCGCCGTGTAGAGGGCCGGACGCTCGGCCGACCAGAGCACCGGGTCCGGCACCGCCTTGCTCGCGCTGACGGTCACGTCCTCGCCGGCCGGGGCAGCGGACGGGTCGACCGACCGCGCGAGGGGCCGCGACCAGACGGCGTGCCCGCGCGCGTCGTAGAGCTGTGTCTCCACGGAGTACGCGCCCTTGACGGCGCCCTTTCCGTAGGCGCGGACGCTCGCCGTGACCGACAGGTCGGCGGCCCGGTAGCCGTCGCGGATCGGGGTGTCCAGCTTGAAGTCGCGCAGGTGCACGGCCGGGGTGTTGAAGAGGTAGACCGAGCGGAAGATGCCGCTCAGCCGGATCATGTCCTGGTCCTCCAGCCAGTCGCCGTCCGAGTAGCGGTACACCTCGACGGCGATCTGGTTGGTCCCCGGCTTCAGATGCTCGGTGATGTCGTACTCGGCCGGGTCGTAGGAGTCCTCGTGGTAGCCGACCAGCTGACCGTTGATCCACACGTAGTGCGCGGACTTCACGCCCTCGAAGTGGAGGAAGGTCCGGCGGCCGTCCGCCGTCCAGTTCTTCGGGAGCGTGAACCGGCGCCGGTACTGCCCGATCGGGTTGTACCGGGTCGGCGCGGCCGGTGGTTGCGCCTCCTCGCCGAGACCGTTCGGGCCCCACCACGGGTAGGTGATGTTGATGTAGATCGGGAAGTCGTAGCCGTGGTTCTGCCAGCAGGACGGCACGGGGATGGTGTCCCAGCCGCTGTCGTCGACGTCGGTGCGGTAGAAGTCCTCGTCCCGGTCGTCCGGCCGGTCCGCGTACGCGAACTTCCACCGGCCGTCGAGGCTGAGACGGTACGGGGAGTCGGTGCGGTCGGCCTTGAGGGCCTGTCTGACGTCCGCGTACGGCATGAGGGTCGTGTGGGGCGGCTCGGCGCCGACCTGGAACAGGGCGATGTCGCCGTTCCATTCGGTGCCGTCGGCCGTGACCGCGGCCGTGGTGGTGGCCGTGGTGGTGGCGGCCCCCGTCGTCGCGGTGCGGGCCGCGGCCCGGGCGACGCCGTCGGGCAGGGCGAGGCCGGCGAGGAGCGCGGCGCCGCCCTCCAGGAGACGGCGGCGGCTGACTGCGGGGCGCGCGGACGGGTCCGCGTGGACGCCAGGGTGCGGGTGCTGCATGACCGGGGCCTTCCTCGTGACGACTTGGGGGAGTGCGCGTACTGAGGACCGTCGGTTGCTGTCCGTTGTTGTTGAAAAACCGCGCTCACACTAGGACTTCGAACAGAAGTGGAGCAATGAGTCTGTCGGACTCTGTGTGGTCCTGGGGGTGAGTGGGGCGCCACCCGTGCGGGTGGGTCCGGCTGGTGTCGTCGGGGCGCGGGGCCGTCGCGCCGTTACGGTGCCCGGATGGTGGCAGGTCTGGCGTTGGCGCTGTGCGCTGCGGTGTGCATGGGTACGGCGACGGTGTTCCAGGCGCTGGGGTCGAGACGGACGGCGAAGGCCGACACCGGGGCGACCGCGGACGCCGGTGGCGGTGGCGGTGGCGGTGCGGGTGCCGGTGGCGGTGGGGCGCGGGGGCGGTGGGGGACGGTCGTGGCGGTGCTGCGCGGGTGGCCGTTCCTGCTCGGGGCCGGGCTGGACACGGCCGGGTTCGGGGCGCAGGTGGGGGCGTTGCTGCTGGTCCCGCTGTTCCTGGTCGAGGCGGCGGTCGCGGCGTCCCTGGCGATCACGGCGGTCGTCGGGACGTTCGTCCTCGGACTGCGGCTGAGGCGCGGCGAGTGGACGGCCGTGGCGGTGGTGTGCCTGGGGCTCGCCACGCTGGCCGTGTCGGCGGGCCGCGAGGGGGACGGCCACGGTGACGAGGCGCTGCGGGTGACGGCGCTGGCGGTGTCGCTGCTGGTGGTGGCGCTCGGCTGGTTCGTGGGCGGACGGCTGCGGCGGGGCCGGGCCGTCGTCCTGGGCGCCGCGGCGGGCATCAGCTTCGGGCTGACCGCGACCGCCGTCCGGCTGCTGCCGGAGACGTCCGTGCCCGCCGTACTGGCCCAGCCCGTGGCGTACGCCGTGGTCGTCTCCGGTCTCGGCGGCTATCTCCTGCTCGTCCAGGCCCTCCAGTCCGGCTCCGTCACGGCGGCCACCGCGGCGATGGTGATCTGCGAGACCGTCTGGCCGGGCCTGTTCGGCGTGCTGTGGCTCGGCGACACCACCCGGCACGGGTACGGCGCCCTGGCGGCCGCCGGGTTCGCGGCGTGCGTCGCGGGCGGCGTGGCGCTGGCCCGGTTCGGGGAGGCGGAGGAGGCCCAGGGAGCGTAGGGCGCCTCCAGGACACCTAGAGTGTCCAGGCCGCCATCCGCCGCGCGTACGAGCCCCATGAGTGGAAGCTGTTGCTGCGCCTGGTGGAGCCGCTCCACGGCCTCCTCTTCTACCGCAGTCAGTGGGAGGAGACGGCAGCGGTCAAGGCCATGGCGGTCGAGGCGGCACGAGAGGTGCACGACGAATCCGCCGAACTGGCGTCACTCGTCCATCTCGCCGAGGCGCGGCGCGTTCTGGGACGCCGCGAGGAGACGACCGGGCGGTACGAGCGCGCGCTGGACATCGCCCGGCTGCGTGGCGACGACGACGAGCAGGGCTGGATCCTGACCCATTTCGGCGACCTCCAGTGCGACTTGGAGCGTCCCGGCGAGGCGCTGCGCCGGTACGCCGAGGCCGGCGCGATCTACCGGCGCCGGGGCGACACGGGTGCCGAGATCTGGCTCTCCGCCCACATGGCGGACGCGTACAGGCAACTGGACCGGCCGCAGGACGCGGCGCGCGTCCTGTCGGACGCTCCGGAGACGAGTCGACGGCGGGGCCGCCGGGAGGAGATCCTGTGGTGCCAGTGGCATCTGGCCCTGGCGTACGACCAGATGGGCCGGTACGCCGAGGCGGAGGAGACTCTCGCGCCGGCCGCCGATTTCCACCGGCGCCGCGGTGAACAGGCGGGATCGGCGACGATGCTGACGATCCTGGGAGACATCCATCTCCACGCCGGTCGACCCGCCCGCGCCCGAGAGGCATACGGTGAGGCCCTGGAGCTGGTTCGCTCCCTCGACGTTCCGCAGCGGGTGGCGGAGCTCGAGGCGGCCCTGGAGCGTGCCTCCGAATGAGGCGTCGTCCACGAGTGCGCGGTTCCACGAAGGCGTGATCCAGCCATGACAGATGTCACGGCACACCTGTGAACGTGATCGTCCAGCGGATGGATGTAACCCTCACCGGTCCCGGCGAGACTCAGGACATCGAGAGCCGTTAACGGGGAGGAACAGCCGTGGGTATCAAGCGACTTGTGGGCGCAGCCGTGGGGACCACCCTTCTGCTGTTCACCGCCGTGCCCACGGCGTCCGCCGCGGGCACCGCCGAGGCCCCCACCCGGCCCGCCGCCCGTGAGGCCCTGGATCGCACCGCCCTGCGCGGCACGCTCGACGCCTTCCACGAGGCGGGCATGTACGGCGCGTACTCCGCCGTGCGCGAGGGCCGCGACCGCTGGAAGGGCGCCTCCGGACTCGCCGACGTGGACACCGGCCGCAAGGTCACTCCGAACATGCGGCACCGCATCGGTAGCATCAGCAAGACGTTCACCGCGGTGGCGATCCTCCAGCAGGTGGAGAAGGGGCGGATCAGCCTCGACGCCCCGGTGACGCGGTACGTGCCGGACCTCTTCCCCGGCGCCGACCGGCAGCGCGGCGACGCGATCACCGTCCGGATGCTGCTCAACCACACCAGCCACCTCGGCGACTACGTCCTCGGCGCCTTCCCCTCCCTCAGCCGGAACTCCACCGCCAGCCTCGACGAGCACCGCTTCCGCTCGATACGGCCCCGGGAACTCGTACGCCTGGGCCTCGCCGCACCCGCCACCGGCAGCCCGGGCGCGCAGCCCGGCTCGTACTCCAACACCAACTACGTCGTCGCCGGCCTCATCCTGGAGAAGGTCACCGGTCAGAAGGCGGCCACGTACCTCACCCGCCACGTCATCGACCGCGCCGGGCTGCACCACACCGCGTTCCCGCGCACCCCGTACATCAAGGGCCCGCACGCGAAGATGTACGAGTCGTTCTTCGGCCTCATCGATCCGCCGCGCGACTACAGCGTCTACGACATGTCCTGGGGCTACACCGCCGGTGCCCTCACCTCCACGATGGACGACCTCAACCGCTTCTACGCCAGGCTGCTCACCGGGAAGCTGATCGGCCGGGCCTCCCTGGCGGAGATGCAGCGCACGGTCCCGGTGAACGTCGCCACCGGCGTCGCCATCGACTACGGCCTCGGCATCTACACCCTGGAGATCCCCGGCTGCGGCCGCTTCTGGGGCCACGACGGCGGGGTCTTCGGCGCCGGCACGATCAGCCTCACCCGCGCGGACGGCGACCGCCAGCTCAGCCTGGGCTTCACCCTGATGAAGTACCAGCGCCTGAACGAGGAGGGCACGGAGCTGGAGCCCAGCCCGATCGACGAGGCGCTCAACGTCCATCTCGCGACGGCGCTGTGCGACGCGCCGGGGACGGACGCCGGTGCGGGTACGGGTACGGGTTCGGGCACGGGTGAGGAGGCGGGCACGGAGTCGAAGCCTTCGTCCAAGCCGTCCAAGCCGTCGGAGTCCTCGCAGCCGTCGGCGTCGGCGGGCGGGGAGCGGGTGCTTCCCGCCCGGCTGGTCGGCGTGGACCTCTCCACCGGGGGCCAGGTGGTGAGCCCGGCCGCTCCCGTCCCGAACTGACGCTTCCGGGTGGGTAGGCTGTCCGCCCACGCCTCACCGGGAGAGTGCCGCCTTGCCCACTTTCGTCATCTTCGACCTGGAGTTCACAACCTGGCCGGGGGCCGTCGCGGGGGACTGGTCGGCGCCCGGCCAGCTTCGCGAGATCGTGCAGATCGGGGCGCTACGGCTGGACGAGCGGTACGCGGTGGTGGAGGAGTACGAGACGCTGGTCCGCCCGGTGGCGAACCCCGAGCTGTCCTCCTTCTTCACCGAACTCACCGGCATCGACCAGGAGTCCGTGGACCGGGACGGCGTGCCCCCGGCCGAGGCCCTCAGCGACTTCCTGGCCTTCTGCCAGGGCCGGTCCGTCCTCTCGTACGGCAACGACATGCTGGTCCTCGGCGAGAACATCGGCTGGGCCCGCTCCCGGGGCGAGCACATCAAGCACACGCCCCTCACCCCCGGCTTCCTCAACATCCGCCCCTGGGTCAACACGGTCGCCCCGGCGACGGTCGGCATCAACTCGGGCCGCCTGTGGGAGACGCTGGGCCTGCCGCGCCCGGCCTCCGAGGGCGCGGAACACTCGGCACTCTTCGACTGCCACTCGATCGCGGCGGCGCTGCGACACCTGGCGGGGGCGGGGGCCGCTCTGCCGACGGGGCTGCTGTAGGGGGTGGTCGGGGGGCCACCGCCCGGGGGCCAGGAGGCCGCCGCCGGGCGGCCGGGGCATTACCCGGCGGGTAATCGACGTCTACGGGGCCGGCTGGCAGGCTCGTCCGTACGGGGGCCGGCGGGCCGGAACACCGGAGTACCGGAGTACCGGACCGCCGGGCTACCGGACCGCGGGACCTCCGGCCCCCGGCCCCCCCCGGACCCCGAACCTCCGGCCCAGGACCCGCTCCACCCAGCTCCACCGACCCAGCCCCCATCGCCCGAAAGGACCCACGACACCATGTCCGCCTACGCCATCGCCCACCTGCGTGACGCCGCCCCGCACCCGGACATCGCCGAGTACATCGAGCGGATTCCCGGCACCTTCGAGCCGTACGGCGGACGCTTCCTCGTCCATGCCACGCCGCACGAGGTGAAGGAGGGCGCCTGGCCGGGCCACGTCGTGGTGATCGGCTTCCCCTCGATCGAGGAAGCCCGGGCCTGGTGGGACTCACCGGCCTACCAGGAGATCGCCCCGCTGCGCTCCCGGCACATCGAGGGCGACATCATCATGGTCGAGGGCGTCCCCGTGGACTACGACCCGGCGGCCACGGCGAAGGCCATGCGGGAGGCACTGCCCGCCGACGTCACGCCGCCGCGCCCGTGAGGCGGTCCAACTCCTCAGCGACCACCGTCCGCAAGGCGTCGTGGCGGGGCCCGAGGGCGTGGCTCGGGTCGGCCCAGTGCTCCGGCGGGTAGAGCCACACCGGGCGCCCCACCGACTCGGCCGGCTCCCACGCGTACCGCGGCCACACGTGCGCGTGCAGAAACGGGTCGGTGTTGCCGAGGATCTCCAGGTTGACCCGACGGAACGCGGGGTCGAGCCGCCCGCAGGCCCGCTCGACGGCCTCGCCGAGCCGTTCCATGTCCGACAGGAACGCGAGCCGTCGCGCCCTCGGCAGGTCCGAGAGCCGCGTCACGGCGGGGTCGTCGACGAGCAGGACGGCGTATCCGGGCAGGAACTGCACGTCGCCGATCACCGCGAACCCGGCGTCCAGCCTCCGCAGCACGGTGGGGTTCTCGCCGCGAAGGGCGCTTCCGATCCGATCACGCCGCCAGTCCTCAGCCATGACCGGTGACCCTATCCGGGGGTGTGCCGTGTGACCTGTCCGGTACCGCTTCGATACGCCCCGTGGGGCCGACGGTGCCCGTGTCCCCTCATAGACTCCGCGGCATGAAACGGGGAACAGCGGTGCGCGTGGCGGCGGTTGTGGCGCTCGCGCCCCTCCTCACGGCCTGCGGCGCCGAGCACGATCCCCTCTTCGTCACGGGCACCGCGGCGGAGCCCACGCTCGCCTGGCGGGACTGCCCGGCCGCGAAGGACGACGGGATCACCGAGGCCGCGCTCTACGAGTGGGACGACTCCAGCACCGTCGACGACCCGGGCCGGACGCTGTGGCACATCAGGGCGACGGACGGGAAGACCCTCTCGCAGCGGATCCGACTGGGCATCGCCCCGGACGGCTTCACGACCGAACGGCCCCTCACCGACGCCCTGGACCCCGACACCACCTACGCCCTGCGCGCCAACATGGCCTCGGACGACCGGATCTCCGGCTTCCTCACCTTCCGCCCCGGACAACTCGTCCCCGGCCAGGTCGTGTTCAGCGAGTCGGACGCCGAGTCCCGGACGGCCTACGACGCGCGGGACGACGAGGAGTTCGGCTGCTCCACGGAGTGAGCCGGCCGCGGCCCGACCACGGCCCGTCGGTTCGCCGGGCCCGGCCGCGGTCGGGCGGTCAGCCGGTGATGCGGGGGAGCAGGGAGACCATCTTGTTGCCGTAGCGGGCGATCAGTGCGTCGTCGTACTGGAGGAGCTGGGGCGGCATGCCGAAGTTCAGTGGCTTGCCCTTTCCGAAGAAGTCGACGTGGTGGCGCCAGACCTGGCGGCCCGTGCGCGGGTCGAGACCGGACAGGTCACCGGTGGGGCTGAGGAAGAACACGACTCCCCGCTTCTCCGACACCACGGGTGAGGCGATGCCCGTCATCGACTCCTCGTCAGGCATGGGGACGCCCACCGGGCGGTTCCACAGGGTCTTGCCCGTCCGCAGCGAGTAGGCGCGGGCCTCCCCCTGCCAGTTCACGGAGATCACACGGTCACCGATGACCTCCAGGTTGGCCTGCGCTCCCTGGAGGGGCAACCATCGCTCGACCCCCTGCCCGGAGCCGCTGACCAGGGTGAGCCTCATCTTCTTGCCGGCCGCGTCCCTTTCCGCGCCGAGCACCAGCCGGTCCTTCGTGGTCCCCATGATCGACTGCCTGCCGAGGAGGCCCGTGATCTGCTTGGCCTTCCCGGTGGCGGGGTCGAGGCGGAAGACGTCGGTGGTCTGCGGATGCTTGATCTCGCGCCTGCACGCGAGGTAAGGCACCCCGCTCAGCACCGCCCGTTCACACCAGATGCCCTTCTCCCAGGTGTGACGCCACTTCGTCTTGCCGGTCCTCGGGTCGAGGGCCGACATCGTGCGGTCCTTCGGGGTGTTCGCCAGCACCGCGCCGTCGATGAGCAGGGCGGACTGAGCGTCCCGATTGTCGTTCGCCAGCTTCACCTTCCACAGCACCTTCCCGGTGCCGGCCCGCACCGCCACCAGATCGGTGCCGCCCGCGTAGTCGCCGTTCGGCAGGCTCCGCGCAGTGTGGTTCTGGTACGCGTAGACCACACCGTCGCGCACCGCGAACGGGTTGTCGTTGCTGTAACCGCTCTCGCGGACGACCTTGACGGTCCACCGCCGTTCGCCGGTGCGCGCGTCGAACTTCGCCGCGTCGTACCTGCTCCCGGCGCAGTACAGCGCGGCGCCGTCCGTCACGCAGCCCCGCTCGGCCGTGCCCTTGGCGGTGATGTTCCACGGCTTCCAGCCCTGCGGCGACGCCGCGGGCCGCGCCGGCCGGTCCTGGTCGGCCGCGCCACCGCCCCCGAGGCCCAGTACCGCCCCGGCGGTGATCGCGGCGACCGCCACCATCGACCCCGTGGCCTGCGCGAAACGGCGCCGGCCACGCCGCCGCACGACCCTGTCGACCAGGTCCCCGGGCGCCCGCACCCGGTCCAGGTCGACCGCGCGCAACGTCTCCCGGACCTTCTCCTCCACCTGCTCCGTCGTCATCCCCGGACCCCCCTGGGTGTGTAGCTGAGCTGCGTGACCTGTTCCACGGACGCGCCGGGCCTCTCGACGAGCCCCTCGGGCCCCAACTCCGGGACCAGCGTGCGGAGCTTGGCGAGCGAGCGGTACGCGGTGCTGCGGACGGTGCCGACGGGGCAGCCCAGCAGCGCCGCGACCTCGCCCTCCGGCAGGTCCTCGAAGTAGCGCAGGACGACCACGGTCCGCTGCCGCTTCGACAGTCGGCGCAGCGCCGCCCACAGCGCGATCCGCAGCTCGGACCCCGCACCGGCGTCGCCCTCCGTGGCGGAGTCGGGCAGGACGGGCACCGTCGTCTCCGCGCGGTGCCGGCGCAGCCGCCAGCGGTTGACCTGCTGCCGGTACAGGATCTGCCGGACGTACGCCTCTGGCTGCTCGATGCTCGCCCAGCGCCCGTACGCCTTCATCAACGCGATCTGCAGCAGGTCCTCGGCGGCGTACCGGTCCCCTCCTGTGAGCAGCACCGCGAGCCGCAGCAACGCGGTGGACCGCATCGCCACGAACTCCCGGAACTCGTCGTGCCCAGAGGCCTTCATCGACCCTCCCCTTCTCAACACCCACCACGACGAGGCGAGCCCTCCACGGCTATCCCCCCACCCCAGAAGTTTTTCGCGCCCCACCACAGGCCGGCGCCGAGCCGGGGCGGGCACCATCGGCGGCGGGCGACGGCGTTCCGGGTTCGCGCGGTCGCCCCTGGAGGCATGCTGTTCGCATGCTGGATCAGGGGGACATGCTGGATCAGGGGGACATGCTGGATCAGGGGGGCATGGTGGGTCAGGGGGCATGGTGGGTCACGAGGGCATGGTGGAGCGGCTGCGGCCGATCGTGGCGGGGCATCGTGGGCGTCGGCAGGAGTCGGTCCGGTTTCGGCCGGCCACGTGGCGGCCCTGGCTGGAGCCGTACCACGCAGCCCATGTGCTCGGCTTCGGGACGGCGGACGGTGCCTCCGGCGGCGGGCGGCTGCTCGGGCGGGACGATCTGGCCGCCGCCCGGCGAGCGGCCGGTGACAGGCCGGAGGGGCTCCGGGACCTGTTCGTCGCGGTCATGATCTGGGGCTCGGGCACGACCAACGGACGCGGTCCCCGCTACACCGGCGCGGCCCTCGGCGACCCCCGCCTGCCGGGCGTCCTCGACACCACCCGCGACGCCGTCCTTTCCGGCGAACTGGGCAGCGCCTACGCAGAGTTCAGGGTGTGCGGCGTGGGTCGGTCGTTCTTCACCAAGTGGTTCGCCGCCGTCGACGACCGTGGACCCGGCCATGCGTACGCCCTGATCCTCGACGACCGTGTGTTCCGCTCCCTCAACGCCCTCGGCTGGTCGAGCAGGGAGGCGGCCGGCACCCGTCTCCGGCCCGCCCGCTACGTCGCCTACGTCACCGCCATGCACGACTGGGCCGCTTCCCTGGACGTGACGGCGGACTGGCTGGAGTGGCTCATGTTCGACCTCAACGGTCGGGTCCAGCCGCCACGGGCTCGATGAATGTTCGTGAACGGGGAACACATCATGAACATCAGGAAGTTGACGTCTCTCGGCATGACGCCGCTGGTGCTGGCCGGTATCGCCGTGGCCGCGCCGATCGCCGGTGCGACCGCCGCCAGTGCCACGCCGCAGGGGTGCCAGGTCGGCAAGCCGACCGAGAACACGGGGTTCGCGATCTGCCACCGGGGCACCGGCCAGGTGCGGGTGAAGGTCACCTGTGAGGACGGCATCACGGGCAGGAGCCACTTCGCGTACGGCCCGTGGGTCGGCATCGAGAAGAAGTCGAGCGTGGCGTGCGGTGCGGCCCAGCGGTACTTCGTGACACTGGTCGACTACCAGCTCCGCTGATCCCACGACGCGGGCCGGGCTCGCCCGGCGCGCAGGCGGACGGCCGCGGAACCTCTCTCCGCGGCCGTCCGCTTCTTCGTGCGCCCGGTGCGGGGTGCGAGGTGCGGGGTGCGGGGTGCTAATCCCCGCGCCCTTCGTCCCCCTTGCTGTTCGAGGAGCGGAACGGGTCGACGACGCGGAGGAGTTCACCCACGGCGAGGGTCGCGGTGGCGACGGCGCGGACCCAACGGGGGCCGCCCCGGGCGGCCCAGAAGACACAGACGCAGCCGCCGATGACGAGTACGAGGACGCCGGACAGTATGAGCACCGCCATGCTCGCTCCCCCTTCGCTTCTCCAGTGGTCGTCCGCGCATCCTCTCAGGAGGCCACCGCCCCTCCGGTGTCAGTGGCCCGCTGTACGTTCCGCTCATGGGCGTATATCTGGTCAGTGTGGGCGCGAAGGGCTGGTTCGAGGGGTTCGGAGACGAGGACGAGGAGGAGGACGGGTGGGTCCACGTCTCCTCGGCGCTGAACGAGGAGTTGGGCCGGCGGGGGCTGCCGGCCTATGACTCGGTGCCCGAGGAGGCGGAGTTCGTCCGCGGGTCGGGCCGGAGGTTCGAGGAGAAGCTGATCCCCTCCATGGACGGGTTCGTCGCGCTGTGCGAGGCGCACCTCTCGGCCGAGGAGGTGGCGGTCCTCTGCGGCTGGTCGGTGCTGGTGCCGTTCTCGCTCGACGAGCCCATCCTGCTGCCCGTCGGCTCCGCGTACACGGACGAGACCCTCGTCGCCGGCGCCCCGCAGATGCTCGCGCTCGCGGAGAGACTGGCCGAGGCCGTCGACCTGCCGGCCGAGACCCCGGCCATGTGCGACAACCTCGACCTGACCCTGTGGTTCATGGACGGACCGGCGAGCGAGCTGGCCGCGTCCCGGCCGGGGCCGTGGAGCGAGGACCTCGACGCGGCGTTCTACGTGGCACTGTACCTGCGCGCCGCGCAGCACTCGCTCCGCCGCGGCTGCCCGATCGTCTACTCCTGAGGCGCCGCCGCCCGCCGGGCGGTCCCGCCGCTCACAGCAGCCCGCGTACGCACTCCGCGAGGGTGCGGGTCGCCGTGTTGTGCGCGGTCGCGGCGAACAGCGGGTCGAGGTGGTTCATGCCCTCGTCCGTCTCGTGGACGGCGTACGGGACGCCGGACCCGTTAGTGCCCGTCGAGGTAGTACGCGAGCGGGTCGGCGCCGCCGGTGAACCCGGAGCGGTCGGCGAGGTTCTCCTCCCGCCGGTCCGGCGCCCACATCTGCACGCCGGGACCGCCGCGACGAGGTCCGCGCCATCAGCCGGAAGTCGTTGGCCGCGCCGAACATTCCGGGCACCAACAGGACCACCGTGCCCGCGTCCCGGGGCCCGACCTGGATCACCTGCACGCGGTCGGAGCCCACGGGCCCGCCACCCCGCCCGACGGCGACCGAATGAACCTCCCGGCCGGTGCCGGCCCCCCGACCAGCCGCCCGGGACCGCCCTCCGCCGACCCCGACCCACCGGCCGCACGCCCCCGGCTTCCTGTCCACCGGCGGCCCAGGCGCCCCCGGCCCCGGCACCGGCCAAGACCAGCCCTCCGGTCAGCCCACCCAGCACCGCTCTCCGCGCCCAACGCTGCGTCATATCTCCTCGGGAGTTGTGGGGGATGTACGACACGTCCCCAAGCTCCTCCCGGACCGGAAGCAGGCGTTCCACCGGGGGTGGCCGGGCTGCTCGCCCGGACGGCGATCGCCGGGGGCGGGTTTCCGGCGGATCGCCGTATGTCGGCCCGTGGCGCACTAGAGTTTCGCCTGCGCTGAATGTGTGGCATGTCACACGGAGTGCGTGACGGGTGGTGGGGCCCGGCGTGTTCCGCGTGAGCGGATTGGGGGGTTTCATGCACGAGATGGTCAAGGGTGCCAACGTGGGGCTGGCGGCGCTGAGCGAGGACGTCGACGCGGTGAGCGTGAGCCTCGGCTGGACCAGTTCCACGGGCGAGGGCGACGCGGACGTCTCGGTGATGCTGCTGGGCGCCGACGGGAAGGTGCGCGGCGACGGCGACTTCTACTTCTACAACAACCCGGTCGCGGCCGACGGCAGCGTGCAGCTGCTCGGCAAGAAGCCCGTCGAGGAGGGCAGCGAGGACCAGATCGTCTTCGATCTGACGGCGATCCCGGACGACGTCGAACGGATCGTCGTCGCAGCGAGCCGGTACGAGGGCGCCCGCTTCGGTGAACTCGACGACCTGCGCGTGGTGTTGGCCGACGGCTCCGGGGAAGGCCTGCTGCGGTTCGCGATCGACGACGCCGGGTCCGTGAGCGCGGTCATCTTCGGTGAGCTGTACCGGCGCGCGGGCGAGTGGAAGTTCCGGGCCGTCGGCCAGGGCTACGCCAGCGGACTCGCGGGCCTCGCCACGGACTTCGGCGTCGACATCGAGGACGACGCGTCCGAGGCCGACGTCGAGGACGAGGACGACGCGTCCGAGGCCGACGTCGAGGTCGAGGCGGACGTCGAGGCTGACGTGGACCCCGGCGTGGCCAGGGGCGGGGGCGTCGACGCCGGGGACGGCGCGGGGGAAGCGACCGTTGGGACGGCGGGTGCCGGGGGCGCGGCGACGGCGGTCGAGCAGGCGGCCCCGAGCACCCCGGCCGGCCCTGTCACCCCGGCTGACCCGGCCGGCCCCGTCACCCCAGCCCACCCCGGCGGCCCTGTCGCGTCGGGTGCCCCGGCGCCGGGGCAGCCGCTGGAGTCGGCCGGAGTCCCGGCAGGTGCGCAGGTGGGGACGCTGCCCGCCCTGCCGGCTCCCCGGCAGCCGGAGGAGGACGCGGGCGGGAAGAAGCCGTCGGCCCGCCCCCGTACCGCCAAGAAGAAGGTGACGCTGCCGAAGGCGGTGAAGAAGTCCCTAGCGGAGAACGAGTCGTGGCGCGAGGCGCGACTGTTCCCGGTGTCGGCGCTCAAGAGCGACCGGGACCGCGAGGCGCGCGCCACGTCCGTGCTGCTGTCCGTGATGGCGCAGGTGCCGGAGTTCGGCAGGCGCCTCACCGCCGCCTTCGGCGCCCCGGCGGGCCGGATGGAGACGTTCACCGAGGTCTCCCTGCCACACGGGGAGACACCCCGCCGCCCGGACGGTGTCATCCGCGTCGAACGCGCCGGGAAGCTGTGGACGGCGCTCGTGGAGACCAAGACCAACGGCAACGCGCTCAAGACCGAGCAGGTGCAGGCGTATATGGACATCGCCGCCCGGCGCGGCTACGAGGCCGTGATCACCCTGTCGAACGATGTCGCGCTGGAGGGCAGCCCCCTCGTCGATGTGAAGATCGACGGGCGCCGCAAGCACAAGGTGGCGCTGCGGCATCTGTCGTGGGCCGAGGTGGCCCACCAGGCGCAGATGCTGATCCGGCACGAGGGCGTCGGCAACAGCGCGCACGCCTGGCTGCTCCAAGAACTCCTGCACTACCTCCAGCACGAGAACTCCGGCTGCCACGGCTTCCAGAACATGGGCGCCGCCTGGGTGCCCGTCCGCAACGGGATCGACGACGAGACGCTCTGCCAGGGTGACCCCCGCGCTCTGGAGGTCGTGGAGAGCTGGGAGCGGCTCATCCGCCAGGTCTGTCTGGGGCTCGGTGGTGAACTCGGCCAGAAGGTGCTGCCCGTACGCCGTGCCAGGCGGGGCGCCGACCCGGGCGTCCGCCGCGCGGAGATGGCCGACCAGCTGTGCCGGGAGGGGAGGCTCCAGGCGGAGCTGCGCATCGAGGGCACGCCGGGCATCCTCGCGCTCAGCGCCGATCTGCGCACGGGCAAGCTGCGCACCTCCATCGAGATCCCGGCCCCCGAGCAGGGCTACCCGCTGAACTGGGCGAAACGGCTCGTCAGGAAGCTGGCGGAGGCACCGGCCGATCTGCACGTCGAGACGCTCGTCGACGGGGGAACGGGTGGACCGCGGGGCACGCTGGAACGGCTGCGCCCCGAACCCGGGGACATGCTCCCGGCGAACGGCGCGGAGATCACCGGTTTCCGCCTGTCCCTCTTCAAGGGCATGGGCAGCACCCGCGGCAACGCCGAGTCCGGATTCATCCGCAGCGTCGACGACGCCGTGCACCGCTTCTACGGCACGGTCGTCGTCCACCTCGACCGCCCGGCCGCGCGCCGGGCCCCGGCCGCCGAACGGACCGCCGTCGGCTGATCCCCACCCGAGCGACCCGGCTGCCGCGCGGGCCCTCGCGAACGGGGCCGGCCGCCACTCCGGCGGAGGTAGCATCGCGCGCGGCGGCACCGGGGAGCGGTCCCCGGTCGGTCGGGCCGATCAGGCTGGTCAGCCGACCGGGTCGGCCAGGCCGGCCGGTGGGGTGGGCCGGGCCAGTCGGGTCAGCCGGGCCAGTCGGGCTGATCGGGTCGGTCCTGCCAGTCGGCTCAAGTCGGGTCTGTCGGGGGTCTGTCGGGTCGGTTGGTGGGGCGGAGGGTGTGATGGGCGGCGGCGGTGTGGAGGACGGGGCGCCGGGGCGGCGGCGTGATGCCCGGCGGAATCGGGAGTTGCTTGTCGCGGCGGGCCGGGAGGTGTTTGCCGAGTGGGGGCTGGACGCGCCGTGGGATGTGATCGCGCGGCGGGCCGGGGTGGGCAACGCGACGCTGTACCGGCACTTCCCCAACCGGGCCGCGCTCGTCGACGCCGTCTTTCGGGACCGGCTCACCGGCACCATGGACGCCGGTGAGCGGGCGCGGGCGGCCGGGGACGCGTGGCAGGGGCTGCACACCTATCTGCGGGTGGTGTTCGCGACGCTGGCCGCCGACCGGGGCACCAACGACCTCATGACCACGCGGGTCGAGGGCGTCGAGGCGCTGGACGCCGTGCACGCCCACAACCGGGAGACGATGGAGGTGCTGCTGGCGCGCGGCCGGGCCGAGGGCGCCGTGCGGGGCGACGTGACCGTCGAGGACGTCCTCTTCGGGCTCGCCGCCCTCGGCCGCGCCGTCCCCGCGCTCACGGCGGTGACCGGTGCCGACGCCTGGCAGCGCCCCCTGGCCCTGTTCCTCGACAGCCTCCGGCCCCCGGCCGCCCCACCCGCTTCTGCGGGCGCGCGGGCGGCTGAGGCCCCCGACCTGCCGGGGCCGGCCCTCACGGCCGCCCAACTCGGTGCCGTGTTGGAGGAACTCGGGCCTCATCGGGCGCCCAAGGCGTAGCCCGTCAGACGCCGCCGACCTCCTCGTCCACCGTGATCGCCGACGTCGGGCGGACCGCCGCCGCCTCCCGGGCCCGAGGCGGGCCCACGAACGGACCCGCGAGCGGACCTGCGAACAGACCTGCGGCCGGCCCTCGGTGCGAGGGCCGGCCGCAGGTCTGCCAAGTCACAACGGTGCTGTCAGCTGACGCACACGACTCCGCCGAGCAGGCACAGGCCCGACGGTGACGTCGCGTCCGAGTCCGAGGAGCCCGAGCCGCCGGACGAACCCGTGCCCGAGCCGGAGCCCGACCCCGCGCCCGTACCCGTGTCCGAGCCGGTCCCGGTCTCCGTACCGGAGCCGTTCCCCGAACCCGACCCGGAGCCCGCGCCCGTTCCCGTGTCCGCGCCCGAACCGGCGCCTGTGGAGTCGTCGGCTGCCGGGGGTGTGGTCGCCCCGCCCGACGGGGTGTCGGTGGAGCCGTCCGCGCTCGACCCGCCGTGCGACGAGGAGCCCGTCTGCGCCCGCTGATCCGACGAGGGCGTCGTGACGTTGCGCGGTGAGTCGCCCGTGTCGCCACCGGCGATCCGCTGCCGCGCGCCGGACCCGTCGTACGAGGAGCCGCCGCGCGCGTGGCCCCGCGAGGCGTCCGGGGAACGCCGGGTCTCGTCGGGGCGCGCGTCCGGTGTCCGGCCGCTCTGCGAACCCTGTTCCTCGACGGCGCTCAGGCCCTCGGCGTCCGGGGCGGTGGCCGCCTGCGTCCGGTCGGTGGACTGGCGGTCCATGCCCATCACGGTCAGACCGCCGCCGACCAGCGCCACCGCGGTCGCCACCACGGCCCGGCGCTGGTTCTTCTTCCAGCGGGCCATCTGCCGCCGCCGTGCCGCCCGCCCCCGCGGCGCGACCGGCACGCCCTGCACATCCTCGACACCGTCGATGCCCTCGGCGGCCTCGGCGTGCGCGGCACCGGCCGGGACCAGCTCCGTCGACGGTCCCGCCGCCGGCTCCGGCTGTGGCCGTCCGCCGTCGTGCCAGGTCTCCTCGGCGCCCGACGCCGCGTACTCCCAGGTCGCCGCCGGCACCGTCGGCGCGACGGCCATGGCGGTCGTCGTACCGGGTACGGAGGGGGCTATGTCCGGCGCGTAGGCGCCGCAGCCGGGGCAGACGAGGGCGCCGTTGAGATGTCGGCGACATGAGGAGCAGTAGTCCATGGAGGTCTTCCTGTGTCGGCATGCCGTCGACCCGCCGGGCCAGCGGCCCGGTCACGTCGTTCGCACGTGGGATCGAGCGGATCGAGGGTCAGCAACGCTAACGAGGCATTCTCAGAGCTGTGTGCACACTGTGTGATGCTCCTGCGTGGATTCTCCGGGGACTTCGTACCGGTGTACGGCCCGGTGTTTGGACGTCACCGTCCGCGTTTTCAGGCGTCTCCGGACTCTTTTCTTGATTTCCTCTTCAACAGGCAACCCCCGCACGGCTTTCACCTGTCTCACAGGGTGCTCACAGACCGGTGGGCGCCGAGGGCGTTCGGGGGAGCGTCAGCACCATCGGCGGCCGGTCGTCCGTGGGTTGTCCAGTCCGATGCCACTGACCATGGCACTCGCAGACGAGGAACCGATGACCAGTCAAGAACACCGCAGCCGTCTGAGGCGTCCCGGGCTCGCCGCCCTGGCCACGCTCGCCGTAGTCGCCACCGTGGCGGGGGCCGCCCCCGGCGCGGGCGCGGCGCCCGCGGCCAAGGCCGGCACCCCGAAGCTCAAGCTGATCGCCGCCTCGAAGTCCGTGACGACCTACCGGTACCCGGAGGGCGGCACCATCCTGGAACTGGGGACGTACGTCACGGTCGACGGCGCGCCCCTGGAGTTCAAGGTGACGCGGAAGTCCTACAAGGACCCCATCGTCGCCCAGCAGATCCTCCGCGACGGCAAGAAGACCACGACGCGGACCCTGCCGAAGGGTCTGATCACCGACCACGGCGGGCTGCCCGGCTTCCTGGAGATCTCGCTCAAGAACGCCGCGGGTCAGCAGGTGCTCAAGACGGCCAGCGACTTCTGTCCGAACAACGCCTCCGGCCGTATCCGCCCGGACGCCCCGTCGACCTCGCACTACCCGCAGAGCTGCTCGCGGAACCCGTGGACGCTGGGCTCGGTGTGGGGTGTGGAGAAGGGCTGGGCGGTCAACACCACCCAGTACCGCTACGACGACACGGTGGACATCCCGGCGGGTGAGTACACCGCGGAGGTCGGCGTGGCGAAGAAGTACCGCGACCTCTTCGGCATGGCGAACGACCGGCCCACCGTCAAGGTGACGGTGGTGCAGTACGACGAGGGCGGTGAGGGCGGCGTCGGTGCGGGCGCCAAGTCCTCCGCCCACCACGCCGCCGGGCACGGCGGTCACGGCGGCCACGGTGGTCACGACGCCGCCCCCGTCGACCCGACCCAGCCGCCGCTGCACGGCTTCGGCCCGCGCGGCGAGGACGTCCCGATGCCGCCCGCCCTCCCCCACGCGCTGGAGGACCGCGGTCTGGCCAAGCACCTGGGCGACGGCCCCGGCCACACCGACGGCTCGCGCGTCGCGCCCGCGCTGCAGCCCGCCGCGAAGCGGCCCACCGGCAAGGCCGGCGCCCCGGCCAACGTGCCCAAGCCCGACCTGCGTTCGCTGCCGGCCTGGGGCATCGCCATCACCGACGGTGAGGACGGCGACGTCCCCGGCAAGGACTACCTCGCCTTCAGCGCCAACGTGTGGAACGCGGGCCCCGCGCCCCTCGTCGTGGACGGCTTCCGCAAGCCGGGCGCCGACCTGATGGACTCGTACCAGTACTTCTACGACACCAAGGGCAAGCAGGTCGGCTACTCCCCCGCCGGCACCATGGAGTGGGACCCGCGTGAGGGCCACATGCACTGGCACTTCACCGACTTCGCCAGCTACCGCCTGCTCAGCGCGGACCAGAAGAAGGAGGTGCGCTCCGGCAAGGAGGCGTTCTGCCTGGCCAACACCGACGCCATCGACTACACGGTGAAGGGCGCCAACTGGCACCCGGAGAACACCGACCTGGGCTCCGCGTGCGGTTCGCAGGAGGCCATCTCCGTCCGTGAGGTCCTCGACGTCGGCTCCGGTGACACCTACACCCAGGAGCGTCCCGGTCAGTCGTTCGACATCACCGACCTGCCGAACGGCACGTACTACATCAAGGTGATCGCCAACCCGGAGAACCGTCTCAAGGAGAGCGACACCAAGAACAACGTCGCCCTCCGCAAGGTGGTCCTCGGCGGCAAGCCCGGCGCCCGCACGGTGAAGGTGCCCCCGCACCACCTGATCGACGCCCCGTAACCGGCGGCCGCACGGTCATCGCACAACGACGAACATCGCACAGCGACGAACCCCCGGGTCCCGGACCCGGGGGTTCGTCATGCGTGGGGGAGGCGCCCGCGTCCGTCAGGGCGTGGGGATGCCCGCCGGGCGGGCCGGGCGGCCGAACCGGGCGGGCACGCCGGGCGAGTACAGGACGCTCACCGGCGGGCCGGCGGGGGCGGGCAGGCCCGCCGCGACGACCAGGTCCTCCTCGCACTCGACCAGTTCGGCGCGGTGCAGCGGCCAGCGGGGGTGGGCGTTGGGCAGGTACACCGGCCGGCCGAAGAAGGCGCCGTGCATCCCCCAGCGGGCGGTCAGGAAGTGCTCCAGCCCCGTCGGCTCGTCGACGCGCTCACCGACCCGCACGGTGATCCGGCTGTGCGCTCCCCGCGGGCCAGGCCACCGCCGGCGGCTGGTGTAGGTGACGGAGACACCGCCCCGCAGGGTGCCGGGGGCGCCGGTTCGGGAGTCGTCGTCGGCGGCGCCCTGGACGCCGTACGCCGTCGTGTCGATCGTCATGCGGGACCACAGGTACGGCATCCGGAAGCCGATACGGCCCACCACGACCGGCAGCAGCCGGGAGGCGTCGAGGGAGCGGAAGACGACGCCGCGCCGCCCGTGGGCGTCGACCGAGTACAGCCGCACATTGGTCTCGGGGAACGAGCCGAGGTACGGCACACCGGGAAGGCGCAACCAGCCGACCTTGTGCATCCGGAAGGCGACCAGCCCGACGTACGTCACCCCGTCGAGGGTGTCGGGCACGGTCCCCGGCGGCAGCAGGCCCGCGACGTCGGCCGGGTCGGCGGCCCAGTGCAGGAAGGTCAGGTCGAGCCAGGACTGGGTGAGCAGCGGGCGCGGGATCGCCCCCGGCGCGTCGGCCGTGATCGGGGCCGGCGGCACGGGGGCCGCCGGGGCCCGGATCGGTTCTGGCGACGCCATGGGGCCAGTATCGGCGACGCGCCGGTCAGTCCAGGACCGCGACGGCCTCGATCTCCACGAGGTGCTCCGGTACGTCCAGGGCCGCGACGCCCAGCAGGGTGGCGGGCGGGGCGGGGGGCGTGCCGAGACGGGCGGCGGCGCGGGTGATGCCGTCGAGGAGCACGGGCATCTTGTCCGGGGTCCAGTCCACGACGTGGACCGTCAGCTTCGCGACGTCGTCGAACGTGGCTCCGGCACCGGCCAGGGCGGTGGCGATGTTGAGGTAGCACTGCTCGACCTGCGCGGCGAGGTCGCCCACGCCGACGGTGACGCCGTCGGCGTCCCAGGCGACCTGTCCGGCGAGGTGGACGAGGCGGGAGCCGGAGGCGACGGAGACGTGGTGGTAGACACCGGTCTCGGGCAGTCCGGCGGGGTTCACCAGGGTGATGGCCATGCTGTCTTCTCCTCCTGCGGGCACGGTGTACGTGCTCTCTTGTGGTTACTGGGGAACCGTAGGAGAGTGGCCGCTGACAAGGAAGAACGCACTTTTCGGTGACTGGGGAACCTGATGGTGACCAAGCAGTACGAGGGCACGCCCGAGGAGGCCGCGGATCTGCGGCGCGCGGACTCGCTGGCCCGCGAGATCTTCGCGGACATCGCCAACAAGTGGGCGCTGCTGATCATCGAGGCACTCGGCGAGCACACCCGCCGCTTCAGCGAGCTGCGCGACGACGTCGAGGGCGTGAGCCACAAGATGCTCACCCAGAACCTGCGGATGCTGGAGCGCAACGGCCTGGTCGACCGGGAGGTGCACCCCACGGTGCCGCCGCGCGTCGAGTACACGCTCACCGAGCCGGGGCGGGCCTTGCGGGCGACGGTCGACGCGATGTGCGACTGGACCCACCGCTACCTCGGCGACATCGAGGCGTCCCGGAGCCGCTTCGACGCCTGAGGGGGCGACTCCGGGAGGGGTGCGATCGTCCGGGCGGTGCCGGGGCGGTCGGGTGGGAGCTGTGTCACCCCGGACCGGGCTTTGCATGATCATGCATTGGGGTGCATACTCTTCCTATGTCCAAGGTCCTCACCTCCCTTCCGGCCGGCGAGCGCGTCGGCATCGCCTTCTCGGGCGGGCTCGACACCTCGGTCGCGGTCGCGTGGATGCGCGACAAGGGCGCCGTCCCGTGCACCTACACCGCCGACATCGGTCAGTACGACGAGCCCGACATCGCCTCGGTGCCCGGCCGCGCGAAGACCTACGGTGCCGAGATCGCGCGCCTGGTCGACTGCCGGGCCGCGCTCGTCGAGGAGGGCCTGGCCGCGCTGACCTGCGGCGCGTTCCACATCCGCTCCGGCGGGCGGGCCTACTTCAACACCACGCCGCTGGGCCGTGCCGTCACCGGCACGCTGCTGGTGCGGGCGATGCTGGAGGACGACGTCCAGATCTGGGGTGACGGCTCGACGTTCAAGGGCAACGACATCGAGCGGTTCTACCGCTACGGTCTGCTCGCCAACCCGCACCTCAGGATCTACAAGCCCTGGCTGGACGCGGACTTCGTCACCGAGCTCGGCGGCCGCAAGGAGATGTCCGAGTGGCTGGTCGCGCACGGCCTGCCGTACCGGGACAGCGCCGAGAAGGCGTACTCCACCGACGCCAACATCTGGGGCGCCACCCACGAGGCGAAGACCCTGGAGCACCTGGACACCGGCATCGAGACCGTGGAGCCCATCATGGGCGTCCGGTTCTGGGACCCCGAGGTCGAGATCGCCACCGAGGACGTGACGATCGGCTTCGACCAGGGCCGCCCGGTCAGCGTCAACGGCAAGGAGTTCGCCTCCGCCGTCGACCTGGTGATGGAGGCCAACGCCATCGGCGGCCGCCATGGACTCGGCATGTCCGACCAGATCGAGAACCGCATCATCGAGGCCAAGAGCCGCGGCATCTACGAGGCCCCGGGCATGGCCCTCCTGCACGCCGCGTACGAGCGCCTCGTCAACGCCATCCACAACGAGGACACCCTCGCCCAGTACCACAACGAGGGCCGTCGCCTCGGCCGGCTGATGTACGAGGGCCGCTGGCTGGACCCGCAGGCCCTGATGATCCGGGAGTCGCTCCAGCGCTGGGTCGGCGCCGCCGTCACCGGCGAGGTCACCCTGCGGCTGCGGCGCGGCGAGGACTACTCGATCCTCGACACCACCGGCCCGGCGTTCAGCTACCACCCGGACAAGCTCTCCATGGAGCGCACCGAGGACGCCGCGTTCGGTCCGGTCGACCGGATCGGCCAGCTCACCATGCGCAACCTCGACATCGCCGACTCCCGCGCCAAGCTGGAGCAGTACGCCGCGATGGGCCTGATCGGCACGGGCGGCTCCGCCGCGATCGGTGCCGCGCAGGCCGCCGCGACCGGGCTGATCGGCACCATGCCCGAGGGCGGCGCCGAGGCCATCGCCGCGCGCGGCGAGTTCACCGGCTCCGACGACGACGAGCTGCTGGACCGCGCCGCCATGGAGTTCGGCACGGACTGACCGACCGCCGAAGAGGACCGGACCGTGAGAGGGCCGGGCCGACGCCCACGCGTCGGCCCGGCCCTCTCACGTCATGCGGCGGCCGAGGTTCAGCGGGTGGGGCTCAGCGGGTGGCTGAAGCCCTGCGCGGAGATGAGGGACGCGGCGTCCGCCAGGTCGGTGGCGAAGTGCTCCACGGCCTCGTACGGGAAGCGGTGGCTCGGGCCGCTGACCGAGAGGGAGGCGATGACACCACCGGAGCGGCCCGTGACCGGGACGGCCACGGCGGTCAGGCCCTCGTCCCATTCGCTGCTGCTGACGGCGTAGCCCCTCTGGGCGGCCTCCTCGGCGCGGGCGCGGAGCCGCTCGGCGTAGGCCTCGCCGTGCGGGGAGGCGGCGGCGACCCGGCGCAGCAGGGTGTCGGAGGCGCCGCGCAGCAGGATCTTGGACGAGGCACCGGCCCACAGGGGCTGCTCGTCGCCGACGTCGACCACGTGCCGCAGGGGGTGCGGGCTCTCCTCGTGGGCGACGCAGACACGATGGGTGTCGCGGGCGACGAAGATGTTCACCGTCTCGCCCAGGCGGTCGGCGAGGTCACGCATGACCTTGCGGGTCTCACGGGGCACCTCCCACTGGCTGCGGGCCAGATAGGCCCAGCGCCACAGGCCGGGGCCCGCGGTGTAGCCGAGGGGGTGCGACCACAGCAGGCCGCTCTCCTCCAGGGTCTGCACCAGCCGCAGCACGGTCGTCTTGGCGAGTCCCGTGGCGTCGATGATCTCCCGCAGGGTGATGACCGGACGGTCTTCGCCCAGCAGGTTGAGGATGTCCAGCGCGCGGCGCACACTGCGGACACCTCCGCTGCCGGCGCCGGGCTGCTCCCGGTCCCCGTCGGTCACCGGGTTCCTGTCGTCCACGCGGCTTCCTCCCGCCCCGTACCGTCCCCGTCGCGCGTCCCGCTCGCTCCGCGGGCGCCTTCTTCGTCCGTACTCCGTGCACGGTAGTCCGCTCTGCGGACCGTGTGAACCACGGACCCACACGAATTGTGTCGCACCTCTTGATGACCGTCATCCCGCATCGTATGTTTCCGCTGCTCGGTCCGTTCGGTCCACTGGGTGGACCTAGGGGAGCCCGGTCCTGAGCGCTCGCCCGTCGTCGCAGCATCCAACGGAGTGTGTGAGATGAGCAGTACCCAGAGCCCCGCCGGGGCCGGAGTCGCCCGACGAGCGGCGGTCGCCAGCTTCATGGGGGCCGTCGTCGACTGGTACGACTTCTTCCTCTACGGCATCGTCGCCGGTCTCCTCTTCGGTGATCTGTTCTTCCCGGGCGCCTCGCCCGCCGTCGGCACCCTCGCCGCCTGGGCGACCTTCGGTGTCGGCTTCCTCTTCCGGCCGCTCGGCGGCATCGTCTTCGGGCACTTCGGCGACCGGCTCGGCCGCAAGCGGATGCTCGTCCTGACCATGCTGATCATGGGCGTGGCCAGCACCCTCATCGGTGTCCTGCCCACCTATGCGCAGGCCGGGCTCTGGGCGCCCGCGCTGCTGGTGGTGCTGCGGGCCACGCAGGGCTTCGCGGTCGGCGGCGAGTGGGGCGGGGCCGCGCTGATGGCGGTGGAGAACGCCCCGGCCAAGTGGCGTTCCCTCTACAGCAGCGGCGTGCAGGTCGGCGCCTCCGTGGGTCTGCTGCTCGCCACCCTGATCACCAAGGTCATCTCCGGCACGACGTCCGACGCGGCCTTCCGGGCCTGGGGCTGGCGGATCCCGTTCCTGGTCAGCGCGGTGCTGGTGATCGTCGGCCTGGTCATCCGGGCGAAGGTCGAGGAGTCGGAGGTCTTCACCAAGGAGGTCGCCGCGAAGGGCGCGGGTGCCAAGCCGCGCGTGCCGCTGGTCGCCGCCGTGAAGTCCAACCCGACGGGCTTCTTCGCCATCATCGGCCTGCGGTTCGTCGAACTCTTCACGTTCTACGGCGTGACCACCTTCGGGCTCGCCTACGGCACCGACGAACTGGGCCTCGACCGGAACAGCCTGCTCGACGTGAACCTCGCGGTCGGCGGTCTGGCGATCATCACCATCCCGGCCTTCGCCTACCTCGCCGACCGCTTCGGCCGCCGCCGGATCTACTGCGGGGGCGCCCTCGTCGGGGTGGCGAGCGCGGTGCCGTACTTCTGGGCCATGGAGTCCGGCTCCCTGGTGCTGATCATCGTCTGCGCGGTACTGCTGGTGAACGTCGCCCACGACATGGCCGTCTCCGTGCAGCAGTCCCTGTTCACCGAGATGTTCGGCCCCGAGTACCGCTACAGCGGCGCCGGTGTCGGCTACCAGCTCGCCAGCGCGATCGGCGGCGGCTTCACCCCGCTCATCGCCGGCTCCCTGGTGATCTGGGCCGGCGGCGGCTGGGGCCTCGTCGCCGCTTACGTCGCCCTCGGCTGCGCGATCTCCTTCCTGGTCGCGCTGAGGCTGGGCGGCGACGACCGGGCCGGGTCCGAAGAGGTGCCGGCGGCACGGGAGCCCGAGGCGGGTGCCGCGAAGGGGGCGACGGTCTGACGTGGCGGTCTGACGTGGCGGTCCAGAGGGCCGAACAGCCCTCTGTGGACCGCAGGGTGGAACGTTCCGCCCGTCAAGTGGATCACCGGCTGGTCGAGGCGAGGGCCCCCGAGGGGGCCCGCCACGGTGGTCCGGGCGTCCGGCGGTCCGGGTGGCCGCCGGCCTCGGCAGCGTGCCGGTCGGCGACCCGCCCGATCATCGCCAAGCACGGGCGCTCGTCGTCGCGTGCGGCCGGAAGGCTCGAAGCCCCGCGAGGACCGGGAGCACTGAGCCCTGTGGATGCTGTGAGTCTGGGAGTTCTGGGAGTTCTGGTGAAAGCAGCTGTCCTCGTGGCGCCGGGTCGGATCGAGATCGTCGACGACCGGCCGGAGCCGCACTGCGGGCCGGACGACGTCGTCGTGGAGATCGAGGGGGTCGGGCTGTGCGGTTCCGACCTCTCCGTGTTCCGGGGCGGGCGCGTGCCGCCCGCGCTGCCGTGGGTGCCGGGCCACGAGGGGTTCGGCCGGGTCGTCGCCATGGGTGAACGGGTCCGGGATCGGGCGGTCGGCGGGCGCGTCGTCATCGAGCCCAACTACGCCTGCCTACGGTGTGCCGACTGCCTGATCGGGCTGACCTCGGCCTGCCCGCACCGCGTGATCGTCGGCCTGGACTCCCCCGGTGTCCTCGCCGAACGTGTCGCGCTCCCCGCGCGGTTCGCCCACCCGGCCCCCGCCCCGGCCGACGGCCTGACCGGTGCCGACCTGGCCGCCGCGGAGCCCTACGCGGTGGCGAGGGCCGCCGTCCGCCGCAGTGGGGTCACCGCCGACGACCGCTGTCTGGTCGTCGGCGCCGGTGCGCAGGGACTGCTGGTGTGCCGCATCCTGTCCCGCCTCGGCCTCCGTCCCGTCGTTACCGAACCCCACCCCCTCCGCCTGGCGCGCGCCGAAGGGCTGGGCGCGATGCGCGACGACGGCCGTACCGGCTTCACCCTGGTCTTCGAGACGTCCGGGCACGCGCCCGCCCTGCGCCCCGCGGTGGACCGGTGCGCCCCCGGCGCCACCGTCGTCCTCATCGGTCTCACCGCGGAACGGCTTCCGCTCACCGTCGACGACGTGGTGCGGCGCCAGCTCGTCCTCCGCGGCTCGATGATCTACGACCACCCCGGCGATTTCACCACCGCTCTCGCCGAACTCCCCGAGGCCCGCCCCGGCCTCGTCATCGACTCCCGCTTCCCCCTGGAGCAGGCCCAGGAGGCCTTCTCGGGCGCGACCGAACGCGCGGGGAAGACATGGATCAGCCTGACCCGGACCGCCGACACGAGCCGATGACGTCCGGCGCCGATATCGCGGGGCCCCCGGAGACTCTCGGGGGCGGGCGGCCCGGAGAAGGGAGGAACCCCAGCCGACGCGCGGCTGGGGTTCTCGGGGCGGCGGGTCACGGTCGGGCGATCACCGTGGACCGGGCGGGTCAGCGCCGCAGGGTGAGGACGCCCGGCCGGTACGGCAGCTTCTGGTAGTCCGTGCCGTCCGACGCCGGGTTCCTGCCCTGGTAGAGGAACCGCAGATCGCAGGGGTCGACGGTCATGGTCTGGTCGGGGTTGTCGCGCACCAGGTCACCGTGGCTGATGTCGTTGGTCCAGGTGGCGCCGCTGTTGGCCTTGCCCGCGAAGGGGTTGCTCTCGCTGTCGGCCTGGGGGGTCCACGTGCCGTTCAGGCTGGAGGCGGTGAAGGAGCGGAAGTAGCGTCCGCCCGCCCCCATGGCCTCGACGATCATCAGGTACTGGTTCCGGCCCTTGACCTTGTAGACCTCGGGTGCCTCGAACAGCCTGGCCTTCGTGTCGCTCATGATCTTCGTGTACGACGAGCCGAAGCTGCCGGGGAAGTTCCCGAGCGGGATCGTGGACCGGTAGATGCCGCCGTTGTCGTCGGCGAAGAACAGGTACATGTTCTTGTCGTCGGCGATCACGGTCGGGTCGATCGGGCCGCCCTCGGAGCCGGCGGGGAGGCTGCCGGTGAACAGGGGCTTCGGCGCGGACCAGCCGCTGGGGTCGGTGGGGTCGCTGGACGTGCGGTAGGTGAAGGTCCAGGCGGTGCCCCACCCGTTGGAGACCAGCACCCAGGTCTTCTTGGGCGCGAAGTAGAACAGCTTGGGCGCCACCGCGCCCTGGCTCATGCCCTTCTGGGCGGCCGAGCCCATGTCGGACCAGTTGGTGAAGGGGGCGAACGCCATCGAGCCCCATCCCGATGCCGAAGCGGTCGTCCCGTAGACCAGGTGCTTGCCCTGGTACGTCACGGTGGTGAAGTCCTTCAGCCCGACCCAGCCGTTCGACGGCTGCGCCAGCGGACCCGTCGACGTCCACCGGTAGGTCGGCGGAAGGGCGCAGGTGCCGCCCTTGGTCGAGGCCGGGCTGAACTTCCAGTGCTGGTGGGCGCCGCCGTTGGAGTCCCAGATCCGTACCGGGGTCCCGTTGGCGGTCCGGCCGCGGGGGGTCTCCAGTACACGGCCGCTGGCGACGTTGGTCAGCGTGTAGGAGCCGTCGCTGTTCCGGCGCGCCCGCCAGTGCTGGTGGGCACCGCCGTTGGCGTCCCAGAGCTGTGTCCTCGTCCCGTTGCCCGTCCGGTCGCCCGGCTCGTCCAGGACCCGGCCGCTGGCGACGTTGGTCAGGGTGTACGAGCCGTCCGGGTTCCGGTCGGCGCGCCACTGCTGGTGGGAGGTGCCGCGGGCGTCCCAGATCCGCAGCGGGGTCGCGTTGCCGTTCTTCCCCGCGGGCTTGTCGAGAACGCGTTTGGCGGCGACGTCGGAGAGCGTGTAGACGGCGCCGGAGGTGATGCCCCCGCTCGGCGTGCCCCCGCCGCTGCCGCCGCCCAGGGCCTTGAGCACCGCGCTGTACGCGGGCTTCTTCTTGCCGCCGCTGTCGAACAGCAGCGCGTTCTCACCGGTGCGCCAGGAGTCGCTGTCGCGGATGCCCCACACCGTGACGCCCTTGCAGCGGTCGACGGCCAGGCATGCCTTGACGGCGTCGGTGTACGCGGTGGCGGGCGCCTGGGCGATGTCCAGTTCGGTGATCTGGACGTCCACGCCGAGCGCCGCGAACTCGGACAGGGTGGTCCGGAAGTTCACCGGCGGCCCGCCGGCGCCGAAGTGGCTCTGGAAGCCGACGCAGTCGATGGGGACACCGCGGGACTTGAAGTCCTTGACCATGCGGTAGACGCCCTGGGTCTTGGCGTCGGACCAGTTCTCGATGTTGTAGTCGTTGTAGCAGAGCTTGGCCGCGGGGTCGGCCTTCCGTGCGGTGCGGAAGGCATCCTCGATGAAGCCGTCGCCCAGCACGTCCTGGAACACGGAGCTGCGGTGCCGACCGCTGCCGCCGTCGGCGAAGGCCTCGTTGACGACGTCCCAGGCGTAGATCTTGCCCTTGTAGTGGCTCATCGTGGTGGTGATGTGGTTGTTCATCACCGCGCGCAGGGTGGCGGCGTCGCGGATGCCGCCGACCCAGCCGGGCAGTTGGGAATGCCACACCAGGGTGTGGCCGCGCAGGCGCTGACCGTGCGCGGTGGCGTGGCTGACGATCCGGTCGGCGCGGGCGAAGTCGAACGACCCGCGGGAGGGTTCGACGGCGTCCCACTTCATCTCGTTCTCCGGGGTGACCATGTCGAATTCCCGGTCGAGGAGGGCGGAGTACGTCGAGTCGCCGAGCCTGTCCGCAGCCACCGCCGTACCGAAGTAGCGGCCGTTCGCTGCCGCACCCTCGGCGAGCACGGTCGGCTTGGCGGGCTCCGGCGTACGGGCGGCCTGGGCGACCAGCGGGACGGCGGCACCCGCGGTGGCGAGGACCAGGGCGGCGGCGAGCACATGGCGGGTCGCCGGGCGGCGGCGATGGGAACGGTGCTGATCTGGCAACGGATCGTCCTTCTGGCGCGGTGGGGGCCTCGGCCCCGGATGTCCGCCAGTCGACGCCGCGGCCACAAAGGTTGCCGTGACGGGGGAGGTTTTTCGTCGAGCCGCGGCCCCGTGCCGGGCAGCGGGATACGGAACCTTGACCGCTTCGGGGATCACCCTGGGGATACGGCCGACGGGACGACATGTAGCGTCATCCCTGCCGTGACCTGCGGCAGGGCAGTGCACCCCCATCGTTTTCGCGCACCCCCGCCCGGGTCGGGGCTCCCCCCACGCCGAGTTCGCGTACGCGTACCGGGCACACGAGCGTGCCCGCAGAACAGGAGCCGTCGTGGCAGTGAGGGTGTGGAGGCCGGGGGCCGTCGGTACGGCGGTCGTCGCGGCGGTCGTCGCGGTGACGCTGGGGGCCGGGGGCACGGCGAGCGCCGCCGGGTACACCGGGGTGGCCGGGCCCTGGAGCAGTGCCGCCGCGCTGACCGGGGCGGACGGGCAGCAGTCGCTGATCGCCGTCCGGACCGCCGGTGACGGCACGGCGTTCGCGCTGTGGCGGAACCGCGCCGCCGGCGCCGACACCTGGGACTTCGAGGTCGCCGTGAAGGCCGCGGGCGGCAGCACGTGGGGCGCCCCGCACACGCTGGCCACCGGCCGGTCCAAGGGCTCCCTCGTCGAGCTGACCGTGACGCCCACCGGGCAGGCCGTGGTGACCTGGCTGGACGGGGGCGGCTCGGACGGCGACCCGACCGCGCTGGCCGCCACCTGGAGCCCCGCCCAGGGCACGTGGTCCGCCCCCGCGCCGATCGCGTCGACCACCGGCGTGTACCTCGGGCTGCCCCGGCTCGCCGCCGCGGCCGACGGCACCCTCACCGCCGTGTGGGACCAGGGCGACTTCGCCGACTACGACGTCATGACCGCCACCCGCGCCCCCGGCGCCACCACCTGGTCCACCGCCAAGCCACTGGCCCACGTCACCACCGGGTCCGTCTACGACCTCGCGCTCGCCGTCGCCGCCGACGGCGCGGCCACCGCCGTCTGGGACGTCTACGACCAGGTCCCCGAGGAGGGCGAGGACGCCCACACCGTCCACACCGCCACCCGTGCCTCGGCGGGCGGCGCCTGGAGCGCCGCCGCCCCGCTGCCCGGCACCGCCGGGACGGGCGGCACCGTGCGCGTCACGATGGACGCCAAGGGCGCCACCACCGTGCTGTGGCGGGCCGACGCCGGTGGCACCACCGCCCTCAAGTCCACCACGCGGACCACCGTGTCCGGTGGGTGGGGCGCTCCGCAGACCGCGGTCGCCGCCATCGACCCCAGCGACGAGAGTGAGCCGCTCACCGCACCCAACGGTGACCTCACCTATGTGTGGGCCGGTTGGAGTTCCACGGCCGGAACCCCCGTCGTACGGACCGTCACCCGGACCGCGAGCACCGGCACGTGGTCGGCGCCGAAGACGCTGTCCACCGGCTATGTGAAGTGGGACGTCTCCGCGTCCATAGGGGCCGACGGCACCGTCCAGGTCGTCTGGCCGCAGACGCCGAGCATCGACAACGGCGACGACAACTACCTGGAGTGGGCCGTCCGCCCGGCCGGCGGCACCTGGAGCGCGGCGAGCGCCCTCAACAGCGCGCCCGTCCCCGCCGTCCCCGACGCGAACGCCCTCTCCGGCGAGGTCACCGCGGGCCCCGACGGCCGGGCCACCGTCGTCTTCCGCAAGGCGGTGGACATCTCCCCCGGCGACTTCACCTCCCAGCTGTCCGCCCAGTCCCAGACCCTGCTGACCAAGCCGAAGGTCACCGCCAAGGCCGCCGTCAGCGGTACCGCCCGCACCGGCTCCAAGGTCACCTGCGGCGCCACCTGGACCGGCTACAACACGACCGTCGCCTGGTCCTGGCTCCGGGACGGCACCACCATCACCGGAGCCACCGGCAAGTCCCGCACCCTGACCTCCGCCGACTACAAGCACCAGGTGTCCTGCCGCGCCAAGGTCAGCAACGGCGCCGGGTCCGTCACCTCCACGTCCCCGGCCGTGACCGTCGCCGTCGGCCCCGCGCTGAAGGCCGTCACGGCGCCCACCGTCACCGGCACCGCCAAGGTCGGCTACAAGCTCACCGCCGCCCACGGCACCTGGTCACCGGCCGCCACCTCCTACACGTACTCCTGGAAGCGGGACGGCACGACCATCACGGGCGCCACGAAGTCGACGTATGTCCTGGTCAAGGCCGACAGGGGCCACAAGATCACCGTGAAGGTGACGGCCAAGCGGTACGGCTGGACCAACGGGTCCGCCACGACCGCCGGGGTCGTCGTGCGCTGAACCCGCGCGGACACCGACGAACGCCCGGCCGGGGGGAACCTTCCCCGGCCGGGCGTCGCCATGTGGGGCCGGCCGACCGGGATCAGGGGCGCCGGGGCCGGGGCAGGGGCAGGGTCAGGGCCTTCAGGGTGGTCTCGGGGATCACGTGGTCGAGGAGATGCAGGGGCGCGGCAGTGACCCCGGCCGACTCGGCGGCGTCCCAGTGGGCCAGGGCGTGGGGGAGGTCCACCAGGCCGTGGATCGGGGGGAGTTCCGTGCCGCCGTGGTGGGCGTGGAGCAGCGACTCCAGACGGCAGGACGCGAGGGTGCCGGGCAGATGGGGCTGGAACTGGGTGCCCCGGGCGGGTCCGGTGCGCGCGAGGGGCGGCAGGTCGGCGGACAGCCGGGTCTCGGTGGTCCCCAGCGCGAGCAGTCCGCCCCCGACGAGCAGCACGTCCCGTTCGCGCCGCATCCGCTCCAGGGCCCGCGCGGTGTCGAAGCAGTGCGGGAAGGAGTCGTCCACGACGATCGTGCCGGGACGGAGCCGGTCGACGTCCAGGAGCGCCGTGGGGCCGCTCACCGCGGTGACGACGACGTCGGCGTCCTCGTACAGCTCGGCCGGCAGGCCCGCGGGGGTGCCGGTGGACTCCATGACGTGTACGGCCGTGCCGGGGCGGTCCGCCGACAGTTCGGCGGCGAGACGGCGCAGCCGTGGGGCGCTGCCCGGCAGGTCGCAGAGGATCAGCCGGGCCGGCGGGCGGGGGCTGCGGGTCAGCAGCAGCCGGAGCGACGACGTGCCGATGGAACCGCAGCCGACGACCGCGAGGGTCAGACCGGCGAGGTCCCGGCCGGTCGCGGCGAGCGCCGCGTGCACGGTCTTCACGACGGCGACGGTGGTCGTGGCATGGCCGGTGGTGAGCGCGCCGGGGAGGGCAGCGGCGGTCGTGAGGGCCGCTGCCGCTTCCCGGAGGACGTCGTAGCCGTAGCCGGTGAGGGCCGGGATCACCCCGGCCAGGGAGACGGAACGCGCGCCGAGGGCGAGGGCGTGCTCCACGGCACGTGCCGCGCGGGCGGCCAGCGAACTCCGGTCGTCCGGGGTGGCGAGGGCCGCCAGTTCGTCGGCGAACACCGGCAGGGCGAGGAAGCCGGATGTGCCGAGGGGAGTGGCCGTCGTCTCCAGCAGCCGCGGGCGGTCGTCGGGGAAGAGGAGCGCCCGGAGTTGCTCGCGGCCCGGCACGGCGTGCGGGGGCAGTCCCGCGTACGCGGCCAGGTCGCGGGGCGCGGGCAGATAGCCGATGAGCGCCGCGTCCAGGGGCGCGCCGTCCTCCAGCTCGCGGCGCAACCCGCCCGCGAAAGCGGCCAGTTCCTCCTCGGTGAGGGCGCTCGCCGACGCGCGGACGGTGACACGTACCCCGTCGCCCGAGGGGCGGACGGCGAGGAAGACGTCCGTGCCCACGGGGGGCGGGGCGAGCGCCGTGTCGGTGTCGTCGGGGAGCACGGTCAGCGCGGTGCCGGCCGGGGCTCCGAGGGAGCCGAAGTCCAGGAACGTGAAGAAGAACTGGGCGGTACGGGGCAGGCCGTCGTCCGTCCGCAGGTCCAGCGGTCCGGTGGTCCTGGCCGCGACCGCCTCGGCGGCGACACGGCGCAGGTCGTCCACGAAGGGGCCGGGCGCCTCCCCGTGGACCGGCGGGCGCACGGCCACGGCCTCCGCGAACGGGCCGAACACCCGGTGCGCGTCGGGCACGCTGTCGTCGCGCCCGGTGACCGCGAGGCCGAGCACCAGGTCCCGGTGGCCGGTGAGGCCGACGAGAGCCCGGTGAAACGCGGTGAGGAACGGTGCGTACGGCGTCGTCCCGGCGGTACGGGCGAGCCGGCGCAACGCCCCGGCGCGGTCGGCGTCCAGGGTGAAACCGGCGGTGTGGAAGCCGGGGGTGCGGAGGCCGGTGGGTGCCCCGGTGCCGTCGGCGGGCGGCCGGGAGGCGCGGAGCACGGGGGGCGTGTACGGGGCGTGGTGCCGGGCGAGGTGGTCCGCAGCCGCAGCCGCAGCCGCAGCCGCTGTCGCTGTCGCTGTCTCTGTCGCCGTCCCCGGGGTCGGGGACGGGGCCCGGCGGGTGGCGCGCAGCTCGACGTGGTCGCGGAACGTCGAGCGCAACGGCTCCAGGCCGTCGGGCAGACCGGCCGCGAAACGGTCGTGGACGGTGAGGAGTTCACGGGTGAGCAGGGCGGCGCTGTAGCCGTCGCCGATGAGGTGGTGGGCGTGGACGACGAGGACGTGTTCGTCGGCGTCGACCGTGAACAGACGCAGCCGCAGCAGCGGCCACGCCCACGGCTCGAACCGCCGCCGGGCCTCCTCGGCGATCCGCCGCTCCAGCAGCCCCGGCTCGCTCAGCGCCTCCGTCTCCACCGGCAGCCGCAGCGTGTCCGGCAGTTCCTGCTGCACGGGCGGGCGCGCACCGGCCGGGAACACCGTGCGGAGCATCGGGTGCCGGGCCACGAGGACGTCCACCGCGCGCTGGAACAACTCCGGACGCAGGGGCCCGCGTATGCGGAAACGCGCCAGCCAGGCGGAGTCCCCGGTGCCCCCGGTGCCGCCGGGTGCACCGGAGGCGAGCGCGTCGGCCAGGAGGAAGCCCCGCTGGGAGGGGGTGAGGGGGTAGGGGGCGGCCGGGGCAGTGGGGGAGGCGGGTGCGGCCGGGGCGGGGCCCGCGACGGGGAGCGCGGTGGCCGCCGCCGTGTCGACGGCCGTGTCGTCGGCCGAGTCGATGACCGCCGCGAGCGCGCTCAGCGTGCGGTGCGTGTAGACGGCGGTCGGTCGTGGCAGGTGATGGTGGTCGTCGCGCAGTCGGGAGAACAGCTCCAGCACGGTGAGGGAGTCCCCGCCGAGGACGAAGAAGTCGTCCTCCCGGAAGACCTCGGGCACGTCCAGGAGGTGGGACCAGGCGCGCGCCAGCAGCCGTTCCGTGGGGGTCGCCGGTGGGGTGCGGTGCGCTGTCCGCCCGGGTGCGGGGGTGCCGTGGTCCGGGCGGGGCGCGAGACGGTTGCGGTCGATCTTGCCCGTGCCGGTCAGCGGGAGGGCGGCGAGGGCGTGGATCCGCGCCGGGAGCATGTACGGGGGGAGGGTCCGGGACAGGAAGGCGCGGACCTCGCGGGCGTCGGGTTCGGGCGCCCCGGCCCGGGGTTCGACGTACGCCACGAGCCGCCCCTCCCGCAGCAGTACGGCCGCGCGGGCCAGGGCCGGGTGGGCGAGGAGCGCGGCCTCGACCTCACCGAGTTCGACGCGGTGACCGCGGACCTTGACCTGGTCGTCGAGACGGCCCAGGAACTCCAGCACCCCGTCGGCCGTACGGCGGACGCGGTCGCCGCTGCGGTACCAGCGCCGTCCGTCCCGCTCGGTGAAGGCCGCCGCGGTGAGGTGCGGGTCGCCGAGGTAGCCGGAGGTGAGCCCGGTGCCGGCGATGAGGAGTTCCCCGGCCTCCCCGGGGGCGCAGGCCCGGCCCTCCGCGTCCACCACGGCCAGTTCGGTGCCGGCGATCGGGCGGCCGATGGGGAGATGGCGGACGTCGTCGGCGGGGCGGGTGTCGATGATGTGGCAGGTCGCGTTGATGGTGGCCTCGGTGGGGCCGTACAGGTTGGCGACCCGGTGGCGGACCAGGCGGGCATCAGGGGCGCCGGGGACGCCCAGGGCGTGGGTCGGGGCGGCCGTCGCGTCGAGGAGGTCGAACCAGCGGCGGACGTGAGCCGCGGGGAGGGCCTCGCCGCCCACGTGGACCCAGCGGAGGGCGGAGAGGTCCGGGGGTGCCGCCCCGTCCCGGCGGACACGCTCCTCGGCGGCGGTCAGCAGGCGTTCCCAGAGCGTCGGGACCGAGCTCCACACCGTGATCCGGTCCACCACGACCCGGTCGAGGAGCGCCTCGGGGTCGCGCAGCAGATCGCGGGAGACGGTGTGCACCGAGGCGCCGACGAGCAGCGGGGCCAGCAACTGCCGTACGGAGGCGTCGAAACAGACCGACGCGGTCTGCGCCAGCCGGTCGCCCGGCCCGTAGCCGAAGGTGGCGAGCGCCCAGTCGAGGTAGTTCGCCATGGACCGGTGGGTGACGGGCACGGCCTTCGGACGGCCCGTCGAGCCGGAGGTGAAGATGACGTACGCGACGGCCTCGGGGTCGTACGGGGCGGAGTCGACGAGGTCGGCCGCGGTGGACCCGTCCGGGAGTCGGGTGGGGACGTCGGCCGTGGCGGCAGGGCGTGAGGGTGCCTCGGTCGTGACGACCGGGACGACCCCCTCCAGTCGGGCGGCGGTCTCGTGGTTCGCCGGGTCGCACACCAGGACACGGACGCCGGTACGGGCCAGTTGGTCGCGGTGCCGGGCGGCGGGGTGGGTGGCGTCCAGCGGTACCCAGCCGGCGCCCGCACGCAGGATGGCGACCACCCCGGTGACGGTGGCGGTGCCGCCCGGTTCGGTGAGCAGCCCGACGAGGTCGCCGGGGCGCACCCCGTGGGCGCGGAGCCGGGCGGCCAGGGCGGCGGACGCGGTGTCGAGGGCCGCGTAGGTGAGGGTGGAGTCGCCGGTGTGGACGGCGACGGCCTCGGGCGTGGCACGGAACCGCGCGCACAGGCGGTCCACGATGCCGGGCTGTCCGTTGCCCGCCGGCTGCGCCCCGCGCTCGGCGGCTTCGAGGGCCGGACGTGCGGGCGGCTGCCGGTGCGGGGCGTACACGACGGCCGGCTCCCTCGACCCGGCCGCGACGGCGCGCAGTTCGGCGACGTACGCGTCGGCGAGGCCGCGTACCGTCTCGGGGCGGAACAGCCGGGCCGGGTGGTTCCAGGACAGGCGCAGGCTCGCGTCGGCCTCCCAGCACAGCAGGCCGAGCCGGGTGGCGGCGGTGGCGGTGGCCGCGGCCGTCGGGGTGACGGTGACGGGCCAGTCCGGGCCGTGGACCACCGGGAAGCGGGCGAAGCTGAAGCCCGCCTCGGCGACCGTGCGTGGCGCCGGTCCGGTGGCGGGCCGCACCTCGCCGAGCAGCCGGGCGAGGTCGGCGCTGCCGAGTGTCGCGTGCGCCTCGGTCTCCCGCCAGATCTCCCGGACCCGCCCGGCCAGCGCGGTCACCGGCTCGTCGGGGCCGACCGTCACGAACACCGGCAGGGTGTCGGCGAGCGGCCCCACCAGACGGTCCACCCCGGCGATCGCCACCTCGCGGCGCGCCCGCGCCACGTTCACGGCGACCTCCGGACGCCCGCTCCACCGGGCAAGGCACTGCCCGTAGGCCGCCAGCAGCAGATGGAACAGCGACACCTCGTGCCGCGCCGCCACCTCGCGCAGCGCGGACGTCAACTCCTCGTCGATCTCGGTGCGGTGATGGACGAGCGGCGGCACCGGGGGCGCGTCGGGGTCGCCGTCGTAGGGGAGGGCCGGGGCCGGGGTGGCGGATGTGGTGGTGGGGGCGGACAGGTGCGTGGTGAGGCGGTCGCGCCAGTACCGCTGGTCCCGCTCGAACGCCGGGGAGTGCCGTTCGGCGGTGAGGGCGGCCACGTAGGCGCCGAACTCGCTGGAGGCGGGCGGGAGTTCGGGGCGCTCTCCCCGTGTGAGGGCGGTGTACAGCGACCAGAGGTCCTCGCTCAGCACCTTGAGGCTGTAGCCGTCGGCGGCGGCGTGGTGGACGACCAGGAGCAGATGGGTGAGGTGCGCGTCCTCCTCGTCGGGGACCAGCACGGCGCGTACGGGGTCCTCCGCGGTGAGGTCGAAGGGGCGGTTGCAGAGGGCCTGTGCGAGGTCGGCCAGGGCGCGGGGACCGGCCGGGACCTGCCGGATCTCGTACCAGGCGGGTCCGGAACCCTGGGCGGTGGGCACCTCGGCGGGCGCGGTGTACTGGCGCGGGCGGACGCCGTCGTCGCCGGTCAACCGCATCCGGAGCAGGGGGTGACGGAGGGCCAGGCGGGCGAGCGCCCGGCCGAGGAGCGCGGGGTCGAGGGGGCCGCTGACGGTCTGGCGGACATAGCCGTACGCGGTGACGCCCTCGTGAAGCGACGCGCTGGTGTGGAAGGCGAGTTGGAGAGGGGTGAGGGGCAGAAGGCCGTCCTCGGAGCCGGACTCGGAGCCGGACCCGGTGGTGGGAGGCGCGGCGGGCAGGGCGGGTGGTGCTGCCGTGGGCGTCCCGGTGGCCAGATGGGCGGCCAGTTCGCCGATGGTGCGGTACTCGAAGAGCAGGGTGGCGGGCAGCGGCCGGCCCAGCTCCCGCTCCAGACGCCGGGCGAGGTCCACGGCACTGAGGGAGTCCAGCCCGAGCCCGAGGAAGGGGGCGTCCTCCGCGATGTCCTCGGGGGAACGGTGAAGGGCTTCGGCGAGCAGACGGCGGAGGATCGCGGTGATCTCGGGGGCCGTGCCGCAGGCGGAGGCAGGCGTGGGTGCGATCGGTGCCGGTGCCGGCACCGGTGCCGGTAGCGGGCTCTGTGTGGGGTCCGGTGTCGGTGTCGGTCTCGGCGGCGTCGGTTCCGTCGTGCCCGTCACCAGTACGTGGGGCGCGTCCAGGGTGAGGGCCGTGCGGAGGGCGGTGAGGGCGGCGCGTACGGGCATGGGGGCGAGGCCCCGGGCGCGGAGCCGGTCCTCGGCGCGGGTGCCGCTCGCCAGGCCCGTGTCGGAGACCGGTCCGAGGGCGATCGTCCGCCAGGGGCGCCCCGCGGCGTGCTCGGCGGTGGTGAAGGCGTCGAGGAACGCGTTGGCGGCGGCATAGTCGCCGAGGGCGCCGGACAGGCCGGGCAGGACCGAGGAGACGGAGGAGAAGACGACGCGGACGGCGCTGTCGTGGCCGTACCGGCGCAGCGCCTCGGCGAGGAGGGCCGTGCCGTGGACCTTGGCCGCGAGGGTCTCCTCGATCTCGTCGTCGGACTTGCCTCGCAGGCTGCCGGGGCGGGCCGTACCGGCCGCGTGGAAGACACCGTCCAGGGGCGGCAGCCCGGCGACGAGGTCGTCGAGGGCGTTGGCGTCGCTCACGTCCGCCGCCTGGTAGCGGGCGCGGGCGCCGAGCGCGCGGAGTTCGGCGAGCAGGGTGCGGGGCGGAGTGGGGGTGCGGCCGGTGAGGACGAGGTCGGGGGCGCCGCGCTCCGCGAGGTCGCGGGCGAGCGCGGAACCGAGGCCGCCGGCACCGCCGGTGATGAGGTACGTGCCGTTCGGGGGGAGGGCGTCGGCGGTCGTCCGGGTGGTGCCGGTCGCGGCGACGGGCGTACGGGCGAGGCGGCGGGACGCCCGCCAGGCGACGGTGCCGACGGCGCTGCCGGGAGTGTCACCAGCGGTGTCGCCGAAGGCACCGTCGGGGGCGTCGGCCGCGTACAACTCCCGTTCCAGTGACCGGAGTCGGGTGGCGAGCGGGTCGCCGGAGGAGAGGTCGACGCCGCGGGAGGACAGTGCCGGGTGCTCGTCGGGGAGGGCCAGGGCGAAGCCGTGGAGGAGCGCCCCGGCGGGCCGGGCGCGCTCGGGGGTGTCTCCGCTGCCGGTGGTGTACGCGTCCTCCGTGACGAGCAGCAGGCGGGTGGGGGCGGTGCCGCACAGGGCGAGAACGCCCCGGAGGGAGGCGATGGCGTCGGTGGTCGTGGTCGTGGTCGTGGCTGACTCGGTCGGCTCCTCGGCGAACCACACCAGGGTCTCGGGGGTGTTCGGCCCGCCCGGAGAGCTGTCGTCCGGCCCCAGCACCGTCACGCCGTGCTCGGTGAGGCGGTCGGCGAGGGCCCGTGCGAGGGCCGTGTCGGCGCCGGCGAGGCGTACGAGGCGGGGACCCGGCGCGGCGAGGAGCGGGGCGTCGCGCCAGAGGAGGGGCCGGGGGACGGGACCGCCGTCGACCTCGGGGGCGGCAGGTGTGGCGTGGGGCGCCGGGGGCGTGTCGAGCCGCTCCGGCCAGTACCGGCGACGCTGGAACGGGTACGGAGGGACGGGCACCCGGCGGTGCCCGGCGGGGACGCGTGCGGGGGCCGTCGGCGACAGCGGCGCCCCGCGTGTCCACAGGCGGCCGACCGTTTCCAGCAGGGAGTGCGCGCCGCAGGGTCCGGCGCTCCCACCGTCCGGAGCGAGACTCGGGGCGGGACTCAGGGCGGGCAGGTACGCGACGCCGGACGACGAGGACGGCAACCCGGTCCCAGCCCCGGCCGCGGACCCGGTCTCCGCCCCGACCCCGGTTCCGGCCCCCTCCCCGTGCCGGGCGGCGGCGATGGTGCGGACGGGGCCCGAGAGGGTGTCGCCGGGGCCCAGTTCGACGAAGGTGTCGTAACCCTCGTCGAGGAGCCGGGTCACGGCGGCGCCGAAGCGTACGGGGCGGGCCGCGTGGTCGCGCCAGTACGCGGGGGTCAGGTCCGGGCCCCACTGCCCGCTGACCGTGCTCAGCATCGGAACGGCGGCCGGGAGCACGGTCAGCGCCTTCGCGGCGTTGCCGAGCGGGTCGAGCACGGGCTCCAGCAGGCGGGAGTGGAAGGCGTGCGAGACGCGCAGCCGGCGTGCGGCCACACCGCGCGCCGTCAGGGCGGCGATCGCGCGGTCGACGGCGTCGGACGGGCCGGCGATCACCAGCTGGGTGGGCGAGTTGACGGCGGCCACGCACAAGTCGCCGTCGCACGCGGCGATCACGGGGGCGACGGTGTCCTCGTCGCCCCGGACGGCGGCCATGGCGCCCGGTGTGGCGAGTTCGCCGATCAGGCGTCCGCGTTCGGCGGCGAAGGCGAGCGCGTCCGGGAGGGAGAGGACGCCGGCGAGGTGCGCGGCGGTGATCTCGCCGACGCTGTGCCCGACGACCGCGTCGGGGCGCACCCCCCACGCGCCGAGCTGTGCGGAGAGGGCCGCGCCGAACGCGACGAGGAGGGGCTGGGCCACCTCCGTCCGCGCCAGCGCCTCCGGGGTGACGTGCTCGTCCAGGCACCACGTGGTCAGGGAACGGCCCAGGACCGGGCCGACGAGCGCGGACGCCTCGTCAAGGGTGTCCCGGAAGGCGGGGGCGGACCGGTACAACGCGCGGGCCACGGCGGGGCGCTGGGCACCCTGACCGGGGAGGACGAAGACCGTACGGGGCCGGGCGCGGGTGGGTTCCGCGTCCCCGGCGCGGGCGGCCGCCTCCTCCAGTCGCCGGAGGAGGTCGCCGTCGGCCACGACCGCGAGACGGTACGGGGCGTCGTCGCGCGCGGTGCCGACGGCGGCGCACACGTCCGCCTCGGGAAGTTCGGGACGCGCTCGGAGGTGCGCGGCGAGCTCGCCGACGGCCGCCCGCAGGGCGCCGGGGGTCCGAGCGGAGAGGGTGAGCAGACACGGCCCGGAGGCCCCGGCCGCGCCCCCGACGGGGCGGTCACGCCCGGACCGGCCAGCATCTCCGCACGTACGGAAACCGGCGTCTCCACCCGTACGGCAGCCGGCTTCCCCGCAGTCACGGCAGCCGGCTTCCCCGCAGTCACGGTGACCCGTGGTGTCCGGCGCCTCCTCCAGGATCGCGTGGGCGTTCGTGCCGCCGAAGCCGAACGCGTTGACCCCCGCGGTGAGGGGGTGGTCGTCCGAGGTGGTCCAGGGTTCCGGCTCCGTCACGAGGCGGAAGCCGGGGGCCGTGTGGGCGAGGAACGGGGCGGGCCGGGAGGCGTGTGGCATGGGCGGGAGCCGGCGGTGCGTGAGCGCGAGGACGACCTTGACGAGGGCGGGCATCCCGGCCGCGTTGAGAAGGTGCCCGAGGTTCGCCTTGACCGAGCCCAGCCGTCGCGGGAGCCCGTCGGGACGCGGCGGGAACGCCTGGCCGAGGGACCGCGCCTCCACCGGGTCCCCGATCGGCGTACCCGTGCCGTGCGCCTCGACGTACGACACGGCGGCCGGATCCACCCCGCACTCCGCGTACGCCCGCGCGACGACCTCGCGTTGCCCGCGCGGCGTGGGCGCGAGCAGGCCGAGCGAGCGGCCGTCGTTGTTCACCGCCGTCCCGCGTACGAGGGCGAGGACCGGGTCGCCGGCGGCGCGGGCCTCGTCCGGGCGGGCGAGTACGAGGACCGCGCCACCCTCCCCGGGCACGAACCCGTCGGCGTCGGCGTCGAACGCCCGGCACCGGCCGGTCGGCGACAGCGCGCCCGTCGCTTCGAGCAGCCGGTGCCCGGTGCCCGTCAGGCCCAGGTTGACCCCGCCGACCACGGCGAGGTCGCACTCCCCGGCGGCGAGGCTCCGCCGGGCCAGGTGCAGCGCGACCAGCGCGGACGAGCACGCGGTGTCGACGGCGAGCGCCGGGCCGGTCAGGTCCAGCACCTGGGAGACCCGGGCGGCGATCAGGTTGGGCAGGTTGCCGGTGAGGGCGGCCGGGTGGCGGGCGAGGTCACCGTCGGCGGCCTCGGCAAGGACCTCGCGGTAGCCGCTGTCGCCGGTGGCCGCGAAGACGCCGACCCGGCGGCCGGCCCGGCGGGGGCCCGCGTACCCGGCACGCTCCAGTGCCTCGTGGGCCAGTTCGAGGAAGATCCGCGCCTGCGGGTCGGTCGCCCTCGCCTCCGCGTCGTCCATCCCGAAGAAGTCGGCGTCGAAGGCCGCGGGTTCGGGCAGGAAGGAGCCGAACCGGGTCCTCGGGAGGGGCCCGTTCCCCCACCGGTCCTCGGGTACCGCGCCGACGGTGTCGCCCCCGGCCGCCAGCAACTCCCAGAACTCCTCGGGCGACCCGACCCCGGGAAACCGGCACGCCACCGAGAGCACGGCCACGGCACCGGAGGAGACCCCGCCGCCGCGGCTACGGTCACGACGACCACGGGGAACGGCGGCAGCCGAAGCAGCGGCCGCCTCCGCCACGGGCCCCGCCTCCGCCACGGGTCCCGCCGGAGCCACAGGTCCTGTCTCCGCCGCCTCGACGAGATACCCCGCCAGCCCCGCCACCGTGTCGTGGTCCCGCAGGGCCCTCGGCTCCACCGTGACCGCGAACGTGTCCTCCAACTGCGCCAGCACGGCCATCGCCTTCAGCGAGGAGCCGCCGAGGTCGAAGAACCGGTCGTAAAGCCCGATCTCGCCCTCGGGCCGCTCCAGCACCCCCGCCCAGACCCGCCGTACGACCTCCCGCACGTCCCGCACCGAACGAGGCGCCCCAGCCACCGAAACCACAGGTCTCCGGGCCCCACCCGCCTCGCACGGCTCCCCCGCCCTCCCCGTCCCCGCGTCCCCCCAGCGTTCCTCGACCGCCGCGAACCGCCCGGCCTCGAACCGCTCCCGCAGCGCGCCCCTGCGGAGCTTGCCGCTGGTGGTGCGGGGGAACGCCGCCGGCGGCAGCGGCAGGACCCGTACGTCGTCGTGGCCGAGAGCCTCCCGCAGGCGTCCGGCGGCGGCCCGCAGCACGGGGGCGGCGGTCGTGGCGGGAGGTCTCGCCCACCGCACGAACGCGACGACCCGCTCGCCCCCGCCGTCCGGGTCGGTGGATCCGACGACCGCGGCGGTCGTACCGGACGGCAGCCCCGGCGTCGCCGCGACCGTCTCCTCCAGGTCCGACGCGTGGAACGTACGGCCGTTGACGAACACGACGTCCTTGTGGCGCCCGGTGACCACCAGCCGCCCACCCCGAAGGAACCCGAGGTCCCCGGTCCGCAGCCACCCGTCGTCCCCGAACGCCTCCGCGCTCGCCCCCGGCGCCCGGTGGTACCCCCGCGCCACCTGGGGTCCCCGCACCTCCACCTGCCCCACCCGCGACTCACCGAGCACACCACGGGCGGCAGGCGCACCCTCCGGGTCCCCCGCGCCGCCGTCGCCCTCGCTGTCCCCCACCGGCCCGGTGATCCTGACCTCGCAGCCCTCCACCGGCAGGCCGAGGTCCATCAGCTCCACCGCGTCCGTGCCCGGCGCGGTCTCCACCGCCCGGCCCCGGCTGAGCGCGGCCCGGTCGAGCACCACCGGCTCGGCGCGCTCGCCCAGCGGCGGCACCGTCACCGCGAGCGTCGCCTCGGCGAGGCCGTAGACGGGCAGCGGGGCGCGCGGGTCGAGCCCGGCGGGGGCGGTGTGGGCCTGGAAGGCGCGCCAGACGCGCGGAGCGATCGGCTCGGCGCCCACGAGCAGCAGCCGTACGTGGCTCAGGTCGAGCCCGGCGAGGGTCGCGGCAGGGATCCGCCGTACGGCCAGATCGAGGGCGAAGTTGGCGGCCGACAGCAGGGTCGCGCGGTGCCGGGCGGCGGCCTCCAGCCACAGGGCGGGGCGCTTGGCGAAGGACAGCGGTTCGACGCGTATCTGCCGCACACGCGCGGCCATCGGCACCAGGTGCGTGCCGATGAGGCCCATGTCGTGGAAGTACGGCATCCAGGTCGCTATGACGTCGTCGCCGGTGATGGCCATCGCCGTACGGATCTGGCGGAGGTTCGCGAGGACCCCGGCGTGGGTCAGTTCGACGCCCTTGGGGGAGCCGGTGCTGCCGGAGGAGAACTGGAGGAACGCGACGTCGTCGGGCGCGGGCCGGTGCGGTCGCCGGGGCGGGCGGCCCTCGCGGAGCGCGTCGAGCGTCAACGCCGCGACCGCCGCGTCCAGTTCGCCGAGCAGGGGTGCCGTGGAGGCGTCGACGACGACCGGCGGGCGGCCGAGGAGTTCCCACACCGGTCCGACGCGGCGGGGTTCGGGCGCGAGCGGCACGGGGACGGCGCCGGCCGCCAGCGCGCCCCAGAACATCGGCTGGAAGTCCTCGCCGCGGTCGGCTACCAGCGGCAGCGGGGTGCCCGCGGTGACGCCGGCCTCGATCAGGCCGCCCGCCACCCGCAGCGCCTCGTCGCGGAGTCCGGCGAAGGTGACGGTGTGCTCGCCGCCGTCGGCCCGCACATGAACGACGGTCCGCTCGGGAACCTCCCGCGCCGCGCCCAGCAGCACGTCCAGCAGCGTCTCGGCCGACACCCCGCCGTTCACACCTTCATTCGATCTCTCCACCGTGCGGACCCTACAAGTCGGGCACCGCGGAACAGCACCGGCGCTCGGCCGCCGCGTGTTCCCGGCCCCCGCCGCGGGTCGCGCGCCGCCCGCGCGGCGTCAGCGGGTGCTCGTCCAGCTGTGGGCGACGTCGACGACCAGCCGGTCGTGCAGCCGGATCACCCGGAACGGGAGCCGGGCGCGGACACCGAGACCGATCTGCGTCTCACCCTCGAAGCTGCCCGCGAAGCGGGTGTCGCGGAAGGTGCGGTAGCCGGTGACGTCGACGCCGGGCAGCGGCTTCGCGGCCTTCCCCGGGTAGGCGACCGCGCCGGTCTCCGGGTCGTAGCTGGGGGCGCCGATCCTGACCTCCAGGACGGCGCCGCCGCCGACAGGGATGACGTCGCCCGAGCCGACCTGGTGCAACCGGTCGACGTACTGGACGTAGTAGCCGATGTGGTCGCCTCCGCCGGGGACGTCGAAGACCATGCGGTCGTAGCAGTCGTGGCGGCCGGTCCTGATGTCGGCCAGCGGGACGGTGCCGCTGTCCGGGACGCCCTTGAGGCCGCTGCCCCAGCCCGTCGGGCAGGCCGCCGCCGCCCGCGCGCCGCCCGCCGGAGCGGCACTCGCGCCGCCGCCCGCCGCCACCGTCGCCGTGCCGGCGAGCACGAGTACGGCCACCGCCGCTCCGATACGTCGCATGTCGTCCCCCCTTGGATCGCATGACGCTGCTATGGGGTGAGACGGCCCGGTACGGCGGATGGTTGTGTCCCGGTCGCGACGAACGGCCCCGGACCCGCGCCGCCCGGGTCAGCGGGTCGCCGGGGCGGGGGAGGGCACCTTGCGCAGCAGGGGTGCGGAGGCGCCGCGACCGGTGGTGCCGCCCGCGGGCCGGCCGCCGATGTACTGGGTGTGCAGGCTGTCGTCGATCCGGCAGAGGATCCCGGTGGTGCGGCCGGGCGGCGCGCCCGGGTCGAGCTTGGCGGTGAACGACGCCAGCCGGTCGTAGAGGGTCCTGCAGCGGGCCCCGGTGGCGGACAGCTCCGCCGTCGTGGCCGTGTGCAGGGCGTCGAGGACGAGGACGAGGTTCTGCCCGGACAGCAGCACGTCCTGCATGCCTCCCTCGGCCTTGGTGACGCGGCCCGGCGGCAGGTTCGGGTCCGCGGTGAACCGGCCCGCCTCGCTCACACCGGGACCGATCCGGTCGTAGGGGTCGCGGGTGCTCTGGGTCCAGTTCGGCTCCCAGACGCCGAAGGCGGCGCGCGCCATGAAGGTCCAGGTGTCCTCGTGGCAGCGCAGCGTGATGTACGAGACGCCGGCGGCCCGGCGGAGCGTGCGGTTGTGCTCGTCGAGCGCGACCCGGTTCTCCGCGAGGGCGGCCAGGAGCACGGCCCGGTCCTCCTCACGCCATCGCCGCTCCTGCTCCTCGCGCTGAACTCTCAGCTCTCGTCCGAGCTGCTGGTTCCTCCTGTACTGCTCGACGAACGTCTTGACCAACGACTTGAACATGGGGCGCCTGCTGGGGGTCGGCCGGACAACCTGGGTCTTGCAGCGGCCCAACGACCCGCGCCGGATCTTGGTCACGCCACCCGCGCGGCGACGGCCGCACACGATGGGCACATTTTCTGTCGGTACGTCAATTGTTGTGCTCAACAAGCCAGTTGAGCGCCATGAGCTGGTGCGGACGATCCGTCAGTGAGTTCCCGTGGTGCACTGCCTTGATCGAGCGGTGAACGTTAAGGTCGGATTCATGAACGCACGGCTGGCCCTGCTCGGCACGGTGGAACCCGGTGTCGCGGAGAGCGAGGTCTTCCGCCTCGCGCTCCAGCACGCGGTCGGAGAACTCGGCGCTCTCGGCGGCATGATCCACCTCCGCGGGCCGCTGTCGGCGCTCCGTCTGGTGTCGGCGACCGGCCTCCCGGCCGCCCTCACCCGCCCCTGGGAGATCATCGACCAGGAGGGCCCCCTGCCCCCGGCCCGCGCCCTCCACCGCGACCACGGTGCCTGGGCGCCCGTCGCCTCCGTCGACCCGACCTGGCCCGGCACCGGTCTCGCCGCCCTCCCCATGGCCTGCGGCGACCGGGCGATCGGCGCGCTCTCGGTCCTCACCGGCGACCGCGGCGAACCCGGCGACGACCACTGGGGGTTCCTGCGGGACGTCGTCGCCTGGACCGAGGAGCGGATGGCGCAGGCCCCGCCCCCGTCGGGCCCCGCCCCCGCCGAGTCCGGGGGCGAGCCGCTGCGGCAGGCCCTGAAGGACGTCAGCGTCGGCTCCTGGGACTGGGACATCCGCACCGGCGACCTGATCTGGGACGACGCGGCCCTGGAGCTGTACGGCACGCGACCCGCCGACTTCACCGGCAGGATCGACAACTGGATGCGGATCGTCCACCCCGACGACCTCGCCCCCACCCTCGCCGCGGCCCACCGCGCCATCCGCGACCGCACCGTGTACGAGGCGGAGTACCGCGTACGGCGCCTGGACGGCAGCTACGGATGGACCCGGGCCCGCGGCCGCGCCACCTACGACGAGCACGGCACCCCCCGGCGGATGGTCGGCGTCGGCTGGGAGAGCACCGCGTCCGGCTCCACCCGCGACGCGCTCAGCCGGGCCGTGCGCCACATGAGCGACGCCTTCCTCGCGGTCGACACGGCATGGCGGATCACCTTCGCCAACCTGGAGACCGAACGCATGCTGGGCCTGTCCGAGGACGAGATCGTCGGACGGGTGCTGTGGGAGCTGGCCGTCGAGTGCGACGGGGCGCCCGGCCTGGAGCGGCTGTGCCGCAAGGCCGCCGCCGACCAGAGGCCCACCGGGTTCGACGTGCACAGCCCCGGCAAGGACCGCTGGTTCCACCTCCGGGTCGTTCCGGGACCCGACGGCCACACCCTGTACTTCACCGACACCACCGAGAACCGCCGGCTGGAGGAGGAACGCCGCGCCGCCGAGCGGGCCGCCACCGAACGGGCTTCCCGCACAGCTGAGTTGACGGCCGCGCTGGCCAAGGCGACCACCACGCGGGATGTGATCGAGGCGGTCGCCCGGCGGGTGCTGCCGCCGTTCGCCGCCAGCGGGTTCCTCGTCCAGGAGGTCGAGGGCGACCGCCTCCACAACCTCGGCGCGGTCGGCTACTCCGCCGAGTTCATCGAGCTGGTCGACCACCGCCCCAAGGCACGCCACGGGCCCGCGTGGGACGCCATCGCCACCGGCGGACCCGTCTTCCTCTCCTCGGCCGAGGAGTACGCGGCGTACGTGCCGGACCACGCCGACCTGCCCCGCCGGTCGGGCAAGCAGTCCTGGGCGTTCCTGCCGCTGACCGCCTCCGACCACACCTTCGGGGTGTGCGTCGTCTCCTTCGACCGGCCGCGCCGCCTCACCGAGGAGGAGCGCACCCTCCTCACCGCGATCAGCGCGCTCCTCGCCCAGTCCCTCGAACGGGCCCGCCTCTTCGACGTCGAGCACACCCGCTCCCACGCACTCCAGCGCGGCCTCCTCCCGCAGGCCCTGCCCGACCTGCCCGCCTGCGAGTCCGCCGCCCGCTATCTGCCGGCCGGACGGGGCATGGACGTCGGCGGCGACTGGTACGACGTCATCCCGCTCTCCAGCGGCCAGGTCGCCCTCGTCGTCGGCGACGTCATGGGCCACGGACTGCCCGAGGCCGCCACCATGGGCCGGCTGCGCACCGCCGTCCACACCCTCGCCGACCTCGAACTGCCGCCCGACGAGATCATGACCCACCTCAACGACCTCGTCGCCGGCATGGGCGAGGAGTCGTACGTGACCTGCCTGTACGCGCTGTACGACTCCACGACCCGGATCTGTTCCCTCGCCCGCGCCGGGCACCCGCCACCGGCGCTGGTCCTGCCCGACGGCAGTGTGCGCTTCCCGGACCTGGCCGCCGACCCGCCGCTGGGCGCGGCCGAACCGCCCTTCGAGACGGTCGAACTGCACGTGCCCGACGGGAGCATGCTCGTGCTCTACACCGACGGCCTCGTGGAGTCCTCGAAACGCGAGATGGACGAGGGCATGGCCGAACTCGCCCGGCTGCTGCGCAACGCCCACGACGACGGCACCGCCGACGACCTGGAACTCCTCTGCGACACCCTCATCCACGGGCTGCTCCCGGCCCACCAACAGGCCGCCGACGACGCCGCGTTCCTCGTCGCCCGGCTGCACGCCCTCACCGAGGACAAGGTGGCGTGCTGGCCGCTCCTCGACGACCCGAGGGCCGCCGGGCAGGCCCGCCGCCACGTCCGGGAACAGCTCGCCGCCTGGGGCCTGGACGACCTCGCCCCCACCACCGAACTGCTCGCCAGCGAACTCGTCGGCAACGTCGTACGCCACGCCAAGGGTCCCGTGCGGCTGCGGCTCCTGCACGGCTCCGAGCTGACCTGCGAGGTCTTCGACGGCAGCCTCACGATGCCCCGAATACGCCGGGCCACCGACACCGACGAGGGCGGCCGCGGCCTCCAGCTCATCACCGCCCTCTCCCAGCGCTGGGGCACCCGCTACACCCCCGACGGCAAGTGCATCTGGACCGAGCTGCCCCTGACCGGCCCCGACCCCCGCGGACAGCCGCCGAACCCGTTGGACCCGCTGTGCGCCGTCCCCGACGACTTCGACGGCGACCTGGACACGCTCACCTTCTGCGACCCGGCCGACGACCCGGCCCCGGACCGGGACCGGTAGGGCACCGGGCCCCGGTCACGCCGGCCACCGCGCCCCGAGCCCCGCGCACGACCGAGGCGCCGGCCGTGGGGCCGACGCCTCGGGACGTGCTGTGGTGCGGGTGCGATGCCGCCGACCGGTCAGGACCGGTCAGGCCACGGAGCCGATGTTCTCCACGCGCTCGTTCACACCGTTGCGGAGCTCACCCAGCGTCGTGCCGGGCGGGGCCACCTTCGGCGTCGACGACGGCGGCTGCGTCTCGTCCGCGCAGGTCGTGCCGTGGGCGGGAACCGTCAGGTCCACCAGGTACTTGACGACCGCGTCCGTCGCGCAGGCGCTGCGGCCGAACGCCGTGTGGCCCTCCGCCTCGAACGTCAGCAGCGAGGCGTTGTCGAGGCGACGGGACAGCGCCACCGCGTCCTGGTACGGGGTGTCGGGGTCACCGGTGGTGCCCATGACCAGGATCGGCGCCGAGCCCTTCGCCCGGTAGGAACCGTCGTAGCGGCTGACCCGCTCGGCCGGCCACTGCGCGCAGGCGGTGGCGTGCTGGTGGTCGTAGGTCGGCGGACCGAACGCCATCGCCGGGCCGAGCAGCGGCGCCGCCGCGGCGAACGACTCCACCTTGTGCTTCAGCAGCCGCTGGTCGCGCGGGTAGTCCCGGTCGGTGCACTCCACGGCCACGTTCGGGCCGAGGAAGTCGAAGCTCGCCGGGGACGGCGGACGCAGCAGGAACGAGGTGTTGTCCCGCAGCTGCGCCTTCTTGAGGGCCGCGCCCAGCGACGGCCAGATGACCTTGCCTTCGTTGATGTTGAACATCAGCCGGTAGACCAGCGTGTAGCCGTTCGCCTTGCCGCCGCTCGCGGTGGTGACCGGGTTGGCGTCCAGGTCCTTCTTCAGCTGCTCGAACGCGCCACGCGGGTCGCCGTCGCCGAACCCGCAGATGGCCTGGTCGGCGGCGCACCAGTCGAGGAACCGGCTCATCGCCCCGTCCAGCGCCAGGTACTGCGGCCGGTCGTAGGCGTACGGGCGGTTGGCGTAGTGCACCGGGTCGTACGCCCCGTCGAGGGTCAGCGCCCGCACCCGCTGCGGGAACAGGGCCGCGTACACGGTCCCGATGTACGAGCCGAACGACCGCCCGTAGTAGGTGAGCTGCTCCTCGCCGAGGGCCTGGCGCAGCAGGTCGATGTCACGGGCGACGTACTCGGTGCCGATGTACGGCAGCAGCCCGCCCGCGTTGTCGAGGCACGCCTGGTTGAACGCGGCGGCCTCGGTCAGCGCCGGCCCGAACGCGTCCGGTCCGGGCACGCCCTTGGCGTCGGTGACGGCCTTCGAGTAGCGGGTGTCGTCGAAGCAGGTGAGCGCCGAGCTGCGGCCGACACCGCGGACGTCGTAGCCGAACACGTCGAACGACTCGCGCAGCGCGGCCGGCAGCCCGTTGTAGTTGTTGCGGACGAAGTCCACACCGGAGTTGCCGGGCCCGCCCGGCTGCATGAACAGCGTGCCCTTGCGCTTGGCCGGGTCCGCGGCCTTCTTGCGCACCACCGCGAGGGTGATCTTCTGGCCGGTCGGGTTCCGGTAGTCGAGCGGCACGTCCGCGTTCGCGCACTCGTAGCCGCCCTGGCAGTCCGTCCACGCCAGGGACGGCACGGGCGGCGTCGGGAGGGTGTCCGGTGCCTTCGGCGAGGCCATCGCCTGGGTCGCCGTCCCCGTGCCGGCGACGAGGAGCGCCGCCAGCGCGGCCCCCGCCGTTCTCAGACGACCGAAACGTCTCGGTGCGCCATGGGATGTCGTCATGTGTCCTTCCCCCTGTGCTGGTCTTGCCCTCAAGTGCCCACTGGTCAAGGTGAGTCGGGGCAATGTCTAGCTGATCAGAGGGCAAAAAGGCGAGCGCGGTGCCACTATGGCCGAGATTCCACGCGATCTCCCCACCCCAGCGGTAGTTACCGCGCTGCCCCGGCCGTGTCGACGTCGGCGTGCACCAGGTCGTGGTCCGAGACCGGGGTGCGGTGCACCCCCTGCTCCAGCGGGGCGGCGCCGCGCAGGAACACGTAGTCGAACTTGAGCCGCCAGTCGGTGGTCACCTCGCAGTCCCCGGTGGCCGGAGGACGGCACCCGGGGTCCGCGTCCGTGGCCAGCGCCCACAGGGGGGCGAGTTCGGGGGCGTCCGGCACGGCGTTGAGATCGCCGATGACGATCGCGCGGTCGTACCGGGCGACGGCCTTCGCCAGCACCTCGACCTGGCCCTCCCGGACCGCCTCCTGGCTCCGCTGGGCGAGGTGGGTGTTGAACACCCGGACCGGCCTGCCGTCCACGGCGGTGGTGACCGCCAGGTACCCGCGCTCCTCGGAACCCCCCTCGGGGTAGAGCTTCTTGACCGGGTCGGTCATCGGCGCCGCCGAGAGGATCGCCTGCCCGAAGCCGCCGGGCTTCCAGGGCACCCCGCCGCAGCGGTTCCAGTTGCGCAGCACCGGCCCGTACTCGACGTGGTAGACCAGCCCGTGCAGGTGCTCCAGATAGTCCCGGATCCGCTCGACGTCCCGTACGCACGCCTCCTGCACACCGAGGACCTGCGGCGCGAAGCGGGCGATCTCCGCCGCACGGTCGACGTCGCTCGTGTCGCAGGGGTTGCAGATGTTCCACGTCATGACCCGGTCGGGGACGACGTCCCGGACGGCCTTCACGGGCGCCGAGGCGCCGAAGAGGCCCCCGCCCGGCGCACTGGGGCCGACGAGCACGACGCAGGCCACGGCCAGACCACCCGCGAGCACACGCGTGCCCCTACCGAGCACCATGGCCTCCTCACCGTGGAACCCCACGCATCAGACGTCCACGTCCGAGGTTAAGCGATCACCCCCCGGTACCGGGGCGGCCCGGCGCCCCGCCCGGCCGGGTGCCGAGCAGCACCAGCACGCTCCCGGTGAACATCAGGACGCCGAGGGGGACGTGCGGCGCCGGCAGGTGGGCGATGCCGAGGACCACCTGGAGGGAGGCGAGGAGGAGGAACCCCGAGGCGTACAGGACGGGCCGGAGGGAGGCGCCGCCCGTCCGCCACGCGAGGACCGCGGCCAGCACGTAGAGCATGGAGGCCCCGTACATCACGCGGGCCCCCATGTCGTGCAGCAGTTGGCCGTGGGCGGAGGTCAGCAGCAGCCCGGCGGTGGCCGCCTGGAAGAAGAGCGTCAGCGTCTGCAGTGCGACCGCGACCCGCACGAACGTCGGCCCGCGGTACGCCGGTGCCGTGTGAACAGCCATGTCCCGTTCCCCTCTTCCGCCTCACGACGGAGCGCCGATGGTGTGCACCGATGCGACGGAGCAGGGCCGGGAAATGTGACACGGACGGGTCCGGGCGGCTCGTCGCGGGCCGGGAACCGCCGTTCGCGACACGGCCTAGCGGGGCGTCAGGACGCAGAACTCGTTGTCGTCGGGGTCGAGCATCGTGATGCGGCCGTCCTCGTGGGGCGCCGGGTCGAGGAGCTTCGCGCCTAGGGAGAGGAGGTGGTCGACCTCCGCCCGCTGATCGCCGCCCGGGGGCGGGGCGAGGTCGAAGTGGAGGCGGTTCCTGCCGTGCTTGGGGGCGACCGGCGGGCCGCCCCAGGTGATCTTGGGGCCGCCGTGCGGTGACTGGATCGCGGTCTCCTCGTCCTGGTCCCAGACGAGCGGCCACTGAAGCGCCGCGCTCCAGAAGTACCCGACCGCCTGCGAACCGTCGCAGGCCAGCGCGCCGAGGAAGCCGCAGCCGGCGAGGAAGGCGTTGCCGGGCGGGATGACACAGAACTCGTTGCCGTCGGGGTCGGCGAGCACCACATGCCCCTCCTCGGGGCGCTGACCGACGTCGATGTGCCGCCCGCCGAGCCGGAGTGCCCGGTCCACCGTCTCCCGCATGTCCTCCGGTGAGGTGCTCGTCAGATCGAAGTGGATCCGGTTCGCGACGGTCTTGGGCTCGTCGCCGGGGAAGAAGCCGAGACGGAACCCGTGCTCGTCGGCGGGCAGGACCGCGACGCCGTCCCGCGGGTCGTCGGAGAGCCGCCGTCCCAGGACACCGGCCCAGAACGCGGCGAGGTCCCGTGGGCGGCTCGCGTCGAAGCAGAGCGCGTACAACTGACAGGTCATCCCCGTGATCTCCGATCAACTGGCCGATCGTCGTCAGGGCGCGTGGCCGGCCCCCGGGGCGGAGCCTAGAGCTGACCGGTCGTCACCCGCAGCCCGATATTCGGCGGACGGCAGCCCCCGAGCGGCCTCGCCCGGCGCCCGGGGCGGATAGAACTGGGCGTACCAGCGGCGTATCGCCCTGATGCCCTTCTCGTGCGGGAGCAGCACCGGACGCGGCTGGTGGATCTTGTGGTCCCAGATGCGGACCTCCTCGCGGACCTCGCCCAGCGCCTCCCTGCGGAAGACGAGCTTGAGCAGGGGGGAGAGGAGGGCGGAGAGCAGGGGGGCGCGGGCCGGTCCGCGCAGGTGGTACAGCATCCGCAGCTCGCTCGTGCGGTCGTCGACGGGCGTGGTGAGCGCGACGGCGGTGACCGACAGCACGGGGCCGTGGGTGCGGACCACCATCACGCCGGGCCCGTACATGAACGCGTCGAAGGTGTTGTCGATGTCCCGGCCGAGCACCCGCCGGCTGAACGAGCCCCGTGCCTCGGCGAACGGGCCGTCCGCCCGCCACTCCTGCACGGGCGGCTCGCTCTGGCCGTGGATGAAGTGGAAGTGGGACTCGTCGACGATGTTCTCGCGCATCTCCTGGATGTGGATCCGCGCCCGGCAGGTGTCGTCGATGGGCCGGGTGAACTCCCGTGACACCGCCTCCGGGATCTCCGGCACCTCCCACGCGGGCTCGCCCGGCCCGACGTACACGAGGACGAGGCCGCTGTGCTCGCGCACCGGGAAGCCGCCGAGGGAGACCTTCGGGGTGCGTGCCGCGAACGGCGCCTTCACGCACCGCCCGTCCGCGCCGAACCGCCAGCCGTGGAAGGGGCACTCCACCGCGCCGTCCACGACCTTTCCGCCGACGCCCAGGTGCGCGCCGTAGTGCGGGCAGTAGGCGTCCCGTACGGCGGCCCGCCCGTCCGGCCCGCGGAACGCGATCAACGCCCGCCCGAAGTAGTGCAGGCTGACGACCTTCCCCGGCGGAAGCTCCCGGCTCCGCAGCACCGCGTACCAGCCGTACGGGACGGCCGGCATCGGGTACTCGTCGGCTCGCGGATCACGCGGCGGCTCCGTGTGCTTGTCATGGCGCCGCCAAAGTCGCATGGGGAAAGGGTAGCCGGACACCGCTCACCGCGGGTCAACCCGCGTGTACGAACACGGAGTTGGCGTAAAGGTGTCGGTGCGGCGATGGAGGGGTGAGGCGGTGGAGCGGGTCAGACACGTTCCAGCGGGCGGTGCGGGCCGCTCGGCAGCTCCACGCCGATCGGGTCGCCCGGGCGTACCACGCCGCCCTGCCGTACGACGCTCATGATTCCGGCCTTGAGCACGAGCCCGCCGGACTCGTCCCGGCCGACGACCTGCTTCAGCAGGCCCTTGCGGAAGGCGTCGATCTGGAGGCACGGGTTGCGCAGACCGGTCACCTCCAGCACCGCCTCGTCGCCCACCTTCAGCAGCGTGCCCACCGGCAGGCCGAGCAGGTCGATCCCGCGGGTGGTGATGTTCTCGCCGAGCTCACCGGGCGCCACGTCGAAGCCTTCCGCCGCGACCTCGGCGAACAGTTCCTCGTGGATGAGGTGCACCTGACGGAGGTTCGGCTGGGTGGGGTCCTGCGCGACCCGCGAGCGGTGCTTGACCGTCACCCCCGCGTGGACGTCCCCCTCCACCCCGAGCCCGGCGAGCAGCGTGACGCCGTCCCGGTTCGGCTTGGTGAACGAGTACTCGGCGTTGCTGCTGACCGCCGTCACCGTCGCGCTCATGGTCGGATCTCCCCCTGTGTCCCCGGATCACGCACCCTGCGGATCGCGTCCCGCGCCCCGCGGGCCTCGTTGATCTTGCCCCGAGGCTCACGATCCCAACCCGCGGGTGGCGGGGCCGGCGGAGGGAGGTCAGTGGGCGGGCGCGGTGCCCTCGGGCATGCCGTACGCCGCCACCATGATCTTCTGGGCCACCTTGTTCATGTCCTGGCCTTTCGGACGTCGTGCATCTCGCCTGCGATCCGGGCGCGTTCGCGTGCCGCGGCCCGCTCGGCCTCGACACACCGGTCGCGCCGGCGGGCGTCGGTCAGCCTGCCGAAGACGTAGGCCGCCGCGAACACGAAGAACGAGAAGGTGAATTCGCGCAGCGAGCGGGAGTTGAGCCACACCCGACCGGGACGGCGACCAACAGCAGAAGCCTGGTGGCCAGCCGTTTGCGCGCCGACGACTGCGCGGCGACCGTGTGGACGATCACGAGCCCGGTGTACGGCAGCGGCTGACCGGGGCCGTCCAGGGTCAGCCGGTACAGGGCGCTGGTCGCGAGGACCGCCAGCAGGACGGCGAAGGGAGCGTGCCGCCGCCACCTTGCTTGTCGGGCAGGGCGCCCGGTCCTTCAGGGCCGGGGTGAATGCCCGCTCCCGCGTAACGGACCGCTCCCGCGCAGCGGGGCGGACACCGAGGCCCGGCGGGAGAACGAGTGGCTGGGTGCGGGGAACGCGGACGTGCAGCAGCAGGCGTTGAAGGACTTCGCCCACGGCATGTGCCGCACGCGTGACCTTCCCCCCGGCCGCTGTGACGGGCGTCACGCCGTGCCGTGTCACGTCTCGCCGGGCCGTCCCGTCGATGAGGTGTGAACGCCACGACGACCGAGGAGCGCACGATGGAAGCTCGCCTGAACCTCTTCGCCAACCCGCTGGCCGGCAAGGTCTTCAAGCACCTCAACTCGGCGGGCAAGGCCCTGCTGGACTCGACGCTGCCGCACGCGACCCAGGAGCTGGTGAAGATCCGGGCCAGCCAGATCAACGGCTGCGGATTCTGCACCGACATGCACACCAAGGACGCCGCGCACGCGGGGGAGAGCGCGCAGCGCCTCCACCTCGTGGCGACCTGGCGCGAGGCGACGGTGTTCACCGACGCCGAGCGCGCCGCCCTGGAGCTGGCGGAGCAGGCCACTCGCATCGCCGACGCGGCCGGCGGCGTCCCCGACGAGGTGTGGGAGAACGCCGCCAAGCACTACGACGAGGACCAGCTCGCCGCCCTGGTGGGGCTGATCGCCCTGATCAACGCGTACAACCGCGTCAATGTGATCGTCCAGCAGCCCGCGGGCGACTACCAGCCGGGCATGTTCGGCTGAGCCCCCGACCGGCGCCGCACGGCGAGCCCGGGGCTCCGTCCCCTCAGCCCCGCGGCTCGCTGATGTTGACCATCCAGGGGACGCCGAAGCGGTCCGTGCACATGCCGAAGACGTCGCCCCACATCTGCTTGTCGAGCGGAACGCTCACCTGGCCGCCCGCCGAGAGCTTCTCCCAGTAGCCGCGCAGTTCGGCGTCGTCGTCGCCGCTCAGACTCACGGAGTAGGTGAAGACGGGGGCGCTGTCCGCGCCGGTCGGGGAGTCCGCGCCCATCAGGGTGAAACCGCTCGGAGTCTCCAGCATGCCGTGCATGATCATGTCGGCCTGCGGGCCGCCCTCGGCCTGCCCGAACGAGCCGTAGGTGTTGAGCACCAGCTCCCCGCCGAACACCTCCTGGTAGAACTCCAGCGCCTGCCGGGCGTCGCCGCCGAAGTGGAGATACGGGTTGAGTCGCGAGGCCATGGATCCTCCTGGAAGGAGCGAACGGTCGGTCGTCCGGAGACTAGACCCGACCACTGACAACGGCACCCGGACGCAGGGTCGCCGCCCCTCAGCGCCGCCCCCCGCCGCGGATCGTCCCGGCGGCGGCCCGTACGCGGCCCAACCGGTCAGGATTCGAGAAGCGCTCCCGCCGGGGCCGCGCCTAGCGTTACGGCCATGGACATCACCATTCACTGGACCTTCCTCCCGCACACCGATCCGGAGGCCTCGCTGGCCTTCTACCGGGACACCCTCGGCTTCGAGGTGCGCAACGACGTCGGCTACGAGGCCATGCGGTGGATCACCGTCGGTCCGGCCGGCCAGCCCGGCACGTCGATCGTCCTGGAGCCGCCGGCCGCCGACCCCTCCCTCACCGACGACGACCGCCGCGCCATCACCGAACTGATGGCGAAGGGCAGCTACGCCCGTCTCACCCTGGCCACCCCCGACCTCGACGACACCTTCGACCGGGTGCGGGCGAGCGGCGCCGAGGTCGTCCAGAAGCCGACGGAGCAGCCCTACGGCGTCCGCGACTGCGCCTTCCGCGACCCCTCGGGCAACCTGATCCGGATCAACGAGCTCCGCTGAGCCATCCGCAAAACCACCGGACGCACCGTCGGTGACCTGGTTAGATCGAGCCGGCTGCCCTCCATGGCCGGCTCGTCGGCCGGTCGCCGCCCCCGTCGGTCGCCCCACCGGCCGGCTGCCACGCCCTCCCACGACACACCCGATCCGCACCGCGTCGCGCGACAGATGGAGACACGATGAGCACGGTCAAGAGGACGGACCCGCAGTCGCCCGAGCCGCACACGGCGGACAGCCACGACCTGATCCGTGTGCACGGGGCCCGTGAGAACAACCTCAAGGACGTCAGCATCGAGATCCCGAAGCGCCGGCTGACGGTGTTCACCGGGGTCTCCGGCTCGGGCAAGAGCTCACTGGTCTTCGACACCATCGCCGCCGAGTCGCAGCGGCTGATCAACGAGACGTACAGCGCCTTCCTCCAGGGCTTCATGCCCAATCTGGCCCGCCCCGAGGTCGACGTGCTCGACGGCCTGACGACGGCCATCACCGTCGACCAGCAGCGGATGGGCTCCGACCCCCGCTCCACCGTCGGCACCGCCACCGACGCCAGCGCGATGCTCCGGATCCTCTTCAGCCGGCTCGGCGACCCGCACATCGGGCCGCCCGCCGCGTACTCCTTCAACGTCGCCTCCGTCTCGGCGAGCGGGGGCATGACGATCGACCGGGGCGCGGACAAGACCAAGACCGAGAAGGTCACCTTCAGCCGCACCGGCGGCATGTGCACGCACTGCGAGGGCCGGGGCTCGGTCTCCGACATCGACCTCGCCCAGCTGTTCGACGACTCCAAGTCGCTCTCCGAGGACCCGTTCACCATCCCCACCTACACCGGGGACGGCTGGGTCGTCCGGGTCATCACGGAGTCCGGCTTCTTCGACAAGGAGAAGCCGATCCGCGAGTACACCAAGAAGGAGCGGTACGACTTCCTGTACCGCGAGCCGACCAAGGTGAAGATCAACGGCGTCAACCTCACCTACGAGGGGCTGATCCCGAAGCTGCAGAAGTCGTTCCTGTCGAAGGACCGCGAGTCGATGCAGCCGCACATCCGGGCCTTCGTGGACCGGGCGGTCACCTTCGCCCGCTGCCCCGAGTGCGACGGCACCCGTCTCAGCGAACTGGCCCGCTCCTCGCGGATCGGGAAGCTCAACATCGCCGACGCGTGCGCGATGGAGATCCGCGACCTCGCCGAGTGGGTCCGCGCCCTGGACGAGCCGTCGGTGGCGCCGCTGCTCGCCAAACTCCGCCACACACTCGACTCGTTCGTGGAGATCGGCCTCGGCTACCTCTCCCTCGACCGGGCCTCCGGCACGCTCTCCGGCGGCGAGGCCCAGCGGACCAAGATGATCCGCCACCTCGGCTCGTCGCTCACCGACGTCACCTACGTCTTCGACGAGCCCACCGTCGGCCTGCACCCGCACGACATCGAGCGCATGAACAAGTTGCTGCTGCGGCTGCGCGACAAGGGCAACACGGTGCTCGTCGTGGAGCACAAGCCGGAGACCATCGCCATCGCCGACCATGTCGTGGACCTCGGGCCCGGCGCCGGCACGGCGGGCGGCACCGTCTGCTTCGAGGGCACCGTCGAGGGGTTGCGGGGCAGCGACACCGTCACCGGCCGCCACCTCGACGACCGGGCGAAGCTGAAGGACACCGTCCGCGAGGCCACCGGCCACCTCCAGATCCGCGGAGCGACGGCGAACAACCTCCAGGACGTCGACGTGGACGTCCCGCTCGGTGTGCTCTGCGTCGTCACCGGGGTCGCCGGCTCCGGCAAGAGTTCACTGATCCACGGCTCCATCCCGGCGCCCGAGGGCGTGGTCTCCGTCGACCAGACCCCGATCCGCGGCTCCCGCCGCAGCAACCCGGCCACCTACACCGGACTCCTCGACCCGATCCGCAAGGCGTTCGCCAAGGCCAACGGCGTCAAGCCCGCCCTGTTCAGCGCCAACTCCGAGGGCGCCTGCCCCACCTGCAACGGCGCCGGCGTCATCTACACCGACCTCGCGATCATGCAGAGCGTCGCCACCCCGTGCGAGGACTGCGAGGGCAAGCGGTTCGACGCGTCGGTGCTGGAGTACCGCTTCGGCGGCCGCGACATCAGCGAGGTGCTCGCGATGCCGGTCAGCGAGGCCGAGGAGTTCTTCGGCGGCGGCGAGGCCCACACCCCGGCCGCCCACCGCATCCTGCGCAGGATGGCGGACGTCGGCCTCGGCTACCTCACCCTCGGCCAGCCGCTCACCACGCTCTCCGGCGGTGAGCGGCAGCGCCTGAAGCTGGCCGTCCACATGGCCGACAAGGGCGGCGTCTACGTCCTCGACGAGCCGACCACCGGTCTGCACCTCGCCGACGTCGAGCAGCTGCTCGGCCTGCTGGACCGGCTCGTCGACTCCGGGAAGTCCGTGATCGTCATCGAGCACCACCAGGCGGTCATGGCCCACGCCGACTGGATCATCGACCTCGGCCCCGGCGCCGGACACGACGGCGGCCGCGTCGTCTTCGAGGGCACCCCCGCCGATCTCGTCGCCGCGCGCTCCACCCTCACCGGCGAACACCTCGCCGCGTACGTGGGCGCCTGACCCGGCCGGTCCCACCGGAACACGACGAAACCCCAGGTCCACGACCTGGGGTTTTCGTCACGCCTTGGGCCCGCCGACGGTGTCGGCGGCGTGCCGCGGCCCGGACCGGGAGGAGAACTGGCCGACCAGTTCCCGGAAGCAGACCAGCGCGGTGACCGGAGGGACCCCCACCACGACCATCGCGAGCAACGACCCCGGAGTCTGTCCGACGCACAGCGCCACCGCCGTGCCCGACGACAGCAGCATCACGGCCCAGGACCGCCGGGCGGCCCGGTGCTGCACCGACGCCCGCAGGATGGAGAGCCCCGCGACCAGCCACGGCCCGTACACCGTCAGAGGCCACCATCGCGCCAGTCTTTCCGAGACCACCAGCAGGGCGATGCCGTGCAACTGGTTGTAGGAATAGGAGATCGACCAGGAGAGCATCGTCGCCGCGCACACCGTGATGGTGAAAACCAGAAAAACGACGGTGATGCTTCTCGGGTTGGCGGAAAAGATGTGCGCCCCCGGCCGTGGTCTCCGTCTGCTGACGGGTCGACGCGGGGACGGCACCTTTACCTGCATGGGCATCGACACCGGTACCGACACCGGGACGGACGCCGACATCGACATCTGGGTCGGATCCTCGTCGTGCTCCCAGTCGTCGGACGGAGTCCTCGGGTCGGGGAGCCAGACGTGCTGTGTCTCCATACCGCCGTACGCATCCTGCCAAGTCACGCATGCTCAACGAGTGGCGTCCCGAGCGAGGCATCCGGCATTCAGGGGAATAAAAGTCTGCTGGGATTATCGGTGTCGTTGAAATCCGGATACTTGGTCGGCAAAACTGTTGAATGCGGGAAATCGAAAAGTGTTGTCCCTCAGTGACCCGGCGGCGGGGCCGTGCTGCGGCGGGACACGAGCCGGGTCGGGACGAGCGTGGTGCCGGGCTCGGGGGTGGGTCGCCGCATGCTGGTGAGCGCACCCTCGACGCACAGGCGCCCCACCTCGGCGAAGTCCTGGTGGATGGTGGTCAGGGGCGGCAGGAACGACCCCGACTCGGGGATGTCGTCGAAACCGACGACGCTCACCTCGTCCGGCACCGTCCGGCCCCGCTCGTGCAGGGCCCGCAGCAGCCCCAGCGCCATCTGGTCGTTCGCCGCGAACACCGCCGTGCAGTCCGGCCGTTCGGCGAGCAGGAGCCCCGCCCGGTAGCCGGACTCCGCCGACCAGTCGCCGCGCACCGGGGACGGCGGCACCAGCCCCGCCTCGGCGAGGGTGTCGCGCCAGGCGTTCGCCCGGCGCTGGGCCGCGAACGAGTCCTCAGGCCCGGCCAGGTGCCACACGGTCGCGTGCCCGAGGTCCAGCAGATGCCGTACGGCGTCCCGCGCCCCGCCCGCCTGGTCGGTGTCGACGACGGTGTACCGGTCGCCGGCGTCGGAGTCGGCCACCACGACCGGGATGCCGGGCGGCAGCGAGACGGTCGCCGCGTCGAGCAGATGGGTCTCCATGATGACGATCACCGCGTCCACGGCGAGCTCCCCCAGCCGGGAGAAGGCGCCGTTCACCTCGTCCTGCGTGGGCACCGCGACCGGGAGCAGGGTGACGGCGTACCCCTCGCGCGCGGCGGAGGTGGCGATCGCGTCGAGGGTGCGGATGTTGCCGAGCGTGGACAGCGAGAAGGTGATCACGCCGAGGGTGCGGAACTCCCCGCGGCGCAGGGCACGGGCGGCGCTGTTGGGCCGGTAGTCCAGCTCCCGCATCGCGTCCAGCACCTGGCGGCGGGTCTCCTCGGTGACGCCGGCGAACCCGTTGGACACACGGGACACCGTCTGCGCGGAGACGCCCGCGAGCCGGGCGACGTCACCCAAGGAAGGGCCCTGCCGGGGCCGGGCGCCCCGCCCCCGGCCCCGGGGCGCGGGCCCCGCCCCCGTCCCGTGCCCGCGGCCCGGTACCGCCGCGCTCTCCCGGTCAGCTCTGTCCACCTTGTCCCCCAGGCTCCCCGTCCGCGCCGCTCGGCGATGACGCGGGTCCGCAGCGACTCCCTTGACCACCGAGATTCGGACAGTGTAGACATCGCGCCGAGGGATGTTTACGTAAACATGACCTGTCATGAACCATACGAGAGCACCGCGAACCGCACCGGAACAGCCCTGAACCGCACCAGCGGGCCCCGATCTCTCGTGTCGCGCCGGGACGCGCGGCACGTGGAAGAGTTGGAGTTACTCGAGATGGCACACCGCACCCGCACGAGACGGCTCCTCGGGGCCATCGGCGTGACGGCCCTGGCGACCGGGACCGTCATGGCCACCACCTCACTGCCGTTGGCGCACGCCGAACCGGCCGCCGCGTCGGTCACCGTCCGGCCGGACCCCTCGTACAAGGGCGACAGCTTCGAGGGCTGGGGCACCAGCCTGGTGTGGTTCGCCAACGCCACCGGCGACTATCCCCCGCAGATCCGCGAGAAGCTCGCGAAGCTCCTGTTCGGGGAGAGCGGCCTCAATCTCAACATCGCCCGCTACAACATCGGCGGCGGCAACGCCCCCGACGTCAAGGACTACCTGCGGGCCGGCGGCGCCGTCGAGGGCTGGTGGAAGGCCCCGGCGGGCACCACCCGCGAGGACGTCGACTGGTGGAACGCCGACGACCCGGCCGACTGGAATAAGAAGGCCGACGCCACCCAGCGCTGGTGGGTGGACCGCATCAAGAAGGACATCACGCACTGGGAGGCGTTCAGCAACTCCCCGCCGTGGTTCATGACGGTCAGCGGCTATGTCTCCGGCGGCTTCGACTCCTCGAAGGACCAGCTGAAGGAGGAGTCGGTCGAGGACTTCGCCAAGTACCTGGTCGGCGCCACCGAGCGGCTGGAGAAGGCGCACGGCATCAAGGTCGACACCCTCGACCCGTTCAACGAGCCGAACACCGACTACTGGGGCACCAAGCTCGGTGAGGACGGACAGCCCACCGGCGGCCGCCAGGAGGGCGCCCACATGGGCCCCGAGCTCCAGCAGAAGGTGCTGCGCGCCCTCGGCCCGGTCCTGGACAAGTCCCGTACCAGGGCGGAGATATCCGCGATGGACGAGACCAACCCCGGTAAGTTCGCCACGAACTGGAACTCCTACCCGCAAGAGGTCCGCGACCTCGTCGGCCAGATGAACGTCCACACCTACGGCACCAGCCAGCGCACCACCGTCCGCGACCTCGCCAAGGCCGCCGACAAGCCGCTGTGGATGAGCGAGGTCGAGGGCGACTGGGGCGACGGGCAGAGCTTCACCGACATGCGCCCCGGTCTGGGCCTCGCCCAGCGCATGGTCGACGACCTGCGCGAACTGGAGCCGAAGGCCTGGGTCTTCTGGCAGCCGGTCGAGGACTACGACAACATGAAGCCCGGCGGCGAGTCCGCGAAGGGCGGCAACTGGGGCTCCATCCAGCTCTCCTTCGCCTGCAAGTCCACGGACACCCTGAAGACCTGCCCGATCTACACGAACACCAAGTTCGACACCGCCCGCAACTTCACGCACTACATCAAGCCGGGCGACCGTCTGATCAAGACGAACGACACCTCCAGCACGGCGGCGGTCGCGAAGAAGGGCGAGAAGGCGACGGTCGTCCACGTCAACAGCACCACCGAGTCCCGCGCGGTGACGCTGGACCTGTCGCGGTTCGGCAAGGTCGCCTCCGGCGCGACGGTCACCCCCGTGGTGACGGACGCCGCCGGCAAGCTGGTGAAGAAGAAGGCGGTCCGGGTCAAGGGCAAGAAGGCCACGATCGTCGTGCCCGCCCAGTCCGTGACCTCCTTCCTGGTCAACGGCGTCTCCGGGGTGGCGAAGGACCGCGCGGAGCTGCGCGACGACGAGACGTACACCCTGACCGGCGTGCAGAGCGGCAAGAACCTCGCGGTCGCGGGCGACGGCAAGGGCCTCGTCATCAAGAACGTCGACCCCGGTACCCAGGCCCAGCAGTGGACCGTGGACCGGATCGGCAGCGGGGCGACGAGCAACCGCACGCGGTACGCGATCACCAACGGGGCCGCCGGCAAGCGCCTGGCGATCCGCGGCGGCTCCCTGACGGTCGAGGCCGACGAGGGCACGCGGGACGCGGCCGCGCAGTGGATCCTGTCCAGCACCGGTGACGGCTCCTGGACCCTGCTCAACGCGGCGACCGGCCAACTCGCCGACGTCAACGGCCAGTCCACGAGCGACGGCGCCTCCGTGGGCGTCTGGTGGCCCAACTCGGGCCTCAACCAGCGCTGGTGGCTGAACGACCTCCCGGGCTGACGCACCGGCCCACCCGGCCACACCACGAGGAAACCCCAGGTCGAAGACCTGGGGTTTCCCCATGCCGTGGGGGGCGCCGCACCGCGCCGCGCGGGCGGTGGTCACAGAATGGACACCTCTTCCGCACATCCCCTCACATGTCGCCCCGTGGGGCACTACGGTCGCTCCACCTGCGACATTCGGGGGGCAAGATGACGAATCCGTACACCACTCCCATACCGCCGCCTCCGCCGCGGCCCGACACCCGTCCCCTGCGCAAGCGCGTGCTGGCGTGGATCGGCGGGGCGGCGCTCTTCGTGGCGGGCGCGGTCGCCGGGTCCACCGGGGACGACGGGCAGCAGCCGGTCGAGGCCAGGGTCAAGCCCGCGACGACCGTCACCGCGACCGTCACGGCGACACCCGAGCCCGCGCCGACCGTCACCGAGACCGTCAAGGCCAAGGCGAAGCCGCGCCCCACGGTCACCGTCACCAAGACGGCGAAGGCCGCCGACGCGGGCACGGGCAGCGGCTCCGGCACGGACTCCGGCTCCGACTCCGGCGGGGGCGAGGACACCACCGGCACGTGCACGATCGTCTCCAACTCCGGCAACTGCTACTCGGCCGGGCAGTTCTGCCGCAACAGCGACCACGGTGCCGTCACCACCACCGAGGGCGGCGACCGGATCAAGTGCGTGTACAAGTCGAACGCCTGGCGCTGGAGCTACGTCTGACCGACCGCGGCGGTGGGCCGGGCGGCGGGCGCGTCGGCGTGGGGGCGGCCGGCGGGCGCGTCAGCCGATCACGAACGGCAGTCGCTCCGCGCGCTCCCCGAGCGCGGCCCGCTCCGCCTCCGTGGGGCGCCGCCGCCCCGTTCCCACGAGCAGCACGTCCTCGTCGGAGAACGACGCGGGGAACGTCGTCCCGGCGATCCGCTCCAGCATCGCGCGGGAGTGGGCCAGGGCCTCGGCGGGCGGACCCGGCACGTCCGGCAGGTGGGCCGTCAGGTCCAGGTGGTGCAGGGTCCACTCCAGGACGTACGCGGTGAGGTAGTCGCCGGCGGTGAGCACCTTGTCCTGGGTGCTCACCCGGAGGCCGGGGTCGGCGAGCGCTGCGGCGCGGCCCGCGGCGGAGCCGACGTCGTCGAGGTGGAACCTGAGCAGGCCCGGCTCCTCGTACGCGGCGGCGAGGCGGACGATCAGCGCGTCCAACGGGTCGTCGCCGGACGGGAGTTCGTGCGTCACGGTCCAGTAGGCCACCGCGTCCGCGGTCGGCTCGGCGGCGGCCGGCGTCACCAGGGTGATCAGCACGTCCTGCGCGTCGACGACCAGATGGCAGACGAGGTCCCGGACGAGCCAGCCGGCACACCCGGAGGGCCGGGCGAAGTCCTCGTCGGGCAACTCGGCGACCGCCGCGCGCAGCGCCGCCCAGGAACGTGAGAAGAGGTCCACCCGGGCACGGTACGGGAAACGCCGTCCGGCCTGTCGGCCTTCGGGCGTACCGCGCGGCGGACGACGACGAGGCCCGCGCGATCCCCCGGGGCGGGGCCGTCCGCCGTCCGGCCCGTGACGCCGTCGATGTCCAGGATCTCGCGGTGGCGGTGCGTCTCGGCGGCCCCTCGGCGGGCCCCGCGATCGGCTTCCGCTTAGGTCCCCGGCCGCATACGGAACCGCGTCGAGTTGACGCGCGGCAATATAGCGCGAGACGGGGACGGGAACCCCGTGACGCCGGTGAAATGCGGTTCCGGCAGTATGGTCGCGCGTGGTGGATTAGCAACTACGAATAGCGCAGGGCCAGTAACTGTGGGCTGTCACCCAAGTTTCATAAGGATTCCGCATCTTGACGTCTCGTCATGACTCAATGCGGTGATACGATCACCGCACTTGCTGAACGGACGGATAGGTGCAAAAGCGGCACCTCTCGCCAAGGGGGCAGCCTGGGCGGCGACCCTGGATGGGCGACCTCCGGTCTGCGCGCATTGACGGGATTTCAGTAGCTGGCCTTCAGCCGCCTGAAGAGGGTCTCATGACGCCATACATACAGAATCCGGTGCTTTGGGTTCTTCTTGTCCTAACCCTTCTCGCAGCCGCCCTCGTTGTTCGCCAGCGACGGGCGGCCCGCGGATTACGACAGGAGATCGCAGGGCTCAAGAACCACTACGGTGAGTTGGAGACTCATTACTCCCAGTCCGTTCGAGAGGCGCAGCAGGAGGCCGAGGCGGAGACGCGTACGGCCCTGAAGTCCGCGATGAGGACGCTCCAGGGTCTCGCCGCCGAACAGCAGCGCATCATCTCGGGTCTGCAGCGCAAGTACGGCGACTCCGTCATGCTCCAGGACCTCCTGGAGATCGACCACATGAACGCGCAGTTCGGTCGCCGCGCCCAGTCCATCGCGGTGCTCTGCGAGGGCTGGCTCGGCCGTCACCGCGACGTGGCCTCGGTCTACGACGTGGTCCGCAGCGCCCAGGGCAGGATCCGCCACTTCCAGCGGGTGCAGATCCTGTCCAAGGTGGACTTCGGGCTCACCAGCCGTGCCGTGGAGCCGGTGGCGCTCGCGCTCGCCGAGCTGCTCGACAACGCGACCAGCTACTCCAGCCCCGACACCGTGGTGGAGATCAACGTCCGTACCGTCCCCAAGGGCGTCTGCATCGTCGTCGACGACGCCGGTGTCGGTATGAACGAGGAGGAGAAGGCCAGGGCCGAGAAGCTCCTGACGAGCGAGCGGGCCTCCGGTGTGTCCGGGCTCGGCAACCCGCCGCAGTTCGGCTTCGCCGTGATCGGTGTGCTCTGCGAGCGGTTCGGCTTCACGGTCTCCGTGGACTCCACGTCGCCCTACGGCGGTGTGCGGGCCGTCGTGCTGCTGCCCGACGAGCTGCTCACCGACATGCCGACCCCGCGGGAGCCGCAGGAGCCCGTCGCGGTCGTCCAGGAGACGCGGGAGCGGACGCCGGTCGTCGACACGGTCGCCGTGGCGCGCGAGACCGGCCCCGAGCCCTCCCTGCCCCTGCCGACCACCGACGACGGCCTGCCCCGGCGCCGGCGCAAGCGGCCCATGGCGCTCGTCTCCAACAGCGACCCGTCGGCCCCGCCGGCCCCGCGGCGGCGCAGCGAGGACACGGCGGCGATCATGGCCGCCTTCAAGCAGGGCACGGACAAGGGTCGCGCCACACATCCGGACGGCGAGCGGTCGAGCGGCACGGGTGGCGCGAGCAGTGAAGGGCACGAGGTCTCATGAACAACGATCTTTCCTGGATGCTGGACAGCGCCCTGGAGATCCCCGGGGCTCTGCACGCCGTGCTCATCTCCGCCGACGGGCTCCAGCGGGCCCGCTCCAAGGACGTGAGCAAGGACGACGCGGACAAGGCCGCCGCCGCCATGAGCGGTCTGCAGTCGCTGAGCCGGTCACTGGCGTTCTTCTGTGACGGATCCGATCTGCGCTGGCAGCAGACCCTGGTCGAGTTCGACGGCGGCTGGATCTTCCTGATCTCCGCCGGCGCCGGCGCCTACCTCGCCGTGTCCGCGTCCTCCGACGTCGACATGGCGGACATCACCTTCCGGATGCAGCAGCTTGTCGGGCAGTTGGGCAAGGTTCTGACTGCTCCGCCTCGCGAGAGCAGCGTGGTACGGCCATGAGCGATTCCGACAAGCAGGAGCACGAGGCCGCCGAATTAGTGCGGCCGTACGTCATCACGGGCGGCCGTCATCTGCCCGGCGAGGGTCAGTTCTCGCTGATCACGCTGGTCACGGCGGCGGCCGACCACCAGCAGCGGCCCGCCCGCCTCTCCCCGGAGGAGCAGGAGGTGCTGCGGATGTGCGTCGGCGGCTACCTCTCGGTCGCCGAGATCGCGGGGCACATGCAGCTCCCGGTGGGCGTGGTGAAGATCCTGCTCGCCGCTCTCTCCGAGGGCGGCTACCTCATCAGCCGCCCGCCCGAGCAGCGGGCCCCCGTGGCCAACCTGCAGATTCTCGAGGAGGTGCTGAATGGTCTCCGGGCCAAGTTTGGATGAGCAGGCGTACGTCCGTGGCGGGGAGACCCAGACCGCCGTGAAGATCCTGGTGGTCGGGCACTTCGCGGTGGGCAAGACCACGTTCATCGGGTCGATCTCGGAGATCTCGCCGCTGTCCACCGAGGAGACGATGACCCGCGCGGGTGAGGCCATCGACGACCTCAAGGGGGTCCAGGGCAAGACCACCACCACGGTCGCCATGGACTTCGGCCGGCTGACCGTCAGCGAACGCGTCGTGCTGTACCTGTTCGGTACGCCCGGACAGCAGCGCTTCGTGCAGATGTGGGAGGACATGGCACGTGGCGCCCTCGGCGCGCTGGTGCTGGTCGACCCCGAGCGGCTGGCGGACTCCTTCGCGGTGATCGACCTGATCGAGCAGTACGGGCTCGACTACGCGATCGCCGTCAACCACTTCGACGGTTCACCCCTGCGGGACGAGAGGGCGCTGCGCGAAGCGCTCGATCTGCTCGACGACACCCCGGTCGTCACCTGCGACGCGCGCGACGAGAGATCGTCCGCCGAAGCACTGATCACGCTCGTCCGCTACTTGATGGACCGCGCCCGTTAGGAGCAAGACGAAAGACATGACCCCCGAACCCCACTCCCCCGTTCCGCCACCCGGGTGCCCCGCCCACGGCAGCGGACTGCCGGTGCCGCTGTACACCCCCGAGTACGCCGCCGACCCGCAGGCGTACTACGCGTACCTGCGGCACTTCGGGGCGACCGCGCCGGTCGAGATCGCGCCCGGTGTGGACGCGACCCTCGTCACCGACCACGCGACGGCGCTCCACCTGCTCCAGGACTCGGGCAACTTCCGCAAGGACGCCCGGCGCTGGCGGGACGTCGCCGAGGGCAGGATCGGCCCGGACAACCCCGTCGTGCCGATGCTGGGCTACCGGCCCAACGCCATGTTCACCGACGGCGCCGAGCACGCCCGGCTGCGCCAGGCGATCACCGACACCCTGGCCCGCGTGGACTCGCGGCAGCTGACGGAGATGACCAAGCGCGCCTCCGACTACCTGATAGCCCAGGTCGCCGCGCGCGGCTCGGTCGACCTGATGAACGACTACGTCAAGCAGCTGCCGCTGCTCGTGTTCAACGAGCTGTTCGGCTGCCCGGCGGACGTCGGCGACCGCGTCGTCTTCGGCATCTCCGGTGTCTTCGAGGGCGTCAACGCCGAGAAAGCCAACATGGTGCTCGGCCAGGCCGTCGGCGAGCTGGTGGCGCTGAAGCGGGCCAGGCCCGCCGACGACGTCACCTCGCACCTGATGCGGCACGAGGCGCGGCTGAGCGACGAGGAACTCGTCCACCAGCTGATCCTGCTGCTCGGCGCGGGCGCCGAACCGCTGCGCAACCTCATCGGCAACACCCTGCACCGGCTGCTCACCCACGACCGGTACGCCGACGGCGGCCTCATCGAGGAGGCCATCGACGACACGCTGTGGGAGAACCCGCCCATGGCGAACTACGCGCCGCACTACCCGGCCTCCGACCTGGAGTTCGCCGGGACGAAGATGCGCGCCGGCGACCTGGTGCTGGTCAGCATCACCGCCGCCAACACCGACCCGGCGCTGGCGGCGGCCCGGCAGACCGGCGGGCGGCGCGCCCACCTCGCGTGGAGCGCGGGCCCGCACGCCTGCCCGTCCAAGGACCTCGCCCGGCTGGTCACCATGACGGCCATCGAGAACCTGCTGAACCGGCTGCACGACATCGAGCTGGCGGTGCCCGAGGACAGCCTGACCTGGCGGCCGGGCCCGTTCCACCGGGCGCTCGCCGTGCTGCCGTGCCGCTTCACCCCGCAGGTCGTGCACCGGCCCACCCCGCCGCGTGCGCAGGAGACCGCACGGACCGACCACCAAGCGCCCTCCGGCCGCAGGGCGGAGCGGTCGGGTGTCTGGAGTTCCTTCCTGTCCTGGTTGAAGGGGTGATGCACGCAACAGGCGCAACGTCCAGACACTGCATGAAGATTCAACCTAAGGGGTAGTAACGCGGCGGCATTCGTGGTGACTAACGAAACAAGGGAGGTGTCGTGGACCACGTTTCCGACGACGCCGCTGCTCGACCTTCCGCCGCACACCACCGCTCCCGACGGCGCGGCCCTCTGGGGAACGAAGGCTCTCCGGGGGGCGTGACCGCCCGTCAGTTACCGCACGACGAGATACCCGCCGAGGTCGGCGGGTATCTTTCTGTGTCCCGCCGGACCCCGGGGGGACTGTCGTGAGCGGGCCCGGCGCCGCCGAGGCGCGGGCGACGAGGACGCTCGGCGGTCTCGTGACGGGCCAGTTGCTGCGGTTGTGCCAGGTGTCGGGGATCGACGAGGCCGACGCCGAGACCTATGCGCGGGTGCTGACCGACGCGTTGGCCCAGGTGGCCGAACGGTCCCTGGACCTGCCGCCCCCCGCCCGGACGTTCCTCTCCGACGACTCCACACCGGTGGAGTTCTCGCTGTCGTTCGTCCCGGACGGGCCCCCGGCCCTGCGGGTGCTGCTGGAACCGGGCAGCGGGGCCGGGAGCCTGCGCGACAACGGCCGGGCCGGGCTGGCGGTCGTCCGCTCGATGGCCGACCGCTGGGGCTTCACCACCGGCCAACTGGACGTGCTGGAGGACCTGTTCCTCCCGGACGACCCCGAGGGCCCGCTGGCCCTGTGGATCGCGCTGGAACTGCGGCCCGGCGGTGTCCCCAAGGTCAAGGTCTATCTGAATCCGGCGGCGCGCGGCGCGGACCGGGCCGCCGAGACCGTACGGGAGGCGCTGGACCGGCTCGGCCACCGGGGCGCCTTCGACACGCTGCCGCCCGGTGACGGCTACCCCTTCCTCGCCCTCGACCTCGGCGACTGGCAGGCGCCCCGCGTGAAGGTGTACGTCACCCATCGCGAGCTGAGGGCACCTGACGCGGGCGGGCTCTCCCGGATGGGTTCCGGCCCCGACGCCGAGGTGCTGGAAGGTTTCCTCCGGCAGACGGGCGGCTACGACGACGGGACACCGGGCGCCGAGGCGCGGTTCGACCGGCGGCCCGTGCTGACCTGCCACTCCTTCACCCGGACGACGGGCGGGCCCACCGGCTTCACCCTGCACGTCCCGATCCGGGGGTACGTCCCGCACGACGGGGTGGCGCTCGACCGGTCCGCGGCCGTCCTCGTCCGCCACGGCATCGACCCCGCCGTACTCGAACGGGCGCTGACCGCCATCACCCCGCGCGCACCGCGCGACGGGCGGGGGCTCATCGCGTACGTGGCGCTGGCCCACGAACGGGGCAGACCGCCGCGCGTGACGACGTACCTCTCCTCGGAGGCGTACGAGGTCCTGCCGCCGGCCTCCCCGCCGCCCCTCCAGCGGGCGCCTTCCGGCACGGCACGCGAGCCGGTCCCCGGCACACCAGCCATCAGTTGAGTCCACAGAGCAACAGGAGCACAGACCACAGTGGAGCCCTACCGCATCAAAGTCGTCGAGCCGCTCGCCCTCACCACCCGTGAGCAGCGCGAGGAGGCGCTGAAACGGGTGGACTACAACCTCTTCGACCTACGGGCCGACGAGGTGACCATCGATCTGCTCAGCGACTCGGGCACCGGCGCCATCTCCGCCGCGCAGCTCGCCGCCGGCATGGAGGGCGACGAGTCCTACGCCGGCTCGCGCTCCTTCTACCGCTTCCACCAGACGGTGACGGAGCTGACCGGCTTCCCGCACATCCTCCCCGCCCACCAGGGGCGCGCCGCCGAACGCATCCTGTTCTCGACGCTCCTCGAACCGGGCGGCGTCGTGCTGGCCAACACCCACTTCGACACCACCCGCGCCAACGTCGAACTCTCCGGGTGTCAGGCTCATGACCTGCCGTGCCCGGAGGCCAAGGACCTCGACAGCGAGCAGCCGTTCAAGGGCAACATCGACCTCGACGCGCTGCGGACCTGGCTGGAGGGGCCGGACGCCGCCCGGGTGCGCGTGGTCGTCATGACGATCACCAACAACGGCGGTGGCGGGCAGCCCGTCTCCATGGAGAACCTCAAGGCCACCGCCGCACTCTGCCGCCGCCACGGCGTCCCCATGATCCTGGACGCCGCCCGGTTCGCCGAGAACGCCTGGCTGGTGACCCGCCACGAGGCCGCCTACGCCGGCCACACCCCGCGCCAGGTCGCCGAGGAGGCGTTCCGCCTCGCCGACGGCTGTGTGATGAGCGCCAAGAAGGACGCCATCGTCCACATCGGCGGCTTCATCGGACTGAACGACCCCGTACTCGCCGAGAAGTGCGAACGGCTCCTCATCGCCACCGAGGGCTTCGCCACCTACGGCGGACTCGCAGGCCGCGACCTCGACATGATGGCCGTCGGCCTGCTGGAGGTGACCGAGCCCAGCTACCTCGCGGAGCGGGCCGAGGTCGCCGCCCATCTCGCCGGGCGGGTGCGCGCGGCGGGCGTCGACATCCTCGAACCGCCGGGCCTGCACGCCCTCTACCTCAACGCCGGGCGGCTGCTGCCGCACATACCGCCGCACAACTACCCCGGCCACGCCCTCGCCTGCCGCCTCTACCTCGAAGGCGGGATCCGTTCGGCGGAGCTCGGGTCGCTCTACCTCGGTGAGGAGGACGAGGACGGCAACCCGATCAAGAGCGCGCCGTACGAGCTGGTGCGGCTGGCACTGCCGCGCCGGGTGTACACACGCAGCCACTACGACCACGTCGGCCGGACCCTGGAGAAGATCGCCAAGGACGCCGGTTCGGTGCACGGCTTCCGGATCGTGGAGCAGTCCCCGATCCTGCGGCACTTCCGCGCGAAGCTGCGGCCGGTGACCGGCTGACGACCGGTCCCCGGACACCAGCGGCATGAAGCGACCCCGGGCCGAGGGCCTGGGGTCGCTTCATGCCGGGGTCCCTCACGGACGGCCCGTCGCGGGTGGTCCGTCAGAGGCCGAACTCCTGCGTGGGCAGCCCGAGCACACCGCACGCCTCGCGCAGGACCTGCTCCTCGGCCGGCGCGATGTACCCGTCGGCGCCCGCGACGACGAAGCCGGTCTGGACGACCGCACGGGCCTCCTGAGGCTTCTTCGCCGCCTTGGCGATCTCCTGGAGAACGGCCGCCTTGCCCTGCTGGAAGTTGAACGACAGCTGGTCCACGTGCTTGTTGAACCGCTGCCGCAGCTGGTCCGCGGGGAAGTTCTGCAGCACGTCGTTGTTCAGGATCAGCGACTCCACGTGCTGCCGCTCGGCCGGGTCCACCGTGCCGTCGGCGGCGGCGACCAGCGCGCACATGGCCATGCTCGCGTCACGGTAGGCGCCGCTCTTGAGCTCCGTCTTCAGCGACGTCAGCTGGGACTTGAGGGCGCTGACCAGCTGGGCCTTCGAACCGCCGGACCCGCCCGGCCGACCGTGCCCCTGCCCGTACGGCTGGCCCGGGGCGTGGCCGTGTCCCTGGCCGTGTCCCTGCCCCGGTCCGCCGAGGCCCCGTGACTGTGCCTGCTGCTGCAACCCCTTGGCCTGGTCCTTGATCCGATCCCACATCGCCATCCGTGCCACCTCGGCTTCAGCCCATGTCGTCCAGCGTCCGCGCACGTTCCACGCGTCACCCTGCCAACGGCCGCCGCACCCCGTGAAGTTCCGGGACCCGCCGATGGGAGGGTCACCGCCTCGGTCCCCCGAGCGCGTACACCGTCGTGCCGAGGGCCGCGAGGACCAGCGCCGTCCAGGTCGCGGAGGGGGTGCCCGGCGGCATCAGCAGCCAGCCGGCCACCTCCTCGGGCAGGCCCTCCGGGGACGGGGTGACCATCGAGACGGACAGCCAGGCGATCGGCGGCGTCCACGCGTACCGCGCCCCGAACACCGCCGCCCCGAAGGCGACCAGCCCCGTCAGCCCGGCCGCGTCGCGGACGAGGAACCCGGCGGTCGCCAGGTCCTCGCCGAGCATCCGCAGGACCAGCGGCACCGCGCAGACGACCGTACCGATCAGCAGCACGTGCGCCGTCCGGCGGACCCTCCAGCGGATCGCGGCCGTCCGGTCCAGCGCCACGTCCTGCCCGCCGAGCCCGACGGAGGCCGCGGTCGCCCCGGCGGCGAGCGCGAGCACCGGCAGCAGGGCCGCGCTCCGCCCGTCGCCGTTCCCGGCGAGCACCCACACCGCGACCGCGCCGACCAGCACCGCGGCGAGGGAGGCGGGCACCTGGCGGGACCGCGCGTACAGCGTCAGCCACCTCATCGGGACGCACCGCCCTCCAGCACCGTCAGCGGGTCGCCCTCGCAGGAGACCGCCGCGGCGTGCGCCGCCCTGATCCGCGCGACCTGCTCGGACCAGCGCAGCCCCTCCAGCTCCCGGAACACCGGGCGGGCCGTGGCGAGCTGCTCCTCCGCGAGGTGCATGGTGCCGCGGATCGGCTCCAGCTTCCCGAGGGCCCAGCCCGCCACCACGCTCTGCGCGGCGGTCTCGCCCAGCGTGCCGCTCTCCTGCTGGCTGCGCGCGAAGCACGGCGGCGCGATGCCCTGGGCGACGAGCGCCCGGGTCAGGTCCTCGCCCCCGGTGCGGGTGAAGGCGTCGTCGTCGAAGTCGACGAGCACGGCCGTGCGGGACCGCTGGGGCCGCTCGATGAGCCCCCGCGGGGTGGTGGTCTCCCGGATGGTCGTGGGCGCCTGGTCACCGAGGGCGTTGTGCAGCAGGCCGAGCGCCTTGCGGCCGGGGCCCGCGAGCCCGTCCAGACGTGCCTCGTGGACGCGGGCCACACACACCGGCCCGTCGCAGACCTGCGCGGCGGAGGCCTCGTCGACGACGTACGTCCGGCGCGGGTCGGACGGCAGCACGAGCAGGGCGATCGCCGCGCCCGCCACCACGGGGGCCAGGGCGAGCAGCCGGGTGCGCGGGGTCACGGCGAGCAGCAGCGCGAAGCCCGTCGCGGCCATGCCGAGCAGCCACACCGTCTGGCCGAGGTGCACCGAGGCGGACAGGGTGAGCAGGATCTCCCGTACGTCCGCCACCGTCGGCGACAGCAGCACCAGCCGGTTCGGCAGGGTGGACGTCGGCACCGCGGAGTCCGACCACTGGCGTACGAAACCGGTGAACAGGAAGGCGGCCACCGCCAGCGCGGGCGGGGTGAGCGGGGACGGCAGGGCCCGTGCGATCCCCATGCCGAGGACGGCCCCCGCGACCAGGGAGAACCCCCCGACCAGCGAGATCGGCAGCCAGCCCAGGTGGTGGTACTGGGCGTGGGCGAGGACCTGGGCCGCGCCCTGGAGGACGAAGAGACCGAAGGCCAGGGTCAGGGTCAGCGCGCTCGCGCCCGCCGTCATGGCCGCGCGGTGCCGGGCGGGCCGCGGGGTGCTCGCCAGCAACTCGGAGACGTTCGAACGGTGGTCGCGCAGCCCTTGGAGCGCCCCGAGCGCCACGGCGAGCGGCCACAGGAAGATCAGCAGGGTGCGCGTCCACATGGCCATGGACGTCCACTGGGCCGTCCACAGCGCGGTGCCCTTCCACCAGGGCCCGCTCAGCAGATACAGGAACCCCAGCGCGGTCACCAGGATCACGGCGCCGGCCCACGGGGCCACGGACCGCCTCAGCTCGATGCGCAGGACACGGCCGTTCACCAGGCGCCCCTCTCCCCGGCGGAGCCCTGGAGCAGCGCCGCGTAGCCGCGCTCCAGCGGACTGTCGCCCACATGCTCGGGGCCGCCCGCGGCGGCCAGCTCGTCGGGGGTGCCCTGGAAGACGAGCCGGCCCTCCGCGAACAGCACCACGTCCGTGCAGGCGGCGGCGACGTCCTCCACCAGATGCGTGGAGACGACGACACAGGTGTCCGTGCCCAGCTCCTGGAGCAACTGCCGGAACCGCACCCGCTGCGCCGGGTCGAGGCCGGCCGTCGGCTCGTCAAGGAGCAGGACGGTCGGGTCGTTGACGATGGCCTGGGCGATACCGGCCCGGCGCACCATGCCGCCCGACAGCGCCTTCATCCGCTCGTCGGCGCGGTCCGCGAGCCCCACCCGCTCCACGGCGCGCTGCACGGCCGCCGGGATGTCCGCCTTGGGCACCTCCTTCAGCCACGCCATGTACTCGACGAACTCGCGGACCGTGAACCGCTTGTAGTAGCCGAACTCCTGCGGCAGATAGCCGATGCGGCGGCGCAGCGCTCGGTGCTCGCCCCGGCCGCCGACGGACTCGCCGAGCAGCTCCAGGGTCCCCTCCGCGGGGCGCAGCACGGTCGCCAGCGCCCGGATGAGGGTGGTCTTGCCGGCCCCGTTGGGCCCCAGGAGGCCGTGGACGCCGGTGCCCAGCGACAGGTCGAGCCCGTCGACGGCCATGCGTTTCCCGCCGACCTTGACCTTCAGCCCATGGGCCCGGATCTCCCAGGCGTAGGCCGTCGGCGCGATGTCGGCCGCGCTCACCGTGGACATGTGATGGTCCTTTCCGATGGTCATCGATGGGCTCCCAGCACGGAGTAGGCGCCCCTGCGGGCGATCACGACTCCGAGGCCGAGAGCGAGGATCAGTCCCCACACGGGCAGTCCGTCCGTGCGCAGCGCGACCGCGGTACGGCCGTCGGCGAGGGTCGGCGCGACGATCACGGCGGCCCACACCCCCACCAGCGAGACGGCGGCGCGGGTCACGCCGACCACCCCGCCGAGCGCCAGCGTCGCCGAGGTGAAGGCCAGGCAGGGCAGCAGCCACTGCGCCACCATCACCCCCGTCGCCCAGCCGCCCACCAGCAGCGCGGGCACCACCACCGCGAGCACGGCCACGGTCCGCCGCAGCACCAGCTGGAGCCCGGCCCGGGGGACCGAGGCCGTCAGCTCGTACGCGGGGTCCAGTCCGCGCGCCCATGAGGCGGCGACGCCGAGCACGGGCAGCACCGGGGCGAGCACCAGCACCGGGGACACCTCGCCGGCTCCCGGGCGGGGGCTGCCGCCGAGGAGGTCGAGCAGCAGGGCCGCGAGCGTCACGGCGGCGGCCATGGCGAGCCACGGCACCATCGCGGGGGTCGCCCACCGCGACAGCCACGCCGGCCGGCGTCGGCGGCGGGGCGGCGCGGCGGCGCCCGTCACCCGCGGTTCCAGACCGGACCACACGGTGTCGACCAGGGACGCCACGGCGGGCACCCCGGTGGTGACGGCGGCCGACAGCCGGTCCCGGCAGACCGGGCATGTCTCCAGATGGGCCTCCACGGCCCACACCTCGTCGTCCGGGAGGCCGGTGGCGCCGCGCGCGTAGGCCTCGATGATCCGCGTCGACGCGTGTTCCACGCTCATGCCAGTGCCTTCCGCATCGCGAGCCGGGCCCGGCGGGCCCGGGTCTTGACCGTGCCCTCGGGCAGCCCGAGCAGGACGGCGGTCTCCCGGACCGACAGCCCGTCGAGCACCATCGCCTGCAGTACCTGCCGGAGCTCCGGCGCGAGGCGCCGTAGCGCGTCCCCCACGTCACCGCCGACGGTGGCCGCGAGCGCCTCCTCCTCGGCGGCGGGCGCCGCGTGGGGGAGGGCGGCGGTCGGTGGCGGCTGCGCGTGGTGGGCCCGCCGCCGGAACGCGTCGACGAGGCGGCGCGCCGCGATCGTCCACAGCCAGCCGACGGCCGTGCCGCCGACCGCCGCCCCGGCGAACGCGCCCGCCGCGCGCCACACCGCCAGATACGTCTCCTGCATGACCTCGGCGACGATCTGCTCGTCCGCGCAGCGCCGCCGCAGCCGGACCGCGAGCCACGGCGCGGTCCGCCGGTACAGCTCCTCGAACGCCGCGCGATCACCACGGGCCACCAGCCGCACAAGACGCTCCTCGTCCGGCTCGCCACCCCGCCCTTTCCTGACTGCTCTCACACCCCCTAGACGCCCGCCCCCGGCGCCGGGTTTTCCCGGGGGAGTGATCCCCGTCACACATGGCCGCTCGCGCCCCGAGGAGGGGAAGCGGGCCCCGGTGAGCCCGCGATCATGCCGTGCCCGGCCCCACTCGCCCGCCCCGTCGCGGAGGTTGGCGATCTCGATGGTTGAGACTTCACCCACCCGCTGGGGCTTCGGTAAGGCTTGCCTTATAAGCTGGCCCGGCCCTGTCGAACGGCCCCCGTGCGCCGGGGCGCGCCCGACCCCTCGCACGACAGGACCCACCATGCGCACCACGTCCCGCGGCCTCATCGCGGCGCTCGCCCTCAGCCCCCTGCTGGCCGGCTGCTTCGCGTCCGGCGACGGCGGCTCGGGGGCGGACGGGGCGGGCTCGGGCGGCCGGCTGCGGATCGCCCTCGCCGTGCCGCCGGTGCAGGCCCTGTCGCCGTACAGCAACGACGCCACCGTCCTCAGCAAGCTCTCCGTCGCCGAGGGCCTCACCGCGCTGAACAAGGACGGCGCCGCCGCGCCCGCCCTGGCCAAGTCCTGGAAGCAGCGGAACGACACGACCTGGACCTTCGAGCTGCGCGAGGCCACCTTCCAGGACGGCACCGAGGTCACCGCCGACACCGTGGTCAACGCTCTCGACCACGCGAACGAGGCGGAGACCAGGCCCCGCGTCCTCAGCGATGTCACCCTGACCGCGAAGGCCGACGACGCCGACACCGTCACCCTCACCACGAAGACCCCCGACCCGGTCCTCCCGCTGCGGCTCGCCAGCCCCGCACTCGCCGTCCTCTCCCCGAAGGCGTACGCGAAGGACGGCACGGTCAGCCCGATCGGCACCGGCACCGGCCCGTTCGAGATCACCGAGCTCACCGGCAAGACCAAGGCCACCCTCGACCGTTACGACGGCTACTGGGGCGGCAAGGCCGAGGCCCCCGGCATCGACGTCAGCTGGATAGCCGACGGCACCGCCCGCGCGGGCGCCCTGCGCGGCGGCGACGTCGACATCGCCGAGTGGATCCCCACCGCCCAGGCGAAGCTCCTCGACGAGGCCACCCGCCACGAGGTGCCGTCCGTACGCACCGACAGCCTGGTCCTCAACACCGCCGGCGGCCTGTTCGCCGACGCCTCCCTGCGTGCCGCGGCCCGCGAGGCCGTGGACGGCGGCGTCCTCGTCGACTCCGTCTTCGGCGGCTACGCCGACAAGGCCGAGGGCCTGTTCGGGCCCGCCGTCCCCTGGGCCGCAGGCGACCGCGTGGAGGTGACCGGCCGGGCGAAGGCCGCGACCGCCGCCCAGGTGAAGAAGGAGACGAAGGGCCGGACCCTGCGGCTCGCCACCTACACCAACCGCGCCGAACTGCCCGAGGCCGCGACCGTCCTCCAGCAGCAGCTGGAGAAGGCCGGGTTCACCGTGAAGCAGGACGTCCGCGAGTACACGCAGATGGAGGCCGACCTCCTCGCCGGCAAGTACGACGCGCTCGTCTTCTCCCGCGTCACGCTCCTCGACACCGGCGACGCGGTCGCCTACCTCGCCAGCGACTTCACCGGCGACGGCGTCTACAACATCGCCGGCCTGAAGGACGCGAAGGTCGACCGGGCGATCCGGGCGGCCGCCGAGGAGGGCGACACCGCGGAGCGGCACAAGAAGATCATGCGCGCCGAGGCGGAGATCCTGCGCACCGACGCCGTCGTCCCGCTGGTCCACGAGAAGGTCGTGCAGGGCATCGCCGACGACGTCGAGGGCGTCCTCCTCGACCCCCGCGAGCGGTCCCTCGTCGACGTCGACACCCGGCTGAAGTAGCCGCCGATGAGCTTCACTTCGGCCGGCGCCCGGAGCCTGCCGACCCGGTGGCGGGCGGGGGCCGGCCGGGCCGTCGCCGCCACCGCCCTGCTCACGGCCGTCGCCTTCCTGCCCTGGCTGTCCGGCACCGACCCGGCGCTCACCGTCCTGCGCGCCCGCTCCGCCGAACAGGACCCCACCCCGGCCCAGTTGGCCGCCGTACGGGAGCGACTCGGCCTCGACGAGGGGCCGTTCGTCCATCTCGGCCGGTGGCTGGAGGGGCTGGCGCGCGGTGACGCGGGCACCTCGTGGGTGTCGGGCGAACCCGTCCTGCCGCAGGTCACAACCGCCTTCGCGGTCTCCCTCACCCTGATGCTGGGAGCGCTGGCCGTGACCGTCGCGGTGGCCGCGCTGGTCAGCGCCCGCACCCTGTACCTCGGGTCGCGGCAGCGACTCCTCCGGGGCCGGGCGGGTATCGGCGCGGCCGTCCTCGCCGCGCTGCCGAAGTTCCTCCTCGCCTCCCTGCTGGCGACGGTGTGCGGGGTGTGGCTGGGCTGGTTCCCCTCCCAGGGCTGGACGGGCCCGGCGTCGATGGTGCTGCCCGCGCTCGCCCTCGGCGTGCCCTCCGGCGCGATGATCGGCGGACTGCTCGACCAGTCGCTGCCCGCCGCGTTCCACGAGTCCTGGGCCCGCACCTGGCGCGCCTACGGCCTGCCGCCCGGCCGGATCGCCCGCACGGCGCTACGCCGCGCCCTGTCCGGGGTACTCCCGCAACTCCTGCCGACCGTGGTCGCCCTGGTCGGCGGCGCCGTCGCCGTGGAGAAGATCTTCAACATCCCGGGTCTCGGCCGGCTCGCCCTGGAGGCCGCGATCGCCCAGGACCTGCCGCCCCTCCAGACGGCGACCCTCGCCCTCGTCCTCCTCGGCGTGGGCGCGGGCCTGGTCATCCAGGCGCTGCGCCGCGCCCTGCTCGGCCCGGCCCTGCGCGACGGCGCCCTCCCGGCCCTGCACCCGCCCGCGCTGCCCCGCCCCCGCTCCCTGCCCTGGATCATCGGCTGCTGCGCCCTCGCCCTGCTCACGCTCGTCGTGGCCGGCCTGCTGCGCGACCCCCTCCACGTGGACACCGCGGCCCGGCTGCTGCCGCCGTCGCCCGACCACCCCCTGGGCACCGACCCGCTCGGCCGGGACCTGCTGGCCCGCCTCGGCCACGGCGCGCTGCGCACGGCCTCCGTCGCCCTCGCGGTCACCGCCGTCAGCGCCCTCCTCGGACTCCTGATCGGCACGGCGACCCAGGCGGGCGCGGGCCTCACCGAGGTGGTGTCGACGCTGCCGGCCGTTCTCGCCGGCCTCCTCGTGACCGCGGTGACCGGCCCCTCCGTGTGGGGCGCGGCCTGCGCCGTGTGCCTCGTGGGCTGGACCCCGTACGCCGCCCAGACGTACGCCCTCCTCGAACAGGAACGGGCCAGCGGCCACCTGCTCGCGTCCGTCTCCTTCGGCGCCGGGCCCGGCTACCTCCTGCGCCACCACCTGCTCCCAGCGGTCCTGCCCGCCCTGGTGCGCAACGCGCTCCTGCGCCTGCCGACCACGGTCCTGGTCCTGGCCTCCCTGGGCTTCCTGGGCCTCGGCGAACAGCCGCCCACCCCGGAGTGGGGCCGCCTCCTCTCCGAGAACCAGCCCTACGCCGAACTGGCCCCCTGGACCGTCCTCGCCCCCGCCGCCGCCCTGGCCCTCTTCGCGGTCCTCACGGTCGCCGGCACGGCGACGGGCCACCGCACACCCGCCCGCCGTCCCGCCCGAGGAACGTCACCCGCCGGCCCCGCGAGCGGTCGTTGACCGGCCCTGCGCACGGTCCTTCACAAGGTCCGCCCCCCGCTCCGACCGGTCCCCACCGATCCCGTTGATAGCTTGCGGTTCCAGCCAGTTCACACCGGGGGACACCATGAACCAGCCACCGCCGCCGCAGCACCCCTATCAGCCGTACGGGCAGCCCGTCCCACCGCACCAGCCGCCGGGACCGCCCGGGTACGGGCCGCAGCCGGTCCACGGGGCTCACCCGGCGCCGCCGTTCGCACCGCAGCCCTTCGTGCGGCGGCCCCCGAGCGCCGGCGGCCACCCGGTGGGCGCCGTCCTCCTCGGGCTGCTCGCCTCGTTCCTCGTGGCACTGCTCTACACCGTCCTCAACGTCGCCACCTACAAGGACCAGACGCTCACCACGGCCAACGCCCTCTACCTCGGGCACGCCCTGCTCAACGGGGCGATCGTCGGGCTCCTCGTCGGGCTGGTGGGCGGCCGCGGCAACGGCGCCCGGATCGGCGGGGCCCTCATCGCCGCGCTCGGCGCGTTCTTCGGCTACACCAACTCCCTGCCCCTGGTCTACGCGGTCGAGTCGACGCCCACCGCCGCCTGGGACCTGCTGAGTTACGAGCCGTTCTTCCCGGCGAAGGCGTGGTGGACCAGCGAGGCGGACGGCGGCGTCGACTGGTTCTCGCCCCTCGGCCTCGTCCTCGCCGCGGCCGCCGCGTACGGCCTCGCGTACGCGATGGGCACCCGCCGCCGCGCCTGACCCCCGCTGACCCGGCGGGCCCGGCACGCGCGCCGGGCCCCCGGCCCTCACAGTCCGAAAAGCTCCGCCCCGTTGTCGTGGCACACCGCGCGCAGCCACTCCTCTCCCAGCCCCAGCCCCTCCAGGGCCTGGAGCTGGTGGAGGTACGGGTAGGGGATGTTGGGGAAGTCGGAGCCGAGCAGGACGCGGTCGCCGAGGGCGGCCAGCCGGGGGAGGGCGCGGCGGGGGAACGGGGCGAGGACCTCGGAGAAGTCGGTGAACGCCATGGTCGTGTCCAGCCGCACCTCCCCGTACCGTTCGGCGAGGTCCAGGAACTCCTCGTACTCGGGCATCCCCATGTGCGCGACGATCAGCCGCAGTCGGGGATGGCGGGCCAGTACCCGCGTGATCGGTCCGGGGCCGGTGTGCTTGCCGGGCGCGGGCCCCGAACCGCAGTGGATCACCACGGGGACCCGCGCCTCGGCGAGCAGTCCCCATACGGGGTCGAGGAGTTGGTCGGCCGGGTCGTACGCCCCCACCTGCACATGCGCCTTGAAGACCCGCGCGCCCGCCGTCACGGCCTCCCGGACGTACGCCTCGGCGTCCGGCTCGGGATAGAGGGTCGCGGTGTGCAGGCAGTCCGGGGTGCGGCGGGCGAAGTCGACCGCCCAGCCGTTCAGCCAGCGGGCCATGCCGGGCTTGTGCGGGTAGAGCATCGCCGTGAAGGCCCGTACGCCGAAGCGCCGCAGCCGGGCGGTCCGTTCCGCCTCCTCCTCGCGGTAGGTGATCGGCCACTCCAGTCCGCCGGTCAGCGGCCCGACCGCGTCGAAGTACTCCCACACCTTGCGCAGCACACGCTCGGGCATGAAGTGCGTGTGGACGTCGACCAGTCCCGGAAGCCCGAGCCGCCCCCAGAACCCCCGGATCTCCTCGGCCTCCGTACCCGCCGGCACGTGCCTGGGGGGCTCGACGGCCCCGGCGTCGTCGGCGGACCCCTCGCGGTGATCACTCATGCCGCCCACCCTCGGCCCTGACGGGACGTCCGGTCCACTCCCGCGCGTGAGTGGGCCCTGAGGCGTCCGTCACGCGCGCCGGGCGCCGGGCACCGCCTAGGATCCGGGACATGGCGTTGACGACGGACGACGTGGACCGGTTCGAGGCGGCGAGGCCCCGTCTGGAGGCGATCGCCTATCGGCTCCTCGGCTCGGCGAGCGAGGCCGAGGACGCCGTGCAGGAGACGTTCCTGCGCTGGCAGGGGGCCGACGCCGAGCGGATCGAGGTGCCCGAGGCCTGGCTGACGAAGGTGCTCACCAACCTGTGCCTCAACCAGCTCACCTCGGCCCGCGCCCGCCGGGAGACCTACGTCGGCCAGTGGCTGCCCGAGCCGCTGCTCTCCGGGGACCCGATGCTCGGCCCCGCCGACACCGCCGAACAGCGCGAGTCCGTCTCGTACGCGGTCCTCACCCTCATGGAGCGCCTCACCCCCAACGAGCGGGCGGTGTACGTGCTGAAAGAGGCGTTCGACTACCCGCACCGGGAGATCGCCGAGATCCTCGACCTCAGTGAGGCCGCCAGTCAGCAGATCTTCCACCGCGCGAAGAAGCACCTCGCGGCGGGCAAGGCGCGTACGGAGATCGACGAGGCGGCGGCCCGGCGGATCGTCGAGGAGTTCCTCGCGGCCGCCACCAGCGGGAGGACCGAGCCGCTGGTGAAGCTGCTCACCGCGGACGCCATCGCGGTCGGGGACGGCGGCGGGAAGGTCCCGGCCCGCTCCAGGGCGTTCGAAGGCGCCCTCGCGGTCGCGAAGTTCATGCGGGGCTTGTTCAAGCCGACCCCGGCCAAGCGGGCCGTCATCGGCGGCTCCGCCGCGATCCACGTCACGACGGCCAACGGCGGCCCCGCGATCCTCGCTGTCGTCGACGGCCGGGTCGTCGGGGTCATCTGCCTGGAGATCGACGCGGAGGGCATCGTCGCGTTCCGCAGCCAGGTCAACCCCGACAAGCTGGAACGCGCGACGGAGGTCTGGGCGGCCACCGACCACGGGGAACCCCTGTTCCACGCCTTCTGAGTTCCACCGCCAGAGGGGTGTGACCTGGTTCACATCCACTTCCTGTCAGGAATCCGCGGGCTGCCCGGTTCAAGGGGCGTGACCGAGCAAGGCAGAGCGTCGGAACCGCGCAGACAGGAGCAGGACATGCAGCACCGCATCATCGTTCTCGGAGCCGGCTACACCGGAGCCATCGCCGCCGGGCGCCTCGCCAAGCGGCTGCACCGCGACGACGTCGCCATCACCCTCGTCAACGCCGAGCCCGACTTCGTCGAACGCGTCCGCCTGCACCAACTGGCGGCCGGCCAGGACCTCAAGCCCCGTCCGTTCGACGAGATCTTCGCCGGCACCGGCGTGGAGCTGAAGCTCGGCGAGGTCGCCGGTGTCGACGCGGACCGCAGGACGGTCTCCGTCGTCGACGCGCACGGCGCCGGAACGCGCGAACTGGAGTACGACACCCTCGTCTACGCCCTCGGCAGCGGCTGGAACCCGCAGGGCGTCCCCGGCACCGCCGAGCACGCCCACGAGCTCTCCAGCCGGGCCGGGGCGCTCCGGCTGCGCGAGCGTCTGGCCGGGCTGGACGCCGGACAGCCCGTGGTCGTCGTCGGCGGTGGACTCACCGGACTGGAGGCGGTGACCGAGATCGCCGAGAGCCGCCCCGACCTGGACGTCGCCCTCGTGGCCCGCGGCGGCTTCGGCGACTGGCTCTCCGACAAGGGCCGGGCCCATCTGCGGAAGGTCTTCGGCAGGCTCGGCATCACGGTGCACGAGCACGCCGCCGTCACCGCCGTCGAGGCCGACCGCGTCCTGACCGACGGCGCGTCCGTCCCGGCCGCGGTCACCGTGTGGGCGACCGGCTTCGCCGTCCACCCGATCGCGGAGGCCACCACGCTGGAGGTGTCGGACACGGGCCAGATCGTCGTCGACGCGACCATGCGCTCGGTGTCGCACCCCGAGGTGTACGCCATCGGCGACGCGGCCCTGGCGATGGGCCCCGGCGACAAGCCGCTGCGGATGTCGTGCGCCTCGGGCGTCCCCACCGCCTGGCAGGCCGCCGAGGCCATCGCGGCCCGCCTGACCGGCGCCGAGCCGCCGAAGATCCCGCTCCGCTACTTCCAGCAGTGCGTCTCGCTCGGCCGCAAGGAGGGCCTGATCCAGTTCGTCACCGCCGACGACCAGACCCTCCCCAAGGCCCTCACCGGCCGCCTCGCCGCCCTCTACAAGGAGATCATCTGCAAGGGCGCGGCCTGGGGCGTCGCCCACCCGACGATCGGCAGCATGCCGACCCGCCGCCGCCGGACGGTGCACCAGCCGACCCGAACCGTCCGGCTCGACGCGGCGGTGCGGACGGAACTCCCGGCCGAGGCGACGGCCTGAGCCGTACGACGCGGCCGCCCCCGCAAGCCACGGCCCACCCCCCACGGCAGACCCGCCCGGACGACGGCCCGGGCCCTCGACGAGCGGGCCCCTCTCGGCCACGAGCCACACCGACCGCGAGGGGCAGCACGGCGTCGCACCGCGCGCACGTGAACACCTCCACGGGCCCCTCCCCCTGTTCGCCCGCAGGAGTACGGGACGTCCGGCGTCCACGGGGCCAGCGGTTTCCGTCGCGCGGGGCGCGGCGCGTGGGCCCGGTCAGCGGGCGGGCCGTCACCCGCCGACGGGGCCGGCGGGGCGGGTCACCAGCCCGTCGCGCTCTCGTCCGTGAGCGCGCTCCAGGCCGGGGCGGCGGGCGCGGGCGGAGCGGCGTCGTGGCAGGCGAAGCCGAGCCGGGTCAGTGCCCGGCGCATCTCACCGGTGGTGAAGTCGCGCCGGTTCTGCCTGGTGATCACTTCCCCGACCTGCATCACCGGGTAGACACGGCTGTTGATGGTCACGGCCACGCCGACCACCGGTTCGGGGGCGATGCCGTTCAACGACTGCTCGACCTCGCTCTTGGTCAGGTCGAAGGGGAATCGGGCGATGACACAGCGCATGGATGCCTCCACAGGGATAGGGGGTGCAACACCGGCGGGGCCGCTACGAGTCGCTCCCGGACGCGGGGCGCCGACCGCGCCCGGCGCCCCGCCCGCCACGGCTCCGACTCGTTCCGTCGCGGCCGCTGCCGCTCCGACCGCTCGCTTCTCGGCCGCTCCCGCTGCGGCCGCTTCCGTCTCGGCCGCCGCCGCTCCGGCCGCTTCCGTTGCCCCCGCCGTTGCCGGGCCCGGTGCCCGTGTCGGGGCGGGTGCCCCCGCCGGTGGCGGGGCTGGTCGCCGTGCGTTCGGTTCTGCCGCGTCCGCCGTTCCGCCGGGTGCGGCCGGGCGTGCCTTTACGGCCGCTCGGCGCGGCGGCCGGTGCCGGGACGGTGAGGGTGAGGGTGACGGGCACGCCGGACGGGGTGCGGGCTCCGGTGATGCGGTGCAGTTCGGGCTCGCCGGGGCGGACCCGCGAGGAGTTCGGCGTGATGCCGGCGTCGGCCATCAGCCGGTCCATCTCGCGGCGCTGGTGCGGCAGGACGAGGGTGACGACGGTGCCCGACTCGCCGGCGCGTGCGGTACGGCCGCCGCGGTGCAGATAGTCCTTGTGGTCGCCCGGCGGGTCGACGTTCACGACGAGGTCGAGGTCGTCGACATGGATGCCGCGGGCGGCGACGTTCGTGGCCACCAGCACCATGACCTGGCCGTCCTTGAACCCGGCGAGCGTCCGGTTGCGCTGCGGCTGTGACTTGCCGCCGTGCAGTGCCGAGGCGCGTACCCCGACGGAGAGCAGATGCTTGGCCAGCCGGTCGGCGGCCCGCTTGGTGTCCAGGAACATGATGACCCGCCCGTCGCGCGCGGCGATCTCGGTGGCGGTGGCGTGCTTGTCGTCGTCCTGGACGTGGAGCAGATGGTGCTCCATGGTGCTGACGGCGCCCGCGGACGGGTCGACCGAGTGGACCACGGGATCGTGCAGGTAGCGGCGTACCAGGAGGTCGATGTTGCGGTCCAGGGTGGCCGAGAACAGCAGCCGCTGGCCGTCGGCGTCGACCTGGTCGAGCAGCGCGGTGACCTGCGGCATGAAGCCCATGTCGGCCATCTGGTCGGCCTCGTCGAGGACGGTGACCGTGACCTGGTCGAGTTGGCAGTCGCCGCGTTCTATGAGGTCCTTGAGGCGGCCGGGCGTGGCGATGACGACCTCGGCGCCGCCCCGCAGCGCGCTCGCCTGGCGGCCGATGGACATGCCGCCCACGACGGTGGCGAGCCGCAGCCGCAGCGCGCGGGCGTAGGGGGTGAGCGCGTCGGTGACCTGCTGGGCCAGTTCCCGGGTGGGGACGAGGACCAGGGCGAGCGGCTGCCGGGGCTCGGCCCGCCGCCCGTTCAGCCGGGCCAGGACGGCGAGGCCGAAGGCGAGTGTCTTGCCCGAGCCCGTACGGCCCCGGCCGAGCACGTCCCGGCCGGCCAGCGCGTTCGGCAGGGTGGCCGCCTGGATCGGGAACGGCGTGCTGACGCCTTCGGCGCCGAGCGCGGTCAGCAGGCGTGCCGGCAGGTCGAGTTCGGTGAAGGAGTCGACCGCGGGCAGCGGCTCGGTGAGGGTGACCGGCAGGGTGAACTCCTGCGGTCGGGCGGCGGAGCGCGCTCCCGCGCCGCTCCTGCGCGTGCCGGCGGGGCGGGACTGCTTCCGGCCCCCGTCCTGCGCGCGGAAGCGGCCGCCGCGGCTGCCGCCGGCGGATCGGTTGGTGTCGGTCTCCGTGCGGAGGCGGCCGGAGCCGCCATGACCCCGACGGGTGCGGTTCATGAAGGAACCCTCCTCGATGCGGCGTATCGAGGAATTCCGTCCGACGGCAGGGGCCGCGCGAGGATTCGCAAGAATGAGCCGAAGAAAATGCGAAAAGGCCCGCACCCCAAGAGTGCGGGCCTCAGTCGTTCAGTTCGCGTCAGCGTCAGCGTCAGGCGGGAACGATGTTCTCGGCCTGGGGGCCCTTCTGGCCCTGCGTGACGTCGAAGGTAACCTTCTGGCCTTCCTGAAGCTCGCGGAAGCCGCTGGTGGCGATGTTCGAGTAGTGGGCGAACACGTCAGCGCCGCCGCCGTCCTGCTCGATGAAGCCGAAGCCCTTTTCCGCGTTGAACCACTTCACGGTGCCAGATGCCATATTGAATCTCCCTTGGGGGGCAGTGCCGGATCCGCACTTTACGGATCCGAGTCGCCGCGATGATCACCCCTCCGGAAAGATCCGGAAAGCTCTGCAAAGAAACAAATCTCTGGCAACCAAAACTGCAACTGCTATCACGCTAACACAGGCAGGACCGCGGCCTCCTGTGGGTTTTCGGCGGCGTGCGGGAATTCTCGACCCGCCGTGCCCGGTAATTCTGTAACGGCGGGACTAGGTATCCGCGTCGTGGTCGCCCAGCCTCCGGCGCATGTCCCGGTTGTGACGGAGGGCCGCGTCGAGCTGGTCCTCCAGGGAGATGATGCGGCAGGCGGCCTCGATGGGGGTGCCCTGGTCGACGAGTTCGCGGGCGCGGGCGGCGACGCGCAGTTGGCGGCGGGAGTAGCGGCGGTGACCGCCCTCCGAACGGAGCGGGGTGATCAGCTCGGCCTCGCCGAGGGCGCGGAGGAAGGCCGGGGTGGTGCCGAGAACGTCGGCGGCCCGCCCCATGGTGTAGGCGGGGTAGTCGTCGTCGTCGAGATTCCCGGCGGCGCGGGCGTTCTCAGCGGGCATGGCACCTTCGTTCCGGGGACGCGGGGAGTGGCCCCTGACGCGGGCCCGGGGCGACGGCGCGGCACCCGTTGCTCCGCGCGCGATCCGGCACCGGGATCCTCCACCGGCTGCCTCCTGCGACAACCCTAGCCCCGGCGGCCCCGCAGATGTGTCCTCGCGACGACAGACTTTCACCGCGATGCGGCGCGTCACCCTCCGCCACCACCCGAGACGCACGACACCTCGGACGGACCAGTCACCCGCCGTGCGGCACCCGCCCGCCGGTCGAGTACTCGCCCGGTTCCAGCACCCGCCGACGCGGCTACGCGCCAGTCAGCGCCCCGGGCGGCTACCCGCCGGGCGCGGGCCGCGCGGCCCGCGTGCAGCAGGGCTCGTCGATGTGGGTGCGCTCGCCCTGGGAGCGGCTGCTGTACAGCCACGGTGCCGCCTCGTGCGCGGAGCCGGTGGTGAGGCGGGTGTCGACGGTCAGATGGAGCAGCGTGCCGCCCCCGTCGGCGCCCGTGGGGTAGCTGCGGGGCTCGTCGCAGGGGAACACCCGGCGCAGGACGCGGGCGACCCGCTGGGCCGTGGCGGGGTCCGCCGCGGCGACCCGCACCTCGGCGAACCCGGCACCCATGTGCGGGGCCCACCGGACCTCGGGGGTGCTGTCGACGTCATCGACGCGGCCGTCCCGGATACGCATGGGCGCCACCGCCCTCCACTACCGCCCCCCTGGCCAGTACATCCACGGTACCTCCGAGCCCCTCACCCGACGGAGACCCCCACAACCCCGTCCGCCCACTCCCCTGGCCCGCCGCTGTCATCGTCAGGCGGCGGGCGGCGGGGTCAGTACGTCAGGGCGTCCTCGGCTGTGCCGTAGAAGCTGGTCACCTGGCTGTCGTTGACCGTGACGGGGCCGCCGTCGATCGGGACGGTGGTGGGGCTCTCCGCGGCGGTGAGGGCGATCTCCACCTTGTCGGCGCTCTTGCCGCCCGGCGTGTCGGCGCGGGAGAACAGGATCCCGGCGTACGCCTTCTCGCCGGCGTTCAGGATCCAGTCCTCGCCCGCGGGGCCCATGTGCTCGGCGGCGCCGTCGAGCCCCGGGATCGTGATGACCAGTTCGCCGGCCGGCAGCAGACAGGGATCGCCGCTGTTGTTCGTGGCGGTCAGCAGCGCGTGGTTGACCGGCTTGGAGGCGACCGTGACCTTGTAGCTCAGGTCGGTCGTCTCGCACATGCCGACACCGCCGTCCTGGTCGTCCGTGGCGGGCCCCGACGCCCCGGAGGTGCCGCCGCTCCCGGAGGAGCCCCCGCTGCCGCCGGGGGCGTCCGTGGCGGGCTTGTCGGCGTCCTTGTCCCCGCCGGTGTCCTTGCCCGCCTCCTTGCCCTTGTCCTTGCCCGGCGCGGACGGGCTCGCCGTCGCGCTCGGGGCGGCCGCGTCCTGCTCGGCGTCCCCCTTGCACGCGGTCAGGGCAAGGACCCCCAGCGAGAGCGCGGCGAGTACGGCGGTGGTGCGGCGTGCGCGAACTGCGTGAACCATCGGAAGCCCCCCGAGAGTCGGAACGTTCCGGCGATGGTGCCCCATGGCGGACATGTTTCCGCCCCCGCGTACCGAGCGAGGGCCGTCCTCGAACAGGTCTGTGACAGTGTGACAGCGCCGATGGCCGGAAACCGCGCCCTCTTTGGCCCGGCACACACCACATTCAGCCGTAATCGCACACTCGTACATCCAGGCCCCCGTCGGGCTGGTCCTAAAGGGCAACTCGCTGCCCTTGGAGGACCCGATGCACCGACGCCTCGTCACCTCTGCCCTCACCGCCGCCGTATGCGGCACCACGCTGGCCGGCACCGCCACGACCGCCTCCGCCGCCCCTCAGGACGTCGACTGCCGCAAGGTGAAGTGCGTCGCGCTCACCTTCGACGACGGCCCCGTGACCGACACCCGGCGCCTGCTGAACATACTGAAGGAGCGGGACGTCAGAGCCACCTTCTACGTCGTCGGCAGGAACGCCCAGAAGTACCCGGCGACGGTGCGCAACGCCTCGCTCGCCGGCCACCAGATAGGCAACCACAGCTGGGACCACGCGAATCTGACGAAGCTGAGCGCCGCGAAGGTCAGGTCGCAGTTCTCCCGCGCCGACGCGGCGATCAAGCAGGCCACCGGCAAGAAGCCCACCACCGTCCGCGCGCCCTACGGCGCCCACAACGCGACCGTCCGCAGCGCCGCCGCCCGGCCGCTGGTGCACTGGAGCGTCGACACCCTCGACTGGAAGTACCGCGACACCGCCCGGCTGATCAGGACCGTCAACGCGGAGACCCGGCCCGGCGACATCGTCCTCATGCACGACATCCACCGGACGACGGTCGACGCCGTCCCGGGCATCATCGCGGCCCTCAAGGCGCGCGGCTTCCACTTCGTCACCGTCGACCAGCTGTTCGCCCCGACCAAGCTGTCCGTCGGCAAGGTCACGTACCACAACCGCGCCGCCTACCGCCCCTGACCCGAAGTCCCCTTCCTTCGGGCCGCGTCGTCGGGTGACGCGGCCCGAAGGTGCCACCGGTGCGCCCGCCCCGGCAGCGGGCGTTCCACCCCTGTGCGATGCTGCGCGCGCGGCGTCGAGTCCGACGGACGCCGGTCGGAGACCGAGAGGCGCGAGACGCGGCGGAGTCGGACGGACGCCGGGCGCGGTCGAGGGCCGCGGACACCGGACGGTCGAGTGTGACGCGGGTCACGGGAAGTCGGTGTGGGGTGCCGGACAGCTCCTTGAGGTGAGCACTCATATGCGTACCCGGGTACGGGCCGGGGATCCGAGCGCGTTCGCCGAGCTCTTCGACGCCTACGCCCGCGCGGTCTACAACCATGCCTTCCGGCTGACCGCCGACTGGTCCACGGCCGAGGACGTGATGGCCGCGACGTTCATGGAGGCGTGGCGGCTGCGCGACAAGGTGGACGAGGAGGGCGGTTCGCTGCGGCCCTGGCTGCTGGGCATCGCCACCAACACCGCGCGCAACCAGTACCGGAGCAACCGACGTTACCGGGCGGCGGCCCAGGCCGCGGCAGCGGCCGAACTCTCCGTCCCCGACCACGCCGAGGAGGTGGCCGACCGGCTCGACGGCCGTCAGCGCCTCGCGACGGCGCTCACCGCCCTCGCGAAGCTGCGCCGCCCCGAGCGGGAGGTCATCGCGCTCTGCCTGGGGGAGGGCCTGGACTACGAGGCCGCGGCGGAGGCACTCGGCATCCCCGTCGGCACGGTCGCCTCCCGCCTCTCCAGGGCCCGCAGAAAGCTGCGCAAGCTCGCCGAGGCGAGCGAGGGGGGACAGCAACAGGCAATCGACGCGAGCCAGTTGGGCGGTGCCCGAGCACGGGCGGCGCTCGCGGGAAATCTTCGAGAAAGTCTCGTGAAACGGGAAGGCGGCCGGCCGGGCCGACAGACAAGAGGCGATCACGCAAACGCGATCCGGCCCGCACAGGAAGGAAACCGATGAACGCGAACACGTCCCGGCAGAACGCCGCCACGTGGGAAGAGGGCGCCCAGCTCTTCGACCGGACGACGCGCGACCTGCCGCCGGGCCGTCACCAGTTCCACAAGGAGCGCATGATGGCCCAGATTCACGAGACGCGGCAGTCCGAGCACACGGGCGACGACAGAGGGGCGCAGGGGACGGCCCCGGCGAGGACCCGCCGGTTCAGGCTCCCGCGTCCGGCGATCGCCCTGCCCGCGCTGGCCGCCACGGTGGCCGTGGCGATCGGCGCCGTCGTGGTGACCTCCGGCGGCGAGGCCCGGCAGGGAGGCCTCGCCACCGGACCGGCCCTCACCACGACCGTCGGCGTGGCGAGCGCCGAGGGCGTGCCGCAGCTGCTCGACGAGATCGCGCTGGCGGCGGCGGACGGCAAGCACCCGGTGGCCGGACCCGGCCAGTACGTCTACATCGAGTCCAAGGTCGCCGAGACCTTCGTGCGGACCGTCGACGGCAAGAGCAGCCTGGCCAGCCACGCGCTGCACACCCGCCAGGTGTGGAAGTCCCCCGACGGCACCAAGGGCTGGCTGATCGACCCCGCCGTGAACGACAGCCCCGAGGGCGAGACCCTGAGCCTCCCCGACGAGCAGGGCAACACGCCGCAGGCGAACCTGAACAGCCCGTCGTACGACTACCTGGCGAAGCTGACCACGGACCCCGACAAGCTGCTGGCCAAGATCTACAAGGAGACCGAGGGGCAGGGCAACACCCCCGACCAGCAGGCGTTCACCACCATCGGTGATCTGCTCCGCCAGAGCTACCCGCCGGGGGAGCTGTACCCGGCCCTGTTCAAGACCGCCGCGAAGATCCCCGGGGTCGTCGTGGTCGACGACGCGGTGGACGCGGCGGGGCGGCACGGCGTGGCGGTGGCCCGCCTCGACGAGACCAGCGGGCAGCGCGAGGAGTGGATCTTCGACAAGAAGACCCACGTCTTCCTCGGCGACCGCACGGTCCAGGTGAAGGGGACGAGCGGGGATGACGGTCTCATCAAGCCCGGCACGGTCGTCACCACCAGCGCCATCGTGAAGCGCGCCATCGTCGACGGCATCAAGGAGACGCCGTCCCAGGCCGGCTGACGCGGGAGAGGGGCAGGCCTGTTGAGGTCCGTCGGTCCGGTCGGTTCGGTCGGTCCGACCACCCCGGACCGCACCGGACCGCACCGGCACCGGATCGGACGGCACGGGACCGGACAGCACCGCATCAGACGGTGTCGGACCTCATCGGGGCCCGCCCGGCGGCCCAGTTCGGCCCTCCGCCGCCGGGCCGCCGCGCCGCCGCGCCGCCGCGCCGCCGCGTGGCCGGGCGCCCCGGCGGGCCCCTTCGGCCTCTCCGCCGCGCCGCCGTACTCACCCCGAGCCACCGGGGCCGCCGGGCGATGGGGTCCGGCGGTCCCCCGGGGCGGGGCGGGCTCTCGTGACGTCGTCCGGACCGGACTGTGACGTGGTGCTCGCCCCGATGTGTGAGGCTGGCCGTGCCGGCCGAACGAATCAGTACGGGGGATGCGTGAGCGAGGTTCTGTACAGCGAGCGGTCGTGGAATCCGCTGGCGCGGACCGTGGAGTTGACCGAGGACCTGCTGCGGAGGGGAGGCAGGGCCACACCGCTGACCGAGCTGAACCTCGGTGCCATGGCGGAGGCGTACCACCGTGGGTACTGGCTCGGGGGCGGCGGCAGCGAACGCCCACTGGCGCGGCTCGCGGAGGGGCCGGGCGTCGTCCCGGTGACCCGCGTCACCGGCACCACCGCGCCCGTGCGCGTGCGGCAGGCCGCCGAGTTCGCCCGAGCGCTGGGGGAGTTGGCGCTGCGTCGGTGCGGTGGGCCCGGTCAGGTGGCCGCCCTGGGGGAGCGGGCGCGGGCCGAGGGCGTACCGCTGTGGATCGCCCGGCGGGTCGCGCCGGGGCCCGCCGGACCCGTCCTCGTCGCCGTGGACCGGCGCCTGGTGCGGGTGGACGTCCGGGGGCCGCACGCTCCCGTCGTACGGATCCGCGCCCCGTACGGTTACCGGCCCGACGGGGCCGACGCGTCGAAGGGCCTGCGGCTGACGGTCGGTGATGTCACGGCCGCGCCCGCGCTGGAGAAGAAGCTGCGCAAGTCGAGGAGTTCGGTGACGGTGCGGCTGGCCGGGCGGCGGTGGGAGCTGCGGCGCGAGGACGCGATGAGCTCGTGGCTGCTGTGCGACGGGCGGCGCGTCGCCCTGCTGTCGCGCCCTCCGCGCCGACCCGTGCCGGCGCCGGACACGGTACTGCTGCCGCTGTCCCCGGTGCGCTACGAGAGCCGGGACCCGCTGGACGCCGTGATGGCGCAGGCGTTCGCCGTCGCCTTCGGACTCGGGGACACGACGGGTCTCGCCCGGTTCCGGCCGACCCGGCGCCCGGCGGACGACCGTGAGCCCCTCGCCCTGGACGTGGACTGGGACCGCCCGTGGTTCAGCAACCTCGGTACGGGCGGCGACGACAACGAGTCCGGAGGCGGAGACGGCTGGGGCTCGGACGGCGGCGACGGCGGCGGAGGGGACGGCGGTGGCGACGGCGGTGGTGGGGGCGGCGACTGAGGCGGGCGGTGCCGTGGGGCGGCTTCGGCGACTTGTGCCGGGCTGCCACGTGCGCCCCGTGGCACGCCGAGTCGCCTGCCTCTGTGCCGGCCGGCCGCAAAGTCGGTGCGGCTCGGTCTCCTTGCCCCGTACGGCACGCCCGCCGAGCCCCGTACGGCTCGCCCTCCTCGCCCTGTGCGGCTGTCGCTCCGCCCCGGATCCGCTGGCTTGCCCGGCGGCTGTTCGGGTACCGCGTTCTCATGAGGGTGGTATCCGTATGGTCAGGCGATTGCTGAAAGCGATGGGTTCGTGACTCGTCTCAGCGGCTTCGGGGACGACGGGGCGAGGGGAGCGGGCGATGCTCTGCCCCTCGCGCTGCGGATCGCCGATGCCGTGGACAGCCTGGCGCATCTGTGGGCCACCGCGGGTCAGGGGGCGAGTCTGCGTCTGTCGCCCCATCAGTTGCGGGCGCTGCGGATCCTGGAGTCAGGACCGGGGCTCAACCTCACCGCTCTCGCCGAGGGGATGGAGATAGGGCTGCCGACCGCCAGCCGTCTCTGCGACCGCCTTGAGGCGGCGGGCCTCGTGGAGCGCGGGTTGCATCCGCACCGGCGGCGCGAGGTCCAGCTGAACCTCACGGGACATGGCCGCCAGGTCCTGGAAGAGGTGGCGTCGAACCGCTCCCAAGCCCTGGCCACGGTCCTGGCGGCCATGCACCCCACGGAACGGGAAGCTCTGGGCCGAGGAATGCGAGCGTTCCTCACGGCCCGGGAGGACACCGCGGGCAACGGGGGCCTGATCGGGGCCGGCTCGGACGGCGCGGGTGGGGAGAGGCGCGCCCCGGAGGGCATCGGCCCAGGAGGGGGTGGACTCGGGGGCGTGGATGCGAAGGGGGTCGGCCCCGGCGGGGGCGGGCCGGGCGGACCTGGCCCGGACGGTGTGGGCCCAGGTACGGGTGGACCTGACGGCGTGGGTGGGGGTGGAGCCGACGGCCACGGCTGCGGCTCGTACGCCGTGGGCCCGGACACCGATGGCCCCCGGAGTTGACCGCGTCGCACCTGGCGTGCCGACCGCCTGACCCTTCGGGCCGCTCCGGCTTTTCCAGCACCGCCCTCCGCTTACGCCGACCCCGACCGCGGCGCCGGTACCTCCGGGAGCCACTCGGTCACCGTGACCGTCGTGCCGGTGTCGGGGTGGCTGTCCACCGTGAAGTCCTCGACGAGGCGTCTGGCGCCGCCGAGGCCCATGCCCAGTCCGCCGCCGGTGGTGTACCCGTCGCTCATGGCCAGGTCGATGTCGCGGATGCCCTGACCGGTGTCGACGAAGGACAGCCGCAGCCCGCGTCGACCGCGGTCGTCCAGCGTGGTGATCTCGGCGTGACCCCCGCCCCCGTGGACGAGCGTGTTCCGGGCGAGTTCGCTGGCCGCCGTCACCAGCTTCGTCTGCTGGACCAGCCCGAATCCCACCTCGGCGGCGGAGTGGCGCACCTGTTGGCGCACCCAGGCCAGATCGGCGTCCGAGGCGATGGGCAGACGCGTGGTCGAGTCGTTCGGGGCATGCATCACGTGCCCCCTTCCCGGCGGACGGGCAGGACCGCCGACGGGACGGCGGTGGATCCGGCGGGGGAGCCGGTCACCGCGGGCTCGCTCCGACGACGGCGTGGGAGGGGGCGAGGGCATGCGCGGTCTCCGGCAGCCGCCGGCGTGGCAGTGTGACCGTTTCCCGGCCGCAGCCGCAGCCCCGGTCGCAGCCGCAGACGGCAGTGGCGCCGACCTCGGCCCCAGCCCCGGCCCCGGTCGCCGTCCCCGCGTCCTCCGCCGCGGGCACCCGCACGTCGCCCTCCGCCACAGGCGCCCCCGCGTCCACCCCCGGTGCGAGCGTCCCCACGTCAGGAGTCCGGCGTACCGTCGCGTCGGCCGTCGCGTCCGCCGTCGGGAACCGGCTCGGCCCCCGCGTCACCGCGGCGGTCGTTTCGCTCTCCGTCACGTGCGTTTCTCCCTGCCGCGAGCCCCGCGGCCGACCGGAAGGCAAGCCATCAGGCAATTATTGCCGCATAGCAACAGTAGCGCGGGGTCCGAGGGCCGGACAACGCATGTGTGCCCCAGGGAGGTTGTTCCCACGGCCCGCCCTGTCCCGCCCTGTTCCGCTCCGCCCGTCGGTCATTCGGCCTCGGTCGGAGGCCTCCCGCGCCAGTCCAGGCAGACGACGAGCGCGTCGTCGTCCGCCATGGCCTCGCCGCGGTAGCCGGTCAGCTCCCGCAGGATCGCGCGCGGCACCTCGGCCGCGGGCAGCAGCCGCGTGGAGTGGATGGCCCGCGCGAGGGCCGTGTCCCCGTACGCCTCCCCCTTCGGCGAGGCCACCCCGTGGACGCCGTCGCTGACGAAGACGAGCCGGTCGCCGGGCTCGACGTGGAAGTCCTGGGCCACGTAGTCGGTCTCCTCGAACATGCCGAGGGGCAGCTGCGCGTCGAACGAGACGCGCTCCACCGTGCCGTTGCGCAGCCGCAGCAGCTGGGGCGAGCCCGCGTCCACGACGCTCGCGTGGCCCGTGACCAGGTCGAAGTCGAACATCAGGACGGACAGGTAGCAGCGGCCCCGGTAGTGGGCGTAGACGGCCTGGTCGGCCAGGGCGGCCTGGTCGGCGATGGAGATGCCGGCCCGCCGGGCGTTGCGCAGGGCGTTGATGGCCAGGTTCGTCAGCAGCGACGCCTCTATGCCCTCGCCCATGCCGTTGGTGACGTACAGCGTCAGCCGGTCGGCGGTGGCGGACCAGTCGAAGTTGTCGCCGAAGATGGCGTAGGCGGGCTCCAGCTGGGCGCCCAGGTCGTACTCGGGGCGGGAGCAGGAGCGGCCGGGCAGCAGCTGCCACTGCATCTCGGCGGCCAGGGTGAGCCGGTCCTTGCGGCGCGTCTGGAGATAGAGGTCGGTGTCCCGTTCGGCGACGAGCACCTCGTGTCCGAGGACGTCGGCGATCTCGGCGAGTTCGGACTCCCATTCCCGCGCGGCGGTGTCGGGCAGGGTGACGGACAGGACGCCGAGCCGGTCGCCGCGCACGCTGACCGGCAGGTGGAGGCGCGTCCGCCCGCCGGGCCGCTCCTCGTGGTACGGCTTCTGCGAACCGAAGGCCCGGCCGACCGTGGCGTTGTGCACCGGCACCGGCTCCAGGGTGTGCGGCAGGACCGACACGGGCTGGAGCACGGTCAGGCTGTAGTCGGCCATGAACAGCTCGATCTCCTCCGCCCCGTACTGCTCGGCCAGTACGGAACGCGTGGCGTCGAGCAACGCGTGGGGAGCCGCGGTGCGCAGCGCGCGCTCGGCGGCCAGGAATCTCTTCATGACGGGCGATACACCAATCTTTCTCCGCGGGATGCGTGCCTGCGCTGTGCGGCCGGGTCCGGACGGGTCGTGCCGGGCGCTCGGGGCATCCACGCCGTGTGCGCGCCGAGGTCCCTAGTACGCTGACAGTCAGCCCAGCGCCTGCGAGAGTGTGACCGTGACTGCCTTCCGCCGCCGCCCAGAGCCTGACGAGGTCGCGCGTGTGACCACGACGGCCGTCGAGCTGCTGGAAGTCGTGTGGGGCCGTGCCTCCACCGCGCCCACCTCAGCGTCCCAGCTGCGTGTCCTGCACATACTCGAGCACCAGGACGGCATCAACCTGCGCACCCTGGCGGAGACGCTGGCCTCGACGCCGCCGTCCACGAGCCGGCTGTGCGACCGGCTGCACGCGGCGGGGTTCATCGAGCGGGTGGTGAGCGCGGAGGACAGGCGAGAGGTGCGGCTGCACCTCAGCAGCCGGGGCCGCGCCTTCCTCGCCGACCTGCGCACCCGCAGGGAGCGGGAGCTGCGGAAGGTGCTGGCGGACATGCCCGCAGCCAAGCGGACCGCCCTGCTGGAGGGGCTGGAGTCCTTCTGCGCCACCGCTGCCACGCAGATCCACGACGAGGCCCCGGACTCCGGCAGCCGGACCGCCTGAGCGGTCCCGAGCGGCGTCGGCGGCACCGTCGTCCGACCGCGACGGCGACCCGCGCACGGAGCGGTCTCCGTCCACCGGAGCATCCCATGTCCTTCCCCGTGCCCATCGACACGGTTACTTTGTTGTCTCACGGCTATTATTGTCAAACGACAACAGTTGGTCACCGTCATCGCCTGCACGCGTACGGATACCCCGTGAAGGACGTGTTCTTCAGTGCCTGTGGGCCATGTCTCCCGAAAGAGGGACGAACGGCCGGGGCCGGCGGTGGACGGAGAACGCTCCGTCACCGCCGGCCCCGGCCGTCGTCCGCCCGCTCCGCCTAGGAGAGGGACTTGTAGCCGCTCCAGCCGGTGGCGATCCGGGTCCGGGGTCCGAACGAGCCCTTGCCGTCGCCGCTGTTGCGCCACAGGTCGCCGCTGGTGTCGCGGGCGACCAGGTCCGGGCGGCCGTCGTCCGTGAGGTCGCCGACACCGACGATCGCGTTGTACGAGCCGCCCCAGTTCGACAGCACCTTGACTCGGGCCGCGAACGTGCCGTCGCCCTTGCCGTCGTAGCGGTACAGGTCGTTCGACGCGTCCTGGGCCAGGAGGTCCGCCCTGCCGTCGCCGGTGAGGTCGCCGGCGCCGACGATCTTCTTGTAGCCCTTCCAGTTGTCGTAGAGCTTCACGCGGGAGGCGAGCTTGCCGTCACTGGTGCCCTTCATGAGGTAGACGGCTCCGGTGGAGGAGTTCCTCGCGATCAGGTCCGGACGGCCGTCGCCGCTCGCGTCGCCGGGCGACGTCAGGACGTCGTACTGCGTCCAACCGCTGGTCGCGAGGGTCGTGTACGACGTCGATGGCTTGACCGCCGCCCCGCAGCCCGGCTTGTACAGCCGCAGCGCGCCGCTGCTGTAGCGCACGAGGACGTCGTTGCAGCGGTCGCCGCTCAGGTCGCCGAAGGGGACGGCCTTGACGGTCGTCGGCCAGCCGGTGCCCGTGTACTTGTCACCGAGCCTGCCCGTGCCGGTGCCGCTGTGGAAGGTCAGCCCGCCCGAGGAGTTGAGAGTGAGCAGGTCGCCGCGGCCGTCGGGGCCCTCGGGGCTGACGAAGTCGCGGCGCACGGCGGCCCCGCGCTGGAGGAAGCCCTCGCCGGCGTTCACCGTGACCGCCGCGGCCGTGCCGAGGCCGGTCGCCCGCAGGGTCCAGGTGAAGTGGCCGTTGGGGAAGTGGGCCCCGCTCGCGGTCCTGCCGTCCCAGGTGGCCGTCACCCGGCCCGGGGTCGCGCCGCCGGTCAGGGTGCGGGTGGCCGTGCCGTTCGCGCCGCTCTGCACCGAGGTGAAGGTGAGCGACCAGGAGGTGACCGGACGGGACAGCACCCACTGGCCCTCGAAGGGCATCCCGGGGCCGACATAGCTGCCGGCCGACGTCTCGAAGGCCGTCACCGGGGACGGGGCGATGCCCGTGGTGGTGACGTGGGTGCGCTCGTAGTCGTCGAACCAGGCGACCAGCCCCGTGTACTCGTCGACCGTCCACCGGTAGCGGCGGTCCGCGCTCAGGTGCTGGTCGGCCAGGTCCGAGGCGATGGTGCGGGTGGTGCCGGTGGCCGCCTCGGTGAGGACCAGCGTCCCGGCGCCGTGGTCGTGGCGGACGGTGAAGCCGTCGCCGAGGAGCACATCGCCCGGCGTCACCGCCTTCGATGTCCCGGCCCCGGTGTCGTACACACCCGCCGATTCCGTCCCGCAGGCCCAGTACACCCAGCGTCCCGCCGCCTGGAGTTCGCTCGGCACGCAGGCCAGGCCCGGCACGGTCACCGTGGTGAGCGACTTCTCCAACGGGATGCTGTACGAGGTGAGCCTGCCCGCGGTGGTGGTGGCGCTCCAGAGGGTGGAGCCGTTCAGGGCCGCGGCGCGCACGGACCGCTTCAGCTTCTGGCCCTGGCCGAACTCGCCGACGTACTGCTGCGGGGTGGCGCCGCCGGAGTCGAACACGGCGTAGTCGTCGGAGACGTCGACGATCCGGCCGCCCTGCCCGCCGAAGTCCAGGTAGTGGCCGCCGATCTCCACCAGCCGGTCGTCGCCGAGGGCCTCGCCCTCGTCGGTGCCGCCGTTCGAGTCGAGGTACACGTCGCGGGCGTCGAGGTTCCCCCACAGCGCCGAGCAGGTGACGCCCTCGTAGGGGCAGAGGGCGGAGCGGACCGGGCCGCTGGCCGTGGCCTCGGACGCCGTCAGCGTGGCCGAGTTGTCGGTGGTGAGGGTGCGCACGGACGTGGTGTCCGCGACGGCGGCCGGGTCGTCCTCGACGACGCGCAGGCTGCCGCGGCTGAGCGCGATGCCCGTCTTGGTGTTCTCCAGCGCGGGGGCCTGCCGGACCTTCGTCACCTCCAGGGAGCCGTCGCCGGTCTGGCTCACCCGCCGCACCCACCAGTCGTTGGCGTCGGTGCCGCCGGAGACCAGCGCGCTCCGGTCGCGGGCCGCCAGCGTGTACGCGCCGGCGCTCGCCAGCACGGTCTGCTGTACCGAGGGGTCGTCCACGTCGACGGCGACCAGCCGGGAGCCGAGCGCGTCGGAGGCCAGCGGCAGCAGCAGCCAGTGGCCGACCAGGACCGGGGCGCCGTCGAGTGCGCCCGGGTGGGAGGGCAGCGTGACGACCCGCTCGGCGGCGGAGAGGTCGGCGCGCGACTTCAGGTGCAGTACGGCGGTGTCCTGGTCGTACCAGCCGACGTGGTCCTCGCTCATCACATGGTGATCGGCGGCGGTCGTGTCGGTGAACGCGTGGGCGTTCACGGCCGACTCGACGTCGATGTAGTCGACGGCGCCGCCGCGTGTCCACAGCACGCCCTCGGAGTCCGCGGCCACGACCTCCTTGTCCTGGAGGTTCGTCGGCTCGCCGGTCACCTTGCGCACCCGCTTGGTGCCGTCGACGACGTCGATCAGGGCGCGGCCGGTGACGACCGTGTCCCCGGCCATGCCCCGGTAGTAGCCGTCGGTGGTGGAGCCGTTCCAGCTCAGGCTCCGGGTGGTGCGGGTGGCCGGGTCCCAGAGGGTGACGGTCGACACGGACGTCATCGAGGCCGGCCCGAGCGCGACCACGTCGCTGTCCGACCCGAACCACGCGGGCCGGCACTCGGCGGTGAGGGAGCAGGTCGAGACGGGCACGTAGACGCTGCCGTCGGCCCTCTCGACGGTGACGGTCCGGCCCGTCGCGTAGTCCGTCCACAGCATCCCCGTCCGGCCGGTCTGCCGGTGCAGGAAGCCGCTGTCCCCGGCCACGTACGGGCGGTCGGTGCGCGGTGTGGTGGTGCTCGGGTCGACCAGGGTGATCGCGGTGGTGTCGCCGTCGGTCGCTTGCGCGGAGCCGCCGCCCGTCGTCAGGGCGACGGCGGACGCGGCCACGAGGACCGCCAACGAGGTGACGGCGGCGGCCGGTCCGCCCCGTCCCGGGGCGTGTCTGCCCACGTAGGTTCCCTCCCCCGCGAGGGCCCACGCCCTCGCACAAATGGCCGGATCCTATCCCGGCGGGCGGCCGTGGTGTGCAGCAGCCGCCGGACGCGGTGCTCGGGGCGGCGCCGATTCCGGAGTGTGGTGGGGGCCCGCAGCAGCCTCCGCCGTCGTCGGACGGAGGCGTCGATGACGGCACGGGCGGTGCGCCTCACGGCCGTCGGCGGACCGGACGTGCACGGTGAACGGCTGCGGGGGGACCCAGCCGGTCGGGGAGAGCAGCTTCTCGGCGGCCGGGTCGACGACCTCGCCCCAGGGGGACGACAGCCGGACGTGCGCCCACTCCCGCGGCGCTGCCCGCGGCGGACCGGCCTCCAGGACCAGGGGTTCCAGGTCGCGTGCGACGTGTGGGCGGCGGCGGTCAGGCCGACGGGTCCGGCCGCCGACGACCACGACGGGCAGTCGGTCGTCGGTGAGCGCGCGGTCTGTGGCCCGTTGATTCGACGTGTGTCAACATAGACGCATGTCGAACACCGAGGTGCTGCCGTTGCTTGAGCCCGCTCCCGGCGAGGGCGTGGTGCCCTGCTGCCCGCCGCTCGCCGAGCGCCCGTTCACCGCGGAGGAGGCCGAGACGGCCGCGCGGATGTTCAAGGCCCTCGGCGATCCCGTGCGCCTGCGGCTGTTCTCCGCGGTGGCCTCCCACGAGGGCGGCGAGGCGTGCGTGTGCGACATCTCCGACGTGGGCGTCTCGCAGCCGACCGTCTCCCACCACCTGAAGAAGCTCAAGGAGGCCGGTCTGCTCACCTCCGAGCGGCGCGGCACCTGGGTGTACTACCGGGTCGAGCCCTCGGTGCTCGCCGCGATGGGCCGCCTGCTGACCGGGGCCGCGCCGACGGTCTGAGGCCGCGCCGACGGTCCGAGGCCGCCTCCCCTCGCCCTTGTTCCGCGGGTCCGGGCCCCGCCGACCGGCGGGGTGAGTGGGGCCGGTCGGCGGGGCAACTCCCGTGAAGCAACGGATGGTTGGCCGCTCCCGAGCCTCGGCAACGTTGTCCCGGTGACCGAGATCGACAGCGCCGCGAAGGCGCCCCTACGAGACTTGCCCGCACCCGACGCGGCGGGGGAGACCGCCGGAAGGGCCGGGGCCGCCGCGCCGGACGACGCCGCCCCGCCCCCGGCGGGTGCCGCGACGGCGCGACTGGTCGCGGTGGACCTCGCCCGCGCCCTCGCCGTGTTCGGCATGTTCGCCGTGCACGTCGGCCCCTTCCCCGACCCCGACGGAGGGGTCGGCGACTGGTTCCTGGGGCTGGCGAGCGGCCGGGCGTCGGCCCTGTTCGCCACCCTCGCCGGGTTCTCGCTGATGCTGATCGCCGGCCGCCTGGAGCCCAAGACCGGCCTGGCGGGCCGCCGGGCGAGGGCCCGCATCGTCATCCGGGCGGTGATCCTGCTGGTGGTGGGCACCGCGCTGGCGATGACCAACTTCGGCGGCGCCGGCATCCTCAACTTCTACGCCGTGTACTTCCTGCTGGCCCTGCCCCTGCTGCGGCTGCGGGCCAGGACCCTCGCGATCATCGCGGTCGCTCTCGCGTTCGTCACACCGCAGCTCGCGTACGCCCTCCGCGCGCTGCTCACCGAGTCGATGGTGACCACCATCGACGGGTACGACCCGATCGCCCGGCTCTCCGGGGTGGGCGTGCTCGACTTCCTCCTCACCGGCCTCTACCCGGCGATCACCTGGATGACGTTCGTCGTCACCGGTATGGCGCTGGGCCGGCTGGACCTGTCCTCCGGCACGGTGCGGCGGCGGCTGGCCGTGGTCGGTCCCGCGCTGATCGCGTTCGGCTACGGCGTCTCCTGGCTGGTGCTCCGGCTGACCGGCGGCGACAAGGAGATCGCGGCCACGATGCCCGACATGAAGGACTTCGAGGCCCTGAAGGACGCCGGCGCCTCGGCGGGCGCCTTCGACATGCCGGTCGGCAGCGGGCTGTGGGGCCCCGAGGCCTGGGGGCTGCTGGCGGCCGAGCCGCACACCGGGTCCACGTTCGACCTCATCGGCAGCCTGGGCATCGCGATCACGGTGCTGCTGTGCCTGACGGTGGCGCTGGACCGGCTGCCGGTGCTGCGCCGGATGGCGGCGCCGGTCATCGCCGTCGGCACCATGTCCCTGACCCTCTACGTGGGCCACATCCTGGTGATCCTCGCCCTGCCCGGCGAGTCGGCCACCCCGCCGCAGTCCGCCTCGGCCGGACTGCTGCTCGCGTTCGTCCTCGGCGCCACCCTGTTCGCGGCGACCTGGTCCCGCTTCTTCCGCCGTGGCCCGCTGGAACACCTGCTCAACAACGCCACCCGACTGGCGAACCGGGTCCGTTGACCCGCGGGCGCGTCCCCCGGGCGTCGGGGACGGGGTGGGATCAGGACGGGTCGCCGTACTGCAGACCCCGTCCGTTGGTGCCGACGTAGACCCGGCCAAAGGTGTCGGGGTCGCCGGTGACGACGCCGACGCCGCCGATCGCGCCCCACTGGTGGGCGTCGTCGTTGACGCGGAGCCACGTGGCGCCCTTGTCGGTGGAGCGGAAGACTCCGCTGACGTCCTTGACCGTACCGATCAGGTACAGCGCCTGGTAGCCGGTGCCCGGCTTGGCCTTTCCGAAGCCGAGGGCGGACGCGGACTGCACCGACTTGAGCGTGGTGAAGGTGCGGCCGCCGTCGGTGGAGTGCAACAGCCCCTTGCCGCCGCCGGCGATCCAGAGGTCCCCCGCGATGCCGGGAACGGCCGTGAGCCGGCCGGAGGGCAGGCCCCCGGCGCGGGCGGAGAAGGTGGCGCCGCCGTCGGTGCTGGCGTACAGCGTGCCGCCGGACAGCGAGTAGAACGTCGTCGCCGAGGAGCGGTCGGCGACGACCACGGCGCCGTTGCCCAGGCCGCCGACCCTCGACCAGCTCGCCCCGTTGTCGGTCGAGCGGTACGGGGCCTCACCGGCCTCGGTCCAGACGATGGCGGAGCCGTCCGCCGCGAGCGCGATGTGACCGTCCTGGGCCGAGGCCACCGGCTCCGCCTTGAAGCCCTTCCAGCTGACGCCGCCGTCGGTGGAGTACGCGCCGTCCTGCGCGCCGCCACGGCCGACGCGGACCATCATCGAGGGCTTCGACTGGGCGAAGTCGATGTCGGTGCTGTTGCTCATCAGCGGGTTGTCCAGCCGCCCGGAGGGCACCTTGGTCAGGGAGTCGTGCCGGAAGCCGCCCTGGTCGCCCATGGCGGTGATGACGGCGGCGCCGCCCGGAGGGGCGATCGCGTCCATCAGCGCGGTCTCCTCCAGTCCTCGGGCGCCCATGCTCCAGTGGCTGGTGCCGCCGCTGTCGGAGGCGTTGGCGTCCTTGCTGCGCAGGATGCCGTTGCCGGTGCCGTACAGGACGTGCCCGGAGTCGAAGGGGTCGATGGCCAGGGCGGTCATCCAGTGCCCGGTGTGGGTGCCGACGTAAGGGGCGGCGGAGGCGCTGCGCTTCGACTTGTCGGCCAGTGCCTTCCAGTTCGCGCCGCCGTCGGTGCTCCGGTAGATCTCGTCCTCGGGCCACCAGCGGCCGAGGGTGGTGACCATCACCGTGGACGGCTTGCGCGGGTCGACGGCCAGACCGGAGAACCCGTAAGAGCCCTGGGAGGGGGAGATGTTCTTCCACGCCCCGGTGGCCGGCGCGTACTTCCACACCGAGCCCCCGGTCACGCCGTTGGGTCCGAGGGCGTTGGTGTACGTCAGGTACAGCGAGCCGTCACCGGAGAGCACGCCGTGCTGCGGCAACTGGCCCGTGGGCTGCCCGGACACGGCCTGCCAGCTGGCGCCGCCGTCGGTGGAGCGGTACAGGGAGGTGGACTTGTCGTTGACGCCGACGTAGATCGTTTTGCTGCCGGCCTTGCCGTACGTCACGAAGGAGATGCCGGCGCCGGTGCCCGCCCCGTCCTTGACCGGGAACGAGGAGACCTGCTTCCAGGTCGCGCCGTGGTCGGTGCTGCGCCACAGGCCGTTCTTCCGGGTGCCCAGCAGCAGGTTGCCGTTGTCCGCGGGGTCGACCACCAGCCGTTCGCCCGCGCCGCGGCCGTCCTCGTTGCCGCCCAGCTTGAAGGGCAGCTCCGTGCGCTTGAAGGTGCGGCCCCGGTCGGTGGAGCGCAGGATCGCGCCGTTGCCCGCCCAGTCGTTGGTGTAGGTGCCCGTCCCGAGGTAGAGCCGGTCGGGGTCGACGGGGTCGGTGGCCAGCGAGTCGATGCCCAGCAGGTTCCAGTCCTTCTCGCCGAGCCAGTCGGTCAGCGGGATCCACTGCTCGGCCCCGGTGTCCCAGCGGTAGGCGCCACCCATGTCGGTGCGCGCGTACAGCAGGCCCTTCTCCTTCTGGTTGAACACCAGACCGGTGACGTAACCGCCGCCCACCACCTGGGCGTTCTTCCACACATACGGCCCGGTCTTGGCCGTGACCTGTGTGTCGCCGGTTCCGGACGCCCCGGTCCCGCCCACCTTCACCAGCTTCCACTGCTGGTTGGTGCCGCCCCTGCCGGGATACTGGATGACCGCCGCGCCCTGGGCCGTGGAGCCCCCGGAGACGTCGAGGACGTGGCCGCTCCTGCGGGACGTGAGGGTCACGGCGCCGGACGACCCGCTCACGTCGTCGACCCGCCACTCCTGGGAGGTCGCGGAGCTGTCGGTCTGCTGCTCGGTGGCGGCGGACTTCGCGGTGGAGTTGCCTGCGACCCCCAGCACCTTGCCGCTGTTGCGGTTCACCAGCTCGTAGTAGCCGCCCCCGGCGGGCTTCAGCCGCCACTGCTGGTTGGCGGTGTTCTGGTCGGTCCACTGCTGGATGCGGGTGCCGTCGGCGGTGGAGAAGCCGTTGACGTCGAGCACCTTGCCGCTGCGCACGGACACGAGCTTGTAGAAGGCGTCGCCGTCGATCGTCGCGGCCTGCGAGTCCTCCTGGGTGAACAGGAGGTACGGCACGACGGCGAGGGGCGCGCCGAGCAGTACGGCGGTGGCGGTCCAGCGACGGCGGTGGCGCCCGCGGCGCCCGCCGTGCGTGGGGTTCTTCATGGGGAGGCGTTCTCCTTGCGAGCCGTTCACGTAAGAAGGCGGATCCGGGCACCGGAACTGACCGGATCCGCTCCCTTGTGGTCGCAGGCCCCGCGAAGGGTTGCCATGATCCACAAACTTTTTTCGAACTCATCCCATGGCTGGTGGCTCCGGCAGCAGGGCGTCCAGGGCATGGTCCAGGACGGTGAGCAACTGCTCGTGCTCCTGCGGGGCGTACAGCATGCGCAGGGCGAGGCCGTCGGACAGGGCGATCACGGCGTCGGCGACGGCGCTCGCGCGGGTCCCGTGCCCCGCCGACTCCAGCCAGGCGGCCAGCGCCTGACGGACGTCCTGGTCGACCTGCCGCCGGATCGCGGCCAGACGGGGATGGTGGGCCGCGTGGACGGCGAAGGCGAGCTGCGCGGTGGCCTCGGCGCGCCGCTCGGCGTCCACGGGCAGCGTGGTCAGGATCAGCGCGCGCAGCGCCCGGCGCGGGGGCAGCGAGGTGTCGACCCCGGCCATCCGGCGCTCGACGCGCTCCCCCGCCAGTTCGGCTGCGAAGGCCAGCATCTCCTCCTTGGTGCGGAAGTACTTCTGCACGGCGCCGGGGGAGCGGCCGGCGGCGGCGGCCACGGTGCGCACACTGACCTCGTCGAGGCCGCGCTCGGAGACCAGCCGGAGCAGGGCCGTGCCGATGTCCCGGCGCTGCTCCTCCCTGTCGACCGTCTTGGGCATCGGTCGGACCCCCCTCTTTGAGATACAGTCGTATTCTAAAGAGTCGTCCGGTGGGATGCGGAGCGGTGTCGACAGGGGGACAGGGTGAACGACCGACGTGAGCGTGTCGTGCCGGCCGTGCGGGTCTCGGACCGGGACCGCGACGAGGTGCTCGCCGTGCTGGCGGCGGCGCTGGCGGAGGGGCGGCTCGCACCGTACGAGCACGCGACCCGCGCGGAACACGCCCTGCGGGCACGCACGGCCGACGAACTCGCCCCGCTGGTGGCCGACTTGCCCGAACCGGTCCCCACCCGCGCGGAGCGGGACCGCAAGGACCTCAAGGACTGGCTGGCGGAATGGCGCTACTGGCTCGGCGGCGCGTTGATCATGTCCGCGGTCTGGGGCGCGCGGTGTGCACGGGAGGGTGAACTGACGTACTACTGGCCGGTCGCGCCGCTCGGGGTGTGGGCGGCCGTGCTGGTCGCCGTCGCCGTCTGGCCGCGCGAGGCGGAGGACGCGGACGACTGAGGGGTGACCGCGCCGCCGTGGGCCCACGGGCCCTCAACCCGGCGGCGGGGCAACGGTGTTGACCCCTTGCGCGACTCCGACGAGACCCTGCGGACGTCTTGTGGCTGCCTAGTCATGTCCTCGACACTGTCGTGATGATCGTCTGGTTGGCGTGGGCCGGTTCCGCCGTGGGGTACGTGGTCCTCGTGCTGGGGGCCCTGTCGCTCGACCAGCGCATCCACAGCCGCGCGGTCGCGGAGGCGCTGGCCCGCCACCGGGTCGCACGGCCGGAGCCCGCCGACGCCGTACCGGACGAGGACCTCCGGCTGGGGGTCGCCGCCGTCGCCGTCCTCGCTCAGGGGGACGGCAGCATCCATCGCGCGTTCTCCACGGTGATCACCGACATGGTGGCGCGCGGCGTCCTGAAGCCGGACACGGAGCACGACGGCACCCCGACCCTGGCGCTCGCGAACCGCGACGCGTGCCGGCCCGGCGCGTCCGAGGCGGAGCTCCGGAGTCTCGCGTCCGAGGCGGAGGCGGAGCTCCGGAGTCTCGCCTCCTGTCAGAACCCCGCCACCGCGGACCCGCACAGCCTCCTGCATCCCACCGCCGACCGCCTCATGACCGAGGGGTACTTGAGGGGCCGGGGGGTGTACATCGACTTCGAACGGCCCTGCCTCTTCTGGTCCCGGACGGTCGCCGCGCTCACCCTGCCGCTCGCCGCGCTGGAGACGTACGCGTTCCTGGACTGGCGGTACGCGCTGGTGGCGGGGTGGACGTCGATCGCGATGATCGTCGTGGCCTGGGGGCTCGCCCTGCCGGACAGCGAGAGCCCCCAGGCACTCCGGCTGCCGGTACTCACGGAACGCGGTGAACAGGTGGTCCGTCAGGCGCGGGCCCGCCACGCGCACCTGGACCCGGCGAAGCGGCCCGCGTCGCAGGCGTACGCGCCCGACGAGGCCGCGGCCGCCTGTGCCGTCTTCGGAATGGCGGCGTACAGCCACTTCGCCGCGCACACACCCGGCTTCGCCGCCGCGGTCACCGCGGGCGCCGAACAGCGCCTGGCGAACAGGGCCGCCGAGCACCTCCGGCGCCACCGGAACGACTTCATCGGGTGAAGGCGGGACGACACCACCGGGTGGAGGCGGCACGACACCACCCGGTGGAGGCCGCGTGACTCCCTCGGCCGGAGGCGTGGCCGGCCGGCGGCGCGGGGCGCGTCACTCCGTGGTGGGGTCGGCCTTCCGGACGGGCAGCACGTGGCCGCCCAGGGGCAGCGGGGAGCGGTCCGAGCCGGGCGGCACGGTCAGCGCGAACACCTCGACCGTGCGGTGCGCCCCGTCCGCGCCGACCACGGCGCGGCGCACGATGCCGACGTCCAGCTCGGTCGCCCCCGCCGGGTGGTGAGATATGAGGGAGGAACGCTGATCCGGGCCGGAAGTGACTGAAGTGATCGAAGTGGCTTGAGAGGTGATCGATCGCCGCTCGGCACGGTCCGCTCCGTGGGCAGGGCCGTGACTATAGGGGTGAGGGATGTTACAAAGGCCGGATGAAGGACCGTTTTGTCCGAGTCGGCCGCATATCGCCACTGTGGTCTCTGGTGCGAAGAAACACGCGGAGTGTCGCGGGGCAGATCTTCCTCCTCCAGGTGGCGTTGGTGGTGCTGCTCGTGGCATTCGCCGTCTTCGCGCTCGTCATGCAGTCACAGCGGCACACCAGCGCCGAGGCCAAACGGAGATCCATAGCCGTGGCGCAGACGTTCGCGCACTCACCGGGCGTGCTGTCCGCGCTCCGGTCCCCCGACCCCGCGAAGATCCTCCAGCCGCTCACCGAGGCGGGCCGCGAGTCGGCGGGCGTCGACTTCGTCGTCGTGATGGACACCGAGGGCATCCGCTACACCCACCCCATGCCGGACCGCATCGGGAAACGGTTCGTGGGAGAGATCGCACCGTCGCTGGCGGGCAAGGTCTACACCGAGAGCGTGCACGGCCCCCTCGGCCACGAGGTCCAGGCGACCGTGCCCATCAAGGACGAACGCGGCAAGGTGGTGGCCCTCGCCTCCGCCGGGCTGAAGGTCAAGAACGTGACCAGCCTGGTGGACCGGCAGATACCGATCATCCTGACCGCCGGGGCCGGCGCCCTCGGAGTCGCCACGGCCGCCACCGCGCTCGTCGGCAGGCGGCTGCGCCGACAGACCCACAGCCTGGCCCCCAACGAGATGTCCCGCATGTACGAGCACCACGACACGGTGCTGCACTCCGTACGCGAAGGGGTGCTCATCGTCAGCGACGAGGGCCGGCTGCTGCTCGTCAACGACGAGGCCAGGCGGCTGCTGGAACTGCCCCCGGACGCGGAGGGCAGGCACGTCGCCGACCTGCCGACCCTCGAACCAGAGATGACGTCGCTGCTCGGCTCCGGTCGCGAGGCCACCGACGAGGTGCACCTCGCCGGGTCACGGCTGCTGGTGGTCAACCAGCGGCCCACCGACCGCGGCGGAGGTCACCGCGGCACCGTGGTGACGCTGCGCGACTCCACCGAGCTGCGCGCCGTCTCCGGCCGCGCCGAGATCACCGGCGAGCGGCTGAAGCTGCTCTACGACGCCGGGGTGGGCATCGGCACCTCCCTGGACGTGGTCCAGACCGCCGACGAACTCGCCCGGATCGCCGTGCCCCGCTTCGCCGACTTCGTCACCGTGGACCTGGCCGACGCCGTCCTGCACGGCGAGGAACCGGCGGCCACCGCGAAGGGCATGCGCCGCGTCGCCGTGTGCGGCATCCGCGACGACCAGCCCCTCTACGAGAAGGGCCGGCTGATCGACTTCCTGCCCTCCACACCCCAGGCACGCGGCTACGGCTCCGGCCGCTCCGAACTCGTCGCCGACCTGTCGACCGCGACGGGCTGGCATCTGCAGGACCCCGAGCGCACCGAGCAGATCGTGGACTACGGCATCCACTCGCTCATCGCGGCCCCCATCCAGGCCCGCGGTGTCGTCCTCGGCATGGTCAACTTCTGGCGCTCCAAGGAGCACGACCCCTTCGACCAGGAGGAGCTCTCGCTGGCGGAGGAGCTGGTGGCCCGCGCCGCCGTCAGCATCGACAACGCCCGCCGGTACACGCGCGAGCACGCCCTGGCGGTCACCCTCCAGCGCAGCCTGCTGCCGCGCGGCCTGCCCGAGCAGAGCGCCGTCGACGTCGGCTACCGGTACCTCCCGGCCCAGTCGGGTGTGAGCGGCGACTGGTTCGACGTGATCCCGCTGCCGGGCAGCCGTGTGGCGATGGTCGTCGGCGACGTCGTCGGGCACGGTCTGCACGCCGCCGCGACCATGGGACGGCTGAGGACCGCCGTCCACAACTTCTCCACGCTCGACCTGCCGCCCGACGAACTCCTGAGCCACCTCGACGACCTGGTCGGGCGCATCGACCAGGACGAGGCGTGCACGGAGAGCCCCGCCGCCGTCGTGGGCGCCACCTGCCTCTACGCGATCTACGACCCGACGACGCGCCGCTGCACCCTGGCCCGCGCCGGGCACCTGGCCCCCGCGCTGGTCCACCCCGACGGCGACGTCACCTTCCCCGACCTGCCGGCGGGTCCGCCGCTGGGCCTGGGCGGCATGCCCTTCCAGACCGCGGAGCTGGAGATCGCCGAGGGCTCCCAGCTCGTCCTCTACACCGACGGCCTCGTCGAGGACCGCAGCCGCGACCTCGACGAGGGTATGGAACTGCTGCGCAAGGCCCTGGCGGGCCACCCCGACCGGGCGCCGGAGGACAGCTGCCGGGCGGTGCTGGATTCCCTGCTGCCCGAGCGCCCCGCCGACGACGTGGCGCTGCTCATCGCCCGCACGCACGCGCTGCCGCCGGACCGGATCGCCGAGTGGGACGTACCACCGGACCCGGCCGCCGTAGCCGGGGTGCGCGCCGCGGCGACCGCCCAGCTCGACGCGTGGGGGCTGGAGGAACTCGGCTTCAGCATGGAACTGGTGCTGAGCGAACTCGTCACCAACGCGGTCCGCTACGGCTACGAGCCGATCCGGCTGCGACTGATCCTCGACCGCACCCTGATCTGCGAGGTCGCCGACGGCAGCAGTACCTCGCCCCACCTGCGGTACGCGGCGACGACCGACGAGGGCGGCCGGGGCCTGTTCCTGGTGTCGCAGCTGACGGAACGCTGGGGAACGAGATACACCCCGCAGGGCAAGGTGATCTGGGCCGAACAGAACCTGCCGGGCCGCTGAGACACCACTCGGCAGGTCCGCGTGCCGAGCTCTCGTGACCTGGCCCTTCCAAGGCGGTCCCGCTCCTACCGGCGTGACCCGGCCGTCTCAGGGTCGTCTCGGTCCGGCCGCGAGCCGGGATGACAGAGGCAGGAGACCACGACCATGAAGGGCCACAGCGACTGGAAGGACGTCACGAAACGTTCGGCGACTCCGGCGGCCCCGTGATCGTTCGTCTCGATCACGTACCAGACCGCTCCGGCGCCCATCACGGCGGTCGCCGCGAACGAGGGCAGGGGACGCAGTCCCCAGGGTGCCGCCCCGCTGCGATCGGCGGCGAGGACGGGCCAGACCGCCAGGAGCGCGAAACCGACCACGGCGGCCGAACCGTGGCGCAGGGAGCCCCCGCTGCTCGGCGCCGGGAGCAGAGCCACCACGAACGCCGCCACTCCACCGCCGCCCAACGCCACCCGTCCGGCGAGCGCGGCCGCACGCAGCCCCCAGGCGGTCAGCAGATGGCACAGCCCCAGGGCGAGCAGCGCCCCGGTCATCACCCAGAATCCCGGTGCCCCGTAGGCGGCCAGGACACTGATCGTCTGCCTGACAGGGTCGTATGCGGGCCCCTCCAGGAGTGCCGCGATCGTCCAGCCGCCGATCAGCAGGACGGGTGCGCTCACCGACGGGAGCAGGACCCACCTGGGCACATGTCGCACCCGCTCACCGTAGGACGCTCCGGCACTCCACGCGGCGCCGCCGCGCCCAGGGCTTCGAGGACCTGACCACGTTGACACGTCGGCTCGTGGACCGCGGACGTGGGGAGGACTGGGACGTCGTCGTAGCCCTCACCGACCTGCCGTTGCACTCACGGGGGCGCAAGCTCGTCGTGGATCTGAGCCGTGAACACGGTATTCCAAGCGGGAACAGGAACGTCGCCGCCTGCTCGCGGATGACGGCGACTGGCAGGTGATCAGAGCCGGAGGCGCCGTCTCGGATCGGTGGTCGCCCTGGCGGGAATGCGGCTGATTCACACGAAAAGCAACTGTTTCGACCGAAGGTTGGCGGGGACCCGCACCGCACGTCGCCGGAGCACCGAGGCTCCGCCCGGCGGACCGGGTGAACCGTTCTCCCTGATCCAGGCGAACGGCTCGCGCAGGCGGGCCGAAACCACGGGCTCCGTCCTCGCACGGTCGGGAGTCAGGCTGCTTGCGCCGTCTCCATCACCGCCACGCAGCGACATCCAGGGAAGTCATCGTGAAGGCAGCGGTATACGAAGGACCGCGTACGGTCGCGGTGAAGGACGTACCGGACGCGAAGATCGAGCATCCCTGCGACATCATCGTCAAGATCACCACCACTTCTCCCACGAGCTCAGCCTGGACGAGGCCCCCACCGCCTACGAGCACTTCGACGCCCGTGACGAGGGCTGGACCAAGGTGGTGCTGCACCCCAACGGCCACAAGTAGCAGACGCGGCCGACTGCCCGGATGCGGATCACGCGGATCGCTTCCATTCACCTCACCCTCACCGCACCTCAGGAGCACTGATGACAGCAGACACCCGCTCCCACTCCACCTCCCGCCTGCGACACGATCCGCTCGTACGTGGCCTCGGCTGGGCCAGCGCGCTCCTGGGCGTGCCCCAGGTCGCCGCCCCGGCGGGCTTCGCACGGGCCCTGGGCGTGGGGGACGCCCCCCGGCACCGATCGGCCGCGACGGCCGTCGGCGTGCGTGAACTGGCGGCGGCGACCGGGCTGTTGGGGCGGCCGCATCCCGTCTGGCTCTGGGGTCGCGTCGGTGGCGACCTCATGGATCTGACGCTGCTCGCCCGGGCCTTGAAGAACCACAACGGTCGCGGCCTCGGACGCACCGTCGCTGCGACGGCCGCGGTCACGGCCATCACCGCCACGGACGTCTACGCGGCCGTGACCCGCACGCGTAGGAGCACCCCCATGGAACTGACCGCGGCCACCACCGTCACCCGATCCCCGGACGAGGCGTACAGCCTCTGGAAGGACCTGGAGCGGCTGCCGGAGTTCATGACGCACCTGGACGAGGTGCACGTGACCGGCCCGCGCACCAGTCACTGGCAGGCCGGCGCACCGTTCGGCAAGACGGTCGAGTGGGACGCCGAGATCACTCAGGACGTCCCCGGTCAACTGATCGCGTGGCGGTCGGTGGACGGTGCCGACATCGACAACTCCGGTGAGGCCCGTTTCGTGCCGGCCCCGGGCGGTCAGGGCGCGGAGATACGGGTGTCCCTGCGCTACGAACTGCCCGGCGGAGGGTTGGGCAAGGCGGCGGCGCGCTACTTCGGCGAGGAGCCGCACCAGCAGCTGGACGACGACCTTCGCCGCTTCAAGCAGATCGCGGAAGCCGGTGAGGTCGTCCGCTCCGAGGGCGCACCCGGTGGCAAGCGGGCACGCGGCGAGTTCCCGCAGCACCCGGCCCGGCCGCTGACCGAGGACGAACTGAAGGAGGCCCTGGCATGAAGGCCACTTGCTGGACGGGACGCAACTCCGTCGAGGTGCAGGACGTCCCCGACCCCGCGATCCTGAACAGCCGCGACGCCATCGTGAAGATCACCTCGACGGCGATCTGCGGCTCCGACCTCCATCTGGTCGACGGCTACGTGCCCACCATGGAGAAGGGCGACATCCTGGGCCATGAGTTCATGGGAGAAGTCGTCGAGGTCGGCCCCGGCATCAGCGACGGCAAACTGCGCGTCGGCGACCGGGTCGTGGTGCCCTTCCCCATCGCCTGCGGCGCCTGTGCGTCCTGCCGCGCGGAGCTGTACTCGTGCTGCGAGAACAGCAACCCCAACGCCGGCATCTCCGAGAGGATGTTCGGTCATCCCAGCGCCGGCATCTACGGCTACTCACATCTCACCGGCGGCTTCGCCGGCGGACAGGCCGAGTACGCGCGGGTGGTGCTCGCCGACGCCAACGCCCTCAAGATCGAGTCGGACCTGACCGACGAGCAGGTGCTCTTCCTGTCCGACATCCTGCCGACCGGTTACATGGGCGCCGACATGTGCGACATCGAGGAAGGTGACGTCGTCGCCGTCTGGGGTGCCGGTCCGGTCGGCCAGTTCGCCATGGACAGCGCCCGGGTCCTGGGCGCGGAAAAGGTCATCGCCATCGACAAGGAGACCTACCGCCTCGACATGGCCGCCGACCAGGGCTACACCACCATCGACTTCGAGGACACCGACGTACGGTCCGCCCTGCTCGAACTCACCGGCGGCCGTGGCCCCGACAAGTGCATCGACGCGGTCGGCATGGAGGCCACACACGGCGCCTCCCACGTCCACCTCTACGACCGTGCCAAGCAGGCGGTCCGCTCCGAGACCGACCGGCCGCACGCCCTGCGCCAGGCCATCATGTCCTGCCGGAGCGGCGGCGTGGTCTCGGTCATCGGCGTCTACGGCGGAATGATCGACAAGTTCCCGGCGGGTGCCTGGATGAACAGGTCACTGACTCTGCGCGCCGGCCAGTGCCACGTGCAGAAGTACATGCGACCGCTGCTGGGCATGATCGAGCAGGGCAAGATCGACCCCACCCGGATCATCACCCACCGGCTGCCCCTGACCGAGGCACCGACCGGCTACGACCTGTTCAAGAACAAGAAGGACCACTGCGAGAAGGTCGTCCTCACACCGTGAGGGAAGCCCCGGCGAACTGCGACACCACGCGCCCCTGACACCGCGACGAAAAGGGCGCCCGACCGGTATCAGCCCAGGTCGGGCGCCCTACTCGGGTTACTGGAGGAAGGTGACGTTATGCCTCTGTTGCCTCCGGCGCTTCCGTTGTCGCCGTCCTCGCGGTGAGGGGGCTCTTGCCCCTGCTGAACGCGTAGTAGAGCACCCCGGCCACGACGACCCCGATGAACCAGGAGTACGGACCCAGCGACGCACCGTACCCGGACGGCCCGTAGACGGGGAGGATGCTGGAGAAGACGGCGCCCACCACACCGGCGGCGAACGCCCGTATGTTCCAGCCCCCCTGGAAGCGGAACTCCCCGTCCTCCTCGTACAGAGCGGGCACGTTCAGCTGTGTCTTCCGGATGAGGTAGTAGTCGACGACGATCACGCCGAAGATGGGCCCCATCGTCGAGCCGATGGCGTTGACGAAGCTGGGGGCGTTGTCCCAGGGGTGGAGCGGGTAGAGCAGGAGCGCGATGACGGCGGCGATGAGGCCGCCCCTGCGGAAGGTCACGTGCTTCGGGGCCACGTTGGCGAAGTCGAAGGCGGGACTGACGAAGTTGGCGACGACGTTGATGCCGAGGGTCGCCACGGCGAAGGTCAAGGCGGCGAGCAGCACGAGGAACGCGCTGTCGAACTTGGCGGAGATCTCGGCCGGTTCGAGGATGACCTCGCCGTACACCTTGCCGGCGGCGGCGGTGGTGATCGCGGCGACGAGGGAGAAGAGGATCAGGTTGACGGGCAGGCCCCAGATGTTGCCCTTCTTCAGGGCCTTCGTGTCCGGGGTGAAGCGTGCGAAGTCACCGAAGTTGAGGAACAGGGCGGCGAAGTAGGTGACCCAGGTGGCGGCTATCGCCGCGATCGCGGCGAGTGAGCCGGGGCTGACGTCGAGCCCGGTGGCGCTCTTGGCGAGTGCGGCAAGGTCGCCGCTCGGCATGTCGACGGAGAAGGACAGCGTCCCGGCCTTCACGGACAGCGCGATCGCGAGGATCAGCATCATCACCCAGACCGCCGGTCCGGCGAAGTCCTGGAAACGGCGGACCGTTTCCATCCCCTTGCTGATGATGAGCAGCTGGGCGGCCCACACACCGAGGTAGCACAGCACTTCAAGGCCGCTGTGGTCGAAGAGCCGACTGGTCTCGTGCAGATGCTTGGGTCCGTCGTAGCGGACGAGGAAGGCCACGATGGCGCCGGCGGCGGCGCTGGTCTGGGCGCCGTACCAGAAGGTGGCGACCACGGCCCGTACGAGAGCCGGGACATTGGCGCCGAAGGTGCCGAACGAGGCGCGGGCGAGGACCGGGTAGGGGACACCGGTCTTGACGCCCGCATTGCCGATGAGGGTCATCAGCCAGTAGATGATCAGCGAGCCCACACCGATGCCGATGAGGAACTTGAAGGTGTTGCCCGCGACGAGGAACAGGCTGGCGGCCAGGAAGTAGCCGTACAGACTGTGCACGTCCGAGGTCCAGACGTTGAAGATGCTGAAGGCGCCCCACTTGCGTTCGGTGGCGGGGGCGAGATCCGCGTTGTAGAGACGGGAGGAGTACCCGGGCGGGGCGGCGGTTCTGTCCGCGTCCGCGCTGTCCGTGGCCGTCATGTCCTGCTCCTTCTTGCTGTGCCCCGTCCCCTACTGGCGCTGCGTCGGACGGTTGATGCGGCAGCTAACGGCCCGGTTGTTGCCCCCGCGTGTCGGGCGCGTACCAGACCCGTCAACGGAAAATCTCTTCCATTTTCAGGATCGGGTCGCCGGTTGATCCGGATGCGGCGGGTGCGGTCGGACACCGCGTACGGGCCCAACCTCCTGTCGGACGCGACGGCCCGGAACGACGGGCTGTCCGTCCTCGACCAGACAGCACACCCTTGGCCGAAGCTCAGCAGTACGACAAGTACGCGTCACACGTCCTCTGTCGCGCCTCCCTCGGAACTGCCTGCCCGGCCTTGGCGCCGTCGCCGCCGTAGCCGTTGAGTGTCTGCGCGCCGGGGACGGGGAGGCCTGGGCCGCGACGGGAAGCGGAGCGGAGGTAAATGGGATGGCGGAGTGTGGTCTATTTCAACAACTCCTGTCCCGGTAGCCTCACTTGTGGCCAGTAGCGCACCATCCCCCCACCCCCCAGGTGTGCGTGCCGGCGTGGACGGCACCCGCCTGTTTCTGCCTCTGGCAGCCGGGTGCTCTCCCCCCCGTTCGCCGCCTCTAGGAGGATCACGGTGAAAGTTCGCACCAGAAGCTCGGCGATCATCGGCGCCCTCTGCCTCGTCGCTTCCCTCGCTTTGACCACGGCGTCTGCCGACGAGATCAGCTCCCCACGTCAGGCAGCGAAGGTCGTGCTCAAGACAGTGGCGACGGCCCGGAATCCATCCGCCGGCGCCGCCGGTCCCGGTGGCACGGTCTGGATAGCCGAACGCGCGGGCAAGGTGAGGGTCTTGGGCGATGAAGGGCTCGGCGACCCCGTCATCGACATATCCGGCGAGACCACCACCAACGGCGAACGCGGCCTGCTGGGCATCGCGTTCGACAAGGAGTTCGCGCACTTCTACATCTCGTTCACGAACCTCCAAGGCACCAGCACCGTGGACGAGTTCGCGGTGCGGGACGGCAAGATCCAGCCGAACACCCGGCGCACGGTCCTCACCCAGACACAGCCCTACGCGAACCACAACGGCGGCGACATCGCGTTCGGCCCCGACGGCTACCTCTACATCGCGCTCGGCGACGGCGGCTCGGCCGGCGACCCGCACGGCAACGGGCAGAACCTCGGCACGCTGCTGGGCAAGTTGCTGCGGATCGACCCGAGCGGCGGCAAGCCGTACGCGATCCCGCCGGGCAACCCGTTCGTGGACGACCCGAACGCGAAGGACGAGATCTGGGCGTACGGGTTGCGCAATCCGTGGAGGTTCTCCTTCGACGCGGGCACGGGCGATCTGCTGATCGGGGACGTCGGCCAGAGTGCCTGGGAGGAGATCGACTGGGCCCCGGCGACCAGCAAGGGTGGCGAGAACTACGGCTGGTCCCAGATGGAGGGCAACCATCCCTTCCGGGGCGGCACGGAGCCCGCGAACCACGTACCGCCGATCTACGAGTACGACCGCAGCGGGCCTGGCTGCTCGGTGACCGGCGGATACGTCTACCGAGGCGAGGCGATCCCGGACCTCAAGGGCCAGTACGTGTTCAGCGACTACTGCGACGGCACCGTCCGTGCTCTGCGGATGGAGAACGGCCAGGTGACCGGCGTGAGCAACCTCGGAGTCGACGGCGGCCGGGTCGTCTCGTTCGTGCAGGGAGGCAATGGCGAGCTGTACGTACTCGACCTGCGTGGCAGCGTCTCCCGCATCGACCCGGCGTAACGACCGACGGACGGCCGCCGAGTAGCCAGAATCACCCAGGTCGGCTGGATCACCTCCGGCATCGCCGAGACCGGCGCGCCGAGCAGCACTCCCGTCCTCGCGGGTGCCGGTCTCGCGGTCGGGGCGGTCGGTGCCGCCGCGGTCCACTTCGCGCGCAGGCGCCGCACGAGCGAGGAAGCTGACGATCCGTCATCAGGCCCCACTTGAGCAGAGCAGGCCCCCCGCAGTGCCGCGGGGGGCCTGCTCTGCTCGTGGCTGCGGCCCCACTCGGGCGCCTGGTCAAGGCGGGTTGCCGTGCGCGATCATCCCCTTCACCAAGGCGACCTCTGTCGGCGCCCGCACCGATGGCGGCGATGGCCGGCGCCGACGGGAGAAGTCCTCAGCCCGGCGTGGACGACGAACTGCGCCCCCGTCGAAGAGACGGGGGCGCATTCGTGGGCTTCGCCTACTTGAGTGGTGTACGACCCGAGTTGTGGTACGCGATCGTCTTGCGGATCAGGTTTCCGCCGTCGGTCTCGGGCGTCGTCTGCTCCGTCCACCCCGCACCGAACAGCAGGCCGGCGATGTGGGCGTCCGCCACCTGGTCCATGTGCGCGAAGAGCCAGTCCACCTTGTCGTCCTTGTAATGGCCGGGCGTGTTGTTCTGCGCCATGTTGCCCACGGGGATCTGCCACAGGACCACCGGCTTGCCCACCGACTCGGCCATCGTCTTCCAGAACTTCAGCGAGGCGGCGGCCTTCTGGTCGGTCCAGAAGGTGTCACGGCTGCCGTGGGCCGGGAGTGCGTACCAGCCAGCGTCGCGGTCCGACACATCGGTGACCAGGAAGTCGGCGTTCTTGGCCCCGAGGTCCGCGTAGTCCTTGACGCACTTCTGGACGTCGGTCTCCCAGTCGAAGCAGGAGAGGTGCAGCCCCACGGCGGCGTTGGGCGCGTACTTGTGCGCCATGTGAATCAGGCACCGGGCGAGTCCGGCGGCGCTGTTCTCCTGCGATCCGCAGTCCGTCGGGTTGGCGGCCGAGACCTTCGAGGGAACCTCGTGCAGATTGCCGAGCGACCGGGCGAAGCCCCAGAAGTCGGGCTCCAGATCGATCATGTCGTCGTTCTTGCCGATCTTCTGGAGGAAGAACCGGTAGTCGTCCAGGTACCGGGTGAGCAGGTCGAGCCTGTTGATGGCCTTGACCTCGCCCGGGCCGTCACCCTCGCCTGCCGCGTCCCCGAGGTCGCGCAACGAGTACCAGGTCCACAGGTACTTCTGCGGTCGCGACTTGCCCTGGTAGGTCGCCTTGGCCGCCTGGGCGTCCGACCAGGTCACCTGGTGGCCGGGCGCGGTGGTGTTGCCGCCCCAGCAGCCCCACCAGCCCGACCACTCATCCTTGCAACGCGATGCCGTATAGGCGGCCGACGAAGGCGCGGGCTGGCTGTGTATGTAGGCGTAGCGCACGTCGAACGGCGCGGCGTTCGCCGAGGCGTCAGTCATCGAACCGCCGATGAACACCTTGTCGCTGCCCATGAAACGTGTCGTCGAGCTGCCGTTGGTGGGGGTCGGAGACGCCGGCGACGACGGGTGGGTGCCGCTCGGAGCAGGGCTCGCCGGAGCGCTGCCGCCGGGCGTGGGCGTGCTGCCGGAGTTCCCGGGTTTCTCGGTGCCGCCGACGCTACCGGCCGCTACGAGCTTCCACTGCTGGTTGGCGCGGCCCCGGTCGCGGTTCTGGACGATGTCGCCCCCGTTGGCCTTGGTGGCTTTCTTGACACCGACGGCCATGCCACTGAAGCGATTGACCAGACGCACGTAGCCGTCCGAGGACTTGGCCAGTTTGAACTGCTGGTTGGTGCCGTTCAGGTCCTTCCACTGCACGATGGCGGAGCCGGCGGTCTTCGACCAGCCGAGGTCGTCCAGCACCTTGCCGGAGTTCCGGTTCTGCAGCCGGTAGTACCCGTCACCCGATTCGATGAACCGCCACTGCTGGTTGGCCCCGCCCTTACGGCTCCACTGCACCATCTCCGCGCCGTCCTTCGTGGCGACGGAGCGGTTGTCCAGCACCTTGCCGCTGTTGCGGTTGACCAGGACGTACCACTTCTTCAGATTCAGGGTTTTCTGCTCCGCCGAAGCCTGGTTGACCACGACGGCCGAGCCGGCCACGACCACCGTGGCGAGACCTGCCCAGAGACCCCGCCGTGCGAGCAGCCGACGGCCACGATGCTTCCGGCGATCACCGCGCGCGCCGCCGTCGGCACGGTGGCCGCCGACCCGGGACGCCACCGGTGACGTCGGTGGGCCTGGGACATGTCTGTGCTCTCGTTCCTGGGACATGCCTGTGCTCTCGCTTTCAGCCGTTGCACCTGACCGGACCACTTGGCCGGACAGCGCTTAGTGGTCCGAGAGGCCGAAAAGGTTGCCGCGAAGATCCACAGGTTTTTTTCGCCCTGACCGCTTCCCGATGGCTGCGGAGCACGGGGGGCAGCAGCGCGATCCCGACCCGGCAAGATCCCGACCCGGCAAGGCCGCTCCGAGCGCCTCGCCGACCGTGCGGCAGCCACCGGTAGTACCCACTGTCCGTGCGGCACCGGTGGTCTGCGTCACCTCGACGCGGCCCCTTCGACGCCCACGGCATTCCCGCGCCGCCCTTCCACCCCCTGCGGATGCCCCACTCTGACAGTGGGCCCGCCGATCCAGCAGCCTGTGGGCCCTGAGCCCAAGATCGGGCCCGATGCGCTTGCGGACCGCCTGGCCGCCCAACAATCCACAGCGTCCGCTGTGCCGGCCCACCTGCAGACGCTGATGATCACGGCGGCCGTTCAGCTGCCCGCGGGTACCACGCCGGTCAGGGCACGCCCCTCCACCACGTAAGAACCACGGTCGCCATGTCTGTCTGCCCGGCGTTCCGGAAGGTAGCTTGGTGGAGAAAGCCCCTGAAGGAGGGCGATTCGATGCCGTGGTTCTTCTGGCTGATCGCCGCCGCGGCGCTGGGTGCGGCGGAGTTCTTCACGCTGACCCTGGTCTTCGGGTTGTTGGCGGGCGCCGCGCTGGTCGCCGCCGTGGTCGCCGGTGTGGGCATCGGCCTGCTCGGCCAGCTCGTGGCCCTCGCGGCGGCTTCGGCGGCGGGCCTCCTGATCGTGCGTCCTGTCGCTCTGCGGCACATGACGCAGCAGCCGCTCGTGCGCGACGGCACCGACGCGCTGATCGGCAAGCGGGCGGAGGTGATGCAGGAGGTCACCGCGACCCATGGCCTGATCAAACTCTCCGGCGAGGAATGGTCCGCCCGTGCCCTCGACGAGAGCCTTGTCATCCCGGTGGGAGCGTTGGTGGACGTCATGGAGATAGAAGGGGCCACGGCCATCGTCTACCCCCGCGAACTCCTTCCGTGAACGGCTGAACACACAGCAACGGAGGCACTGTGGATCCCGTCGTCATCCTCCTCCTCGTCGCGGCCATCGTCGTCGTCTTCCTCGTGGCCTCCACCGTGCGGATCGTCCCGCAGGCGCGCCGCTACAACATCGAGCGGTTCGGCCGGTACCGCCGGACGCTGCAACCCGGGCTGAACCTGGTCCTGCCGGTGGCGGACCGCATCAACACCAAGCTCGACGTGCGCGAACAGGTCTACTCGTCCGACCCCAGGCCCGTGATCACCGAGGACAACCTCGTGGTCAACATCGACACCGTGCTCTACTACCAGATCACCGATCCGCGGGCGGCGGCCTACGAGGTCGCCGACTACCTCCAGGCGATCGACCAGCTCACTGTCACCACGTTGCGCAACGTGATCGGCAGCATGGACCTGGAGGAGACGCTCACCTCGCGTGAGGAGATCAACTCCCGGCTCCGCGCCGTCCTCGACGACGCCACCGGCAAGTGGGGCATCCGGGTCAACCGCGTCGAGATCAAGGCCATCGATCCGCCGGCCACCATCAAGGAGGCGATGGAGAAGCAGATGCGGGCCGAGCGGGACAAGCGGGCGGCCATCCTGCACGCCGAGGGTGAGCGGCAGGCCAAGATCCTCACCGCGGAAGGCACGAAGCAGAAGGACATCCTGGAGGCGCAGGGCGCCCAGCAGGCCATGATCCTTCGGGCCGACGGTGAGGCCAAGGCGGTGGAGCTGGTCTTCCAGGCCGTCCATCGCAACAACGCCGACCCGAAGGTGTTGGCCTACAAGTATCTGGAGACGCTCCCGCACCTGGCGAGCAGCGACAACAACACGTTCTGGGTGATCCCGGGTGAGCTGACCGAGGCGGTCCGCACCGTCACCCGGGCCTTCGGTGACGAGTCGACGGCGGTCGCACCGACCCCGGGGCAGTCCGGCGAAGCGGCCACCGCCGACGATCACGCCGCTTCGGACGACCTCCGGGCTCCACAGCTGGCGGGCTCCATGGTGTCCCTCGACGCCGCGGCCGCGGCGGACGAGGCCGGGAAGCAGGCCGCCGCGGCGGTCAGCGACGCCAAGGCGGAGGCGGAGGCGGCAAAAACCCAGGTGCCGCGCCGGGCGCGGACATCTGACGGTTGAGCCGCCTCGGCCGACCGAGAACCGTTTCGCGTGCCCAGGCGCGGGTGCGACGGCACTCCCCGGCACGACCGTCACGCCGGTCTCTGCGTGACCGGGACTGCGAGGGGAGCCCGGCGTTTCCTGACGCCTTCTTAGCAGGGCCCCGGCATCGACGATCCACCCAAGACTGCCGGGATCCGGCAATGCGATCGAGGGGGAGATGCAGGCAACATAGGGGGCGAGGGGAGCACGCGACGGAGGTCTCGATGCCGGGCACCGGCAGGTGCCCGGCATCCGGGCTGCGGAGCTGTGCCGAGGTCGTGTGACGGGGTTGACCGGGGGGTGGGCATGCGGACGTTCTTGGAGGCCGCCACAGGCTTTCCGACTTTCCTGTTCACCGTCCCGCTCGTGGCGGCCGTGGGTTTCTGGCTGCTGGTCGCGGTGGGTGCCGCCGGCTCACGCACGTTCGACGGGGACGCCGACCTCGGTGCGCTGGGGCTGGACGGCGTCCCGGTCGCGGTCGCGTTCTCGCTGTGGACGGGATTCGCCTGGGCCGGCAGCCTCGGCGCCGTCGTCCTGCTGCAACCGCCGGCTTCGTCGGGGCCGGCGCATGCGCTGACGGGGCTCGTCGTCCTCGTCGCGGCTCCCTCGGTCTCATGGTGTGCGACCCGATCGGTGGTACGGCTGCTGCGCCGCCTCCATCCCGAAGAACCCGGGCCGTCATCGCCTCACTTCGCCGGGCCGCCCCGCACGAGCCGTTCGCAGCGGGCGGACGGCGACCTCCTTCAGGGCGACCGCGCGGCCGCGGAACCCCACGCGCGCCGTCGGGCCGCCTGAGCCGCAGACCGGCCCCTGCTTCCCGGGGTGTGCCCTCCAGAGGCGCACGGAAGCGCGTGTGCTCCTTCCGGTGCCCGGCATGCGCTCCCTCCTGATCTTTCCGATTCCCGATGACGTCCGGGCCCTCGCCGGTCTCGGGTCCCTCACCTGCCAAGGATGTTTCTCATGACTGCCATGATCGTGGGCGTCGGCGTCTGCCTGCTCATAGCGCTCCTCGTCCTCCTCCTCTTCTCCCGGCTGTTCCGCAAGGTGGAGCAGGGCAAGGCACTGATCGTGTCCAAGACGCGGAAGGTCGATGTGACCTTCACCGGGCAGGTCGTGCTGCCGGTGCTGCACAAGGCCGAGGTGATGGACATCTCGGTGAAGACCATCGAGATCACCCGGGCCGGCAAGGAAGGTCTGATCTGCCGGGACAACATCCGGGCCGACATCCGGATCTCGTTCTTCGTGAAGGTCAACAAGACCGTCGAGGACGTCGTCAAGGTCGCCCAGGCGGTCGGTACGGCACGGGCGAGCGACCGGAACACGCTGCAGGAGCTGTTCCACGCGAAGTTCTCCGAGGCGCTGAAGACCGTCGGCAAGCAGATGGACTTCACCGACCTCTACACCAAGCGTGAGGAGCTGCGATACCGGATCATCGAGGTCATCGGTGTCGACCTCAACGGCTACCACCTGGAGGACGCGGCGATCGACTACCTGGAGCAGACGCCGCTGACCCAGCTCGACCCGGCCAATGTCCTCGACGCGCAGGGCATCCGGAAGATCACCGAACTGACGGCCGTGGAGCACGTCCGCACCAACGAGGCCCAGCGCACCGAGGAGAAGGAGATCACCCGGCAGAACGTCGACGCCCGGGAGACCATCCTGGAGCTGGAGCGCCGCCAGGCCGACGCCGAGATCAAGCAGCGGCGGGAGATCGACACCGTACGGGCGAGGGAAGAAGCCGAGACGGCCCGGGTGATGGAGGAAGAGCGGCTGCGGGCGCAGGGCGCGTTCCTCAAGACCGAGGAGCAGCTGGGCATCCAGCGCGAGAACCAGGCCCGTGAGGTCGCCGTCGCCGCCAAGAACCGCGAGCGGGTCATCGCCGTGGAGAGCGAGCGCATCGAGAAGGACCGGCTGCTGGAGGTCATCGCCCGGGAGCGGGAGACCCAGTTGACGCGGATCGCCGCCGAGAAGGAGGTCGAGGCGGAGAAGCGGGAGATCGCCGAGGTCATCCGGGAGCGGGTCGCCGTGGATCGTACGGTCGCCGAGCAGGAGGAGTCCATCAAGAAGCTGCGGGCCGTCGAGGAGGCGGAGCGGCAGCGGCAGGCCGTGATCATCGCCGCGGAGGCGGAGGCGCAGGAGAGGCTGGTCAAGGACATCAAGGCCGCGGAGGCCGCTGAGCAGGCCGCCACCCACCGGGCCGCCGAGGAACTCACGCTGGCCGAGGCCCGGTTGAAGACCGCCGACCTTGACGCGCGGGCCAAGCTGCGCCTCGCCGAGGGCGTCCAGGCGGAGGCGGCGGCCGAGGGCCTGGCCGCCGCCCAGGTCCGCGACAAGGAGGCCGAGGTCATCGAGAAGACCGGCCGCGCGGAGGCCGAGGCCGCCGAGGCACGCATGCGGGCCGAGGCGGAGGGCTCCCGGGCCAAGGCGCTCGCCGAGGCCGAGGCCATCGGCGAGAAGCTGAAGGCCGAGGCGGCCGGCCTCACCGAGAAGGCCGCCGCGATGGCCGCGCTCGACGAGGCGTCCCGTACGCACGAGGAGTACCGGCTGCGGCTCGCGGCCGAGAAGGACATCCGCCTGGCCGGGCTGGACGTGCAGCGGCAGGTCGCCGAGGCGCAGGCCACGGTGCTCGCCACCGGCCTGGAGAACGCCGACATCAGCATCGTCGGCGGGGATTCGGTCTTCTTCGACCGGCTGGTCGGGGCGATCTCGCTCGGCAAGGGTGTCGACGGCTTCGTCCAGAACTCCGAGACCGCCCAGGCACTCGCGGGGCCCTGGCTGGACGGTACGGCGAGCTTCACCGACGACCTCACCCGCGCCCTGGGCTCGGTCTCCACGGCCGACGTACGGGATCTGACCGTCTCCGCACTGCTGATGAAGCTGATGAAGACGGGCGGCGCCGACTCCCAGGCTCTGCGGCAACTGCTCGACACGGCGGGTGAGCTGGGGGTCGCGGACACCTCGCTCGCCGCGCTGAACGGCAACGCCAGGAGCTGACTGAAAGGCCGAGCGGCGCGGGCCCACCACCCCGGGGCCGCTCAGCGGTCCGGAGCTGCCGCACAGGGGACGGCAGCTCCGGACCGTGTCCTACCGACCCAGGAGCTTCGACGTCGGAGAGTCCTCGACCTCCTGAGACTTCCGAGTGACATCCGAGAGGGACCGATCGCATGACCACCGGGACGACGGGCCTGGACACCCGCACGTACGAGGCGCCCCACACCGATACACACGAGGCGCTCGACACCGGTACGTACGACGTGCTGCGCGACCGGCTCACCGCGCAGGCCGCCGAACTCGCCCGCCGTGCCGAGGCCCTCAACATCCGTCGCGCCCAGGAGTTCGGCTCGACGCGCCTCGAACTCACCGGCACCGAGCGGCTGCGCACCGAACACTCCTGCGTGCCCCGCGACATCGTCTCCGTCGGTGATCTGCTGCTCCTCGGCCACAACGCCCTCACCCGCCGTGGGCCCGGGACGGCCGTGAGCGACGTCCTCACGCTGCACGACCGCGACCTGAACCGGCTGCCCGACGACGCCGTGCCCGGTCTGCTCGACGACCCCGACTTCGTACGGGAGTTCACGGCCCTCCACCGCTACTACGGCCAGGCCCACCTGTTGCGCCTGAGCCGTGTCGACGGCAGGCTCCTGGCCGTCTTCCGTACCGGCGAGAAGGCCGACGACATCCGTGTCCTGCGCTGGGCGCTCACCGACGACGGGCAGGTGTCCTTCCTCGACGCGCGCGGCGACCGCGACCATGTGCCTCCGCCCGCCCACGACTTCATCTGGACCGAGGTGACCCGTGAGTCCCACGTCCTCGGCCGCCACCCGCACGTGTCCGTCGACGGAGAGGTCTTCGTGACGACTGTCGGAGGCGCCCTCACCGTCAAGGTCGAGGACGACACGGAGACGGGCGAGGGAATCCACGCCGAGCCCGTCGACGAGCCGTTGCAGTCACTCGCCGACGCCGACATCGCGTACGCGCGGGTGGGCACCCTCGTCCTGCTGCGCATCAGGCCCTACAAGGAGGACGCGGACCGGTACTTGGTCTTCAACACGCTCACCAGGAGTGTCGTCCGTCTCGACGGCATCGGGCCGGCGTGCCGCCGCCTGCCGGAGGACCAGGGCATAGTCTTCCCCGGCGGCTACTGCCTGGCGAACGGCACGCACAGGACCTTCGACGGCGTCGGTGCCGGCGACCTGGAGTTCGACCGGGTGGTTCGCTCACCCAACGGCGAGGATGTCCTCTTCGCGTTCCACGCCCCCGTGGCCGGCCGCAGCCTGCTGCTGCCGTACAACGTGATCCGCAAGGAGACCGCAACCCCGCTGACCTGCCGGGGTTGGGCCCTCCTCGACGACGGCACGCTCATCCTGCTGCGCGCCGAGGGTGAGGAGCCACAGCGCGTCCACCCGGTCCAGCTGTGGAAATCCCCCTACGTCTCCGACACCCATGCCGCCGCCCGGCCCCTCGGGGACGGCCCGCTCACCCGCGTCGGCAACGCCGACCTCGTGCGCGGCATCTCCGACTGCCTCTCCATCGCCGGCGCTGTCGCCGGGACGAGCCCGACGAGCGAGGTGTACGAGGCGCTGGTCGCGGCCTGCGTCCGGGCCGCGGACGCCTACCACTGGCTGGAGGACGCCGAACTCGGCGATCTGCGGGAGCCGCTCACGGACGTGCGGACGACGGCCGAGCAGGTACTGGCCGAGTTCGAGACCGTACAGGCGCTCACCCGGCAGGCCGCCGACGCGCTCGGTGAGGCGGCGGACCGGATCGCCCAGGTCGGGCGCCGACTGCGCGGGGAGACCCTGCGGGGTGCCGCCGCCTGGGTCTCCGGCCTGACCGAACTCCGGCAGGCGCAGGGGCATCTGCTCACGCTCAAGGACATGCGGTACGCCGACACGGGCCGCATCGACGAACTGGCCGCGGACGTCGAGGCCGACCTCGCCTCGTACGGCCGGCGGGCGGTCGCCCACCTGGCCCACGAGGACGCCTTCGCCGACCACCACGCGGATGTCGAGCGTCTCCTCATGGACGCCGCCGCGATCGCCACGGTCGCCGAGGCCACGCCCGTCGCCGCCCGCATCGACCGGCTCGCGGGCGAACTGGGCACGGTGACCGAGGTCGTCGCGGGACTCGACATCGGCGACACCACCGTCCGTACTTCTGTTCTGGAGCGGATCGCCGAGGTCCTGGCCGGTGTCAACCGCGCCCGTGCCGTGCTCGACGGCCGCCGCCGCGAGCTCCTCGACCGGGAGGGACGTGCCGAGTTCGCAGCCGAGTTCACCCTGCTCGGGCAGGCGGTCACCGGTGCCCTCGCTTCCGCCGACACCCCCGAGGCATGCGACGAGCAGCTCGCACGCCTGCTGGCACAGCTGGAGAACCTGGAGGCGCGGTTCTCGGAGTCCGCCGAGGTCGACGACTTCCTCGGGGAGCTGGCCGACAAGCGCGACGAGATCCACGAGACGTTCTCCTTCCGCAAGCAGAACCTCGCCGACGCCCGCGCCCGCCGTGCCGAGCGTCTCGCCGACTCGGCGGCCCGGGTCCTGCGCACGGTCGTCCGCCGCGCCGCCTCCCTCCCCGACGCGGACGCCGTCACCACGTACTTCACCTCCGACCCGATGCCCGCCAAGGTCCGACACATCGCCGACGAACTGCGCCGACTCGGCGATCAGGTGAGGGCGGACGAGCTGGACGGCCACCTGAAGGCCGCCCGCCAGGAGGCCCTGCGCGCACTGCGCGACCGCACCGATCTGTACGGCGACGACGGTCGCACGATCCGCCTGGGCACCCACCGCTTCGCGGTGAACACCCAGCCGCTCGACCTCGCCCTCGTCCCGCATGGCGACGGCCTGGCCTTCGCGCTCACCACCACCGACTACCGCTCCCCGGTCACCGACCTCGACTTCGCCGCGACCCGCCCGTACTGGGAGCGCCCGCTGCCGTCGGAGTCCCCGGACGTCTACCGCGCCGAACACCTCGCCGCCCGGCTGCTCGACGAGCACGGCGCGACGGCCCTCGCCGAGGCCGAGGACCTGCCCGCCCTCGTACGCCGGGCGGCGCAGGAGGCGCACGACGAGGGATACGAGCGCGGAGTCCACGACCACGACACCGTCCTGATCCTGACCGCGCTGCTCCGCCTGCACGAGAACGCGGGCCCGCTCCGCCACGAGCCGGTGGCCCGCGCGAGCGCCCAGCTGTTCTGGGCGCACGCCACGACGGCCGAGGAGCGCGAGGCGTGGACCCGCCGGGCCAGGTCACTCGCCCGCGCCCGGGAGACGTTCGGGCTCGCCCCCGCCATCGCCGACCTGCGGGGTGAGCTGGCGCGAGCGATCGGCGGACCCAAGGCGGACGCCGCCGCGGCCTACCTCTTCGAGGACCTCACCAGCGGCGCCGACGGCTTCGTCATCGACGCGGGTACCCGCACCCTGCTCGACAAGTTCCGCCGCACGGTGGGGACTTCCGCGTACGACGAGGACCTCACCGTCCTCGGTGACCTGGGGGCACGCCGGCAGCTGGTCGAGGCGTGGCTGTCCGCCTACGCCGCCTCCACCGGCGCGGACCTCGCGCCCGGTGACCTGGCCGAGGCGGTGGCCGCCGAGCTGTGCCCGGATCTGACCCGCTACACGTGCGACGCGCGCCTGACCGAGACGGTCGAGGGCCTGCTCGGCACCCACCCCCGCATCGTCGGCGGCACCCTCACGGTCCGCGTCGACGAACTCCTCGCCCGCACCCGCGCGTTCCGGACCCACGAGGTGCCCGCCCACCGTGCCCACCAGCGTCACCGCCACGCCCTGACGGCCGCCGAACGCGCCCGGCTGCGCCTCGATGAGCACCGCCCGAGGATCATGTCCGGATTCGTCCGCAACCGGCTCGTCGACGAGGTGTACCTCCCGCTCATCGGGGACAGCCTCGCCAAGCAGCTCGGCACCACGGGCGAGTCCAGGCGCACCGGCACCGGCGGTCTGCTGCTGCTCGTCTCCCCGCCCGGCTACGGCAAGACGACCCTCATGGAGTACGTCGCCGACCGGCTCGGGCTGATGCTGGTGAAGATCAGCGGCCCCGCCCTCGGCCACACGGTGACCTCGCTCGACCCCGCGGAGGCCCCCAATGCCACCGCACGCCGGGAGATCGAGAAGATCAACTTCGCGCTGGAGGCGGGCAACAACACCCTCCTGTACCTGGACGACATCCAGCACACCTCGCCCGAACTGCTGCAGAGGTTCATCCCGCTGTGCGACGCCACCCGCCGCGTCGAGGGAGTGCGGGACGGCGAGCCGCGCACGTACGACCTGCGCGGCAAGCGCTTCGCCGTCTGCATGGCCGGCAACCCCTACACCGAGTCCGGCAGCCGCTTCCGCGTCCCCGACATGCTCGCCAACCGGGCCGACGTGTGGAACCTCGGTGACGTCCTCACCGGCAAGGAGGACGCCTTCGCGCTCAGCTTCATCGAGAACGCCCTCACCGCCCACCCCGTCCTCGCCCCGCTCGCGGGCCGCGACCGCGCCGACCTCGACCTGCTGATCCGGCTCGCCGGGCACGACCCCACGGCCCGCGCCGACCGGCTCACCCACCCCTACACCTCCACCGAGCTGGAGCGGATCCTCGCGGTCCTGGGCCACCTGCTCACGATCCGAGCAACGGTCCTGGCAGTGAACGCCGCGTACATCGCCTCCGCCGCGCAGTCGGACACCACGCGCACCGAGCCGCCCTTCCGGCTGCAGGGCTCCTACCGCAACATGAACAAGATCGCCCAGCGCGTCCAGCCGGTCATGAACGACACCGAACTGGCCGCCCTGATCGACGACCACTACGCGGCCGAGGCCCAGACCCTCACCACCGGAGCCGAGTCGAACCTCCTGAAGCTGGCCGAACTGCGTGACACGCTCACCCCGGAACAGGCCGCCCGCTGGACGGAGTTGAAGGCGGCGTACGTCCGTATCCAGGCCCTCGGCGCCCCGGACGACGATCATCCCCCGGCCTTCGGCCGGGGGGACCTCCATCTCGCTACGCTCGCGCGCGCGGTCGCAGCACTCGGTCTTCTCGCCGACCGGATCGCCGCCGTCGAGTCCGCCATCGCCCGGGCCGCCGACCCACGCAACCTGCTCGCCAACCCGAACGCCCGGCACGCCGCCCGCCCCGTAGACGACACGGAGGGGGCCTGATGTTCCCGTGGCAACGGGCGGCCCGCAGAGCCGCGAAGAGCGCCGCGCACCCTTCAGGGCTGACATGGCCCACCTCCGTCATGTCCCCGATGAGGCTCGGGACCGGACCGGCGACGGCGGAAACGGAAGAGGTGCGTCAGAGCCTCCGGGGGCAGGTCGACATGACCGCCGACCAGACTTCCCGGCACACCTGGGGGCAGCGTGGGCGCCGCGTCGGCCGACCGGGCTTCGACGGCTCGTCCGCCCCGGCGTCCCCCTGCCAGAACCGGTATCTCCTTGCCGGGGCAGGCACCGCTCCAGGCACGGACGGGAGTACGCTCCTGCGACCGTGCGTCAAGAAGACGACAAGGGCGGGCGCATTCGATCCGGGGGACCTGTATGGCGGGACGGGACGTGTCCGAGGGGCGCGGGGCAGCGGGACACGAGGCGTATCTGGAGGGCTACGCCGATATCCTCGCCGATGCCTCGGCCACGGGCCGCAGGCTTTCCCGGGACGAACTGGCCTCGCGCCGTGCCCTGGGTGAACAGGCGGCCGAGGCCGGGATCGGGCTGCGTGCCCTGGTCGGCGCCCACATGACAGCCACCCGGGCGCACTGGCCCACCGGCAGCGACCCGGTCGTGGACGACGTGCTGTCCGTCGCCGCGCAGGCTCTCGACGCGTTCGCCGAGGGCTACGAACGGGCCCAGCGGCACGCCGTGCGCCAAGAGGAGGCCGCTCGTCGGGAGTTCATCGACGATCTGCTGTACGGCCGAAGCGACCTGGGCCGACTGGCCCAGCGCGCGGAACGCTACGGGCTGCGGCTCTCGTACGAGCACGCGGTCGCCGTGGCCCGCGGCCCGGCCGCCTACGAGGAGGGCGACCCGGTGCTCCGTGAGGTGGAGCACGCGCTGAGAGGCCGGTTCGGCGACCGCAGCATCCTTCTCACCACCAAGGACGGCCGACTCGTCTGCGTCGCCCCAGGGGACCAGGAAGACGTCCTCGCGTACTTCGCCAAGCAGGCGTTCGCCGCGACCGGGGGCGGACAGGTGGCGCTCGGGCGCCCGCACACGGGCCCGGCGGGCGTCGTCCAGTCGTACGAAGAGGCCCTCAACGCCCTCGACCTGGCCGAACGCCTGGAACTCGACGATCCCGTGCTCCGCTCCGCCGACCTCCTCGTCTATCCCGTCCTCACCCGGGACCGACAGGCCATGGCCGACCTGGTGGAGAACGCCCTCGGCCCAATGCGTCAGGCCCGCGGCGGAGCCCAGCCGCTCCTCGACACCCTCACCGCCTACTTCGACTCGGGCTGCGTTTCCGCGGAGGCCGCCCGGCGACTGTCGCTGAGCGTGCGCGCCTTCACGTACCGCCTCGAACGCATCCACAAACTGACCGGCGCCGACCCGTCCGACCCGGTCCACCGCTACACCCTCCAGACCGCGGTGATCGGCGCCCGACTGCTCGACTGGCCGACCAAACCCCTCTGACCCGTCCCCCGGCAGGGCACCCAAACGTGACGATGACCGCAGCGGTCGACCCGCATCGGACACGCTCGGGCCGCATGCCCCACGCCGTGGCGGTCAGTGTGTAAAGAACGCGTCAAAGGCGCGGGGTGTGCCGGGAAGTCCGGTCGGCGTCGAAGGGGCACGTATGCCCAGAATCCGACCATGGGCCTGATCCTGCGCACGGTCCGCGACGAGGACGAGGGCGCCTCCCCCGGGGAGCGGACCGAACACCTGCTGCGGCCGGTCTCGGCCGGGGTGGCGGTGCCGCTGTTCGCGCTGTTCGCCGCCGGGGTGAGCGTGTCGGGCACCGCCCTGGGCGCGGTGTTCACACAACCCGAGCCACTGGGCGTCGTCCTCGGCCTGGTGCTGGGCAAGACGGTGGGGATCTTCGCAGGCACCCGCTCGCCGAAGGCCGTCATCCGACGCAGCAGTCGGGCGGTTCTCGGCAGAGTCGGCCGGGCGAGTCACGGCACGGTGGCCGCCACCACGCCCATCGGAACCCGCAGGGCACCAGCCCGCCACCGGAGAGCAGCAACCGCCCGGGCTGCCGTCTCCTCGGGCTGGACCGCTTTCACCGTGATTCCCCGCTGTTTCCCGCCTTGTCTGGTGCGCTTGGGGTGCGGCCGCCCGGCGCGCGCGTTCCGCTGTGCCGGACGCGCACCCGGGGCTGCTGGGCGAGCAGGCCGCTGTCCGTAGGTGATCAGGGCACCCGCTTTCCAGAGTGAGTGCTCCCCGGCCGGCAGCTGGGAGGGCGACGAGAAGGGTGCCTCGCCGGCGTCATGGCTGGTCAGGTCGAGCGACCGCTCCCGACTGAGTCACCCCAGGTCGAACGCGTTCGGCAGGCCGGCCTTGAAGCGGAAGTGGTCGTGGCGCTTCAGGCTCTCGAGCTCCGGCGGCCTGAACAGCGGGGTGACCGTGCAGCGCGGTGCACTCGAACCTGTTTGATCCAGAAGGGCATTGACCGCCTGGCGGGCCGAGGCGTTCGCGCCCTCCATGGTGGCGAGGTCGATGTCCACGGCGACGTAATCCCCGGACAGGAAGAAGTTCGGGACCGTGGTCCTGGCCGAAGGACGGTTGTGCAGCGTGCCCACGGGGTGGATCAGCAGCTCGTCCTGGTTGGTCGGGTGCGGGGTGCCGATCCCGTCCACTCCGGGGTCCAGGAACCACGAGTGCAGCGTGCCGTCGCGCAGCACTGTCCTGCCGGTGTCGTTGAGTGCGTCCTTGAGCTGTGCCCACACCTCGCGTGCGACCTCCTCGCGGGTGCACTGTTTGGCCGTCTTGCCGTACAGGACGCCGGGCTTGTCCCACTCGGAGATGTCCACCGACAGGCACTCCTTGACCACGCCGTCGCCGTAGTGGGCGGCGAAGTCACGCCCTGGCCAGTGCCGGGCCTGGGCGATCGCGGTCAGCGACCATGGCGAGTCGATGCAGTTGAAGTGGCCCTGTACCACGGGCGGCGTCTCGGTCAGATAGAACTGAATGCCCGTCATCCAGTCCGTCTGCAGCTTGTCGCAGCGTGCCAACTGTGGGTCGGCAGCGCGTAAAGCGGCACTCCAGGTGCGCCGCGCGTGCTCCACCGGCATGGCGGAGACATAGTGATCGGCGGTTATGGAGCGACGTACGCCGTCCGCATCCTCGATGACGGCCTCGGAGACCCGCCCGTCTCCGCCCAGCCTCACCTCGTGCACGGTCCAGCCGATACGGAACTTCACGCCCAGGGAGGTGAGATGAGCCACCCAGGGGTCGATCCAGGCCTCATTGGTGGGTGCGTTGAGGATCCGGTCGGGTGGGCCGTCCGCACCCCGGCCGAGCGCGTTGAAAACGAAGGCCTCGCCGAGGGTGCCGACCGTGCGGGTGCTGGCCTCCTCAGCCTTGGTGGCGACGATGTTGCGGGTGACGCCGACCGCGAGGATGCGCTGGTACTCCTTCGACATCTGCGCGGCGCGTACGAAAGTCCACCAAGGGGTCGCTTCCCAGGTGGAGTTGCGGCGCGCGTCGCAACTGGTCAGGAAGACGACGGCGCGGTTCACGAAGTACGCGATCTCATGCAGAGGAAGACGGAATCCCGTTTCCAGGAGGCCGGTGAGGGCGCGTCTGATGTCGTCGAGGGTGAGCTCGGCGGGCTCCTTCTCCCCGGGGATGGGTATCCGCAGATCCTCGCGGCCGTTGTTCCGCGCGAACATCATCTCCCTGGGTGCGATCAGGTTGTCCCGGACGCCGCCCGCGTTCCCGGGAAAGGGGATGCGCCGCATCGTGTCGGGGAGGTTGTGGTAGATCCCCGGGATGAAGCGGAACCCGTGCTCCGCGGGCAGTGGCTTGCGGTTTCCCTTCGCGCTGTCCGGTACGTCCATGGAGCGGGCCTTGCCGCCGAGCGCCCGGCGCTCGTACACGGTCACCGCGAAGCCCCGCTCGGCGAGTTCATGCGCCGCGGTCAGCCCGGCGACGCCACCGCCGAGCACGGCGACGGCCTGCTGCCGTCCCTGCGCCGGTGCCGCTGAAGCCGCCGTGCCGGTGCCCAGCGCCACCGCCCCGCCTGCGGCCGCGGCTCCCACCACAAAGGTGCGTCGAGTGCTGCCCGTTCGCCCCATGACCGGTCTCCCCTACCGTCGGTAACGCCTGCGGTCCGGCGGAGGAGCCTAAGGGAGCACCCCTCGACGCGGAAGGCATGGACATGACTGACGTGGGCATGGGCGCGAATGTGGCGCGTTTGCGTTGCCGGAGAGCCGGTCGCGTCACCGCCAAGGGTGATCGAAGTGGCGTAGACGGCATGCCGTATCGCACGCCGCACAGGAACCGAGAAGCGTCGTCGACGGTGACGGAGCCGGGTGGCCAGGAGCGGGGTAGGGCAGGGTGGGGGATCGCGCTCGGGTTCGTCCGGGCGGGGCGATCACGCCGAGGCCGTGTAGGGCGCGGTCCACCTCGGGGTACTGACCACGTGATTCCGCGGACGCGGTTGGGGACCGCGACGCTGTCGCGGGCCTTGTCGATGGTTCCCCGGCCACCGATGGTTCCCCCGCTACCGATGGTCCCCCGGCGGACACCGGCGCGCACGCCCGACAAGGCGTTTCGTCGCCCACCGCCCCTGCCCGAGCGCCCGCCAACGGCTCCAGCACGACGCCGTACACGGTGTCGGCCCCGGCGTCAGCGGACGGGACGCCGCCTGGCACGCCGGGCCACCAGCACCGTGAAGGAGATCACGGCTGCGGCGAAGACCACGATGCCGATGGCCAGGAGAAAGCCGAGGCCCTCCGCCGCCACACCGATGATCCCCAGTACGACGGCCACCAGGAGCAGCAGAAGGAAGAGCGCCATCACCGCGGACCATCTCCTCCGTGCCGTGCGCGCGTGATCACCGGCGTGCGAGCTGACGTTCGCCGGCCGCCCCCGGCCGGTACGTCATGCCGTAGTGTTGGAAGATCTCTTCCTCCCGCTCGGCCGGCAGGACGTCGTCGGTGCCGATCGACGGGGCCTTCCGCACCTGACCCTTGGCGTAGGGGACCCGGACGTAGTCCGGTCCGAGGACCGCGTCGTCGAGGGGGACGAAGACCAGCCGGTGGCGAGTGGGCAGTCCGGTCCGGACGGTGGCCATGGCCGGTTCGTCGGTGGCGGTGTCGACGTAGACCGCTTCGAGCATGCCGATCCTGCGCTGCTTCTCGTCGACCACGTCCTGGTTGCGCCACTCGCGGATGTCGGCTGGACGGATCATGGCCTGCTCCCTGTCTGCACGTTCTGCCGGGTGGTATGTACGAATACCCCGGCCTCCGTGTCCCAAGGCGCCCTCGCGGGGTCAGCCGCGGTTCTCCTCCTCGGCCTCCATGAGCCGTATCCCCTGATGCGTCAGCACGACCGTCGCGGGCACATCTCCGTGGGCCCAGCGGACCGTGACCAGTCCCTCGCCCACCAGATAGGTGCAGGCCGCGGCCAGATCGTGGTCCGGGATCTCCAACTCGTCACGCAGCCTGGCCCCGGAGACGTCTGGAAGGCCACTTCCTTCCATGTCTTCGTAGAGGGTCTTCATGATCGCTTCGCGGTGGGTTTTCCGCTGGTGCAGTGTTGCCATGGTCGCCGCCACTCGTCTGGGCTCCCGAACCGGCTCTCCGTGTTCACTCTACTCCGGGCAGTACGCCGGTACCGGCCCACGGCCAGTGGTTTTGCAGGGCAGCGCACGGGCGGCGCGGTGGTGCGAGGTGGTGGTGCGGCGTGGTCATGGGGGGGCGGTGCGCCCGCGTGCGGTACGTCGCACACCCGGACCGTGCGCGTGGTCACGACGGGCGGATCCGGCAGTGCATGTGCGGCTGAGCGCGGCTGGTGACGACCGTTCCGGACGGATGATCGGCCAGGGTGGCGAGTGCGCTCGGCAGGTCGCTGAACTCGGGCCACCAGCCGCCGTCCGACTCGGCGGGACTCGCAGCGGGGCTCCAGCTACTACCGCCGGTGGCTGTCTCCCGTGGATCGGCTGTCTCCCGTGGATCGGCTGTCTCCCGTGGACCGGCTGGTCTCCAGCCATGATCGGGCGGGCTCCGCCGCGTGGGCGGTGTCCACGGTGAGATCGAGGCGGGTTCCTCCGTCGGGGCCCGCGGGGTAGCTGCGCTGCTCGGTGGAGTCGAAGCAACGGCGGATAACCTCCGCGACCCGACGGGCGACCTCGGGCGAGGGGGCGACGACACGGACTTCGGCGTGGCTGGCCGACGGGGTTTCCATGGACCGCATGGCGACCTCGGATTTCGACGTGCCCGTACGGGACGGGCCGGGTTCACCACCTTACTCCGGCAGTCGCCGCAGCTCCCGTGGGCGACCGGCGACCTCCCGGCCCGCTGTCGGGGCGCGGAGTACCGTGAGAACGAGGAAGCCACCCGGTCTCCTCGGTCCAGGTAGGCAGGCGGGTGCCATGGTCGACTCCGGCTCCGACTCCCCGCGGATGACGAGACTCCTGCCGGACGCCGTGCACCGGGCCATGCGGCCCGGGACGGCCCTCGTGCGGCTGGAGACGACGCATGAACGGCAGGGCGTGCTCGACGGGGTGTGGTGGCCTCGTTCCCGCGACATCGCCGCCGAACTCCCCAGCCTGATCGGCGCACTGACCGAGCACCTCGGGCCCATCACACGCGTCGGCCTCGACGCCGGGGCGTGGGACGAACTGCCGACGCGGATGACCGTCGACGACCGCGTCGTCCGCATCGACTCCTTTCCGGTCGGCGACGACACGGTTCTCATCACCCGGGGCGAACAGGATCTCTTCTCCCTCCTCGTGGTTCCGCCGCACGCGACGCCCGACGCCGCGCGCGCTGCCATGGCCGAGGCCGTCCGCCCCGGCAGCGGGAGGCGGGCCGAGCAGATCCTCATCGACACGGGCACGGGACGCACGGACCCGAGCACTGCGCAAGCCCACGGGGGCGCGGTGAAGACCCCCGGTGAACAGTCCCCGGATGAACAACCCGGCGGTGAAGAGCCGGGCAGGCCCCACCAGCCGCCCGAAGGGTGATCTTCATGTCCGTGTGGCCTGTTCGAGGAGTACGCTCGAAGACACCGAGGATATTTCGCACACCGGCTCTCAGGCTCGTGTCGTTTTCGGCGATCGAATACACCGGGCCGGTCGTGGCCGGCCCGGGGCAGGGTTCGCGTCATGACCGTGACCATTTCCCACCCGCCCACAGCCGAAGCCGCTGACCGTTTCTCCTCGACGTCGCTCCGTCTGTCGCTGGCTCCCGTCGGTCCCGCACCGGCCTTGCTGGACGGGGCGTGGTGGCCCCGCTCCCGCGATCTCGGGGCGGAACTCCTCTCGCTGACGGCCGCACTGGACCCTCTGTGGGGGCGGATCACCCGGGTGACGGTGAATCCCGTCCACTGGCCGGTCGTCCCGCGCAAGGTGCGCGTGGCGGGGCACGTGGTGAAAGTGGGCTGGTTCCGTTCCGAGCAGGACCCGCACGAACTGCTGTTGCTCTCCTACCACGTGGGCCGCTGGAACCTCCTGGTCATCCCCCCGCAGACGCCCTCCGCATCGGCCGCCCGGCTGATGGCCGCCGCGAGTGACCCCCTGGGCACGTCGACCGCGAGCCGGTTGATGGAGGGGGAGGCGCTCCTGCGGGCGGTGGCGGAGACCGACCGGGCCCGGGAGGCGGTCTGGGAGTCCGAAGGGGGACATGAGGGCGGCGATCGGCAGTACAGCCGCGGACCCGACCATGACCGTCGTGACGGCCGCCATGACCGTCGTGACGGCCGCCATGACGGTCATGGCGCCCGTGACGACGCCACCATGACCGCGGCGATGCCGCACCAGCCGATGGGAAGGTGAGAACCGTGGAGACGTTCCTGACCGTGGTCGTGATCATCGCGGTGATCGCCTTCGGCGCGCTCCTCATCCGTCAGCTCAACGCACAGCACGGCGACCGTATCGCCGCTTTCCCCTACGGCCACTCCAGGATGCCTGTCGCGGGACCGGCACCGTCGGCTCCGCGAAAGGCCCGTGTCCAGGCGGGGACGACCGGCACGGGCCGTCAGCGTGACGCCGGACGTGGACGGCTCCGCCGCCGACTCCGGCGCCGCCGCACCCATGAGGACGCTGTGAGCACCCGCCCGGACCCCCCGCACAGGGCGCACCCATAGGCCGCAAGGCTCGGCGCGGCCGGGTGGGCGACCGGCCGTCCGCCACCGCCGTCCAGGCCCGGGACGAGTCGTTCACACGTCACGGCCCCCGCCTACGCCTTCGCCGCGCACAGCGTCCGCCTCCGCCCGGCAGGGCTCGGGCGGAGGCGGGACGAGGACGTACCTGCCCGGGGTTGACGCCCGCCGTCGGGGCGAACACTCCGTCCCTGGTCGGTTCGAACGGGATTCGGGCAAGACCCAGCGCGTGATGGCTCCCCGCGCTTGATGCCTCACCGGGTGAGGGAAGAGTGGCTGACGATCCGGCATGGGAATGGCCCGACGAGGACGTCACGCAGGCGGACGCGGTCCGAATAAGCGGAGCTGTCGCGGTGCAGGACGAGTTCGGCCCGGGAGACCCAGCCGGTGCGTTCGTCGTCCCCGTCGCACAGGAGCAGGTGCTCCACACCGGCACCGGCCATGACGGACAGGGCGACCTCGACGGTCATGTCGTCGCCGACCCGCAACTCGGTCGAGTCCGGGTGACCGGCCCTGTTCGCGAACTGGCGGGCGGTGGGGCCTCGATGGGTCTGAACCGGTGTCACGGCTGCCTCCTGCGGTACGGGTGGATGTTCTGGTCGGTTCTGGTCGAGATGGTCCGCACGTGTCGCCGGTCGACGCCGACCCTCTGACACGTCACGCGACGCGGCGGGGCGGCTCCGAGGTCGGTGCGGTGACGACGACCGGGACACCGGAGGGGGTCTGTCTCGGCGCCCGGGACACCCATAGGGGCCTGGGCGCCGATGACGCGGCTCAGCGCCGCCTCGCCCGAGCGCACCGAGGTGGCTGTCGGGGTGAGGCCGGCCCGAGGCCATCAGCCGGGCTCATGTCGCGGCGTTGTCCGGGGGCGACCAGGGCGACGACTCTGACGGACGCGCCGACGCCGGCTGTACGGCTACCGCGGGTTGTACGGCTACCGCGGGTTGTACGGCTGCCGCGGGCCGTACGGCCGTCGCGGTTCAGGTAGTCCGCGGTGTCGGCGGTCACCGACGTCGCGGTACACGCGGTATCCATGGCGGGCTCGGTTCATGTGGCATTTTCCTAGACCCGGGTGGCGTATCAAGGAATTCCCGCTGCACGATGAAGGGCCCTGAGAATCGCGGAATCGCGAGAACGGACCGAAGGCGACAGGGGTGAATATCCCCTGAAAAAGCGGCGAGCTGGGGCCCGCACCCCAAGGTGCGGGCCCCAGCTGCGAAGTATGCGTCAGAACCGGTGTCAGGCCGGGACGATGTTCTCGGCGGTCGGACCCTTCTGGCCCTGAGCGATGTCGAACGACACCTGCTGGCCTTCCTGCAGCTCGCGGAAGCCCTGAGTGGCGATGTTCGAGTAGTGCGCGAAGACATCGGCGCCGCCGCCGTCCTGCGCGATGAAGCCGAAGCCCTTTTCGGCGTTGAACCACTTTACAGTACCGGTAGCCATGTCATTTCTCCTTCGGAAACGGGCTCGGAGTCCACCTTGTGCGGACCCCGTGTCGCCGTGATGATCAACCCGTCGGAAAATGAACCCTTTTGGCAACCACAACTGCAACCTGATTCGACAGTAGCACGGCATGCTCGATCACGGGCCGGGAATTATTCCGTACGCTTTCTTGTTCGACCCGCGGATTTGCGCATTCAGCGTCCCGCGGTGTCGCGGACCGGGACCCCGAATCGCCCGCCCAGGAAGGGGACGGTTCGCGCGGGGAGCCCCCACGGCCGCCGGCCGGTCCGGGTGACCGACGGTGGCCACCGCAGGCCGCGGTGCCGGGCGCAGGCGCCGCGGCGTGGTCTGGCCCGCGCGTCCTCGACCGCGAACCGCCGCCACTCCGGCGCTCGGGGGCGCACCGCACCCGCAGCCGCACCCGCAGCCAGCCCCGTGGGCCGCCTATGCGCGCAGCAGCCGTCCGGTGATCTCCCGGTACTCCCGCAGCGCGAACCGCAGTTCCGTGGACTGCGTCTCGTGGTCCAGGTCCGCCCAGCCCGCACGCAGGGCACGCCGCCGCTCCGCGAGGGCGTTCATCAACTGGGCGGTGGCCTCGTCGAACGCCCCCTCCGCCTCCTCCAGCGCCTCGCGCGGGCTGTCCGGGAAGGTGTTGACGGCATGTCCGAGGCGGCGCGTGATCTCCTCCCGTCCGTCCGAGGGGAGCAGCGGCTCCGGGCCCGTGGCAGGGCGTCCGGCGAGGCCGGAGGGCCGGTCCGCGGGCTGCTGGGCGCGTGTCTGGTCGTACATCGTCGTGTGTACCGCTTCCATGGGGATGAGGTCACCGCCCGAAGGCGCCGTTCGCCTCCTGGACGGTCTGCCGCGGGCTTCCGGAGACCCGGTCGCCCCTGCCCTTCCCGGCCCTGTGCCGTGCTGCCAGTCAACGTCCGGTGCCGGTGGGTGTCAACGCGCCGCCGGCCCGAACGGGCTTGCCGGAGGACGCTGACCAGCGGTGTCCGGGCGTCGTCCCGCACGAGGAGTACGGTGGGGAGCACGAGGGTGTGTCGTGCCGACCCGACAGGGCGTCTCCAGCACACCACCCATACCAGGGGCAGCCCGTGACCCCGGCGGTACCTCCGCCAGAGCGGCCTCATCGAGGGCAGGAGCCCCGTCCCATGTCACCCACTCCCACGCATGTCACATCTGTCCCGGCACCCCCGCCGGACACCGTCACGCCGCAGCGGACCTACGACGGCACCTCCCCCTTCCCGCCGGACGGCCCGGCGCCCGCGCGCGACGGCGGGGAGCGCCTGTACGTGGCCGTGACGGCGGTGATCGTCATCCTGCCGTTCGTGGCCCTCGGCCTGGCCGGCTGGCTGCTGTGGGGCCGTCTGATCCACCCCGCCGACATCGTGCTCGCCGCCGTCCTGTACACGATCACGGGCCTCGGCGTCACGGTCGGCTTCCACCGCGGACTCACCCACGGCGGCTACCGGGCCGTCCGTCCCGTGCGCATCGCGCTCGCGGTGGCCGGTTCGCTGAGCTTCCAGGGCGACGTCATCGGCTGGGTCGCCACCCACCGCCGCCACCACGCCTTCACCGACCGTCCCGGTGACCCGCACTCGCCGTACCGCTACGGCACACACCTGCGCGGCCAGTTGCGCGGACTGCTGCACGCCCATATCGGCTGGCTGTTCCGCAACGACCGCACCCCCGCCGAGCGTTACGCCCCCGACCTCCTCGCCGACCGCGACATCCGTGCCGTCTCCCGCGCCTTCCCGTTCTTGTGCGTCCTCACCCTGGCCCTGCCCTTCGCGGCGGGATGGGCGATCGGCGGCACCTGGACGTACGGCGTGACCGCCCTGCTGTGGGCGGGACTTGTCCGTATAGCGCTGCTCCACCACGTCACCTGGAGCGTCAACTCCCTCTGCCACGTGATCGGTGAGCGCCCCTTCCGCACCCGGCGCCACGACCGGGCCACCAACCTGTGGCCGCTCGCCCTGCTCTCCTTCGGTGAGAGCTGGCACAACCTCCACCACGCCGACCCCACCAGCGCCCGGCACGGCGTCGACCGCGGTCAGATCGACCCGTCGGCCGCCGTCATCCGCCTCCTCGAACGCCTCGGCTGGGTGTACGACGTGCGCTGGCCCACGCCGGAGCGTGTCGCGGCCCGTCGCGCCTGACGTCAACCACCCACCCATGCACGGCAGTCGACAGGAGCCCCGCCCATGACCACCGCACTGCAACCCCCGCTTCCCCCTCAACCCGTCCTGCGCCTGCGCCTGGCACCCCACGGCGGCCTGCCCCGGGCCGTCGACGGAGCGTGGTGGCCACGTTCCTACGACCTCCTGGTCGAACTTCCGCTTCTGCTCGCCGGGTTGCCACGGGAGTGGGGTCACGTCACCAGCGTCACCGTCAACGGGGCGACCTGGCCCGTGACGGCCGGCCGGATGTTCGTGTCCAACCAGGTCGTACGACTTTGCAGGACCCTGGCCGCGTCCGCCCCGCCCACCGTCGTCCTGCTCGCCCCCGGCCGGGGGCGCTGGGACCTGCTGGTCGTGCCCCCGGACACGACCGAGGAGGCAGCGGAACCGCTCATGGCGGCCGCGGCGGGCACCCCCGCGGGAGGCTGACCATGAGTTCCGGCCACGACCCCCCGCGGGGTGACCCGGCTCCGGCCGGACACCGTCCACCGCGCCGTGAAGCCCGGAACGGCCGTCGACGGCTGGAGACGACAACCGACCAGCAGGGCGTTCTCGACGGGGCGGGCGGCCGCACTCGTGTGACATCACGGACGAGCTTCCCGCCCTGATCACCGCGCTGACCGAGCTGCTGGGCACGGTCACACGGCTCGGCCTGGACCGGAGCGCCTGGGAGGAACCACCGACGCGGCCGGCTGTCGACGACCGCGTCATCCGGATCGGATCGACTCCTCCCGGTCGGTGACGACACCGTCCTCGTCACCCGGGGCGAGGCGGACCACTTCTCCCTCCTCGTGGTCCCGCCCCACGCGACGCCCGAGGCGGCACGCGCCGGGACGGCCGAATCGGTACGCGCGGGCAACGAGTTCGCCGACTGCCTGGTCAGGGGCTTGGCACTCCCTCGAACACGACCTGCTGTCACAGGCGGTCAGTACAGGGCCTTGTACCCCTGCCACCCGGCGGCGATCTGTACGCGTGGCCCGAACGAGCCTTTGCCGTCGCCGTTGTTGCGCCACAGTCGGCCGGATGTGTCGCGGGAGATGATGTCCGCCCTCCCGTCTCCGGTGATGTCACCTGCGCCCACCACGACGTTGTAGGAGGCACCCCAGTTGTCGGCCACGGCGACCCGCGCCTTGAAGCCACCGTTCGCCGTGCCCGCGTACCGCCACAGCTTGTTCGACTTGTCCTGCGCCAGCAGGTCTCCGAACCCGTCACCGTTGAGGTCGCCGACGCCGACGATCTTCTTGTAACCGGACCACTTGGAGAAGATCTTCACCCCGGCCGAGAGCTTTCCGCCGCTGGTGGCCTTGTACAGGTAGACGTCACCAGTGGACGCCCGGCGGGCGACCAGGTCCGCCCGGCCGTCACCGGTGATGTCGCCCGGTGAGGTCAGCACGTCGTACTGGTTCCAGCCCGACGCTCCCAGCGTGGTGTAGGGAGTGGATGTCGTCAGGGCTTTGCCGCACCCGGGGCGGTACGCCCGCAGCGCACCGTTGCCGAACCGCACGAGCATGTCGTTGCAACGGTCACCGTTCAGGTCTCCGAACGGCACGGCCGTGATCGAGGCCGGCCAGCCCGAGGCCGAGGTCTTCGTCGAGAGCTTCCCGCTGCCGTCGCCCCGGTGGAAGGAGAGCGCACCCTTGGAGGTGAGCGTGGCCAGGTCACCGATGCCGTCGGACCCGACATGGTCGCGTCTCACCGCGGCACCACCGGTCAGCTTCAGCGAGCCGGACACGGTCGCCGCCGCACCGCGCTGGTCGGCCGGGGGCGCCGTCAGCGTCCAGCTGTACGTGCCGTTCGGTGCGTACGCGCCTGTCGACGTCCTCCCGTTCCAGGACGTGCGGACCGCGTCGCGCGCGGCGCCACCGGTCAGCGTGCGCACGGTGGCGCCGGTCGCCTTGTTCCTGAGCACCAGCGTCCACGACGCGGCCGGCTTCGACAGCCACCACGTGCCGTCCCACGAGGCCGACGAGTCCACCAGGTTGACCGAAGGTTCCGTCCTCGCTCCCAGGACCGCGATGTCCGTGGCGGGGATGCCACTCCGCAGGACGTGGATGTCCTGGGAGGCCGGGTCCACGTAGCCGACCAGGCCGGTGTACGGATCGACGTCCCACTTCCCGGCCTTGGCCGCCAGGGTCCGGCTCACCGCGGAGCCGCTCGTGACGTCTGTGAGGGTCAGCGTTCCGGACGTGGAGTCACGCGTGACCAGGAAGCCGTCGCCCAGGCGCGCCTCTGCGCCCGTGGGCGCGTCGATGAGCGTCTTCCTGCGGGTGTCGTACACGTACGCCTTCGACTCGCTGCCCTGGGGAGTGCTGCACGAGCCGGACCAGTGCACCCAGCGTCCCACTGCCTGGAAGCCGCTCAGAGCGCAGCCGCTGCCACTGCCGAACACCCGGAACGACGTGATCGTGTTGCCCGAACGCACATCCTTGGCTGTGACCATGCCGTCGTCGGCCGCCGTCCACAGCGTTTCCCCCCACAGGCGAGTGGGGACCGCACCAGCCTCGCCCGTCCGGGTGAGCACGACCTTCCGTGTGTCGAGATCCGCCACTGTCAGGCCGTCTCCCGCGGGCGAGGGCCCACGCCAGGCCGCATACCGGCCCGCGACGTCCACCAGGCCATGGTTGTCCTGGAGGCCCGAACCCATCACGGTTCCGGGAAGGGACTGACCCCGGTCCAGGACGGAGACCTCCCCGGCTGGGGTCCGGATGACCGCCCGGCCGTCACCCGTACCCAACAGGTCGGGACAGTCACCGTGGTCCCCGGCCATGACCCCACACCGCCGGGTCGCTCCCCGATCCGTGCGCGGGCCCGTCGTCAGGGCCCCCGCCGTGGTCAGCGAGCGGCTGTACAGATGGGTCGCCCGGTCGCCGGACTCGTAGGTCATCAGCTCACCGCCGCTCAGATCGAGCGACTCGATCCCCATGGGCACGGCCGGAAGGTCCACGATCCGGCGGGCCACGGGCAGATTGTCGGCGCCCGCTTCGATCTTGGCGATGCCGTAGTCCAGAGAGGACTCACCGCCGGAGAGGACCAGGCCGCCGTCGGGGCTCACGACGGCAGCGGGATCCGCCCGCTTGAACAGGGGCAGCTCCGCGGAACCGTCGAAGGGCAGCGCCGACACACTCCAGACGGAGGACGCGTCGCGCCGCGCGACGACGACCGCGTCTCCGACGACGCCGAGGATCATGTTCTCCGAGGTGCGGGGGAACGTGACCTCGTGAGCGGGCGCGTCGTAGGCACCCTCGGCGTACACCCGCACCCGGGACGTGCCGTACCAGCTGACCAGGTAGTCGGGTCCCACCACGGTGGCCGTGCTCGCCACCAGTGGCGGCAGGATCGTGGCGGCACCGGTCTCCGCGTCCACCCAGGCGTACCGGAGGACCCGGTTCGGGCCGTCGTAGCCGTAGTAGTTGACGAGGATGCCGGAGGCCGAACCTCTGGGGAAGAAGAGGAAGACCGTCTTGTCCGGGAGTCCGGTCACCGGCCTTTGCACCGTACTGCCGTTCTCGTTGCGCAGCAGGAACAGCCCAGTCCGTTCCCCACCTGTCGACGTGCTGGTCAGGACGGTACGTCCGTACGTCTGCATATAGTTCTGGCCGGCCGGGATGGCCACGGCCTCGGTCGTACCGGTACCCATGTCCCGCAGTAGGACGTTCCCACCACTGCTCGAGGACGGGCGAAGGGCGACGACGTCCGAAGCGGTGCCGTACGACCCCGCGGTGCGCGGTTCGAGCCGCTCACCACCTTCCACAGGCTTTCGGCTGCCGTCGTAGCTGGTCCACCAGAGCCCGTAACCCTCGGCGGTGGAGCAGTACTCGAGGAATCCGGTAGTCCCCGCGCTCTGCAGATACGCCGAACGCGGAGTCGTGCGCATGGCGGCCGGAACGACGATCTCCGTCGCGGGATCCGCGTGCGCAGGCGCCACCAGCGGCAGTGTGGACACAGAGAGCGCCAACCCGACCAGTGCGACAAGGGAGCCACGCACGAAGGTATGACGAGTCACTTGCTTCCCCTCCCCGGCGGAGGGCCCCATCCCCCCGAACAAGCGGGCGGATCTTAGCAGCGGTTGAAGATAGATGACCTTGCTGAGCCGGTTGGCCGGCCCGTGTTGCAGCGCACCGGTGCACTCGCTCCGGGCGGGACTGCTCCGAGTCCGGGAGCGGTGGGTGGGCCGAGGCTGCCACAGAGAACTCGGGATGCAAGCGCCGCACCGCAGGTCAAGCCCAGCTTCCGAGGCTGGAGGCGTTGCGCGTACGGCTGCCCTCCGGAAGCCGTGCCCTCCGCGTGCCCGATCTTCGCGCCTGACGGGCCGGAACTTGCTGGACAACCTCCGGGAAAACACAAACCCCAGGCAGCTGACCTGGGGTTTCATCATGGAGCGGGTGACGAGAATCGAACTCGCGCTCTGAGCTTGGGAAGCTAGGGGCGTGTGGGAAGGATCGCCGGTCTGACATCTGGTGATGCCATCTCGGAGCTTGGTTCGCCGTCGACCTGTTACCCGCTGTTCCCCGTGGTTCCCCGTACGATCTGGCACGGGTCTGGCACGGACGCGCCGTCGAGCAGCACGGCTAGTACCCATTGGTCGTTCGCGACCATGACCGCGCGAGGCGTCCGGCGATGGCAACGACCGAGCCTCTGAGGTTCCTCAAGTCGCTTGGCAGTACAGAAAATGACCATCACGATGACCTGCATGCCAGGAATTTTGGGACTGAACAAGAAGCACAACTTCGTGCTGCTCGTCCGGGATTCGGACGTGATCGCGTCGGCCCTGCGTCAGGCGCTGCTCGAAGCCTCGCCCGAGGAACGGGCGGGCCTGGAGCTCGCCGCTTCACTCGTCGAGTCCACCGCCGCCGCCACCGAAACCCAGCTGCGTGCCCGCTGGGCGCACTCCCGGCTGGCCGCCGTCGGCTTCACGGGGGATATCGCCTCAGTCGCGGCCTTGAAGGCATTGCGCCAGGCGGAGCCGAAGCTGAGTTTGCTGGCGGCTGTGGAACTGCAGAAGGAGGCAGTGGCCTACCCGGAGTGATCCCTGCCCGAGCCCGGCAGGCTCCTTATTCAAGGGCTTCGCCGTAACCCACCCAGTGTCGAAGATCAACTCGGGGACCCCAGGCCAGAGGGGGGGGTGGGGGTGGTCACCTGTGGGTGCCGACTGTCAGTGCTAGTCGACCTCAGACGACCCAGGGACGGCCCAGGGATCCGAGCGCGCCTACCCCTTGAGCGCCGACACGGGCAAGTACGGCAGGGGACCGCCTTTTACGAAAATCGAGACAGCTGCACAGGTTGGGTGTCAATCTCGTCACATGGGGCCGCACTAGAGCCCACCAAGAACGTGTGAGGCGGGGAGAGATCAATGATTCTACGCGAGTTCCTCTACGTCGACACCGATAAGGTGCGCGCCCTTCTCGCTCAACTCGATGGCGGAATCGTGGAAGAATCGCGCGAAACGGAACGCAAAGAGAAGAGAACCACCTTCGGCCCACGCTCCGCAGCTCAGCATCTACAGGGAACTGGCAGCGAGAGCTACACAAACAAGTCCCTCGGCGACGCGCTCTTCCCTACCCTGGAAGAAGCATTGGAATCCGAACTTCTACTACATGACATCTCAGAGGAAGCATCGGATGCCGATGCCTGGGAATCAGGTAGCTTGAAGACAAAATACCCCCCAGGGTCACTCGTCCGAATCACAGCCCCAGGGTCCCTATTCGACACCAGGTATGCGGCCGCCGCGTTCGCCGCCTTCGGTCACGTGAATGTCGGGCTTAAGGGCATTGGCGCCTCGCCATCGAACGAGCCGCAGCAGGCAGGGAAGGGGAAGCAGAGCCAGCAGCGCCCCAGGCCGGCAAAAAAGTGGGAGGGTAGCTCCAACCAATTGGAGGATGCAATCCCAGACTTCCCGGCGGTCGGCGGAACGGACGGGAACACTCTCCGATCTTTCGTGCAGATCTCAAAGGGGGTATTCACCCCAGGCTTGCACATGAACATGGCCCCAGCCAAGGGCGCCCTAATCAGCGCGCGACTCCAAGAGGGGCGCCAGTATCTCGACACAGAGGCAGAGATTCTTTTCGCCCGCTACGGCACAGAGCGACATGATTGGACACTGGTCGGCAGTATCGGAAGCTACGGAACCGAAGAAACCGAACTGCCAGATATGAACTTCTACAATCCCGGCGGAAATATGAATCGTGGACTATTCGCCGAAGCCATGAACGCTCAAATGTGCAACCTCGGTAGGATCGGCTTTATTGACCTGCCTCAGCATCCGGGATTTTCCCTTATCCCTTTCGCCGTCTACAGGGGTATTCCTCGCAGTGCCGAATTGGTGCAGGTGCAGCCGTAGGTCGGTGGAGTCTCAATGACCGAGTCAAGCTGTCAACGATCTTGAAAACCGTCGTGGCGCAAGTCACCGTGGGTTCAAATCCCACACCCACCGCAAGGTGAAAGGGCCCCTGACCAGGCAATTGGTCAGGGGCCGATGTCGTGCGCGGTTCCCGCTCAGCACCGTGGTTCCCCCTGGCTTCCCGCTGGAACGGGCACGGATGGGGCACGGGGAGCTTCTGATCCGTAGCTCTGCAGAGATCGGTCGGGGGCGGTTGCTGGGGTTGCTGTATCTGGCTGCTGTACAGCTGCCGCTGCTTTGCGGGCGTAGGCGAGGTTGTTGCGGGTGGTCAGGGTGTCGGGGTGGGTGTCGCCCAGGACCTGCTCGCGCTGGGCGAGAGTGGCCTCGTACAGGGGGATGGCCCGCCCCAGATCCCCCGCCGACCGGTAGGCGTAGGCGAGGTTGTTGCGGCTGTTCAGGGTGTCGGGGTGGGTGTCGCCCAGGACCTGCTCGTATTTGGCGAGAGTGGCCTCCAGCAGGGGGATGGCGCGGGCGGTGTGGCCTTGATGGTGGAGACGGTCGGCGGCGGTGACGTACGCGTCGGTGAGGCGGGCGTTGTGGTGTCCGGGCGGGGTGGTGGCGGCGAGGGTGACCAGGTGGGGGGTGTGGGTGTCCCACTGGCTGTCGGTGGTGTCCTGGCCTGGCATCGGGGTCAGGTGGTGGAGAACTGCTTGTTCGGCGCGGTCGCGTCCTTGCAGGTGCCGAGGTGGTTGGGCGTGGTCGGCGGGTTGGGCGGTGCGTAGAACGGCTTGGACCAGGCGGTGGACGGTGACGGTGGTGCCGGTGTCGGTGACCATGCTGTAAGCGGCGAGGGTGCCGATGGCTTCCGCCGTATCGTCCGGGTCTGCGTCGGCCAAGGTGAGGAGGGTGTGGGGGATGTCGTCGGGGGCGAGCCAGGCGGCGGTGTGCAGCACCTCCACGGCCAGCGGATGCTCAGCCTCCAGGATCTGGAGAGTGACGTTCCAGACACGGGCGATGGTGCGTTCGGCGTCGATGCCGTGGGCGGTCCTGTCGAGTTTGGTGCCCAGACGGCGCCGGTAGGCGTCCAGGCTGACCCCTCGGTTCTGGGCGAGGTAGGCGCCGGCCTGTTTGACCGCCAGCGGCAGACACCCCAGATCGGCGACGAGCGCGCGGGCGTTCAGTTTCTGCTGCGGTGTGGGCGGGGTGTCCTTGAACACCAGCTCGAACAGCAGGGTGGTGGCGTCGTCGGGGCCCAGGTTGCCCAGGGGAAGTGTGGCGGCGCTGTCGGGCCAGCCGGTGGTGCGGCGGCTGGTGGCCAGGTGGCGGCCTTGGTGCAGAGCGCCGGTGTAGGGGGCGAGGTCGGCGGGGTCCTCGACGTTGTCGTAGATGAGGAGCCATCCCCGGTGCCAGGCCAGCCACTGCTTCGCCCACGACAGCTGTGCGCCGCGCTCGGCCGAGGCTGCCCAATCGGGTACCAGCGCCTTGGTGAGCTCGGTGAGGGATGTCTCGATCTCGTCGGGGGAGGCGGCGTTGATCCACCAGATCAGGGTGTAGTCGCTGCGGTGGCGGTGGGCGTAGCGCAGGGTGAGCGTGCTTTTGCCGATCCCGCCCAGCCCGTGCACGGCCCCGCTCTGCGTGATCGTTCCCTCGCCCCCGCCTGTCAGGATGCGGTGCAGCTGATTCAGCTCTTCATTCCGGCCCAGGCAGAGCATGGCCGGGGGCAGGTTCGAGGTACCCGGGGCCGCGGTGACCTTGTCCGGCGCATGCAATGCTTCGGTCGGCAGAACGTGCACATCGCCGCTGTAGGCGTCTCTGATGTGCTGGGCCCCGATCGCCCGCCCGCCGGAAGCCTCGATCCGCGGTCTAGCCGCGGTGTCGTCCGTCGTCACGGCCGTGGCAGGGTGTGACCGTCACCGGTGATCGCGGTGCCGATGTGCTGAGCGGCGATCGACCGCTCACCGGACGCCGTGATGGTGACCGTGCCCGCAGCCGGAGCGGGCAACAGCGCCGACAACTCCTCCCGCAGCCCGGGATCGTCTTGCAACGCGCGCCTGAGGAGTCTGCTCAGCACCGCTGCGGAGTAGGCGTCGTCCTGTTCGTCGGCGGCCTCGTCCACCACGCGTTCCAGCTCGGCCCGGCCCGCCTCGTCTCCACGCCGCCACACCAGCTGAAGGATCCGCTGCCCAAGACCCACCGTCGCATCAGCGGCAACATCCTGCGCCCGCATCAGCACCGCAGCCCCGTACGCCCCTACCGCAGCCGTCAGGTACGGGCCCGCCTGCTCCACCAACTGCACGACCTCAGCATCCACTTGCTCCCCCTGTTCCGCGCGGCTCTGAAGGAACCCAGCGAAGAAAAACCGCCCCTGCCGTGAAGCCCAAGCGCCCGAACCACCCGCAACGGTTCCTCACCGCTCACAGACCACGGTGCCAGGAAAACCTCACTGCTAACACGCCATCAGCTTGGGAAGCTGCGATCATTTGCGGTCCGTTCGTGCGCTGACCTGGGCGAACGGTCGCAGTGCTGCCTCGCCGGGCTCAGCTGCTTTCACCGTGATTCCCCGTTGCTTCCCGTCCCTGCTGGTGCGCTTGTGGTGCGGCACGTTCCGGCACTGCAGGGCAAGTGCCAGCTCGATGATGTCGCCTCGGATCCGAGCGCCCTACGGGTTGGCCTACACATCGATGCCTCAGGTCAGTCTGAGGTGAGGTCCGAGCGCATGGCCCTACGCAGGCTGTCAAGGCTGTTGCTCCCATGTCGCAGACTGGTTCAGGCGAATTCAGCTCTCGAACGACAACCTGACGAATTCAAACTCGCCCACCTGAAATTTTCCGTCCAGGTTATCGTCCAACCAGCATGTCAGATAGAGATAACGTGGACTGTCTGGAAATCTGACGTGTTCCTCGTTTGAATTGATTCCGGAAACGTAGATTTCATCCTGAGTTGCGGAGTGATTTCTAACTCTGGCGTCCGCAAAATAGTCGGCCATTCTCCCTATGGTGAGATGACTGTTGAAATGCTTGTAGGCGGCATAGCTGCAACCACTGCAAAACGGTGGCCTATTCGCCACGCCTTCGTCCTCGATGGTGCCGAATTTTGAATCATTGAAGGACGTGTTGATTTTGAGCCCTTGATTCTCCTTTAGGGTGGGGAATCGAATTGTGAAAGGTTGCCGATATAGGGCGACGTCGACAAACCGAGTGGATTCGTCAGTCCACTTCTTATGTGACATCTGAGCAAGGGAGCCGTTCTGTCGGAACTCCATACCCAATGATGGAGTCGCGAGTAGATCTGGTTGCTTTGCTTGAGGTTTCGGCCTCAACTCCAGATAGCTGTTGAGTACTGCGAGAACGACGAAAACTGCGACTGCGGCCGACAAGAGCCAAAGAATGACCGGACTGAGAGTGAACTTATTGTTCACATCTCCGGTGTGAATGGAACCGCGATTGTCCCTCACTGCTGCTGACTGTTTCCCCGACGCTGACACCCGTGTGCCTTTAGTTGGCTCGTCGGCGGGATTAGGGAGGTGACCCATTGTTGATCACGCAGTCATCTGGCCGGGATTTGTGTCGCCGGTCGAGATTTTACCGGTAGAGGTGTATACAGCGACTGAGCGCTCTCCGGAAGCCGTGATATTGACTGACGTTGAGGGTAGCGCCGGACGAGGCAGTGCCTCAATTACCGTGAAGAGGTCAGGATTCTCCTGCAGCAAATTGATGATTGCCGCGCGGAGATTATCTTGAGATTCCGTGCTATCGGGTGCGTTGGAGAGGTCGGTGATAGCCCGAATGATGGACGTCTGCTCAGAGCCGTCTCTGCGAGCCAACAGGCGCATGACGCGGTGACCGAAGGCGACGGTGGCATCAGCTGCCGCGTCATTGGCGCGAGTGAAGACTGCGGTGCCGTATGCCCCTGCCGCGGCCACGATGTAAGGCGTAATCTCCTGTGCGAGCGTTACGGCATCGCTCATAGCCCCCCCCGTTCCAATGCAAGACAAGACCATACGTGCGGAATGAATATAGCCGTCATTACTTGATCATTACAGGAGGTGCGTCGAAGATGTTCGCTATCTTTCGACGCTGGAGAACCTTTGGGTAACTTGCGATCGCTGAAGGCTCGAAAATAACAGGGCTGCACTGCAAGTCGCCCTGGGGGCTCATAGACAGCTGAGGTCGGCGGAGCGGCTTTGGGGTGGCGCTGCTTTGGCGCGAGTGATCATGGCCCCGTAAGCTTGCGGCGCGTCGGGCAGTCTGTGGACCTGCCCGGTAAAGCACGACGTTGGGGCCATGATCTTCGAGGCTCGCGCCAAAGTGGCTCCGTAAAGCCGTGGAGCCGACCGCCCCAGCCACGACGTACCCCTTCTCTGGCATCAGGCGGCTGATCGCTCCAGCGCGGCACGGGCGCCGGCCGGGCTGGAGCGGGGCGGAGACTGGAGCGCAGGCCCGGCCGGGGGCCGGGCCGCGCGCGGGGAGCGGAGCGAGCCGCCTTGAACCCGTGAAGAAGGTTGTTACTCAGCAGGGGCTGTGATGCGCTGTCGGGTCTCAGGTGATGGTTGACGGTTCGGCGTCGGGTGATGCTTGACGTCTGTCCTAGACGATCTTTCGTCTGTTGTACTCCCCGGATTTGC
>NZ_JBVICQ010000008.1:0-1101 GCF_055572815.1 Streptomyces sp. NPDC030296
GGTTGATAGGCCGGATCTGGAAGCACGGTAACGTGTGGAGGTGACCGGTACTAATAGGCCGAGGGCTTGTCCTCAGTTGCTCGCGTCCACTGTGTCAGTTCTGAGACAACGAACAGTTGTCGGCTTTGAGCTGAGCATTTAACTGAAAAGTGTGCTTGTTCGCTCGAAACCAATAGGGTTTCGGTGGTCATAGCGTGAGGGAAACGCCCGGTTACATTTCGAACCCGGAAGCTAAGCCTCACAGCGCCGATGGTACTGCAGGGGGGACCCTGTGGGAGAGTAGGACGCCGCCGAACAATCTTTGACAGGACCCCTGGTCACCAGCGTACAGCTGGGACCAGGGGTCCTTTTTGTTGTTCCGGAACAAGCCCATCCCGGAGCGCGCCGGCTACCCGGCTGCGCGAGAATGACTTGCGGTACCGAAGACAGGAGTCACCATGTCCACCAACTCTCCCGACGACCGACCGGAGCGCGACCAGCGCCGACGGGACAGTGGTGACCGTGGTGGCTACCGCGGTGGCCCGCGTCGCGACAACGACCGACGTGACAACGACCGCGGCGGCTACGGCCGACGAGACGGCGGGCGCGACGATCGCGGCGGATTCCGCCGCGGCGACGACCGCAACGACCGCGGCGACAGGGGAGACCGTGGCGATCGCGGCGGCTTCCGCCGGGACGACCGAGGCGGCGACCGCGGCGGCTACCGCGGCGGGCGCGACGACCGTCGCGACGATCGACGTGACGACCGTCGCGAAGGCGACCGTGGGCCGCGTCCCGGCTTCCGCCGTGACGACCGTCCCGGTGGGCCGCGTCGTGACGACCGTCGGGGCGACGACCGGGACCGTGGCTTCCGGCGCGACGGCGACCGTCCGGCCTTCCGCCGTGATGACCGGCGCGACGACGACCGAGGTGGCTACGGTCGCCGCGACGACCGCCCCGCCTTCCGGCGTGACGACCGCAGGGATGACCGTCGCGACGACCGGCGTGACAGCGGCGACCGCGGCGGCTTCCGCCGTGACGACCGCGACCGGGGCTTCCGCAGGGACGACCGGCCGGCCTTCCGCCGTGATGACCGGCGTGACGACCGCGGCGAGCGGCGTG
>NZ_JBVICQ010000008.1:1197-151476 GCF_055572815.1 Streptomyces sp. NPDC030296
CGTGAGGGGGAGCGTCCCTCGTACCGTCGTGACGACGACCGGGGTGGCTTCCGCCGTGACGACCGTGGTGACAGCCGTGGCGGAGACCGCGGTGGGTTCCGTGGCGGGCGCGACGACCGTCGTGACGACCGCGGCGGTCGCCCGCCGTTCCGCCGCGACGACCGACGCGACGACTTCCGGCGTGACGACCGAAGGGACGGCGACAGGCCGCCCTTCCGTCGGGACGACCGGCGTGACGACCGCGGCGAGCGGCGTGAGGGGGAGCGTCCCTCGTACCGTCGTGACGACGACCGGGGTGGCTTCCGCCGTGACGACCGTGGTGACAGCCGTGGCGGAGACCGCGGTGGCTTCCGCGGGCGGGACGACCGGGGTCGCGACGACCGTGGGCGTGGGCCCCGACGTGACGACCGGGGCGGTCGGCCCGGCGGTTTCCGCGGGCGTGACGACCGGCGCGACGACCGGCGGGACGACCGGCGTGGCGGTGGGCGCTTCCGCGACGAGCGGGACCGGGACCGGGAGCCCATCAAGCGGCTGCCGATTCCCGAGGACGTCACCGGCGAGGAGATCGACAAGGACGTACGGCAGGAGCTGCAGAGCCTGCCCAAGACGCTCGCGGACGATGTCGCCAAGAACCTGGTCATGGTCGCCCGGCTCATCGACGAGGACCCCGAGGGCGCGTACGGCTACTCCAGGGTCGCCCTGCGGCTTGCGTCGCGCGTCGCCGCCGTGCGGGAGGCGGCCGGCTTCGCCGCGTACGCCAACCAGAAGTACAGCGAGGCGCTCGCCGAGTTCCGGGCCGCGCGGCGGATGACCGGCAGCGTGGACCTGTGGCCCGTCATGGCGGACTGCGAGCGTGGTCTCGGGCGGCCCGAGAAGGCGCTCGACATGGCCGGGGCGCCCGAGGTGCACAAGCTGGACAAGGCCGGTCAGGTCGAGATGCGTCTCGTGGCGGCCGGAGCACGCCGGGACATGGAGCAGCTCGACGCGGCCATCGTGACCCTGCAGAGCCCCGAACTGGCCTCCAACTCCGTCCAGCCGTGGACCGCGCGACTGCGGTACGCGTACGCCGACGCGCTGCTCGCCGCAGGGCGTGACGGCGAGGCACGCGAGTGGTTCGCCAAGGCCGTCGAGGCCGACAAGGACGGCAGCACGGACGCCTCCGACCGGCTCGCCGAGATGGACGGCGTCGAGTTCGTCGACGCCCTCATCGAGGTCGAGGACCAGGACGAGCAGCAGGACGAGCAGCGGGACGTGCGGGATGGCGACGGCGACAGCCTGCCCGTGGAGGACGCCGAGCCTCGTGACCTGACGACCGCCGTGGACGAGGACGTCGTGGTCGTGGAGGAGGACTCCGCGGACGCCGAAGGCTCCGAGGGCGGCGTGGGCCGGGAGGCCGACAAGGACTGACCTCGGCTTGTAGAGGCACCGAAAGGGGGCGGGATCCCACGCGGATCCCGCCCCCTTTCGTATGTCGGAGGCGCCTACAGGTGCAGGGCGCGCAGGACCAGGCCCGAGGCCGGCTTCGGGCCGAACGACGTGGACTTGCGGGGCATGGTGACGCCCTGACGGGCCAGGTCGCGTACGACCTCCTCGCGTACCGGGTGCATCAGGACGGCCGTGCCGCCGTCGCGTTCCGCCTTCTCGACGGTGGCGGCCGTGTCATGGATGTACGCGACGTGTGCGGGGGAGTCCTCGGGGATGCGCCACACATGGCGCAGGAGCGTGGCGTGCAGGACCGTCGCGTCCAGGGTGCGCCAGGCCGGCGGGCGGTCGGCGGGGATCGTCCGGGCGAGGAGGTCCGCGTCCGGGCGGTCCACGAGGTGGAAGGCGCCGTCGCCGGCGAGGAGGAAGGCGTTGCCGGCGCGGGCCGCGTCCGCCAGGGCCGACAGGGCGTCCGGCAGCGGGACGTCCAGACGCTGAACGCGGAAGTGGCCGTCCAGGGCGGCCAGCGCGTCGGAGACCGGAAGGCCGTGCAGGAGGCGGTGGATCGCCCGGACCCGCAAGGGGTAGCGGGCCGTGTCCACCAGCAGGACCAGGCCGTAGTCCCAGGGGCTGGGGGACGGGTGCTCGGTGTGCAGGCGCAGATAGGTCGCCCAGCGGTGGTGGCCGTCGGCTATGAGGGCCTGGTGACCCGCGAGGTCCGCCTGGATCTCGGTGAGGTCGCCGGGGTCCGTGACCGCCCACAGGCGGTGGCTGAAGCCGTCCTCGGTGGTCGTGGCGAGGAGCGGGGGCCCTTCGACGGTCCGCTCGACCACGGCGGTCGCGCCGGTGGAACCGTTGCCCCGGTACGTCAGGAGCAGCGGCTCCATGTTGGTGGAGGTCGCCCGCATCAGGGCCGCGCGGTCCGTGATGACGTGCGGTATGACGTCCTCGTGGGGGAGGACCACGCCGTCGGCGGGCTCCGAGAGGCGCAGGGCACCGATGAGACCGCGCTGGAGGATGCTGCCGTCACCCTGTTCGTAGACGTACAGGCCGGGCTCGGGGTCGGCGGCCAGGACGCCGTCGGCGAGCCAGCTGCGCAGCGTCTGTGCCGCCTGTTCGTTTCTGGCGGTCGGGGTGTCGGCCTGGGGAAGGATCAGGCGGACGATGTTGTACGGGTCGGCGGACTCGAGGTGGAGCAGACCGTCCGGCCGCACGACCACGTCGTACGGCGGGGATGTCACGGCGGCCAGGCTGCCGACCCGGTCGGGGTCGTAGCGAAGGCCCCGGAACGGGGTCAGTTCGAGGCCGCTGCGCGCCGGGGTCTCCTCCGCGGGACCTGCGTTCTTCATTGGTGCATCGTATGTGTGTCAGTGCCATGCGCGATGATCGGGTGAAGCGATCGGACCGATGGACGACCGGGTGGGTACGCGCGCGTACCGGTGTCGAGCGAGGAGCGGTGTGCAATGAGCCAGACAGTCAGGACGCGGCCCGACGGCAGTGGGCAGGCCCTGAGCGAGGCCTACGACACGGCGCTGCTCGACCTGGACGGCGTGGTGTACGCGGGCGGCAGCGCGATCGCGCACGCCGTCGAGTCGCTCGCAACCGCCCGGGCGGGCGGGATGCACCTGGCGTACGTCACGAACAACGCGCTGCGGACACCGGACGCCGTGGCCGAACACCTCACCGAGCTGGGCATACCGACCGAGGGCGGGGACGTCATCACGTCGGCGCAGGCCGTGGCCCGGCTGATCAGCGAACAACTGCCGGCCGGTGCGCGCGTGCTGGTCATCGGCGGTGAGGGGCTGCGGGTCGCGCTGAGTGAGCGGGGACTGGAACCCGTCGAGTCCGCCGACGACGACCCGGCGGCCGTCGTGCAGGGGTACGGCGGGCCCGACCTGCCCTGGGGGCGGTTCGCGGAGGCGAGTTACGCCATCGCGCGCGGGCTCCCGTGGTTCGCGTCCAACACCGACCTGACGATCCCGAGCGCGCGGGGCATCGCACCGGGGAACGGGGCGGCGGTCCAGGTCGTACGGATCGCCACGGGAGCCGAGCCGCAGGTGGCGGGCAAGCCGCTGCCGCCGATGCACAAGGAGACCATCCTGCGGACCGGCGCCCGGCGGCCGTTGGTGGTGGGAGACCGGCTGGACACGGACATCGAGGGCGCGTTCAACGGCGAGGTCGACTCGCTGCTCGTCCTCACCGGAGTGACCGACGGCGCCCAACTCCTCGCCGCCCCGCCGCAGCACCGGCCCACCTACGTCGACGCCGACCTGCGGGGGCTGCTCACCGGACAGCCCGAAGTCGCCGCGGACGGCGCGGGGTTCCGGTGCGGGGGCTGGACGGCGACCGCCGACGGCGACCGGCTGCTGCTGGACGGCGAGGGCGAGCCGCTCGACGGGCTGCGGGCGCTGTGCGCGGTGGCGTGGACGGCGGCCGGCGGCGGCTCGTGCGAGCTGGACGGTGAGAAGGCGCTGGCGCGGCTCGGGTTGTGAGAGACGCGGGGGCGCGGTGAGGGTTCCCCGCCGGTGTGCAAGGGCGGGATCGAGCCGTAAGGGAGGATAGGCTAACCTAACCGGGTGTTGGTCGAGAGTCCCCCCGAACCGCGCGCGGAGACCGCCTCCGTGCCCCCGAAGCGCAGAGCAGCGATGCGTGCCGCCGGACTCCTCGTGTCCGTCGGCCTGCTGACCCTGGTCGCGCTGGCGAGCATCGCGATCGGCGCGAAGGAGCTGTCCCTCGCGCAGGTCTGGCACGGCCTGTTCGAGGAGACGGGGACGTACGGTGACGTCGTCGTGGGGGAGCGGATCTCGCGCACCCTCCTCGGGCTGCTCGCCGGGGCCGCGCTCGGCCTGGCCGGGGCCGTCCTCCAGGCGCTCACCCGGAACCCGCTGGCCGACCCCGGGCTGCTCGGCATCAACGCGGGCGCGTCCGCCTCCGTCGTCACCGCCATCACCTATTTCGGCGTCACCTCGCTGACCGGGTACGTGTGGTTCGCGTTCCTCGGGTCGGCGGCCGTGGGGGCACTGGTGTGGTTCCTCGGCGGCAGCCGGGGCGCGACACCCGTACGGCTCGCGCTGGCCGGTACGGCGATCAGCGCCGCCCTGTACGGCTACCTCCAAGCCGTGATGATCATGGACGGGGCGGCGCTGTCCAAGATGCGCTTCTGGACGGTGGGTTCACTGGCCTCGGCGACCGACGAGACGATCGAGCAGGTGCTGCCGTTCCTGGTGGTCGGCACGGTCGTCGCACTCCTGCTCGCCCGGCCGCTGAACGCGGTGGCCATGGGCGACGACACCGCCCGTGCCCTCGGCGCCGACCTCAACCGCACCCGGGCGCTCTCCATGGCCGCCGCCACCGTGCTGTGCGGGGCCGCCACCGCCGCCTGCGGGCCGATCGTGTTCATCGGGCTGATGGTCCCGCACGTCGTCCGCTCGTTCACCGGGCCCGACCTGCGCTGGATCCTGCCGTACGCGACCGTCCTGTCGCCGGTGCTGCTGCTCGGCGCCGATGTCATCGGCCGGGTGGTGGCCCGGCCCGCGGAACTCCAGGTCGGCATCGTCACCGCGATCCTCGGCGGCCCGGTCTTCATCTTTCTCGTACGACGGCGGAGGACGGCGCAGCTGTGAAGACGAGAGTCATGAGCAAGCCCGCCGTGCGCAACCGTGCGCTCCGCTCGCCCGGCGGCCTCTCCGTGCGCCTCGACGTACGGGCGTTCGTCGTCGTCGTCCTGCTGCTGCTCGCGGCCCTCGTCGCGAGTGTCGTGCTCATCGGCACCGGCGACTTCCCGATCCCCGCCGCCGACGTCGTCAGGACGCTGCTCGGCGACGGCGACCCGAGCCAGGAGCTGATCATCAACGATCTGCGGCTGCCGCGGGTCCTCGTCGGGCTGCTGGTCGGGGCCTCGCTCGGCCTGGGCGGGGCGCTGTTCCAGTCCATCTCCCGCAATCCCCTGGGCAGTCCGGACGTCCTCGGCCTCTCGCAGGGCGCCACGGCCGGAGCGCTCGTCGTCATCGTGCTGTTCTCGGGGGACGCCGACCAGGTCGCCCTCGGGGCGCTCGGCGGTGGCCTGTTCACCGGCCTCGCCATCTATCTGCTGGCCTGGAAGCGGGGCGTGCACGGCTACCGGCTGGTGCTCGTCGGCATCGGAGTCTCCGCGGTCGCCACGGCCGTCAACGGCTATCTGATCACCAAGGCCGACATCGTCGACGCGGCCCGCGCGGTCGTGTGGATGACCGGATCGCTCAACGGGCGCGACTGGGAGCAGGTCGGGCCGCTGCTCATCATGTGCGCGATCCTCGTGCCCACGGTCCTCGCCAACGCGCGCGGGCTGCGGATGATGGAGATGGGCGACGACGTGTCGTACGCCCTCGGCGTGCGCGTCGAGCGGGTGCGGATGCTGCTGATGGTGTCCGCCGTGCTGCTCACCGCCGGGGCCACCGCCGCCGCCGGACCCGTCAGCTTCGTCGCCCTGACCGCGCCCCAGCTCGCCAAGCGGCTGACCCGGTCCCCCGGCCCCAACCTGGTGCCCTCGCTGTGCATGGGTGCCGCCCTGCTCGTCGTCGCGGACTGGGCCTCCCAGCGGGCCTTCGGCGCCGACCAGCTGCCCGTCGGGGTCGTCACCGGCGTCCTCGGCGGCGTCTACCTGCTGTGGCTGCTGGTCACGGAGCGGAAGGCCGGGCGGATATGAGCCGCCCCCAGCCCAGCGCGTCGGTGACGTCGGCGGGGCCGGTGAACGAGAACAACCAGAGGAGCACTGTGAACCGCCTGTCCGCCGAGAACGTCACCCTCGCCTATGACCAGCGGGTCATCGCCGAGCAGCTGTCGGTGGAGATCCCCGACAACTCGTTCACCGTGATCGTCGGCCCCAACGCCTGCGGCAAGTCCACCCTGCTGCGCGCGCTGTCCCGGATGCTGAAGCCGTCCCGGGGGCGGGTGCTCCTCGACGGGCAGGTCATCCAGTCGATGCCCGCGAAGCAGGTCGCGCGGACGCTCGGCCTGCTGCCCCAGTCGTCGATCGCGCCCGACGGCATCACGGTCGGCGACCTGGTCGGCCGCGGCCGCTACCCGCACCAGGGCCTGCTGCGGCAGTGGTCGGCGCAGGACGAGCGGATCGTCCGGGAGTCGATGCAGGCCACCGGCGTCGCCGAGCTGGCCGACCGGTACGTCGACGAGCTCTCCGGCGGGCAGCGCCAGCGCGTGTGGATCGCCATGGCACTCGCCCAGCAGACCCCGCTGCTGCTCCTCGACGAGCCGACCACCTACCTCGACATCCAGCACCAGATCGACGTGCTCGACCTCTGCGCCGAGCTGCACGAGGAACAGGGCCGCACCCTCGTCGCCGTGCTGCACGACCTCAACCACGCCGCCCGGTACGCCACCCATCTCATCGCCCTGCGCGGCGGCGAGGTCGTCGCCGAGGGCGCGCCCGGCGACATCGTCACCGCGGAGCTGGTCGAGGAGGTGTTCGGGCTGCGCTGCCAGGTCATCGACGACCCGGAGACGGGCACACCGCTGGTGGTGCCGGCGGCCCGCCGGGCGCGGACCGGCGCCGAGGGGCGCGAGCGGGGCGTCGGCCGGGAGGCGCAGGCCGCCGCTACAGAAGCTTCCTGAGCTGGAGCAGGTCACGGAAGCCCGCCTCCAGCTTCACCCGGCCCGAACCCCAGGCCTTGGCGAAGTTCAGCTCCCCGTGGACGAGGGCCACCAGGTCGTCGCCCGTCATGGCGAGCCGGATCTGGGCCTTCTCGGACGGCGGGCCCTCAAGGGTGTCGTGCACCTCGATCCGGCCGTCGCGCATCCGGCCCACGAAGGTGACGTCGAGGTCCTTGATGTGGCAGCTCACCGAGCGGTCGAGGGTCGTCGCCTCGCGCACGTGTCCATCGGCGCCTGCCATGTTGTCCGAGAGCTTTTCGAGCGCGGCGCGGCACTCCTCAATCGTTGCCATCGCGGTCGACGGTACCCCAGGGCTTCGGGGTAGCGTCGGGGCATGAGCGACTCTGTGTCCGAGGCCACCGCGGGGGAGGAGACGGCCGACGCGGTCGTCGAGCCGGAGGACGACCCCGCGGCCCCGGCCCCGCTGAACGTGGCCCGCACCGCCACCGGCCACCCGGACGTGGACGCCGCCCTCGACCGGCTGGCCGACGCCGACCACCTCGCCACCGACGGCCACGTCGAGGTGTACGAGGATGTGCACCGGGGGCTGCGTGACGCGCTCACCGCGCTCGACGCCCGCCCGGGACCTCCGGCGCCCCCGACGCCGTACAGCACGAGGAGCTGAACCGAACGTGGCAGGTGTGGCACGACGCCGTCTCGACGCCGAGTTGGTCCGGCGGAAGCTCGCGCGGTCGCGTGAGCACGCGAGCCAGCTGATCGCCGCCGGGCGGGTCACGGTCGGCAAGACCGTCGCGACCAAGCCCGCCACCCAGGTGGAGACCGCGGCCGCCATCGTCGTCGCGAGCGACGACGGCGATCCCGCGTACGTGTCCCGAGGCGGCCACAAGCTCGCCGGGGCGCTGGAGGCGTTCGTCCCCCGGGGCCTGGCCGTCAAGGGGCGGCGGGCGCTGGACGCCGGGGCCTCCACCGGCGGCTTCACCGACGTCCTGCTGCGGGCCGGCGCCGCCCATGTCGTCGCCGTGGACGTCGGATACGGCCAACTCGCGTGGACTCTGCGGAGCGATGAACGCGTCACCGTCAAGGACCGTACGAACGTACGGGAGTTGACGCTCGAAGCGATCGATGGGGAGCCTGTGGATCTTGTCGTGGGGGATCTGTCCTTCATCCCGCTCGGCCTGGTACTGCCCGCCCTGGTGCGGTGCGTGAAGCCGGACGCCGATCTGGTGATGATGGTCAAGCCGCAGTTCGAGGTGGGGAAGGAGCGGCTGGGCAGCGGGGGAGTCGTGAGGAGTCCGGAGCTGCGTGCCGAAGCGGTGTGCGGGGTGGCGCGCCGGGCCGGTGAGCTGGGGCTCGGGGTGAAGGGCGTGACGGCGAGTCCGCTGCCCGGACCCTCGGGCAACGTCGAGTACTTTCTGTGGCTGCGTGCCGGGGCACCCGCGCTGGACCCGGCCGACGTCGACCGAGCAGTTGCGGAGGGGCCGCGGTGACTCTGGACCGAACTCGAACCGTTTTCCTGCTGACCCACACCGGGCGGCCGGCGGCCATCCGCAGTGCGGAACTCGTGGTGAAGGGCCTCCTCCACCACGGGCTGGGCGTACGCGTCCTGGAGGCCGAGGCGGAGGACATCCCACTCCCCGAAGAGGTGGAGCTGGTCAAGGAGGCCACCCCGCAGTGCCTCGACGGGTGCGAGCTGCTCATCGTCCTCGGCGGTGACGGCACGCTGCTGCGCGGCGCGGAGTTCGCCCGCGCCTCCGGGGTGCCGATGCTCGGCGTCAACCTAGGCAGCGTCGGCTTCCTCGCGGAGGCCGAGCGCGACGACCTCGACAAGGTTGTCGACCGCGTGGTGACCAAGGCGTACGAGGTCGAGGAGCGGATGACCGTCGACGTCGTCGTTCACCGGAACGGGGACATCGTCCACACGGACTGGGCGCTGAACGAGGCGGCCGTGCAGAAGGCCGGCGCCGAGAAGCTCCTCGAGGTCGTCCTGGAGATCGACGGTCGGCCGGTAACCGGGTTCGGGTGCGACGGCATCGTGCTGTCCACGCCGACCGGGTCGACCGCGTACGCCTTCTCCGCAGGCGGGCCCGTCGTGTGGCCGGAGGTCGAGGCGCTGCTGATGGTGCCGATCAGCGCGCACGCGCTGTTCGCGAAGCCGCTGGTGACGTCGCCGGACTCGGTGCTCGCGGTGGAGGTGCTGCCGCACATCCCGCCAGGGGTCCTGTGGTGCGACGGGCGGCGGACGGTGGAGTTGCCGCCGGGGGCCCGGGTGGAGGTCCGGCGGGGCGCCGTACCGGTCCGGCTGGCCCGGCTGCACCACGCGTCGTTCACGGACCGCCTCGTGGCCAAGTTCGCGCTGCCCGTCGCGGGGTGGCGGGGGGCACGGCACTAGCCGTTCGCAGCAGGGGGCGGGTGGCTTCCGGCGGCCGGGGGTTGCGTCGGAGCCGCTCGCGGGGCGCCTTGTACCTCCCCTGAGTGACATCGGGGACGGGGGGCGTCGCACTTCCCTCCCTCGACCTCGTATGGTCTTGTCCGTGTTGGAGGAGATGCGGATACGGTCGCTCGGAGTCATCGACGACGCGGTCGTCGAGCTGTCACCCGGCTTCACCGCGGTGACGGGTGAGACGGGCGCGGGCAAGACCATGGTGGTCACCAGTCTCGGTCTGCTGCTCGGCGGCCGGGCGGACCCGGCGCTCGTGCGGATCGGCGCGAAGAACGCGGTCGTCGAGGGCCGGATCGCCATGCCCGACGGCGCCTCGGCGGTCGTCCGGGCCGAGGAGGCCGGGGCCGAACTCGACGACGGGGCGCTGCTGATCAGCCGTACCGTTTCCGCCGAGGGACGGTCGCGGGCGCACCTCGGCGGGCGGTCCGTGCCCGTGGGCGTCCTCGCGGAGCTGGCCGACGAACTGGTGGCCGTGCACGGGCAGACCGACCAGCAGGGGCTGCTGAAGCTGTCCCGGCAGAGGGCGGCCCTCGACCGGTACGCCGGGGACGCGGTGGCCGTGCCGCTCGCCAAGTACGGCGAGGCGTACCGGCGGCTGCGTGCCGTCGCCGTCGAACTCGACGAGATCGTCACCCGTGCGCGTGAGCGGGCCCAGGAGGCCGACCTGCTGCGCTACGGGCTCGACGAGATCGCGGGCGTCGAGCCGCGCGCCGGCGAGGACGTGGAGCTGGCCGAGGAGGCCGAGCGGCTGGGGCACGCGGAGGCGCTGGCATCCGCCGCGACGGCCGCGCACGCCGCGCTCGCGGGCAATCCCGAGGACCCCGAGGGCGTCGACGCCTCGACGCTCGTCGCGGGCGCCCACCGGGCGCTGGAGGCCGTTCGTTCGCACGACCCGGCGCTGGCCGCGCTCGCCGACCGGATCGGCGAGATCGGCATCCTGCTCGGCGACGTCGCGGGTGAGCTGGCGGGATACGCCGACGACCTGGACGCCGACCCGCTGCGGCTCGCGGCCGTGGAGGAGCGGCGGGCCGCCCTCACCGCCCTCACCCGCAAGTACGGCGAGGACATCGCCTCCGTGCTCGCCTGGGCCGAGCAGAGCGCCCAGCGGCTCACCGAACTCGACGGCGACGACGAACGCATCGAGGAGCTGACCGCCGAGCGGGACGCGCTGCGCGTCGAACTGGGCGGTCTCGCACAGGCTCTGACGGACGCCCGGCAGGAGGCCGCGGAGCGGTTCGCCGCCGCCGTGACCGCCGAGCTGGGCTCGCTCGCCATGCCGCACGCGCGCGTGTCGTTCGAGATCCGGCAGACCGAGGACCCCGAGGGCGTCGAGGTCGGCGGACGCACGGTCGCGTACGGGCCGTCCGGCGTCGACGAGGTCGAGCTGCTGCTCGCCCCCCACCCGGGGGCGCCGCCGCGGCCCATCGCCAAGGGCGCCTCGGGCGGTGAGCTGTCACGGGTGATGCTGGCCGTCGAGGTCGTGTTCGCGGGGACGGACCCCGTGCCGACGTACCTCTTCGACGAGGTCGACGCCGGTGTCGGCGGCAAGGCGGCCGTCGAGATCGGCCGACGGCTCGCCCGGCTCGCGCGGTCGGCGCAGGTCGTCGTCGTCACGCACCTGCCGCAGGTCGCCGCCTTCGCCGACCGGCAGCTGCTGGTGGAGAAGACCAACGACGGCTCGGTGACCCGGTCCGGCGTGAAGGTCCTGGAGGGCGAGGACCGGGTACGGGAGCTGTCACGCATGCTCGCCGGCCAGGAGGACTCCGAGACGGCACGGGCACACGCCGAGGAACTGCTGGCGGCGGCGCGGGCGGACGCCTGACCGCCTGCGCGGCCCGCGCGGGCGTCGCCGTCCTCCGGGCCACGGCACCCGGTGGCGCCCCCCCGCTGGCAGCGCACCAACCACACCGGCCGGACCGTCACCCTGTACGCCGGACCGGGGGCCACGCTCGCTCGGCACCCTGCTCGCGGCCGGCCGGAGCTGCCCAGCCGCCGAGTTTGCGATCCTGGCCGCCGGGGCGTGCGGGACGGACGACGACGTCGTCGGCGCCGGGGATCCGAGACGCGGGTTCCGCGCCCACCCGAGGGGCTCGCTGCGGGCGTGGTGGCGGCGGGCGACGTCGGGGCCGTCCTGGCCCGGCCGCGGTCGCCGGTGTGTGGCGGGCAGGAGTGGGGCGGGAGTGGTGTGGAGGGGCAACGTCGTGCGGGAGTTCACTCGTGTGAGTGACGCTGGGTGTCGTGTTGCCCACGGGTGCGCCGTTCGTGCGGTCCGGCGGTGCCGGAACACCCGTACGGCCTGGCATCCTTGGACAGGTACGACGTAGCGAGACGTGCTACGCAGACCACGCAGAAGCGGCCTCGCGCGGTCCATCCTCGCCGCCGGATCCTTCTGTACGTTTCTTCGTGACCGTCCGACCCCGAACCAGGAGCCCCGGCCACGTGAGCCACGTGAGCAGCCACTCACCGCACGGCCAGTCGCCGCTGCGAACCGTGCAAGTGCTCGGCGGCGGCAGCGCGGTGAGCAGCGCGCATGTGCGGTCGCTGGCCTCGGGACTCGTCGCCCGGGGCGTGCGGGTCACCGTGTGCGCCCCCCACGAGACCGAAGGCGTCCACGACTTCACCGGCGTGGGGGCCCGCCACATCCACGTGCCCCGCAGCAGCGACCCCGCCTCCGTGGCCACCCTGCGCAACGCCTGCGCCGACGCCGACCTGGTCCACGCGCACGGCCTGCACGCCGGCTTCCGCGCCACCCTCGCGCTCGGCGGGCGGCGCACCCCGCTCGTGGTCACCTGGCACACCCGGTCCTACGCCGAGGGCGCGCGGGCCCATCTGCTGCGGCTGCTGGAGCGGCGGGTCGCCAAGGCCGCCGCCGTGGTGCTCGGGACCTCCTCCGAACTCGTCGACCGCGCCCGCAGCCGGGGCGCCCGCGACGCCCGGCTCGCCGCCGTCTCCGTGCCCGCGCTCCGCCGGAACGGCGACGACACCGACCGGCACCGCTCCAAGACCCGGGCCGAACTCGGCGCCACCGAGAGGCCGTTGCTGGTGGCCGCAGGCTCGCTCGACCGGTACCGGGGGTACGACACGCTCCTCGACGCGGCGCGGGAGTGGCGCGGCCTCGACCCCGAGCCGCTCGTCGTGATCGTCGGCGAGGGGCCGCAGTGGAGCGCCCTCCAGCGGCGCATCGAGGACGAGGAACTGCCCGTACGGCTCATCGGGCGGCACGACGACATCGGCGAGCTGGTCGCGGCCGCCGACCTGGCGTTGCTGCCCGGCGGACCCGAAGCGCGCTCGGTCCTCGCCCAGGAAGCGCTCCACGCGCGCGTACCGCTCGTCGCGGCCTCCGCCGGATCGGTGCCCGAACTCGTGGGCGACGCCGCCGCGCTCGTCCCGTTCGGGGACGCAGGGGCGTTCGCCGAGGCCGTGGCGTGCCTGCTCAAGGACCCCGCGCTCCAGGAAGAACTGCGCGACCGGGGCACCCGGCAGGCCGCGACCTGGCCGACCGAGGACGAGACGGTGGCCCAGGTGCTCAGCGTCTACGACGAGTTGACCGACCTCCGGCCCCTCATGTGAGGCCACACCCGCGTGCCTTGAGGTCGCCTCCTACGGCACGTGTCTGCGGGCCTTGAGCGCCAGGCTCAGGGCCAGGACCGTCTGCGGGTCGTCCAGGTCCGTGCCGAGCAGTTCGCCGATGCGGGCGAGGCGGTTGTAGAGGGTCTGCCGGTTGAGGTGCAGCTCGCGGGCCGTCTCCGCCTTGCGGCCCGCGTGGGCGAGGTACGTCTGCAGGGTCGGCAGCAGCGGCGGCCGGGAGCGGCTGTCGTGGTCGAGGAGGGGGCCGAGCGCGCGGTCCACGAAGGCGGCCAGGTCGGGTTGGTCGCGCAGCCGCCACAGCAGCAGGTCGATGTCGAGCCGCCGGGCGTCGTACCAGGGGCGGTCGGCCAGCCCCTGCGCGGCCGTCGCCGTCTCCGCCGCGTGCCTGAGCCCCGCCGAGGCGGCCGCCCAGTCCCCTGGCACCCCGACGACCACCACGGGCGGCCGTCCGCCCGGCCGCTGCAAACCGGCCCGCTCCACGCCCGCCCGCAGCGCCGCCGCGACCTTGTCAGCCACCGCCGGACGCTCCGCCTCCTCACGCAGGCCCACCAGCAGCGGGACGCGGCCCTCGACCGGCCGGACCCCCAGCAGGACGGGGACGCCCACCAGGGTCAGCTCCTCGGCGACCGCGCGGGCCAGCACCGCCCAGCCACCGCCCGGCGACAGGCCGTCGGCGAGCCGCATCACCACCGGCAGCAGGGGCCCGCCGCCCGGTCGGAAGCCCAGCACACGGGCCTGGGCGGGGGCGTCCTCCGCCTCGATACGGCCCTCGGCGAGATCGGTGAGGAAGTCGCCGCGCCCGCGCGCCGCCAGCTCCTCCTCCTGCCGGGCCTGCATCAGGACGACGGCGAGGACACCGGCCGCACGCTCGGCGGCCATCCGGTGCACCGGCGCCAGGGGAGCGACCACGGGCAGGAGGACCAGCCGGGCCCGTACCGAGCCCGTGCCCGGTCCGCCGCCCGGTACGTCGACGATGGTCGTCCCGGCCGGCGGCTCGTCCTGGTGCCGGTCCCGCAGCCCCTCCCACACCTGCAGCGGATCGGTGTCGGCGGGCCCGGCCCCGGCGGCGTACAGGAGCCGGCCGTCGGCGGTCTCCAGGAAGACCGGGTTGCGGCTGAAGTCGGCCAGGATGCCGAGGACCTGGGGCACCCCACCACCGCCGAGCAGCGCCTCGGTGCAGCGCCGGTGGACCTCCTCGGCCTGCTGCAGGAGCGCGTAGTGGCCGTTGACGATCTCGGTGTGGATCTCCTCGGTGACCGTCACGAACGCCACCTCGCGGTGCAGCTGGACCAGCGGGAGACCGGCCGAGCGCGCGGTCTCCACCAGGGCCGGGGGAAGGCGTGTGAACCGCGTGCCCAGCTCGACGACGAGTGCCGCGATACCGCGGTCGGCCAGCGTCCGTACGAACGCCCGCTGGTCGGCGGGGCGCGTACCGAGCCCGTAGCCCGTGGTCAGCAGCAGCTCGCCGCCCTTGAGGAGCGAGGCGATGTTGGGGACCTCGCCCGCGTGCACCCAGCGCACGGTCCGCTCCAGCCGGTCGGCGCCGGCCAGGACCTCCGGCAGCCCGCCGCGCAGCCCGGGCAGCTCCAGCGCCCGCCGCACGGTGATACCTGCCTGTGCCTCACGACCGTCGGCGGGTACGCGGCTGTCACGGGTGTCCATGGACCGGACGGTACCCGCGCGCGGGCCGACCGGGCATCTTCGCGCCGGGAGCCGCTCGCGGGAGCGCCCGGCGCGGAGCACTCAGTGGCCGGGGGAGGGGCGCTCAGCGGCCCGGGGGAGGGGCGCTCAGTGGTCCGGGGAAGGCGCGCTCAGTGGTCCGGGGAGCGCTCAGTGGGCGGCGGGCCGGCCCTTGGGGTCGCGCGGCGGGATGTTGTGGTTGAAGCGGAACACGTTGTCGGGGTCGTACTCGGCCTTCACCGCCATCAGCCGCCGGGCGTTCTCGGCGCCCAGGCCGGCCAGGACCCGGCCCTCGCCCTCGTCGCCGATGAAGTTCAGATAGACCGCGCCGGTGCTCCACGGCCGGACGTGCTCGCGGACGTCCCGTACCCACTGGACGGCCCGCTCGTCGTCCGCCGGGTCCTCCCAGACACCGAAGGGGTGCACGGCCCATGGCGCACCGCGGTACGGCACCGGGTACTCGGCGGGGCCGTCGGCGACCGCGCCGCCGTACGGGAAGAGGATGTGCTGCGAGTTGGTCGGCACGGGCATCGACCGGGCCTCGGCGCAGAAGACGTCGACCACCTCGTCCGGCAGGCCGGTCAGGTACTCAGCCGACCAGTAGTTCCGCAGTCCGGGCGGATCGTCGATCATGCACTGCACGTCCGCGTACGGCATCGCGCCGACGACCTCGGCCTCGTGCGGCAGCGCCAGCAGCGGCTGGGCGACCTTGCGCATGTCGTCCTCGGTGCCGGCGTACGTGAGGAGCATCCCGCAGACGAGCCGGCCCACCATGTGCTCCGGGACGAACTCCTCGGGTGGACCGGTGAAGTACAGGACACCCCCGCCGGCCTCGCGCGGGCCGTTCTCGAGGACCTCGCGGTAGACGCGGACGACCTCCTGGCCGTGCTCCGGCTCGTACAGCAGCAGGGCGATCGCGAAGGCGGGCAGTTCGTGCAGACGCAGGGTGAGGGCGGTGGCGACGCCGAAGTTGCCGCCGCCGCCGTGCAGGGCCCAGAACAGCTCCGGGTTCTCCTCGGCGGTCGCGTGGACCGCGCGGCCGTCGGCGGTCACCAGTTCCACGCCGAGGAGGTTGTCGATGGCGAGGCCGAAGGCCCGTTCGAGCCATCCGCTGCCGCCGCCGAGGACGAAGCCGCCGACTCCGGTGGTCGAGGCCCGGCCGCCGGTGGTGGCGAGACCGTACGGCTCGGTGGCGCGGTCGAGGTGGCTCATGGTGGCGCCGCCCTCGACCCGGACGCTGCGCGCGGCGGGGTCGACCGTGACCGAGTGCATCCGGCGCAGGTCGATGACCAGGCCGTTGTCGTTGAGGGCCGATCCGGCCACGCTGTGGCCGCCGCCGCGCACCGCGATGTTGAGGTCGAGGTCACGGCCGAAGCGCACGGCCCGTACGACATCGGTCGGGTTCTCGCACTGGGCGATCACCGCCGGACGTCGGTCGATCATCCCGTTGAACACCGTCCGGGCGTCGTCGTACCCGGGGTCCCCCGGGGCGAGCGCATCGCCGGTCAGATCCTCGCGGAGTTCGGTCAGCGCCGTGTGGGCCTTGGAAAGGGGAGCCATGACCGGCCCCTTTCAGCCAGGAGACAGGACTTCTTCCAGGCTAGGCGGGTACGGCGGATCGGTCCTGTTCGAACACGGGGGCGCCCATGGGGTGGACGCGAACCCCCGGACCAGGCGCAAGCGCTTGCTGCATGCGCCTGGTCGTGCGCCGATCCGCCGCCGTGCGCGACGGATCGGGGGGCGTGCGTCAGCCGCCGTACGCCCCCGAGGCGGTCAGGCGGAGGGCCGTGTCGATGAGGGGGACATGGCTGAACGCCTGGGGGAAGTTGCCGACCTGGCGCTTCAGCTCCGGGTCCCACTCCTCGGCCAGGAGGCCCAGGTCGTTGCGGAGCGACAGCAGCTTCTCGAACAGCTTGCGGGCCTCGTCGACGCGGCCGATCATCGCCAGGTCGTCCGCCATCCAGAACGAGCAGGCGAGGAAGGCGCCCTCGTCGCCCGGCAGCCCGTCCACGCCCTCGTCCGCACCGGCGGTCGGGTAGCGCAGGATGAAGCCGTCCGGGGTCGACAGCTCCCGCTGGATCGCCTCGATGGTGCCGATGACGCGCTTGTCGTCCGGCGGCAGGAAGCCCATCTGCGGGATCAGCAGCAGGGAGGCGTCCAGCTCCTTCGAGCCGTACGACTGCGTGAAGGTGTTGCGCTCCTTGTCGTAGCCCTTCTCACACACGTCCCGGTGGATGTCGTCGCGCAGCTCGCGCCACTTCTCCAGGGGGCCGTCCGCGTCACCGGACTCGATGAGCTTGATCGTGCGGTCCACCGCGACCCAGGCCATGACCTTGGAGTGCACGAAGTGGCGGCGCGGGCCGCGGACCTCCCAGATGCCCTCGTCGGGCTCGTCCCAGTGGTCCTCCAGGTAGCGGATCAGCTTCAGCTGGAGCAGGGAGGCGTAGTCGTTGCGGGCCAGACCCGTCATGTGGGCCAGGTGCAGGGCCTCGGTGACCTCGCCGTACACGTCCAGCTGGAGCTGGTGCGCGGCGCCGTTGCCGACCCGGACGGGCGCGGAGTTCTCGTAGCCGGGGAGCCACTCCAGCTCCGCCTCGCCCAGCTCCCGCTCACCGGCGATGCCGTACATGATCTGCAGGTTCTCCGGGTCGCCTGCGACCGCCCGCAGCAGCCACTCGCGCCAGGCGCGGGCCTCGTCCCGGTACCCGGTGCGCAGCAGTGAGGAGAGGGTGATCGCCGCGTCGCGCAGCCAGGTGTAGCGGTAGTCCCAGTTGCGGACGCCGCCGATGTGCTCCGGGAGGGACGTCGTCGGCGCCGCGACGATCCCGCCGGTCGGGGCGTACGTCAGGGCCTTGAGCGTGATCAGCGAGCGGACCACCGCCTCGCGGTACGGGCCGTGGTACGTGCAGTGCTCCACCCACTCCCGCCAGAACTCCTCCGTGGCCTGCAGCGACGGCTCGGGCTCGGGCAGCGGCGGCGGTTCCTTGTGAGAAGGCTGCCAGGAGATGGTGAAGGCGATGCGGTCGCCCGGGGTCACCGTGAAGTCGGAGTAGGTCGTCAGCGCCTTGCCGTAGGTCTCGCACTCGGTGTCGAACCACACGGAGTCCGGGCCGGCGACGGCCACCGTGCGCCCCTCGTGCTTGTGCACCCAGGGCACGACCCGGCCGTACGAGAAGCGCATCCGCAGCGCGGAGCGCATCGGGACCCGGCCGCTGACGCCCTCGACGATGCGGATCAGCTGGGGGGCGCCGTCACGGGGCGGCATGAAGTCGGTCACACGGACCGTGCCGCGCGGGGTGTCCCACTCGGATTCCAGGATCAGCGAGTCGCCGCGGTACCGGCGGCGGGATGCCGTCGGCGGCTCGGCGTCGGCCGCGTGGGCGGGGCCCAGGCGCCAGAAGCCGTGCTCCTCGGTGCCGAGGAGGCCCGCGAAGACGGCATGGGAATCGAAGCGGGGCAGGCACAGCCAGTCGACCGTCCCGTCCCGGCAGACCAGGGCAGCGGTCTGCATGTCTCCGATGAGTGCGTAGTCTTCGATGCGCCCGGCCACGTGCAACTCCAGTCGAACGGCCACGTCGCCCCCCGAGGGGCGGTCGCTGTGCGGTGTGCGGTCAAGGGACCCGAGGGATCGACAAAGGATCCATGCTTCCAGAGTGATCCAAGGGCTGGTGTCATGCGATGTCGCTCAACGATCCTCAACGCATATGAGGCCATCGTTGCTCAACGAACTGACGAGCTCGCATGTTTCCGGAGACGGGCGGGGGTGGTGCCGTTTCCCCGGCCGGGCTCGGCAGCGAGTGTCCGAAGAGGATACGACGCACCGGGGGGCTGCGCGTGCCGCTCCAGGCAACGTGAGTGGGCCGAACGAGTGAGCCAGGGGTGACCCGCGGCCGGTATTCGCCGACTGTCGTACGAAGTCCGTGGCGGCCCGTACGCGGAGAGTGGCCGGAAGCGATCGTGGCCGGTCGCTGATACCCTGGTAGCCCGTGGACCGGTGGGCGCCCCGACTCGCAAGGGACCCCCGAACCGCAGCGACGGCACCCCCCGACGACCCGATCGGGCGGCGGCCGACCCGCACCCAGAACCGCGACCACGGGAGCCCCCTCTTGGCCATGCCGCCCGCTGCTTTCCGAAACAGCACCACGACGACCAAGCACATCTTCGTCACCGGGGGTGTCGCCTCCTCGCTCGGCAAGGGGCTGACCGCCTCCAGCCTCGGCATGCTGCTCAAGGCCCGCGGCCTGCGCGTGGTGATGCAGAAGCTCGACCCGTACTTGAACGTCGACCCCGGCACGATGAACCCCTTCCAGCACGGTGAGGTGTTCGTCACCAACGACGGCGCCGAGACCGACCTCGACATCGGACACTACGAGCGCTTCCTAGACCGCGACTTGGACGGCTCTGCCAATGTCACTACAGGGCAGGTCTACAACACCGTCATCGCCAAGGAGCGGCGCGGCGAGTACCTGGGCGACACCGTGCAGGTCATCCCGCACATCACCAACGAGATCAAGCACCGCATCCGGCGCATGGCGTCCGACGAGGTCGACGTCGTCATCACGGAGGTCGGCGGCACGGTCGGCGACATCGAGTCGCTGCCGTTCCTGGAGACCGTCCGCCAGGTCCGCCACGAGGTCGGCCGTGACAACGTCTTCGTCGTCCACATCTCGCTCCTGCCGTACATCGGCCCCTCCGGGGAACTGAAGACGAAGCCGACGCAGCATTCGGTCGCGGCACTGCGCAACATCGGTATTCAGCCAGATGCGATCGTGCTGCGCTGCGACCGCGAGGTGCCCGCCGCGATCAAGCGGAAGATCTCCCTCATGTGCGACGTCGACGAGGCCGCCGTCGTCGCCTGCCCGGACGCCCGCTCGATCTACGACATCCCGAAGACCGTGCACGGCGAGGGCCTCGACGCGTATGTCGTCCGCAAGCTGGACCTGCCGTTCCGCGACGTGGACTGGACGACCTGGGACGACCTGCTCGACCGCGTCCACAACCCGCGGCACGAGATCAACCTGGCGCTCGTCGGCAAGTACATCGACCTGCCCGACGCCTACCTCTCGGTCACCGAGGCGCTGCGCGCGGGCGGCTTCGCCAACCGGGCGCGCGTGAAGATCAAGTGGGTCACCTCCGACGACTGCAAGACCCCGGCCGGCGCCGCGGCGCAGCTCGCCGACGTCGACGCCATCTGCATCCCCGGCGGCTTCGGCGACCGCGGTGTCTCCGGCAAGGTCGGCGCCATCCAGTACGCCCGCGAGAACCGCATCCCGCTGCTCGGCCTCTGTCTCGGTCTGCAGTGCATCGTGATCGAGGCGGCGCGCAACCTCGCCGACATCCCGGACGCCAACTCCACCGAGTTCGACTCCGCCACCGCCCACCCGGTGATCTCCACCATGGCCGAGCAGCTCGACATCGTCGCCGGTGAGGGCGACATGGGCGGCACGATGCGCCTGGGCATGTACCCGGCCAAGCTCGCCGAGGGCTCGATCGTGCGCGAGGTGTACGACGGCAAGGAGTACGTCGAGGAGCGCCACCGCCACCGCTACGAGGTGAACAACGCCTACCGCGCGGAACTGGAGAAGAAGGCGGGCCTGCAGTTCACCGGCACCTCGCCCGACGGCAAGCTCGTCGAGTACGTCGAGTACCCGCGCGAGGTCCACCCCTACCTGGTAGCGACGCAGGCGCACCCCGAGCTGCGCTCCCGTCCGACCCGCCCGCACCCGCTCTTCGCGGGTCTGGTCAAGGCCGCCGTGGAGCGGAAGACCGCAGGAAAGTGACAGCAAGTCGCGGCTGGTGACGGTCAGTTGCGCGACGCAGGAGTTGTACGGTGACCGGGGTGCGCCTCTTTCGGGAGGTGCGCCCCGGTTTCATGGCACGTGTGGGAGGACGAGTCGACATGACGATCAAGGACACCGCCGAGGAGTGGGAGGTCCGGGCGAGCGAGACGCCGTTCACCGGCAACAAGACCTCCGTGCGCACCGACGACGTGGTCATGCCCGACGGCTCGGTGGTCCGGCGGGACTACCAGGTCCACCCCGGTTCCGTCGCCGTTCTCGCCCTCGACGACCAGGACCGCGTGCTGGTGCTCCGCCAGTACCGCCACCCCGTGCGCCAGAAGCTGTGGGAGATCCCGGCGGGCCTCCTGGACGTGCCGGGCGAGAACCCGCTGCACGCCGCCCAGCGCGAGCTGTACGAGGAGGCGCACGTCAAGGCGGAGGACTGGCGGGTGCTGACCGACGTCTACACCACCCCCGGCGGCTGTGACGAGGCCGTCCGCGTCTTCCTCGCCCGCGACCTCTCCGAGGCCGACGGACGGCGCTTCGAGGTGGAGGACGAGGAGGCCGACATGGAGCTGGCCCGGGTGCCCCTCGACGAGGTGGTCCGGGGTGTGCTGGCCGGGGAGCTGCACAACAACTGCCTGGTGGTGGGCGCGCTGTCGCTGGTGGCGGCGCGCAGCGGCGACGGGGTGGACGCGCTGCGTCCGGCCGAGGCGCCGTGGCCCGCCCGCCCGTTCGAGTCGTAGGGGCCGTAAGGGTCGTTCTCCTCGTGGCGTCAGTCGTACGATCTTCTGATCCGATCGAGGGATCCGTCCGCCCCGCTCCGCCGAGATCGTCGCAGAGCGTGAACTAGGCTCGGGAAACGCCCGAACCGGAGTCCCGGCGGGCTGGCTCGTGCGGTGGGACGGGAGTGTGGCCCGTGGCGGATCAGGCGGTGGACACCGGGGGAGCCCCGGCGTCCGGAACAGGGCGGCCCCCGGCTGTCGAGGCCGCCCCCACGGACAGTCAGTTCCTCGGCAGGGCACGGGAGTTGAAGGAGCTGCGGGCCGACATCGACCGCGCCGGGCTCAACACCCTCGCCGGCCGCAAGGCACCGCACGCGCGCGTGCTGCTCATCGCCGGCCGGCCCGGCTTCGGCCGCACGGCGCTCGCCGAGGAACTCGTCCGGCAGATCGCCCACGGTTACCCCGACGGGGTGCTGCGGGCCCGCCTCGCCGAGCCGGACGGCACCCGCGTCCCGGTCGAGCGGGCTGCCGGTCACCTGCTCGGCGAACTCGGTCTCCCGGTCCCCGCCGGGGCCGACGAGGACGACCTCAGCGAGGCGCTCCGGGAGGCGCTGGCCGACCGCCGGGTGGTGCTGCTGCTGGACGACGCGGTCGACGCCGAGCAGGTCGACGCGCTGCTTCCGGACACCCCCGACTCCCTGGTCGTCGCGGTCTCCGGGGGGCCGCTGACGGGCATTTCCGACGTCCGCCCGTGCACCCTGGGCGGACTGGACACCAAGTCCGCGGTGGCCCTGCTGGAACGCTTCACCGGCTCGGTGCGCGTCACCGTCGACCCGCGCTCCGCCGAGATCCTCGCCGAGGTGTGCGCCGCCCAGCCCGCCGCGCTGCGGCTCGCCGGGGGATGGCTCGCCGCCCGGCCCACCGTCGCCGTCTCCGACCTGGCCAAACAACTGCGCGCCGAGGAGGACGAGGGCCCGGTTCTCGCCCGGGTCTTCCGGCTCTCGTACGCGGCGCTGCCGGGTGCCGCCGCCCGGATACTGCGCCTGCTCGCCCTCGCTCCGGCCGGCCTGGTCGACCCGCACATCGCCTCCGGGCTCGCCGGCTGCTCCGTCGGTGCGGCCCGCACCGCGCTGGACGACTTCGTGGCCCTGGGGTTCCTGCACCGGGCCGACTCGGCGATGCCCCAGTACGAGGTCCCCGGCTGCCTCCAGCCGCTGCTGCGCGCCGCCGCCGAGAGCCAGGAGAAGCCGCGCGAGCTCCAGCTGGCCCGGGCCCGGATGCTGGAGCGGACGGTACGGCTGCTCCAGTCCTGCCGGGCCATCACCGAGACCGACAGCCCGCTCGCCCGCGAGAAGCTCCTGGAGATGCCCAAGGCGCTGCGGTTCCCGAGCCCCAGGGCCGCCGAGGAGTGGCTGCGGGTGCGTCGGCCCGCGCTGCTCGCCGCCGCCCGGCTCGCCGTCGCCGACGGCCAGCTGGACACCCTCGCCCGACGGCTGATGTCCCAGCTCGTCCGGGCCCTGGTGGCGCACTTCGGCACCCAGGCCGTGGCCGCCGACCTGTACGGCGTCCACCGGCTGGTCCTCGATGTCGCCGAGCGCCGGGACCTGCCGCGCGAGAAGGCGGCGGCCCTGCTGAACCTGGGGGACCTGGACGCCCGCACCGGCCGGACGAGGGCGGCGCTCGCCCGCTACCGGGCCGCCCTCGACGCCGGACGGCAGGCGAACGACCCCTACGCGACCGGCCGCGCGATGGAATCCGTAGGCGGCGCCCACCAGGAGCTGGAGGACTACGAACGGGCCGCCGACTGGTACGGCAGGGCGCTCGCCCAGCGCCTGGCCCGGGACGAGCGCGAGGACGCCGCCCGGCTGTACGGCCGGATCGCCACCGCGTACACCTACGCGGGCCGCTACGGCGAGGCGCTGCGCAACTGGAGCTCGGCCCTCACCGGCCACCGCAGGCTCGGCGATGTGGGCGCCCAGGCGAGGGCGTTGAGCGAGATGGCCCGCGTCCAGGAGTACGCCGGGCGCCCCGAGGAGGCGCTGTCCACCTGTCAGGAGGCGGTGGAGTGGGCGCGGCGCGCCGGGGACGTCCGGTTGCAGGCCGCGCTCCAGATCCGGCTCGCTGACACCCTGGAACGGCTCGGCGACCCGGCGGCGGCCCGGCTGCACCGGGGGGCCGCCGAGCGGCTGCTCGACGGCGAGAACAGGCCACCCGAGACCGGCGGGACCGGCGAGACGGAGCCGGAACATGGCCCTAACGCCTACGAAATCCGTAGTGCATCCGCAAAAGATTGATGCATTGAAAGGCTAGACAGCGGGGATACCTTCATTAGACTGGCTGCGCCGCCGGTTCTCCTGCGGTGTCTCCCGGTGCGCTCCGATGCGTACGGGTATGTCCTGCATCGTGCGGGCATGTACCGATTATGCGTGCGCGCCCCCACACCCCTCCGATCCAAGGACCGTGATCGACGTGAAGGTCGGCATCCCCCGCGAGGTCAAGAACAACGAGTTCCGAGTGGCGATCACCCCGGCCGGTGTGCACGAGCTGGTGCGCCACGGCCACCAGGTCGTCGTCGAAGAGGGCGCCGGCGTCGGTTCGTCGATCCCGGACGCCGAGTACGTCGCCGCCGGCGCCCAGATCCTGGCCACGGCCGACGAGGTGTGGGCCGCCGCCGACCTGCTGCTGAAGGTCAAGGAGCCCATCGCCGAGGAGTACCACCGCCTCCGCAAGGACCAGACCCTCTTCACCTATCTGCACCTGGCCGCGTCCAAGGAGTGCACCGACGCGCTCGTCGAGTCGGGCACCACCGCGATCGCCTACGAGACCGTCGAGCTGCCGAACCGCGCGCTGCCGCTGCTCGCCCCGATGTCCGAGGTCGCGGGCCGGCTCGCTCCCCAGGTCGGCGCCTACCACCTGATGCGCGCCAACGGTGGCCGCGGTGTGCTCCCCGGCGGTGTGCCGGGTGTGCTGGCCGGGCGAGCCGTCGTGATCGGCGGCGGTGTCTCCGGCTGGAACGCCGCGCAGATCGCCATCGGCATGGGCTTCCACGTGACCCTGCTCGACAAGGACATCAACAAGCTCAAGGAAGCCGACAAGATCTTCGGTACGAAGATCCAGACCGTCGTCTCCAACGCCTTCGAACTGGAGAAGGCGTGCCTGGAGGCCGACCTCGTCATCGGCGCCGTCCTCATCCCGGGCGCCAAGGCGCCGAAGCTGGTCACCAACGAGCTGGTGTCGCGGATGAAGCCGGGAAGTGTCCTTGTCGACATCGCGATCGACCAGGGCGGCTGCTTCGAGGACTCGCGGCCCACCACGCACGCCGAACCGACCTTCAAGGTCCACGAGTCGGTCTTCTACTGCGTCGCCAACATGCCCGGCGCGGTGCCCAACACCTCCACCTACGCGCTGACCAACGCCACGCTGCCGTACATCGTGGAACTCGCGAACCATGGCTGGGTCGAGGCGCTGCGCCGCGACCCCGCGCTGGCCAAGGGCCTCAACACCCATGACGGGGCGGTCGTTTACCGCGAGGTCGCGGAGGCGCACGGACTGGAGCACACCGAACTGGCCTCGCTCCTCGGCTGACCGCAGGGCCGTCGACGGGCTGCTTTGAGTCACCTTTGAGTAAAAGGCGATACGTCAACACAGGTCGTCAACAGCGGTTTCCCGGCCGGATCTTGCCCGACAAGGTCCGGCCGGATGTGTGTATGGTCACTTTGCGACACTCGCGCAACTCGCCTCGAACGTAACCCTTCGGATGTTTCACGCACCGGTGAAACCTGCTGTGCGACGGCCCTACGCCCTTGACAGTCGCATGTTTCATTGCCGACACATCGGGCCGGGTCCGGCGGATTGTGTTGCTGCGGACCGCCGACACGCCATAGAGTCGCCAACCGTCGGCATGGTGCCACGCTGACCTATCTAGAAGTTTCCTGGTCACCAAGGAGGTAAGACGACTTGTGAATGAGTCGACATTTACTCCCGGGGGTGGTCAACCAGGAATGCCTGCGCGGGTCTCGGGACCCACGGGGTTCGCGGCTGTCGGCTCCGTCGCAGTCCGCACCTTCGCAGCCCACCAGGGTCACCAGTCCTCAGGGGTGACTCAGCCAGCACACCAGAGCATGGATGGCCAACACGTGAACGCCATGGCCGGCGACGGAAGTGGCGGGGTCCACAACCACTTCGCCGACTACGACGAGCTGCCCGACGGGCACTTCTACGACCCCGACGCCGAGTACGAGCCCGATCCGGAGTACGCGGCGACGCTCGCGCCCGACGCGGCCCGTCAGCGCCGCGAGCGCATCGGCCCGACCGGGCGCCCGCTGCCGTACTTCCCGATCCCGGGCCCGCTGACCGACCACGGCCCCGCGAAGATCATCGCGATGTGCAACCAGAAGGGCGGCGTCGGCAAGACCACGTCGACCATCAACCTGGGTGCCGCGCTCGCGGAGTACGGACGCCGGGTCCTCCTCGTCGACTTCGACCCGCAGGGCGCCCTCTCGGTCGGCCTCGGGGTGAACCCGATGGAGCTCGACCTCACGGTCTACAACCTGCTCATGGAGCGGGGCATGTCGGCCGACGAGGTCCTGCTGAAGACCGCGGTCCCGAACATGGACCTGCTGCCGAGCAACATCGACCTCTCGGCGGCCGAGGTCCAGCTGGTCTCCGAGGTCGCGCGCGAGTCCACGCTCCAGCGGGCGTTGAAGCCGCTGATGGCCGACTACGACTACATCGTCATCGACTGCCAGCCCTCGCTCGGTCTGCTCACCGTGAACGCCCTGACGGCCGCCCACAAGGTGATCGTGCCGCTGGAGTGCGAGTTCTTCGCGCTGCGCGGTGTCGCGCTGCTGACGGAGACCATCGAGAAGGTCCAGGAGCGGCTCAACCCCGAGCTGGAGCTCGACGGCATCCTCGCCACCATGTACGACTCCCGCACGGTGCACAGCCGTGAGGTGCTCGCGCGGGTCGTCGAGGCGTTCGACGACCACGTCTACCACACGGTCATCGGGCGCACGGTCCGCTTCCCGGAGACCACGGTCGCCGGTGAGCCGATCACCACGTACGCCTCCAACTCCGTCGGCGCCGCCGCCTACCGCCAGCTCGCCAGGGAGGTGCTCGCCCGGTGTCACGCCGAGTGAGTCTGCCGGGGGCCGACGAACTCTTCCGTACGACAGGGGGAATGGCGCTTCAGCCGTCCACTCCCCGACGGGGGGCCAACGGAGAAGCCCGTGTGCCCGCTCCCGCCGGGGAGAGCGACGTCGGCGCGACCGTGGAGGACGCGCCGCCGTCGGTGCCCGTGCAGGGCGGGGACGGCGAGGGGTCCGAGCATGTGGCCGCGGACGCCGAGTCCGACGAGCAGCCGCGCAGCCGGTCCGCCGCCGCCGGGGCCGAGCGGGCCGCCGCCGGGCGCCAGCCGAAGCCGCAGGAAGGTTCTGCCGCCCCGGGCGCGGCCGCCGGGGCCGCGCCGCGCAAGCGGGGGCGGGCCGCCGGACGCCGGCCCAGTGGGCGGGAGCGGCACGACGAGAAGATCACCGTGTATGTGTCCGCCGAGGAGCTGATGGACCTCGAGCACGCGCGGCTGGTACTGCGCGGGGAACACGGGCTGGCCGTCGACCGCGGGCGGATCGTCCGGGAGGCCGTCGCCGTGGTGCTGGCGGATCTGGAGGCCCGCGGGGACGCGAGCATCCTCGTACGACGGCTGCGGGGGCGGTAGGAGTAGCCTGCGGGGGCTATGACCTCGTATGACCCCTCGTCGTCGGCGGCGCCTCCCGGCGGTCCCGCCGGCCGTCGGCGTGCGCTGGGGAGGGGGCCGGTGGCTCCGCCGGGTTCGCCGGTGGGTGAGTCGTCGGCCGAGGAGCGTGTCCCGGCCGAGGCCGGTGGGGCGTTGTGCCCACCCCTTCCGCCCCGCGGAACGACTGCCCACAACGCAAGCGGCGGTGACGAGCATCCCTCCGCCGATGCCGATGCCGATGCCGATGCCGAAGCCGAAACCGCGCCCAGGGCCGGGAGTGAGTCGGTCGCCGGGGTCGATGCCGGGGGTGAGCCGTTGGCCGCCCAGGCGCGGGCGGCGACCGGCGCGCCGGAGTCCGGGATCGAGGCCCCTGCCGAGGCCGACGCCCCTGCCGGGGCCGGGGCCGGGGCCGGTGGGGCGTCGGGCCCACGCGTTCCGGCACGGGGGCCTGTCCACCACGCTGACCCCGGTGGTGAGACCACATCCGCCGGCGCACCGGCCGGCGTCGAGGCGCAGGGCGACGGCGACGACGACGGCGTCTTCAAGGTTCGGCTGGCCAACTTCGAGGGGCCGTTCGATCTGCTGTTGCAGTTGATCTCGAAGCACAAGCTGGATGTCACCGAGGTCGCGCTGTCCAAGGTGACCGACGAGTTCATGGCGCACATCCGCGGCATGGGACCGGACTGGGACCTCGACGAGACGACCGAGTTCCTCGTCGTCGCCGCGACGCTGCTCGATCTGAAGGCGGCCCGGTTGCTGCCCGCCGCCGAGGTGGAGGACGAGGGCGACCTCGCGCTGCTCGAAGCCCGCGACCTGCTGTTCGCCCGCCTGCTGCAGTACCGGGCGTACAAGCAGATCGCGGAGATCTTCAACGGGCGGCTGGAGGAGGAGGCCCGGCGCTACCCCCGTACCGTCGGCCTGGAGCCGCAGCACGCGGAGCTGCTGCCCGAGGTGGTCATCAGCATCGGGGCGGAAGGATTCGCCAGGCTGGCCGTGAAGGCCATGCAGCCGAAGCCCAAGCCGCAGGTGTACGTCGACCACATCCACGCGCCGCTGGTCAGCGTGCAGGAGCAGGCCGGGATCGTCGTCGCGCGGCTGCGGGAGCTGGGGGAGGCCAGCTTTCGCGTGCTCGTCGAGGACACCGACGACACCCTCACCGTCGTGGCCCGGTTCCTGGCGCTGCTGGAGCTGTACCGGGAGAAGGCCGTGGCCCTGGACCAGGAGACCGCCCTCGGTGACCTGATCGTCCGCTGGACGGGCGGGGACGGCGACGCGGAGCCCGTGGTCACGGACGAGTTCGACCGGCCGCCCGAGCCCCCCAAGGAGGAGAAGGCGTGAGCGAGGAGACGACCGAGGCGACCGTGGTGTCAGGGGGGCTGCGTACCGTCGCCGACCTCGACCTCAAGCCCGCCCTGGAGGCCGTCCTCATGGTCGTGGACGAGCCCGCGACCGAGGAGCACCTGAGCAAGATCCTGGAGCGGCCGAAGCGGCAGATCGCCAAGGCGCTGCGGGAACTGGCCGACGACTACACCGCCCAGGGGCGCGGCTTCGAGCTGCGGCTGATCGCCGGGGGGTGGCGGTTCTACACCCGCCCCGCGTACGCGGCCGCCGTGGAGCGGTTCGTGCTCGACGGGCAGCAGGCCCGGCTCACCCAGGCCGCGCTGGAGACGCTGGCCGTGGTCGCCTACCGCCAGCCGGTCAGCCGCAGCCGTGTCTCCGCGGTGCGCGGGGTCAACTGCGACGGGGTCATGCGGACCCTGCTCCAGCGCGGGTTGGTGGAGGAGGCGGGCACGGAACCCGAATCAGGTGCGATCCTGTACAGGACGACGAACTACTTCCTGGAGCGGATGGGCCTGCGCGGCCTGGACGAGCTACCGGAACTCGCGCCCTTCCTCCCGGAGGCCGAGGCGATCGAGGCCGAGACCCAGGAAGCCGTACCGTCGTTCGATCCGGATGCCCCGGACGCGGACGACGGACCCACGTCGGCCATGACTGACACGACGACGACGGAACTTTGATGCGAAGCAGCGGTAGCGGCAAGAGCGGCGGGCGCGGTAACCACCGCGGTGCCGGCAACAACAGGGACCAGAAGCAGGGCGGCCAGGGCCGTCCCCGCAAGCCCCGCCCCGAGGAGCGCCGCTACGACGTGGGCCCCGGCGGGACGCAGGACGGCCCGAAGTCCGGGCGGGGCGCCTCCGCGCGCGGCGGCGCCAAGGGCGGCCCCAAGCAGGCGCAGCAGCCCCGCGGGCGCGGCCGTTCGGCCCCGGCGACCTCGCGCGAGTACGACGCGCGCGCCGAGGAGCGCAACCGGGAGCGGTACGCGGGCAAGAAGGACATCAAGCTGCCCAAGACCTTCCCGGGCGCCGAGCAGGAGGGCGAGCGGCTGCAGAAGGTGCTCGCCCGCGCCGGCTACGGCTCCCGGCGTGCCTGCGAGGAGCTGATCGAGCAGGCCCGCGTCGAGGTCAACGGCGAGATCGTCACCGAGCAGGGCCGGCGGGTCGACCCGGAGAAGGACGAGGTCAGGGTCGACGGTCTGACCGTGGCGACGCAGTCGTACCAGTTCTTCTCCCTCAACAAGCCCGCCGGCGTCGTGTCGACCATGGAGGACCCGGAGGGCCGGCAGTGCCTCGGTGACTACGTCACCAACCGCGAGACCCGGCTGTTCCACGTGGGCCGCCTGGACACCGAGACCGAGGGTGTCATCCTGCTCACCAACCACGGTGAGCTGGCGCACCGGCTGACGCACCCCAAGTACGGCGTGAAGAAGACCTACGTCGCGCACATCGTCGGCCCGATCCCGCGTGACCTGGGCAAGCGGCTCAAGGACGGCATCCAGCTGGAGGACGGGTACGCGCGCGCCGACCACTTCCGGGTCGTCGAGCAGACCGGCAAGAACTACCTCGTCGAGGTCACCCTCCACGAGGGGCGCAAGCACATCGTGCGCCGGATGCTGGCCGAGGCCGGCTTCCCCGTCGACAAGCTGGTCCGCACAGCCTTCGGGCCGATCACCCTCGGCGACCAGAAGTCGGGCTGGCTGCGCCGACTGTCCAACACCGAGGTCGGGATGCTGATGGGGGAGGTCGACCTCTAAGCCTCCCTGTTCAGTGGTGGGCCGGTCCCGGGTTCGTGCCCGGGGCCGGCCCTTTGCCGTTTCCGGCCCCGCTCTTGGCGTTCCTTTCCCCGTAAAGGGTTGTGCGCCCACCCCCGCGCATTTATAGTCGGAATGACTATTAGTCAGGGTGACCATAAAGGAGGCGACGGGCATGACCTCACCCGAGGGCTACGACAAGTACGCCTTCGAGCCCTTCGCCGTCACCGTCGACCTCGCCGTCCTCACCCTCCGCGCGGGCACCCTTCAGGTGCTGCTCGTCGAGCGTGGCCAGGAGCCCTACGCCGGCCGCTGGGCGCTGCCCGGCGGGTTCGTGCTGCCGGACGAGTCCGCCGAGGAGGCCGCCTGGCGGGAGCTCGCGGAGGAGACCGGCGTCACGGACGCCTCGGGGCTCCACCTGGAGCAGCTGCGTACCTACAGCGAACCCGGCAGGGACCCCCGGATGCGGGTCGTCACCGTCGCGTTCGCCGCCCTGCTGCCCGACCCGCCCGTCCCGCACGGCGGCGGCGACGCGGCCCAGGCCCAGTGGCTGCGCTTCGACGCCGTCGGCCCGCTCGCCTTCGACCACGACCGCATCCTCGCCGACGCCCACGAACGCGTCGGTGCCAAGCTCGAGTACACCTGTCTCGCCACCGCCTTCTGTCCCCCCGAGTTCACGCTCGGCGAATTGCAGCAGGTCTACGAGACCGTATGGGGCACTCCCCTCGACCGGCCCAACTTCCGGCGCAAGGTGCTGGCCACGCCGGGCTTCGTCGAACAGGTGCCCGGCGCCGCCCGCCTGACCGGCGGACGCGGCAAGCCCGCCGCGCTGTACCGAGCGGGTGGGGCCACCGCCCTGCACCCGCCCCTGCTGCGACCCACCACGGAAGGACGGCCCCGATGACCATGACGCTGCTCGCGAAGCGCGCCGCCACCGGCTCCCTGCTCGGCCTCGCCCTCGGGGACGCGCTCGGCTTCCCCACCGAGTTCAACGACGTACCGTCGATCCTCGCGAAGTTCGGCCCCTGGCGGAACATGGAGCTGCCGAGGCCCGCGATCGTCACCGACGACACCCAGATGACCCTCGCGCTCGGCCACGGGCTGCGGGCCGCCATGGACCGCGGGGTGCTCGGCCCCGAGGCCCTGGAGAAGGCCGTCCGCAAGGAGTTCGTCGCATGGTCCCGCTCCCCGGAGAACAACCGCGCCCCCGGCCAGACCTGCCTGGTCGCCTGCGACCTCCTCGCACGGGAGCGCCACCCCTGGCAGTTCGCCAGCCAGATCCACTCCAAGGGCTGCGGCGCCAACATGCGGGTCGCGCCCCTCGGCCTCATCGGCCCGCTCAGCGACGAACAGCGCGCCGGCGCCTCCCAGTTGCAGGCCGCCCTCACCCACGGCCACCCCACCGCGCTCGCCGCCGCCGACCTCACCGCCCACGCCGTACGCCTGCTCGCCCAGGGCGCCGAACCGCTCGGCCTGGTCGGACAGCTGCGCTCGTACGCCTACGAGAACCGCTCCCGCTACCACGCCCGCTGGCTGGGCGACCTGTGGACCTACAGCCAGGACCCCTCGCCCGAGCACTACATCGCCCGCGGCTGGGACGAGTGCCTCGACGCCCTGGACCGCGTCCAGCAGGCCCTGCGCACCCCGTCCCCGGAGACCGACCCGTGCCTCGCCACCGGGGAGGGCTGGATCGCGGAAGAGGCCCTCGCCACCGGACTGCTGTGCTTCCTCCTCTTCGTCGACGAGCCCGTCACCGCGTTGCGCCGCGCCGCCTGCACCTCCGGCGACTCGGACTCCATCGCCTGCCTCACCGGTGCCTTCGCGGGCGCCCACCACGGTCCGGCCGCCTGGCCCGCGGAGTGGGCCGACCGGATCGAGTACCAGGGCGACCTCGTGTCGCTGGGGGCGCTCTGGGACGCTTGAGGGATGACCGACGCCCTCGACATCGACCTGGCACCCGTGGTCGCCGAACAGCCCGATCCCCTGCTGTTCGCCACCGTCTCCGGAGCCCACCTGTACGGCTTCCCCTCCCGCGACTCCGACGTCGACCTGCGCGGTGTGCATCTGCTGCCCGCCGCCGACCTGGTCGGGCTGAGGGAGCCGGAGGAGACACGGTCGAGGATGTGGGACCGGGACGGCGTCGAGATGGACCTCGTCACCCACGACCTGCGCAAGTTCGTACGGCTGATGCTGCGCCGCAACGGCTATGTGCTGGAGCAGCTGCTCTCCCCGCTCGTCGTGCACACCGGCGACGCGCACCGCGAACTGATCTCCCTCGTGCCGGGCGTCCTCACCCGGCACCACGCCCACCACTACCGGGGTTTCGCCATCACCCAGTGGCGGCTGTTCGAGAAGACCGGTGAACTCAAGCCGCTGCTCTACACGTTCCGGGTGCTGCTCACCGGCATCCACCTCATGCGCGGCGGCGAGGTGCAGGCCCATCTGCCGAGCCTGCTGCCGCTGGTCGAGGAGGCCCCCGCGTATCTGCCGGACCTCGTCGCGGCGAAGGCGGCACAGGAGCACGGCAAGGCCGAGGTGGATCAGGACCGCGTGGCCGAGGACGTGGAACGGCTGCAGAAGACGCTCGACGAGGAACAGGCACTGTCAGCGCTGCCGGAGACCCCCGCCGCGTACGACGCCCTGCACGACTTCGTGATCCGGGTCCGCCTCGACGGCCCGAAGGGCTGACGCGCGCCGGGTCCGGAAGAGAAAGTCCTCGACCCGGGCCCGGTCCGGTTCCGCCGGCAGCGGGGAGCGGGCCGCCGCCTCAGCGGTCTCCGCGGCCAGCCGGGCCATCCACGCCTCGACGCGGTCCCAGGAGACCTCGCCGCGCTTGACCGCCAGCAGGGGTTCGCGCTGGTCGCCCACGTCGATGGTGAGCGTGCCCGTGCGCAGCAGGTCGCGGCAGCTCATCAGCAGGCGCAGCAGATGCATGGCGTGCTTCCAGCGGGGCGCGCCGTGCGTGCGGACGTCCGCCTCCAGCTTCTTGCGCTGGCCGAGGGCGTACCGGGCGAACGTCTCCTGGGCCTGCCGCGACAGGAACGCCTCGCGCAGGGCCAGCAGCTCACGGCCCGTGTCGTCGACGTGTTCCACCAGAGGGGAGTGCAGGCACTCCAGGATGTTCGGGTTGGCCCGCAGGGCCAGCTCGCAGAAGCGCTCCAGCTCCCAGCCGAACTGCTCCTCGGCCGGCCCCTCCACATGCGTCGGCGGCTTCTCGAAGCGCCAGAACAGGGCGGTCGGCGCCAGGAACACACCCCGCCGGTCCGTGTCGCTGTCGTCCGTCGCGAGACCGAAGGCGCGTGAACCCATCACACAGGAGTAGATCGTGTGGTCACGGACCAGGGCGTGGGTGTGCGAGGGCTGCATGCCGGGAGCGTACGGGGCCGGTTCAGGCCAGCCGAATCGAATTTCCCGAGACCGTGATCTGCTCGGCGGGCAGCGGCCGCTGGGCCGGGCCGCTCTCCACCGCGCCGTCGGTGACGCTGAACTTGCTCTCGTGGCAGGGGCAGTTGATCGTGCCGTCCTCGACCGTGGTCACGAGGCAGGCGCGGTGGGTGCAGACCGCCGAGAACGCCTTGAAGTCGCCCTCCTGGGGTTGGGTGACGACGACCTTCTCGTCCTTGAAGATCCTGCCGCCGCCGACCGGGATGTCAGTCGTCGTCGCCAGCGCCTCGCCCCCGCCGCCCGCGCCGGTGCCCTCCGGGGTCGAGGTCCCGTCCGAACCGCCGTCGTCACCGCCCCCGCCGCAGCCCGCGAGCAGTGCCGCCGTGCCCGCCGCACCTGTCGCCAGCACCGCGCGTCGTGTCGTACCCGTCGTCATGTCGTCACTCCGAAGAACACCGCAGAAGCTTCAATTCAGGACAGGGTGCCACAAATGACTTCACGTGCGGGTGTCTCGGCAGGCGGGCGCCGCGCGCCCGGTCAGGCCGGGCTCACTAGGCTGGACGGGCAAGGAGCCGTGACGCACAGCAGGTAAGGAGCCAAACCGTGGCGGTACGAGCGGTCCGGGGCGCCGTCCAACTCGACGAGGACCAGGCGGCGCACATGGAAGAGCGGGTGGGTGAACTGCTCACCGCCGCCCTGGAACGCAACGGGCTCACCCAGGACGACCTGATCAGCATCTGGTTCACGGCCACGCCGGATCTGCACAGCGACTTCCCGGCCGCCGCCGCCCGCAAGCTCGGCATCGTCGACGTACCGCTGATCTGCGCGCAGGAACTCGACATCGAGGGCGCGATGCCCCGCGTCGTACGGATCCTCGCGCACATCGAGTCCGACCGGCCCCGCTCCGAGATCGCGCACGTCTACCTGGGCGCCGCGGCCGCACTCCGCAAGGACATCGCCCAGTGAGAACCGCACTCGTCATCGGCACCGGCCTGATCGGCACCTCCGCCGCGCTCGCCCTCGCCCAGCGCGGTGTGACCGTCCACCTCACCGACCACGACCCCGAGCAGGCCCGGACGGCGGCCGCGCTCGGCGCCGGCACCGACGAGCCGCCCACCGGGCCCGTGGACCTCGCGGTCGTCGCCGCCCCTCCCGCGCACGTCGCCGCGACCCTCGCCGACGCCATGCGCCGGGGCCTCGCCCGCGGTTACCTCGACGTGGCCTCCGTCAAGGGCGGCCCCCGGCGCGAGCTGGAGGCGCTGGGCATGGACCTCTCCGCCTACATCGGCACCCACCCCATGTCGGGCCGGGAGAAGTCCGGGCCCCTGGCCGCCACCGGCGACCTCTTCGAGGGCCGGCCCTGGGTGCTCACCCCGACCCGCGACACGGACACCGAGGTCCTGAACCTCGCCCTGGAGCTGGTCTCGCACTGCCGGGCCGTGCCCGTCGTCATGGACGCCGACGCCCACGACCGGGCCGTCGCCCTGGTCTCGCACATGCCGCACCTGGTCTCCAGCCTGGTCGCCGCCCGGCTGGAGCACGCCGAGGAGGCCGCCGTACGGCTGTGCGGGCAGGGCATCCGGGACGTGACCCGCGTCGCGGCCTCCGACCCGCGCATGTGGATCGACATCCTCTCCGCCAACCCCGGCCCCGTCGCCGACCTCCTCACCGACGTCGCCGCCGACCTCGACGAGACCGTCCAGGCCCTGCGCGCCCTCCAGGCATCCGACGAGGCCAAGCGCCGCGAGGGCACCACCGGCATCGAGGACGTCCTGCGCCGCGGCAACGCCGGCCAGGTCCGCGTCCCCGGCAAGCACGGCTCCGCGCCCCGCGTCTACGAGACCGTGGCCGTCCTCATCGACGACCAGCCCGGCCAGCTCGCCCGGATCTTCGCCGACGCGGGCGCGGCCGGGGTCAACATCGAGGACGTCCGCATCGAGCACGCCACCGGCCAGCAGGCCGGTCTGGTCCAGCTGATGGTGGAGCCGAAGGCGGTGCCCGTGCTGTCGGGCGCCCTGCGCGAGCGCGGGTGGGCGCTGCGGCAGTGACACCGGCCCGTCCGCTCGTCGGGCGGCCCGGAGCGGGGGCGCCGTCGCGGGCTGGGCCGGACGGGCTACGCGCACCCAGTACCCTTGTCCGGGGCGCCTTCCGTCTCGCCCCGCCACCTCGGAACAGGAAAGGTGCCCCCCAGTGGAACGCGCCACAGTGATCGTTGCCATCGACGGCCCCTCCGGCACGGGCAAGTCGAGCACCTCGAAGGCCGTGGCCGCACAGCTCGGGCTGAGCTACCTCGACACGGGCGCCCAGTACCGGGCGATCACGTGGTGGATGGTCACCAACGGCATCGACATAGACGACCCGTCGGCCATCGCCGCCGTGGCCGGCAAGCCGGAGATCATCTCGGGCACCGACCCCTCCGCGCCGACCATCACGGTCGACGGCACGGATGTCGCCGCCCCGATCCGCACCCAGGACGTCACCTCCAAGGTCAGCGCCGTCAGCGCCGTACCGGAGGTCCGCGCGCGGATCACCGAGCTGCAGCGTTCCATCGCCGCCGACGCAAAGAACGGCATCGTCGTCGAGGGCCGCGACATCGGCACGACCGTGCTGCCGGACGCCGACCTGAAGATCTTCCTCACCGCCTCCCCGGAGGCCCGCGCGGCCCGCCGCAGCGGCGAGCTGAAGAGCACCGACGTCCAGGCGACCCGCGAGGCCCTCCTGAAGCGGGACGCCGCCGACTCCAGCCGCAAGACCTCGCCGCTCGCCAAGGCGGACGACGCGGTCGAGGTGGACACCTCGGACCTCACCCTCCAGCAGGTCATCGAGTGCGTCGTCACCCTCGTCGAGGAGAAGCGGGCGGCGAAGTGAGCGAGGCGTCCCCGGAACGCGCCCCCTCGGGCCGCACCCCGTCGGCCGAGGCCCCCTCGGTACGGGGCGCCGAGGTCGGCCGGCGCATCGGCGTCGGCCTGATGTACGGGCTGTGGAAGCCTCGCGTGCTGGGCGCCTGGAAGGTCCCCACGACCGGCCCGGTGATCCTCGCCGTCAACCACTCCCACAACATCGACGGCCCCATGGTCATGGGTGTGGCGCCCCGGCCGACGCACTTCCTCATCAAGAAGGAGGCGTTCATCGGTCCCCTCGACCCCTTCCTGCTCGCCATCGGACAGGTCAAGGTGGACCGTTCGACCGCCGACCGCACCGCCATCACCCAGGCGCTCGCCGTCCTGGAGCACGGCGGTGTGCTGGGCATCTTCCCGGAGGGCACCCGGGGCGAGGGCGACTTCGCCTCGCTGCGCGCCGGGCTCTCCTACTTCGCCGTCCGCAGCGGCGCGCCGATCGTCCCGGTGGCCGTCCTGGGAAGCACGGAGCGACGCGGACGGTTGATCAAGGGGCTGCCCCCGCTGCGCTCCCGCGTCGACGTCGTCTTCGGCGACCCGTTCGAGGCGGGCGACGGCAGCGGCCGCCGGACGCGCAAGGCCCTCGACGAGGCGACCGAGCGCATCCAGAAGCAGCTCGGCGCACACCTGGACCACGCCCGCGGGCTCACCGGCCGCGGGTAAAACGCCGGGCGTCCGATCGGGCGCTGGGCGACACTGAGTAGTGGCTCGGCCGGCGGACCTGCCGGCCGCTCCACCGATCACCACGATGAACGACGAGGTACGGACTTCATGAACGACCAGTTTCCCTCCGAGCACGAGCACGGAGAGCTTGGCGACGCCGAGTACGCGGAGTTCATGGAGCTCGCCGCGGAAGAGGGCTTCGACCTGGAGGACGTCGAGGGCGCCCTCGACGAGGCGGGCCACGGCCCGCTGCCCGTCCTCGCCGTCGTGGGCCGCCCGAACGTCGGCAAGTCGACGCTCGTGAACCGCATCATCGGCCGCCGTGAGGCGGTCGTCGAGGACAAGCCCGGCGTCACGCGCGACCGCGTCACCTACGAGGCCGAGTGGGCGGGCCGCCGCTTCAAGGTCGTCGACACCGGCGGCTGGGAGCAGGACGTCCTCGGCATCGACGCCTCCGTCGCCGCCCAGGCCGAGTACGCCATCGAGGCCGCCGACGCCGTGGTCTTCGTCGTCGACGCCAAGGTGGGCGCCACCGACACCGACGAGGCCGTCGTCCGGCTGCTGCGCAAGGCCGGCAAGCCCGTGGTGCTGTGCGCCAACAAGGTCGACGGCCCGAGCGGCGAGGCCGACGCGGCGTACCTGTGGTCGCTGGGCCTCGGCGAGCCGTACCCGGTGTCCGCGCTGCACGGCCGGGGCACCGGCGACATGCTGGACGCGGTCCTGGAGGCCCTGCCCGAGGCCCCCGCGCAGAGCTTCGGCACCGGCGTCGGCGGCCCCCGCCGGATCGCCCTGATCGGCCGCCCGAACGTCGGCAAGTCCTCCCTCCTCAACAAGGTGGCGGGCGAGGAGCGCGTCGTCGTCAACGAACTCGCGGGCACCACCCGCGACCCGGTCGACGAGCTGATCGAACTGGGCGGCGTCACCTGGAAGTTCGTCGACACGGCGGGCATCCGCAAGCGTGTCCACCTCCAGCAGGGCGCCGACTACTACGCCTCGTTGCGCACCGCGGCCGCCGTCGAGAAGGCGGAGGTGGCGGTCATCCTCATCGACGCCTCCGAGTCGATCTCGGTGCAGGACCAGCGGATCGTCACCATGGCCGTCGAGGCGGGCCGTGCCATGGTCATCGCCTACAACAAGTGGGACACCCTCGACGAGGAGCGCCGCTACTACCTGGAGCGGGAGATCGAGACCGAGTTCGGCCAGGTCGCCTGGGCGCCCCGGGTCAATGTCTCGGCGCGTACCGGCCGGCACATGGAGAAGCTGGTCCCCGCGATCGAGACGGCCCTCGCCGGCTGGGAGACCCGGGTGCCGACGGGCCGCCTCAACGCCTTCCTCGGCGAGCTGGTCTCCGCCCACCCGCACCCGATCCGCGGCGGCAAGCAGCCCCGTATCCTCTTCGGCACCCAGGCGGGCACCAAGCCCCCGCGTTTCGTCCTCTTCGCCTCCGGCTTCATCGAGGCGGGCTACCGCCGCTTCGTCGAGCGCCGGCTGCGTGAGGAGTTCGGCTTCGAGGGCACCCCGATCCACATCTCCGTCCGTGTGCGCGAGAAGCGCGGCAAGAAGAAGTGACGGCGACGGGGCACACCCGAGGGGGCACGGGCGTGCACGCCTGATCGGACACGTACGAGGAGGGCGGCTCCCCGCAGGTCGGATGACCTGGGGGAGCCGCCCTCCTCATGCGTCCGCGCCGCTGCAAGGCGGAGGAGGGCGTCAACGCGGAGCGTCGGCAACCGACGACAACGCCGCAGATGCGCGTGCCAAGCCCCGCGACCCAGGCATGATCCAAACGGCAGGCCCCTAGAGGCCCCGGCGTGGGTTGGGTGGCAGTGGGGACGGGATGTGGTGCATCCCCGTGTGGCCGGTGGGGATCCGGCCGACCGCCTGCCACACGGTGGTCGTCGTGGTGGTCTGCCCGGACTGGCTGTCGCGCTGGGTCGCGAGGTGCCCGGTCGAGTGCCGGGCACCGTACGAGCCGGCGCGCTGGCCGCCCGAGCCGTGCTGGAGGTTCCCGAACCCGGTGAACCTCAGCTCCTCCTCGCCGTGCCGGTCACCCGGCAGGGCCCGATAGCACCTGACCCACTCCGCGTAGAGCGTGTCGTAGATCGGTGTGGTCGATGGGCCGCCCGAAGGGTCCTGCGTCGGCCGCATGGACGGGATCGACGAGTAGGACTGGCGGCGGGGAACGTCAAATGCGTGCACGTCTGTGCCAACGACCCCGCCGGGCAAGGGATGCGGGCCGTACACCATTCAGCCTCCGGCCCGGGGGCCGTGCCCGGGGCAGGGATCCGCGGGGTGCGGTGCGACCGGGCCGGCCGTCAGGTCCCGGCGAGCGGCAGCGTCGCGGCCACCAACTTGCCGTTCCCCGCGGCCTTGTCGAGCGCCTCCCGCAGCAGGTCCTCCCGCGGCTGCCGCCCGATCGACCCGACCGGCGCCGCGAACAGCAGCACCTGCTGGTGCTTGTTCGCCGCCGCCCGCCAGCTGTCGGCGACCTGGAGCGCCTGGTGCGCCTGCCACCAGGCGACCGGGGTGCCGCCGACGGGGCCCGGCTGCAGGATGGCGTGCAGCTGGCCCATCGCGAGCAGTACCGACCAGCCGTGCAGCACGGGCGGGACGGAGTCGATCTGGGGGAGCGGCATGAAGCCCTGCTCGATGAGCAGCGGCAGGAAGTCGTCACCGGCGCCGGTGGTGCCCGGGCGGGCGATCGGCGCGGTCGGCTCGACCACCAGCGCCGGGTGCAACTCGCCGCTGAGCAGGATCAGTCCGCTGGTGACGCCGAGCACGGCCTGCTCGGGGGCGGCCTGGGGGACGGCCGATCCGGCGATGGACCGGGCGGCGCCCTGCAACTGCTCCTCGGTGACCTGGACGACCTGGGAGGGCAGGCAGGTGGCGTGGGCGAAGGCGAGCACGGCGGTCTCGTCGCCGACGAACAGGACGGTGCTGGTGCGCTCCTGCTCGGAGTCCCCCGGGGTACGGCAGGACGTGCAGTCGTAGCCTCCGGGGGCGTTCTCTCCGGCGAGCAGCCGGTCGGCTTCTTCGTCGCCGATCTCGGCGCGTACCTCGTCGCTGACCTCGAGCATGCGCGGCACGGGTGGCTCCTCGGGATGCGGTGCGTGTCGGATGCCGGGTGGCGCCCGGCCCGTGAGCACGGAGGTTCCGGCTCATGAAGGAGACAACGGGCTTTCTGTGGCCGGAGTCACGCTCGAGGACGAATGGAATCGAACCATCCGGAGCGGAGGGTGAATTCGCCCGCGGAATCGGTTACTCAGCGTCAACTCGTTGAGCGGTTCAGGCACTTGCCCCGGTGAAGTGGCTCACAGAACACCAAGGCATCTGGCCGACAAATCCGGAAATCAGCGAATGAAGTGGGTGGCCGGAATTGGCTGCTACTGGCGGTAATGGTGAACTGGCCTCGGAGGACGGGCGATCAGTTGCTGACAACCAGTCAAGTTCCCTAGATTCCCGGCCGTGTGCAACGAGCACCGCTCGGGTACGTCCGCCGGCCGCACCACAGCCAGCTCGACCGCACCACCCCGCCGGCGGACGGGGCTGAGCGCGCACCCGCGTCCCGTGCGACGCGGAGCGCGCCCCGCCTTGGGGGACCCCGAGTCCTTCGAGAGGGAACTACATGTCCGCATGTGCCGACAACACACGCGAGAACACTCGCATCACGCGGAACGCCCGTAGGGCGAAGGCGCAGGACGCCCGCAGGACACGTACGACCGCGGTCGTCGCCGGGGCCGTGCTGCTCGCCCCGCTGGGACTGCTCACCGCCGCCGGCAACGCCGCCGCGGCCGACAGCGGAGTGTGGGACCGCATCGCCAAATGCGAGAGCGGCGGCAACTGGCGCATCAACACCGGCAACGGCTACTACGGCGGACTCCAGTTCGCCGCCACGACCTGGCGCGCCTACGGCGGCACCGCCTACGCGCCCACCGCCGACAAGGCGTCCAAGGCCCAGCAGATCGCGATCGCCACGAAGGTCCAGCGCGCCCAGGGCTGGGGCGCCTGGCCCGTCTGCGCCGCACGCGCCGGAGCGTACGGCAGCGCGCCGGCCGCGCCCTCGAACGGCTCGGCGACCACCGAGTCCACCCCGGCCGGCAGTACAGGGAACGCCGCCAAGCCTTCCAAGAGCGTGCCCTCGACGACGCCGTCGCGCTCCTCCGGCCACCCGGACCGCAGCGCCTCCCGAGGCGACTACACCGTCCGCCGGGGCGACACCCTGAGCGGCATCGCCGCCCGGCAGGGCACCACCTGGCAGAAGATCTACGCCGCCAACAAGGCCGTCATCGGGGCCGACCCCGGTCTGATCGTCCCCGGTCAGCGCCTCGACCTCTGAGCACCCCCCGGCTCCGTGCCCGCGGGTCCCGTCCGGCGCGCCGCCCGGACGGGCCCCGCGCCCTTCGCCCGAGCTCAGGGCAGTTCGCCGGCCTCGCCGCAGAACGCCACCGTGCCGCGCCGCAGTTCGTAGACGAGCGGGGACGCCTCCCGCAGCGCCGGCGGCAGGCGCTGCTCGGCGACGACCACACAGGCGTCCAGACCGCTCAGGAGGGCGTACGTGCGCGCCGCGACCGACGGTGACATGCCCTGGGCCGGCTCGTCGACGAGGACGACACGCGCGCGTGCCAGGAGGGCACGGGAGAGCGCGAGCATGCGCTGCTCACCGCCGGAGAGGGTGCCGGCGCGGCGGACGAGCAGCGGTTCGAGCGCCGGGTACGCCTCCAGGGCGGGGGAGACGTCCCGCGCGGCGAGTTCGAGGTTCTCGCGCACGGTGAGCGAGCCGAACACCGCCCGCCGCTCGGGTACGAGGACGAGACCCCGCCGGGCCCGCTCGTACGCCTCCAGCCGGGTGATGTCGGTGCCGTCCCACTCCACGGCCCCGGCGGTGAGCGGGACCGTGCCCGCGAGGGCCCCGAGCGCGGTCGTACGACCGGAGCCGTTGCGGCCCAGCAGGACGGTCAGACCGGGGCCGGGCGCGGCGACGGTGAGGCCGTGCAGGGCCTCAAGGGGGCCGTAGCGGACGCGGGCGCCCCGGAGCGCGATGAGGGTCATCGTCCGGCCGCCGGGTCGAGGGGGTCGCGTGGGTCGGCGGAGCCGAGGGCGCGCAGCACCTCGGCGGACGGGCCCGAGGTCACGATCCGGCCCGCCGCCATGACGTGCACGACGTCCGCGAGCCCGGCGACGAGGTCCAGGTCGTGCTCCACGACCAACAGGGCCGTGCCGTCGTCGGCGAGGGCACGCAGGACCCGGGCGAGGGCGGCCACCTCGTCGGTGTCGAGCCCGGCGGCCGGTTCGTCGAGCAGCAGCACGCTGGGGGACCCGGCGAGGGCCCGCGCCAGTTCGACCCGGCGCAGGGTGCCGGTCGGCAGTCCGGCGGCCGGGAGCGACGGCACCGGCCCGTCCAGCCCGAGCAGCCGCAACGTGCGCTCCACGGCCCCGGGGTCGGCGATCCGGCCCTGTTCTGCGCCCACCCTCACGTTCTCGGCCACCGTCAACGACGGGAAGACGGCCAGCTGCTGGAACGTCCGTGCGACACCGAGCCGGGTCCGGGCGTGCGCGGGCACGCGCGTGACGTCCCGTCCGCCGAGCCGCACCTCTCCCCGGCTCGGCCGCAGCGTTCCGGCGAGACAGTGGAAGAGCGTGCTCTTCCCGGCCCCGTTGGAGCCCACGACGGCACTGACCCGCCCCGCGGGGACATCGAGATCGACACCGTCCAACGCGATGAAACCGCCGTAGCTGACGCGGAGCGCTCGGGCCTGGAGGGGGACGGAGGGTTCCTGGCGAGGGGGTGGGGTCGAGGTCGGTGGAGCCGGCCGGGTGCTCGGGGTGGCCCTCCGGGGCGTCGGACCGGGCTTCCGGCCCCGGCCACCGCCGGGCTCGGCGGCCGGCGGTGCGGCGGCGTCAGGTGTCGGTCGGGGCGCCTCCGGTGGTGCGGCGGTGTGGGACGCAGGACGCCCGTTCCCTGCCGCGGCCCGCAGCCGGGCCCGTACCCGGGCCCCCAGCGGTGTCGGTGTGGGGCTCCGCTCCGGGCGCAGACGGGTGAGGGCCGTGCGGGCCGCCTCGTAGGGGCCGGCGGGGAAGCGGCCGATCAGGGCTGCCAGGACGCCGATCACCGCGGCGGCGACGCCGCCCCGCGTGCCCGCGTCCAGGCCGACGAGCAGGGCGGCGGCCGCGAGCGCGCCGAGCGTGCTGTCGGCGCCGAGGACGACGATCGCGGCGAACCACAGCAGGCCGCGGACGGGGTCGAAGGCGGCGGGGTCGAAGGCGCGGACGCCCATCGCGAGCATGCCGCCGCCGAGGGCGGCGAGGGCGGCGCCCACGACGAAGGCGGCCAGTTTGAGGGAGGGGACGGGGACGCCCGCCGCCGCGGCCCCGGCCTCGTCGTCCCGCATCGCGGCGAGGGCCCGGCCGGTGCGGCCCCGGCGCAGCGCGTGCGTGGCGAGGAGCGCGCCCCCGAGGAGGCCCAGCTCCAGGACGTAGTACGCGCGGTCGCCGTCGAGGCCCGCCGGGCGGCCCAGGGTCAGGCCGGACGTCGCGTATGGCTGGGCGAGGACGAAGCGGCTCACCCCGACGCCGACGGCGAAGGTCGCCAGCGCCAGGGCCAGGCCGTGGCGGCCGATGGCGGGCCAGCCGGTCAGCAGGCCCAGCGGCGCGACCAGCAAGGCCGCCACCAGCAGGGCGGCAAGCTCCGGCAGGGCGGCCGGCAGCGGGAAGCGGCCCGCCGCCAGCAGCGCCGTGAACAGGGCGCCCAGGCCCGCGTACGCCGCCTGCCCGAGGGAGATCTGGCCGCCCCGGCCCATCACCACGACCAGGGACAGCAGGATCACGCCCAGCGCCGGGACCTGGACGGAGGTGTGCAGGTCGCGGCCCGCGAAGCCGAGGGGGATCAGGAAGAGAAGGACCGCCACGATCCACGCCCCGGCGGGTGTCCGGGCGCGGCCGGTCGCCGGGCGCGGCAGCGCGTCGCGGGTGCCGACGCCGGGCAGGACCAGGGCGGCGACGAGGAGCGCCACGACGAAGAGGTTGGCGCCCATGGCCTGGATCAGGGGCTCCGTCCGGCCCGACGGGTGGAACCGGGTCAGCTGGCTCTGCGCGACGCCGATGCCCAGCGCCACCAGGACGGCCACCAGCAGGCTGCGCATCCGGGCGGCGACCGCGACGGCCACCACCTCCATCACCAGCAGCGGCATGCCGTACGGGTCGAGGCGTACGTAGGGGGCGAGCAGGACGCCCGTCAGGCCGGCCGTGAACGAGCCGAACGCCCAGCCCGCGGCGGCGACCCGGTCCGCGTCGATCCCGCCGAGGACGGCGAGGGACCGGTCGTCCACGACCGCTCTCAGCTCCCGCCCGAATCGCGTCCAGCGCCGGGGCGTCCGGCGCCCGCCGGAAGGGCGCAGTACCGCGCCCACCACCGCCGCGACGGCCAGGGCCACCCCCAGTTGCCCCCACGGGTCGGCCGCCACCAGCGTCGGCGCGTCGTCCCGCGCCCCTTGGCCCCACAGCAGCGCCGCCCCGCCGACGAGCAGCACGAACACGCCGATGGAGGCCACCAGGGTCTGCGCCGGGTCCCCGCCGAGCACGGCGAGCGGACGGAACACGAAGCGCTCCAGGGCGAGGCCGATCGCCGGGGCCACCACCAGCAGCGTCACCACGGCGGACGGCCACAGGGGCCAGTGCCACTCGACGGTGAACTGGCGGAGCAGATACGCGCAGACCATGGCGATCGCCCCGTGCGCGAAGTTGAGCACCCCGGTGGCCCGGTAGGTCACGACGAGGCCGATCCCGGTCAGGGCGGCCGCGCCGCCGACGGACAGACCGGCCAGCGTGAGGTCGTACGTCAGGGAGGCCATCAGCCCTCCGGTGGGCCGGCCGTGTCGTCGCGTCCGGGCGGGTCGCAGACGGGGCACGGGCGCAGTCCGCTCCCGGGCAGGGCCCCCGCGTCCACGGGCACCGCGTCGGCCTTGCCGGCGGCCAGCGGGCAGTCCGCCCGGTGCCAGAGGGTGCCGCCGGGCACGCGGAGCAGCTCGTCGCTGGTGGCGAGGGGCGTGGCCGCCGCCCGCCCGGACGCGTCGGCGTCGGCGGGCTCGGTGGCGACCAGGAGGCCGTACAGCTCCTCGACCCGGGTCGCGGCCAGGGCGCCTGGGCCGTGGGCGAGGAGGACCGCGCCCGCGACGATCAGGGCGGCGCCGGGGACGGTGCAGGAGGCGAGGTACGGCAGCTGGCGTTCGGCGAAGCGCTCGCCGGAGACGCCGTACCAGCCGACGACACAGAGCACCGCGCCGCCGGCGAGCGCGGCCCAGCCGGCCCAGAGGACGGGGTGCGCGGTCCGTGGAGGGGGTGTCCGCATCCGGGGCTCCCACACGTCGTGTCTGACGGGTTCTCAGATATGCCGATGGAGTTGCACTATGCCTTGTGCGAGCTGACCCTGAAAGAACCGGGCGCCTACCGCCCGGACCGACACCCGGTGGTGAGCCAGATGGTTCTCGGGAGCGACCTCAGGCGGGGGAACGCACGGCGGGGCCGCGGCCCTGGGGGAAGCCCCGGGAGAAGCGGGAAGGCCACGGCGCTGGCCGCCGCGCTGGCCCTCTTCCTCGCTCCGGCCCTCGCGGCGTGCAGCGACGACAGCGGCGGGGGTGGCGACGCCACACCGCCCATCCCCTCGGTGGAGAGGACGACGGGCGAGCCGGACGGGGCGAGCGCGAGCGGACCCGCGGACGCGACGGCGGCCGAGAAGGAGATCCGCCAGAACTGGGCGACGTTCTTCGACCCGACCAGCTCCAAGGAGGACCGGCAGGCCGTCCTGGAGAACGGCGAGCGGATGGGCCCGGTCCTCGACGCCTTCAGCGGCGACGAACGCGGACAGCGGGTCGAGGCGAAGGTCACGAAGGTCGAGTTCACGTCGGCGACGGACGCGGACGTGACGTACTCGCTCCTGATGAAGGGCGCCACGGTCCTGCCGGACTCGGCGGGCACGGCCGTCGAGCAGGACGGCACCTGGAAGGTCTCCGTCAAGACACTCTGCGGGCTGGTGGGGCTGAGCGGTGCGTCGGCGGTCCCGGGCTGCTGAGACCGTCGCCGCGGCCCTGCTCCTGCTGCTGACCGCGGCCTGCGGCAGCCGCCTCCCGGAGAGCGACTTCGAGGACCGGTCGACCGCGCCGCCGGCCACCGGGCGGCCCGGCGCCCCGATCCGCGTCGGCATCATCGCCAGCGCCACCAGTCCCGTCGGCGGCGACGCCTTCACCGGGCCGCGCGACGGGGCGAAGGCCTGGTTCACCGCCCTGAACGCACGCGGCGGCATCGACGGCCGCGAGGTCGAGGTGCGCGAGTGCGACGACGGCGGCAGCGGTGTCGGCAACAACGAGTGTGTCCACCAGCTCGTCGAGGAGGACCGGGTGGTCGCCCTGGTCGCGACCACCGCCCTCGACTACGCGGGCGCCACGCGTGTCTCCCACGCGCGCGTGCCCGACATCGGCGGCCAGCCCATCGGCCCGGCCTACGACACCTACCCGCACCTCTACAGCGTCTACGGCAGCCTCGCGCCCCGCGACGGCACCACCGGCTGGGACGGGAAGCAGTACGGCGGCACCGAGGTCTACCGCTACTTCAAACGCGAGCACGGCGCCCGCACCGCCGCCGTGGTGTCGTACAACCAGGCCGCGTCGGCCGCGTACGCCCGGCTGATCGTCGACGGGTTGAAGGCCGAGGGGTACGAGGTCGTCACCGAGCAGCTCGACTTCGCGCTGCCCAACTTCCGCGCGGCCGCCGCCGACATCGAGGAGCGGGGCGCCGACCTGGTCTTCGACGCGATCGACGGCCACGGCAACGCCCGGCTCTGCGCGGCGATGGACGAGGTCGGCGCCGAGGTGACGGCCAAGGTCACCAACGTGCAGAACTGGACCTCCACGGTCGCCGAGGACTACGCGGACGCCCCGCGCTGCCGCAACGCCCTGTGGGCCACCGGCTCCAGCCGCAACTACGAGGACACCGGCCATGCGGCCGTACGGGAGTTCAGGGACGCCACCGAGGGACTGGGGACGCACTCCCAGTGGCAGTTGGAGGGCTGGGCCGCCGCCATGTGGTTCACGGACGCGGCGCGCTCCTGCGCCGGCACCGAGGAGGGCGTCACGCGCGCGTGCGTCGACCGGTTCATGAACCGCGACGAGCCGTACACCGCCGACGGACTCCTCCTGCCCGTCCGCTTCGAGCGGCTCGCCGAGCCGCCGGCCACCCGCAGGACCTGTCTGTCGGTCGCCCGCTGGCAGGACACCCGCGGCTGGGTGAGCCAGGGGGACATGGACCAGAACTGCTTCGTGGTACCGCAGTTGCCCTACCGGCCCTGATGCGAAACGGCCCCGACGGGTTCCCGAAACCGGTTACCGATCGCGCAACCGTTCCGTGACGAGGGAAGGGGCGCGCCGCATGACGTCCCCGGCCCGCCGTCCCACGGCCCCCGGCTGCGAGGACGAGCCCGCCACGAGCCCGCGCGCCGACTGCGTCGCCGACTTCGCCGGCGGCCTGACCTTCGACCTCACCGACGAGGGCGGCCTCGACCCGGCCCATCTGCTCCTGCGCCGCCGGGGCGGCCGGGAGGAGGTGCGCCTGCCCCTCACCCCGGTCGGCGGCGATCGCCTGAGGGCGGCGCTGCCCGGCAGCGCGGCCCTGCCCGAGGGCCGCTGGGACGCCTATCTGCGAGCGGTGGGTGCCGAGCCGCGCCGGCTCGCCCCCGGCCTCAACGACCTGCGCTCCCTGGTCGACCGGACCCCCGGCGCGGCCGCCGAGCGGGTCGTCGTCCGCATCCCCTACGCCACCAAGCACGGCAACCTCTCGATCCGCAGCTGGGAGCGCGCTCCGCACGCCGAGGCCGGAGCCCTCCACATCGGCGACGGCGAACTGACCCCCAGCGCCCGCCTCTACGGCACCGAACCCGCCCCGGACGCGTACGCCGAGGCCGCCGACCGGCACAGCGCGTTCCCGCCCGTCCGGGCCGACGTCACCCCGGCCCCCGGCGGCCTCCGCTTCACCCTGGCCTACGGCGCGCTGCGGCCCGGCCTGTGGGACCTGTGGCTGCGACCCGGCGGCGAGGCCGGGCCTCGGGTGCGGATCGCACGGCTGCTCGACGACATCGTCGACAAGAAGCCCGTCCACGTGTACCCCACGGTCGGCGTCGACACGGAGCACGGTCCGGTGGAGGCCACCCCGTACTACACGGTCGACAACGATCTGTCGGTCACGGTCGCCGCCGTGGGCTGAGCCGCACCGGGCCGGCGACGGTCGAGGACAGTGACGGCCGAGGACAGTAACTGTCCTCGACCGCTGGCAGACTCGCCCCCATGTTGGAGACATCGGCACGTCTGCTGCGGCTGCTCTCGCTCTTGCAGGCCCACCGCGAATGGTCCGGCTCCGAGCTGGCCGACCGCCTCGGCGTCACCCCCCGCACGGTCCGCCGGGACGTGGACCGGCTGCGCGAACTCGGTTACCCCGTCAACGCCAGCCCCGGCACCGGCGGCGGCTACCAACTCGGCGCCGGCGCCCAACTGCCGCCGCTGCTCCTGGACGACGACGAGGCGGTCGCCGTCGCCGTCGGGCTGCGCACGGCCGCGGGCCAGGGCGTCGAGGGCATCGGCGAGTCCTCCGTACGGGCCCTCGCCAAGCTCGAACAGGTACTGCCGAACCGGCTGCGCCGCCGGGTCGGCGCCCTCAACGCCTTCACCGTGCCGCTGCTGCGCGGCCCCCAGCCCTCCGCCGTCGACCCGGCGGTCCTCACCGACCTCGCCCACGCCTGCCGGGACGCCGAGCGCCTGCGCTTCGAGTACCGCGACCACGGCGGCGCCACCACCCGCCGTACGGTCGAGCCGCACCGCCTGGTGTGCACCGAGCGGCGCTGGTACCTCGTCGCCTGGGACGTCGACCGCGACGACTGGCGCACCTTCCGCGTCGACCGCGTCACGCCCAGGCCGCCGCACGGGCCACGCTTCACCCCCCGCGAGGCACCGGCCGCCGACCTCGCCGCCTACGTCTCCGAGGGGATCTCCACGCGCGCGTACGCGGCCCACGCCGTCGTCCGGCTGCTCGTCCCCGCCGAGGAGGCCGCCGCTCGGCTCTCACCCGCGGCGGGCACCCTGGAGCCCCTCGACGACGACAGCTGTCTGCTGCGCACCGGGGCGGCGAACCTCGACGTGATGGCCATCCACGTGATGATGACCGGCATCGCGTTCGAGGTCGTCGAACCGCGGGCGCTGACCGAGACGATCAGGACCCTTCGCGACCGTCTGACGGCCGCTCTTGACCGAAGCGCGGATGAGGCGTCCGCTCCTGGCCCTTCCGAGTCTGGGGCGGCGTGATCGCGGCGAACCTCGGATGGTGCAGGTCGAACGCCGGGGACTCGGAGCGGACCCGGGGCAGCGTCACGAAGTTGTGCCGCGGCGGCGGACACGACGTCGCCCACTCCAGGGACCGCCCGAAGCCCCACGGGTCGTCGACCTGGACCCGTACGCCGTACCGGGAGGTCTTCCAGACGTTGTAGAGGAACGGCAGCGTCGACAGGCCCAGCAGGAACGCGCCGATCGTCGAGACCGTGTTGAGGGCGGTGAAGCCGTCGGCGGCCAGATAGTCCGCGTACCGCCGCGGCATGCCCTCCGCGCCCAGCCAGTGCTGCACCAGGAACGTGGTGTGGAACCCGATGAACAGCGTCCAGAACTGGATCTTGCCGAGCCGCTCGTCCAGCATCTTCCCGGTGAACTTCGGCCACCAGAAGAACAGCCCCGCGAACGTCGCGAAGACGACCGTGCCGAACACCACGTAGTGGAAGTGCGCCACCACGAAGTACGAGTCCGTCACGTGGAAGTCCAGGGGCGGCGAGGCCAGGATCACCCCCGTCAGACCGCCGAACAGGAACGACACCAGGAACCCGGTCGCCCACAGCATCGGCGTCTCGAACGACAGCGAGCCCTTCAGCATCGTCCCCGTCCAGTTGAAGAACTTCACCCCCGTCGGCACCGCGATCAGGAAGCTCATGAACGAGAAGAACGGCAGCAGCACCGCCCCGGTGGCGAACATGTGGTGCGCCCACACCACCACCGACAGCCCGGTGATCGCCATCGTCGCGCCGACCAGGGTGAGATAACCGAAGATCGGCTTCCGGCTGAAGACCGGGATGATCTCCGTGATGATCCCGAAGAACGGCAGCGCGATGATGTAGACCTCGGGATGCCCGAAGAACCAGAACAGGTGCTGCCACAGCAGCGCGCCGCCGTTGGCCGAGTCGAAGACCTGCGCGCCGAACCGCCGGTCGGCCTCCAGACAGAGCAGCGCAGCCGCCAGCACCGGGAACGCCATCAGGATCAGGATCGACGTGAACAGCGTGTTCCAGGTGAAGATCGGCATCCGGAACATCGTCATACCGGGGGCGCGCATCCCGATGATCGTGGTCAGGAAGTTCACCGCGCCGAGGATCGTGCCGAACCCGGACAGCGCCAGCCCCATGATCCACAGGTCGGCCCCGATGCCCGGTGACCGCTCCAGGCTGTTCAGCGGCGCGTAGGCGAACCAGCCGAAGGCGGCGGGACCGGACGGCACCAGCAGCGACGCCATGACGATCAGCCCGCCGAAGAGGAACAGCCAGTACGACAGCATGTTCAGCCGGGGGAAGGCGACATCGGGCGCGCCGATCTGCAACGGCATGATCTCGTTGGCGAACCCGGCGAAGGTCGGGGTCGCGAAGAGCAGCAGCATGATCGTGCCGTGCAGCGTGAACAACTGGTTGAACTGCTGGTTGTCCACGATCTGCAGGCCCGGCCTGGCCAGTTCGGCCCGCATCACCAGAGCCGTCAGACCGGCCGCCAGGAAGAACAGGAACGACGTGACCAGGTAGAGATGGCCGATCTTCTTGTGGTCCGTGGTGGTCAGCCAGTCGACCACCACCCCACCCGGCCGCCTGCCCCTCCGTACGGGTCGTGCCGACGCCGATACGGTCTCGGTCCCCATCGCTCGCCCCTTCGCTGCCGCGTCCCGGGCCCGTGATGCACGCCATGATGCTCGCGCCCCGGCCGCTCCGACAGGGGGCGTACGGGGGAAGTGTGCGGGAACCGTGTATTTCCCATGAGGTCCCCGCTTCCCGGAGCCGTCCGGGAAGCGGTGGGAAAAGGCCGGACATGCACCGGACGCACGGCCCCGGACCTGCTTTCCTACGGGCTATTCGAGATGGTGCCGAAGCCCTCCGGAATTGTGTTCGCCAGCGCGGACAAGGCCCGCGGAACCGCTCGTACGTGTGACGAAGTTGGGCCGAAACGCGTGTCGTGGTTCTGTGACAGAAGCGTGACTGCGGGGGGACAGCGCCCCCTTCGGCCGCCTAACGTGGCGGGCATGGCACCGATTCCGCACTCGCCCGAAGAGCCCCGGGACAACCCCGACTCCTACGTCGGTCTGGAGGCGCCGAGCGCCGAGCGACGCGCCCTGGAACACGGCTGGTCCACCGTCAGAAAGCTGCCGCCGGGCGCGATCATCACCATGGAGTACCGCTTCGGGCGGCTCAACCTGGAGGTCGAGGACGGCCGGGTGAAGCGCGCCTGGAAGGGCTGATCCCCGGCCTGGCAGAAGGCAGAAGGCAGAAGGCAGAACGGGCGAAGGCCCGGCTCCTGGTGGCCGGGCCTTCGCGGTGCGGGGCGTGGAGTGTGCGTACCCTGCCCCGCTGTCTCGTGTCAGCCGCCCGCGACCGGCCGGGCCGTGGAGGTCCCTCGCGTCATACGGTCCGCGTGGGGCGGCCGACGGTGGCCGAGCGGGGTGATCGGCGTCCGTTCCGACCTGGCCAGATGCGGGGTGGAGGGCAGGTGCAGCGGCATGATCGGGGCGTGGGCGGCGCGGGCCGCGATCCCCGTGTCGCGGACGCCCGCCGCCTCCTCGCCCGGTGTGCGCAGCGTGCTCGTGCCCACCGGCGCCGGGGTCGGGGCCGGCGCGGGGGCCGTCGTACGGCGGTCGCGCCAGGTGTCCCGCAGCGAGAAGATCCAGGCCTCGGCACGGGAGATCAGCGGTTCGAACCAGGGCAGCGCCAGCAGGATCAGCAGACCCGCGGCCCAGCCCAGCAGGACGTCGCTGAGCCAGTGTGTGCCCAGGTACACGGTGGTGAGGCCGACGCCGAGCGAGGTCACGGCGGACAGCGCGGACAGCCAGCGCCTGGCCCGCGGGGTCGACGCCAGATACGCCAGGATGCCCCAGGTCACCACGGCGTTCGCGGTGTGGCCCGAAGGAAATATGTCCCCGCCCAGCCACATCTCGTTGGAGCCGATCTCGGTCGCGTAGTGCGGGCCGAGTCTGCCCATGCCGAGCTTGGCCGCGCCGACCGTGATGTTCAGCAGCAGCAGCGAGACGCCGAGCGCGAGCAGCGGGCGCAGGGTGTGCTGCCGCCAGGAGCGCCAGCCCAGCCAGGCCGCGACCATCACGGCGGTGGGGCCGCGCTGGCCCAGGACGACGTAGTAGTCGAGGAAGGCGTGGATCTCCGGCCACTGCTGGTACGGCCGGAAGAACATGATCTGCCAGTCGAGCCGCACGAGCCACGAGGTGATGATCACGGCCCACACGATGGCCACGTAGAAGGCGAGGGTCGACGAGAACAGCACCACGCGGTGCCGCGTCATCACCGGCACGTCGATGTGGGCCGGTCGCTCAGGCTCACGGTCCAGCCTGGAGAAGACCCGGTCCAGACGGGTCGGCTTTAGTTCGGTACGCACTCAATCGACGTTACAGCGAGTGAGCTCCGGTGCGGCGTGAATCACCGGCTTTGTGATGACGCCGTGATGTGGGATTGCTCTCAGATTGATGTTTATCTCTGCTGAATGTCGAATGGATGGACCGCTCAGCCTTCAATTCCATGGCCGAATGATGGTCGGTCGTTTTGCGGTCCTTTTGAATTCGTTCACCGTGTGCTTGCGCCGAATTACGCAACCGCTTCCGGCCGCCGGGTGACGCTCAGGGCGGACCGGAGCCATTCAGCCAGAACGCCCCGTAGGCCGCCGACACGGCCGCGACGCCGCCCAGCACCGCGGTCGACCTCGGGGTCCGCACCCGGGCCAGGGCCAGGGCGAGGGGGAGGAGCAGCGGGAAGGCGGGCATCAACAGGCGCGGTTTCGAGCCGAAGTAACTCGACGCGCACAGGGCCAGCGCGGTCACGACCCCCGCGTAGACCAGCAGCGGGAGCGGCTGGCCCTGCCGGACGCAGATCACGTACAGCCACACCACCGCCGCCACACCGGCGACCAGACCGACGCCCGCCAGGGCCGACGGGAACGACGTGAACTTGTCGGCGACGAACCGGGCGAAGGCGTAGCCCCCGTCGAAACCATTGCGCCAGCCCGCCTGGACGTCGAGATAGCCGAGCGGCCCCTTGCCGGTGCGCTCGCCGACCCACAGCACGTAACCGGCGGCCCCCAGGGGCGCGAGGAGCATGCCGAGGGCGCGCGGCCACCAGGGAGTGCCCCCCGACGCCCCCGAGCTCCGGTTCCGTACGAACGAGGGAGCGGCATCGGGGGCGCCGGAAAGCGAGAGAGTCCGGTCCGGGGCGCCGGCGGGCGAGGGGGCGGTGGCCGGGTCGTGGTGTCGCTGCCGTACGTACGACGTGATCGCCGCCGTCCATACCGCCGCGACCACCGCCAGGCCCACCGGGCGGGTCAGGCCCGCGAGGGCGGCCAGGGCGCCCGCCGTCACCCAGCGGCCGGTCAGGACGGCGTACAGGGACCAGGCGGCCAGCGCGGTGAACAGCGCCTCCGTGTACGCCATCGACTGCACGATCCCCACCGGCAGCACCGCCCACAGCAGCACCGCGCACACCCCGGCCCGCCGGCCGTACACCAGGTCGACGACGGCGAAGATCCCCCAGGCCGCCCCGAGCGAGGACAGCGTGCCGACGGCCAGACCGGCGTGCGCGTACGACAGCGGCGTCACCGCCGACACCCCACGCTCCAGCCACGGCAGCAGCGGGAAGAAGGCCAGGTTCGAGTGGACGTCGCCGTTGGGCAGGCGCACCTCGTAGCCGTAACCGAGCTCGGCCACCCTCGTGTACCAGAGCGCGTCCCAGCGGGCCGACAGCAGCGTCAAGGCGCTCTTGTCGCGCGCCGCGCTCCACAGGGTGAGCACGACGATCCCCAGGGCGCGCACGGCGGCGTACCCGAGGAGTGCGGGGGCGGCCCGCCGGAGGAGGGGCGGCGCCGGGCGCGTAGCAAGATCGGTCACGCGCTCGATTATCGGCGGTGCCCGGAACCGGCCGGGAGGTCCGCCCGTGATGGTCGGTGAGGGACCGTGACGGACGACCCACCAGCGGGCGATGGAGGAGCCATGGAGAACCCGTGGACGGTCGGCGGGGTGTCGCACGCCACACACCCCCGAAGCCGTCCATGAGACACCCGCCACGCTTCACCGGCCGGAACTCGCGTACCCTGACGGCTCACTCGCCTTTCGTTGCGCGGGTCCGGGCCGCCGCTCTCCCGGGCCGCAGCCGCCGGGGAGTCCCCGCCCCGCGGTCCCGCCGAACGCGAGAGCATCTGGGAGGTACGTACATGTCCGGGACGCCCACGGCCGCCGAGCGATGCCGTAGGGAGGCCGGGGCCGGTGCAAACCGATGGGTCGTCCTCGTCGTCCTCTGCGTCAGCCTGCTGCTCGTCGCCGTGGACGCCACCGTGCTGCACGTGGCGGTGCCCGCCGTCACCGAGGACATCAAGCCCGGCGCCATCGAGCTCCTCTGGATCGTCGACGTCTACCCGCTCGTCTGCGCCTCGCTGCTGATCCTCTTCGGCACCCTCGGCGACCGCGTCGGCCGCAGACGCGTCCTGCTCCTCGGCTACGCCCTGTTCGGTGTCGCCTCCGGACTCGCCGCCTTCGCCGAGAACCCGCAGGTCCTGATCGCGGCCCGGGCGCTGCTCGGCGTCGGCGGCGCGATGATCATGCCGGCGACGCTGTCGATCCTGCGGCAGGTGTTCCCCGACCGGCGCGAGCGCGCCCTCGCCATCGGCGTCTGGAGCGCCGTCGCCGCGGTCGGCGCGGCCGTCGGACCCCTGCTCGGCGGGTTCCTGCTGGAGCACTTCTGGTGGGGCTCCGTCTTCCTCGTCAACATCCCCCTGATGCTCGTCAGTCTGCCCGTCGGACGCCTGCTGCTGCCGGAGTCGACCGGCGACCGCGACGGACCGTGGGACGTCGTGGGCGCGCTGATGGCCGCCGTCGGACTCTTCGGTGTCGTCCTCGGCGTGAAGCGGCTCGGCGGCGGGCACCCCCCGTTCGACCCGGCTACGGCGGTGGCGCTTCTCGGGGGCGGGGTCCTGCTGGCCGCGTTCGTGCGCCGGCAGCGGCGCCGGAGGCATCCGCTGGTCGACCTGCGGATGTTCGCGCGGCCCGCGTTCAGCACCTCCGTCGGCTGCATCGTCCTCGCCATGCTCGCGCTGGTGGGCCTCGAACTGATCGCCGCGCAGTATCTGCAACTGGTCCTCGGGCTCTCCCCGCTGGAGACCGGGCTGCGGCTGCTGCCGCTGACCATCGCGGCGATGGCGGCCGGGCTCGTCGGCTCCCATCTGCTGCACCGCTTCGGCCCGCGCCGCATGGTGTCACTGGGCTTCTGCCTCACCGCGTTCGCCGTGGTGCTGCTCACGGCGATGGGCCGCCAGGACAACGCGGCGCTGCTGCTCACCGGGTTCGTCCTGCTGGGCTTCGGCCTGGAGACGACCTTGTTCGCGGCGTACGAGTCGATGCTGAGCGAGGCGCCCGCGTCGTCCGCCGGCGGGGCCGCGGCGATCGGTGAGACCTCCTACCAGCTGGGCGCGGGCATCGGCATCGCCCTCCTCGGCAGCGTGATGAACGCGGCGTACGCGCCGGGGTTGTCGTCGGTGTCGGGGGTGCCCTCGTCGGCGTCCGCGGCGGCGGGGCACTCGCTCGGGGAGGCGTACGAGGTCGCCGGGCGGTTGGGCGGGCCCGCCGGGGAGGCGCTGCGGCACGCGGCCCGTGACTCCTTCGTGCACGGTCTGCATGTGACGCTGCTGGTGAGCGCGGGCCTGTTGGTGCTGGGCGCGGTCATGGCGCTGCGGCTGCCGCGGGCCATGGAGTGCGAGGCGGACGTCCCGGGGCCGAGGGAGGCGACGGCGACGCCCGTCCGGGCGGAGTCGGTGCGCTGAGCCGTCCGGCACTGGGCGTGGCCGGGGCGTGTGGGTAACCTGCCTAGCGTTGCTAGTTTTAGTGAGCCGGAGGTTGCCCTCATGTCCGTGCCCGCGAAGTCGCCGTCCTTCGACCCCGCCGATCCGCTCGGCATCGACGACCTGCTCGAACCCGAGGATCTCGCGGTGCGGGACACCGTGCGCAGCTGGGCCGCGGACCGGGTGCTGCCGTTCGTCGCCGAGTGGTACGAGCGGGGCGAGCTGCCGGAGATCCGCGAGCTCGCCCGGGAGCTGGGGACGATCGGGGCGCTGGGCATGTCCCTCGAGGGGTACGGGTGCGCGGGGGCGAGCGCCGTGCAGTACGGGCTCGCCTGTCTGGAGCTGGAGGCCGCGGACTCCGGGATCCGGTCGCTGGTGTCCGTGCAGGGCTCCCTCGCCATGTACGCCATCCACCGGTTCGGCAGCGAGGAGCAGAAGGAGACCTGGCTGCCGCGGATGGCGGCCGGCGAGGTCATCGGGTGCTTCGGGCTGACCGAGCCCGACCACGGGTCGGACCCGGCCTCGATGCGGACGTACGCCAAGCGCGACGGCACCGACTGGCTCCTCAACGGGCGCAAGATGTGGATCACGAACGGGTCCGTCGCCGGGGTAGCCGTCGTGTGGGCGCAGACGGACGACGGCATCCGCGGGTTCGCCGTACCCACGGACACCGCCGGGTTCTCGGCGCCGGAGATCAAGCACAAGTGGTCCCTGCGTGCCTCCGTCACCAGCGAACTCGTCCTCGACGACGTCCGGTTGCCCGCCGACGCCGTACTGCCGGAGGTCAAGGGGCTCAAGGGGCCGCTCAGTTGTCTGTCGCACGCCCGGTACGGGATCGTGTGGGGCTCGATGGGGGCGGCGCGGTCGAGTTTCGAGGCCGCGCTCGACTACGCGAGGACCCGGGAGCAGTTCGGGAGGCCGATCGGGGGCTTCCAGCTCACCCAGGCCAAACTCGCCGACATGGCGGTCGAGTTGCACAAGGGGATTCTGCTCGCCCACCACCTGGGGCGGCGGATGGACGCGGGACGACTCCGTCCCGAGCAGATCAGCTTCGGCAAGCTGAACAACGTACGAGAGGCGATCGAGATCTGCCGTACCGCCCGCACGATCCTCGGTGCGAACGGGATCTCCCTGGAGTACCCGGTGATGCGGCACGCGACCAACCTGGAGTCCGTGCTCACGTACGAGGGCACCGTCGAGATGCACCAGCTCGTGCTGGGCAAGGCGCTCACCGGGCTCGATGCCTTCCGGTGACCGGGGGCACCGGAAGGCAGGGCGGTGAGCCGCCCTGCCTCAGCTCTGGTTGAAGAAGCCGTCGGCCGGCCGGCCGACGGCCTCGCCGCTGACGATCTCCGTGTCGGCGGGGGTCAGCAGGAACACGCGGTTGGAGACCCGCTCGATCGAACCGCGCAGACCGAAGATCAGGCCGGCCGCGAAGTCGACGACACGCTTGGCGTCGGCGGGCTCCATGTTCGTGAGATTCATGATGACCGGGACGCCGTCCCGGAAGAGCTCGCCGATGTGCCGTGCGTCGCGGAAGCTGTCCGGGGTGACCGTGCCGATCCGGCGGCCCTGCTCGTGGGCGGACTCGGACGCGACCTTCACGCGAGGGTCGGTGACCCATGCCTCGCCGGACCCGGACTCCCGCTCATCGGCGTAGTCGTCGTCGTAGTAACGCTCGTCATCGTTGTCGTCGACGAGGCCAAGCCAGGCACTCGCCTTGCGCACCGATCCCATGGACGCCTCCTCTCACAGCGGTCTTTTTCTCTTTCCGCATCCCTATCGTCGTCCATGATGCGGATGTCTCGCCAAGTGGATAGACGCCGCACGGGGGTTTCGTGACGGTACTGGTGCAGAACGAATTCGTCGAGAGTCCATGTGCCCCAAGGGCTGTGCTGTACACGTCTGCTGACTGGGAGTGAAATAATATTGTTCGCGGCGTTTGGGTGAGTGTCGAGCGTCCGGGTGAACGTTCCGGCGGCTACGATGCGGCGCAGTTCAGGCAGGTGCGCGTGGCCGTTCGGAGCGCGCGACAGACACGGGGGACGTCGTGTTCGGAATCGTGAGGCCCTGCGGCCATCGGCTCGGCGAGGGGCTGAAGACCCAGTGGATGGCACATCTGTGCGGACTCTGCCTCGCGCTGCGCGGGGATCACGGGCAGTTCGCGCGCATCGTCACGAACTACGACGGTCTGCTGGTCTCGGTTCTGACGGAGGCTCAGGCCGAGCGCACCACCGACTGGCGGCGCACCGCCGGGCCCTGCCCGCTGCGGGGGATGCGCACCGCTTCCGTCGCGCAGGGCGAGGGCGCTCGGCTCGCCGCCGCCGTCTCACTGGTCCTCGCCTCGGCCAAGGTGCGCGACCACGTGGCCGACGGCGACGGACTGCTGGCGCGCAAGCCGGTCGCGTCCGCCGCGCGCCGGGTCGCGACGAGCTGGGGGCGCGCGGGCGCGCGCACCGGCTCGGACCTCGGCTTCGACACGGCGGTGCTGGTCGACGCCGTGGACCGGCAGCTCGGCATCGAGGCACTCGCCGGGCCGGGAACACCGCTCTTGGCGGTGACCGAGCCGACCGAGACGGCGACCGCGGCGGCCTTCGCCCACACCGCGGTGCTCGCCGGACGCCCGGACAACGTCGAACCGCTCGCCGAGGCCGGCCGGCTCTTCGGACGGCTCGCCCATCTGCTGGACGCGGTCGAGGACCGGGCCGACGACGCCGCCTCGGGCGCGTGGAACCCGCTGACCGCGACCGGGACGTCCCTGCCCGAGGCCCGGCGGCTCGCCGAGGACGCCCTGCACGGCATCCGACTCGCCCTGCGCGGGGTCGACTTCGTCGACGGCAAGCTGGCCCATCTGCTGCTCGTGCACGAACTCCGGCGCTCCGTCGACCGGGCGTTCGGCACGGTGCCGGTCTGCGCGGCGCACCAGCACGGCGGGCCCCCGCAGCACGGCAACCCGTACGGAGGCGGCACCGGGAACCCGTACGGCGGGGCGGGCGGGAACAATCCCTATGGCGGGCCCGGCGGAAGCCCGTACGGGGGCGGCGGCGCCTATGGGGGCAGCGGCGGCGGGCCCGGCGGCTTCGGCGGAGTGCCGCAGCCGCAGCCGCCGAGGCGGCGGGGGTTCTGGGCCGGTTGCGGGATGTTCTGGTTGCTGTGCTGCACCTGCCAGTTGTGCTGCGCGAAGGAGTACGAAGGGCCGTGGTCCCGGAAGAAGCGGGAGGGCTGCTGCCGGGACTGCGACTGCTGCGATGCGTGTGACTGCTGCGACTGCTGACCCGCGGCCGGGCAGGGGATGCCGCTGCCGGCCGCGCGTGCGTCGTCGCGGGTGAGCGTGGTGAGGGGCGTGCGATGAGGGGTGCGCGTGTGAAGGCGAGCGTGCGGGATTGAGGGAGAACGCGAACGGCGCCCCGTGCTACGGGCGGGGCGCGCGGTGGGGTCGGCTCAACAGGAAGAGGACCACACGCGACCGAAGTCGATGTGGGAGCGCTTGACCAGCCACTGCTGCGAATGCATGAGCCCCAGTGGAACAGGCATCCGGTTGTGCGTCAACCGACTTGAGACGTAGCGCTCACAGTGCGGACAGCCTTGACAGTGCGGGGAACCGCCCCCGTACTCTCGGCACAGACCGCTGCTGAGGGGCTCGGTCGTGCGCGTCCCGGTACGCGCCGCGTGTGAAGGCGCCGTGTTCGACTCGACGTGCCACGGAGCCTTTCGCATGCCCTTTGCCTTTTCTCCTCCCCTTTCCCGCCGCCTTGTCGCCGCTTCCGCCGCTCCTGGGCGTTTCTCCGGGTCACGGCGGTCGCGATGAGCGACGCCGGTGGGAGCCCGCCGCGACCGTCGCTGGTGATCGTCGGGGCCGGGCCGCGGGGGACCGGGATCATCGAACGCATCGCCGCCAACCTGGGCGGGGCCCACGACGGACCCGGCTTCGACATCCATCTCGTCGACCCGTACCCGCCGGGCGCCGGACGCATCTGGCGGGCCGACCAGTCGCCGCTGCTGTGGATGAACTCGCAGGCCGAGGACGTCACGATGTTCACCGACGAGACGGTACGGATGGACGGCCCCGTACGGGAGGGGCCCACGCTGCACGAGTGGGCCGGACTCGACGGGCGGCACTTCACGGACCGGCGGATCCAGGGCGCCTATCTGAAATGGGTGTACGAGCGGGCCGTCGCCGACCTGCCGCCGGCGGTCACCGTCCGCCACCATCCGCGGCGCGCCCTACGGGTGGACGGTCCCCGTGACGGCCGGCAGCGGGTGTGGCTGGAGGGACGCCCCCGACCGCTCCCCGCGGACCTCGTCATCCTCGCGCTCGGCCACCTGGATGCGGAACTCGACGACGAGCAGCGCGCGTTGGGTGCGTACGCCGAGGCCCACGGACTGGTCCATCTGCCGCCGGACTTCACCGCCGACAGCGACCTGTCCCGGCTCGCGCCCGGTGAAACGGTGCTCGTACGGGGCTTCGGGCTCGCCTTCGTCGACCTCATGGCGCTGCTGACGGAGGGGCGCGGCGGACGGTACGAGGGCGACCCGGACGGCGAGCTGACCTACGTCCCGTCCGGGCGGGAGCCCGTCCTGCACGTCGGGTCGCGGCGCGGCGTGCCGTACCGCTCGAAGATCGGGTACGGGCTCGAGGGCGAGCGGCCGCCGCTGCCGCGGTTCTTCGGGCCGACCGAGGTCGACGAACTGCTCGCGCGTCAGGGCGGGTTCGACTTCCGGCGCGACGTGTGGCCGCTGATCGAGAAGGAGCTGGGGTTCGCTCACTACCACCGGCTGTACACCGCCCACCCCGAGCGGACGGCCATGGACCGGGCCGGTTTCGAGGAGAGGTACGCGGCGATCGAGGACGCGGCGGAGCGCGCGGCCCTGGTGGCGTCCGCGGTGCCGGACCCCGCCGACCGGCTGGACCTGGCCGCGCTGGACAGACCGTTGGCCGGGGCGCGCTACGGGTCGTACCGGGAGTTCCAGGAGGGGCTGCGGGCCCATGTCGAGGGGGACCTGACGCGCCGTCACGACCCGGCGTACAGCCCTGACCTCGGCGTCTTCCTCGGGCTGCTGTCGGTCTACGGGCAGCTGATCCGGCTCGGGGACATCGGCCCCTGGTGGCACGGGTTCTTCAGCTACCTCGCGTCGGGACCGCCCGGCCCCCGGCTGCGGCAGCTGCTCGCGCTGTCGCGGGCGGGCGTCCTCCACTTCGTCGGCGCGGACATGGCCGTCGCCGCGGAGGACGGGGTGTTCCGCGCGTCGAGTCCCACGGTGCCCGGCGCGACGGTCGAGGCGAGGGCGCTGGTGGAGGCACGGCTGCCGGAGCCGACGGTCGCGCGGGCGCGGGACGCGTTGCTGCGCGAGCTGTACGACGACGGGGGTGTGACCGAGACACCGGAAGGGCTGCTCGCCGTGGACCCGGCGGACGGGCGGCTGCTGGACCGAAAGGGGCGCCCCCACCCTCGGCGCTTCGCGCTCGGGCCGTACACCGACAGCCGCGCACCGGGCGCCTTCACCCGGCCACGCACCGGCGGCCCGGCGTTCCGCCAGAACGACGCGACCGCCCGCGCCGTCCTGGCGTTCCTCGGGCAGTCGTCGTATCGGTCGGTGGCGTGAGGGGAGGGGGAGGCGCCGGCTGGGTGAGCCGGTGCGGTGAGGGGGCCTGTGAGGGCTGTGGGGCGGCGGGGCGACCCGGGTGAGTGGGCGTGAGGTGGGGGGCGGGAGCGGGAGTCGGTCGGGAGTCGTCGGGCGGTGGTGGTGAGCGGTGGAAGGGGTTGGTCGTATGGGGTCGGGGTTCGGGCGGGGGGTGTTGCATCTGGCGGCGGGGGTGGATCTTCGGGGGGCCTGGGAGGGCGGCGCGTTCGTGGAGTTGGGGCGGCTCGCGGAGCGCGGGGCCCTGGACTTCGTGACACTCGGGGCCACGGGTGGGCGGCCGGGGCCGGACCCCTCGGCGGTGATGGCGCGCATGGCGCCGGAGACCCGGCGGATCGGGCTCGTGCCCACGCTCACGACGACACACGCCGAACCGTTCCGGGTGGCGGCCGCCGTGGCGACGCTCGACTGGGTCAGCCGGGGCCGCGCGGGCTGGTGGATCGACGTCTCGGCCACGGTCGCGGAGGCCCGGCCGCCGGGGCGCGGCCCCGCCCAACTCGGCGAAGCGCTGTGGCAGGAGGCCGGTGAGGTCGCGGACGCCGCCGCCCGGTGGTGGAGCGGCGCGGAGGACGGTGCCGCACGGTGGTGGAACGGCGCGGAGGACGGTGCCGCACGGTGGTGGAACGGCGCGGAGGACGGTCCCGGGGCGGGGAACGCGGCGAAGGGGGACCTCGCCGAGGGGGATGCCGAAGGAGCCGCCGAGGGCGGTGCCGAGAACAGATACGCCCGGACCGTCGGGGTCGTGGGTGGTGAAGGCCCCGGTGCCGGGCCGTCGGCCGTGCCCCCGTCGCCTCAGGGGCGCCCCGTACGGGTCGTCGACGCGACCGGGAGTGAAGCGCGGGGGACCGCGGCCCGGTGCGCGGACGTGGTGCTCGTGCGGGCCGCCGCCCCCGAGCAGGCCGCCGCCGTACGGGAGGAGGTGCGGGGTGCCGCGGCCGGGTTCGGCCGTGACCCCGACGAGGTGCGGACGCTCGCGGCGCTGCGTGTCGATCTCGGCGGCGGTGAGCACGCGGCGGAGCCGGGGCACGGCGGCGGTGGGCCCCGGTGGAGCGCACAGGGCCCGCTGTACCGGGGCGGGCCCGTCGACCTGGCCGAACTGGTCATCGCCTGGCACCGGGCCGGTGTCGTCGACGGCTTCCACTTCACCCCCGTCGAGCCGCGCCGTGATCTGGAGCGGCTCGTCAACGGGACCGTGGCCCTGCTCCAGCACCGTGGTCTGTTCCGTACCTTCTACCCCGGCAGCACCCTCAGGGAGCACTTGGGCCTCGCCCGTCCGGCCGAAAGGTGTACCGCCGCCGGGCGGTGGTGACCCTGCCCGACGGGGCGTCATGAGCCTGCAGCCTCAGGGGTGTGCCAGCATGGGCCGCGGGACGTCCGGGATTCACACAGAATCCCCACAACTCAGTCAGTGAGATCAACTGCCTTGCCCCCTGGGCCGGTTGGTGTTCGAGCGGCCGAAAGGCACTCTTGCGGGGATCGGTGGTACGGCCGAATACTTCCCCGCAGCGCCTTGTCAGGAGCACGGCATGTACGGAATCCGGACACGTGCCCCTGATTCGCGCCTCACGGGCCCAAACCCCACGCGGGCCCCCGACTTCCCTTTAGGAGGGAACGAACAGTGAGGATCAAGCGCACCACTCCCCGCAGCGGTATCGCGAGACGGACCCGGCTGATCGCCGTGGCCACCGGACTCGTGGCCGCGGCCGCCGCGACAGTCCCCACCGCCACCGCGGCAGACGCCCGAACGTTCAGCGCGGCGGAGCTCAAGAGCGCCAGCGCCGCGGTGCTCAAGGCGGACATCCCCGGTACCGCCTGGGCGGTCGACGAGAAGACGGACAAGCTCGTCGTCACCGTCGACAGCACCGTCTCCCAGGCCGAACTGCTGAAGATCAAGGAAGCGGCGGGCGACAAGGCCGGCGCTCTGACGATCAAGCGGACGCCGGGCAAGTTCAACAAGCTCATCAAGGGCGGCGACGCCATCTATGCGAGTAGCTGGCGCTGCTCGCTCGGCTTCAACGTCCGCAGCGGGAGCACCTACTACTTCCTGACCGCCGGTCACTGCACCGACGGCGCGGGCACCTGGTACTCCAACTCCGGTCGTACGACGGTCCTCGGCCCGACCACCGGGTCGAGCTTCCCGACCAACGACTACGGCATCGTGCGCTACAGCAACACGTCCATCGCCAAGGACGGCACCGCGGGCAGCGTGGACATCACCAGCGCGGCCACCCCGAGCGTGGGCACCAACGTCATCCGTACCGGCTCCACCACCGGTACCCGCACCGGACGCGTGACCGCTCTCAACGCGACCGTGAACTACGGTGGCGGCGACATCGTGTACGGCATGATCCAGACCACGGTCTGTGCCGAGCCCGGCGACTCCGGCGGCCCGCTCTACGGCAGCAACGGCGTCGCGTACGGTCTCACCTCCGGCGGCAGCGGCAACTGCAGCTCCGGTGGCACGACCTTCTTCCAGCCGGTCACCGAGGCCCTGAGCGCCTACGGCGTCAGCGTCTACTAGGCCGACCGGATCAGTCGGACCGCCGACCGGCCGCCGTGCCGGTCGGGCGGGCCGGCCCCGAGCGGGTGCTCTTCCCCCCGGCACCCGCGTCCGACCGTATGGCGTATCGCGGTCAGTAGTTCGAGCCCCCGCACGTGACGACGTGCGGGGGCTCGTCCTGTTGCGGCGGAGGGACCACCGACGGGAACTTCCGTCACAGGACGCTCCGCAGGGAACTGGGCCTCGGAGGGTCGACTTTCAGACAGGACCAGACCTCACCCGTTGCGCGGGAGGTCGTTGCGTTCTGTGTTTGCACTGTGAATTCGCATGGGGCATTACCGGACGGTAATGACATGGGAGGCGTGCGCCCACGGTGTGTGCTCGTCCTGAAGTCGACCTTGTGTGCTCCCTGTGCGCCTCGGAATAGTTGGCGCCGCACAGTTGGCATGGACGCGGCGTTTTTACCGTCCGCCGCCTCCATGTCCGTATTCCTTACGGCCGAACGGGGTCCCCACAACCTCTTCGGCCGACCCCCCACAGGAGGACGTGAGTTGAAGCACCGACGCATACCCAGGCGCCGTGCCGTCGTGACGGGTGCGGGCATCGCCGCGCTGGTCGCCGCGGGAGTGACCTTCCAGACTGCGAACGCGAGCGAGACCGCGCCGACCGCCCAGCCGAAAGCGCTCTCCGTGCTGGCGGCCGGAAAGCTCGCCTCGACCCTCGGTGAGGACCTCGGCGCCGACGCGGCGGGAACGTACTACGACGCGAAGAGCAAGCTCCTCGTCGTGAACGTGCTCGACGAGGCCGCCGCCGAGACCGTCGAGGCGGCCGGCGCCAAGGCCCGGATCGTCGAGAACTCCCTCGCCGAGCTCAAGAGCGCCCGTACGACCCTCAAGGACGACGCCACCATCCCCGGCACCTCCTGGGCCACCGACCCCACCACCAACAAGGTCGTCGTCACCGCCGACCGCACCGTCTCCAAGGCCGAGCTGGCGAGACTGACCGAGGTCGTGGACGGCCTCGGCGCCACGGCCGAACTCAAGCGCACCAAGGGTGAGTTCAGGACGTTCGTCGCGGGTGGCGACGCCATCACCGGCGGCAGCGGGCGCTGCTCGCTCGGCTTCAACGTGGTCAAGGGCGGCGAGCCGTTCTTCCTGACGGCGGGTCACTGCACCGAGGGCATCTCCACCTGGTCGGCCGGTGGCCAGGTCATCGGCCAGAACGCGGACTCCAGCTTCCCGGGCGACGACTACGGCCTGGTCAAGTACACGGCGGACGTCGACCACCCCAGCGAGGTCAACCTCTACAACGGCTCGACCCAGGCCATCAGCGGCGCCGCCGAGGCGACCGTCGGCATGAAGGTGACCCGCAGCGGCTCGACCACCCAGGTCCACAGCGGCACCGTCACCGGCCTCGACGCCACCGTGAACTACGGCAACGGCGACATCGTCAACGGCCTCATCCAGACCGATGTCTGCGCCGAGCCCGGCGACAGCGGCGGCTCCCTCTTCTCGGGTGACAAGGCGATCGGCCTCACCTCCGGCGGCAGCGGCGACTGCACCTCGGGCGGCGAGACGTTCTTCCAGCCGGTCACCGAGGCGCTGTCGGCGACGGGCACACAGATCGGCTGAGCAGATCGGCTGAGGCCGAGCGCGCGCCGGGCCTCCGGATCGGTTCAGAGCCCGGCACGCCGGAGGGCCGCCGTACGACCGGGGCCCGCGGCTCACGCCTCGGCGGGCCGGCGATCCGGCTCCCGTCTCAGGGCCGCCATCACCAAGGTGATGGCGGCCCCCGCCGTTGCCCAGACGGAGAGCACCAGCAGGGGACGGTGGTGTCGTTGCCCTCGAAGTACGCGATCGAGCGGGCCATCCGGACGCCCGCGCCCGGCGGGAGCGCCGGACCGATCGCCGCCCGCGCTCGGGTTGCCGGCGACCACCACCAGCGGCACGGCGACCCCGATACCGGCGATCCCGAAGACGCACTGGAGCGCCGGCGTCGCCGCGCCCACCACGAAGACGACCAGTGCCCCCAGACCCCACAGCGCCGCCACGCTTTCGGGTAGGGCGTGTTGGCGTCCCCGAGGCCGGCCGGGGCCACGTCCACCGTCCGCAGCGTGCGCCCCTCGGACCGCTCCGACACGCCGACGAGGGCGGCCGGCGCGTTGGCGAGGGAACGGCCGCCGCCGGAGGCGACCAGCAGGTCCCGGTGCTTCGGGTGGTGCAGGGCACCCACGTACGAGGCGATGAAAAGCAGCTGGAGGGCGAGTACGCCGACGACCAGCAGGGTGGCCCGCGGGGTGACCCCGTCCCTCAGCTCGTCGAGGAAGGACGGCGGGGAGGACGGTGGGGAGGCCGGGTCCGGTGCGGAGGCGGGGTCCGCCGCGGGGGACGGGCGGGGGCTGCCGGCCGGCTGCGTCATGTCGTCAAGGTCCGAGCCGCCGCGTGTTTGCGCAGGTGGGGCGGGGCCGAACGGATGTCGTACAGAGGTTCGAAAAGTGGTCTATGGTGGAGACGAGCAGGCTGTGAACTGATGTTCGATTGATCGAGTGCGGGAGGTGCGGTGCCAGGCTTCACGCATCTGCACACCGCCTCCGGGTTCTCCCTGCGGTACGGCGCCTCGCACCCGGAGCGGCTGGCCGAGCGTGCCTCCGAGCGCGGTATGGACGCCCTCGCGCTCACCGACCGGGACACCCTCGCGGGCGCGGTCCGGTTCGCCAAGGCCTGCGCGGCGGCGGGTGTCCGTCCGCTGTTCGGGGCCGAGCTGGCGGTGGGGGCGCCCGCCCCCTCCGCGCGGCAGGCGCGACGCCGGGCCCCCGTGCGGGGCGGTGCCTTTGTCGATGAGTCGACTCCGCGGGTGACGTTCCTCGCCCGCGAGGGGGCCAAAGGGTGGGCCGAGCTGTGCAGAATCGTTTCGGCGGCACATGGGGGGAGCGATGAGGACGGCGGCGGCCGGGGGACGGGCGGCGGCGCGGCCGGTGGCCGGGGTGACGCAATCGGTGTTCGGGGCGCGACCGGTGTTCGGGGCGCGGCAGCCGGCCGGGGAGAGGGGCCGCCCCTGCTGCCTTGGACGGAGTGCGCCGGCGACGGCCTGACCGTGCTGCTCGGCCCCGCCTCCGATGTGGGCCGTGCGCTCGCCGCCGGGCGCCCCGACCGTGCCGCGAAGCTCCTCGGCCCCTGGCGGGAGCGGTTCGGCGACGCCCTGCGGCTGGAGGCGGTGTGGCACGGTCGTCAGGGCACCGGCCCCGGCTCGTTGCGGCTGGCCGCCCGGACCGTCGGCTTCGCCGCCGAGCAGCGGATCCGCCCGGTGCTCAGCAACGCCGTCCGGTACGCCGACCCCGGTATGGGTCCCGTCGCCGACGTGCTGGACGCGGCCCGCCGGCTGGTCCCCGTCGACCCCCGGGGCGAGCTGGACTCCGGTGAGGCATGGCTCAAGGACGCCGGTGCCATGCTGGCCGCCGCCGAACGGATCGTCGAGGCCGCGGGCTACCGCCGCGACACCGCGTACCGCCTGCTGGAGCAGACCCGCGCCACGGCCGCCGAGTGCCTGGTCGACCCGGAGGACGACCTCGGCCTCGGCAGCGTCCACTTCCCGGAGCCGCACCTCGTCGGCGCCGGCCGCCGCACCGCCCAGCGTGTCCTCGCCTCCCGGGCGGCGGCGGGCATGCTGCGGCTCGGCTACGACACCCGGCGCGACTACTGGGAGCGCGTGCACCAGGAGCTGGACGTCATCGCCCACCACGGCTTCGCCTCCTACTTCCTCACCGTCGCCCAGGTCGTCGACGACGTACGGCGGATGGGCATCCGGGTCGCCGCGCGGGGTTCCGGCGCGGGCTCCCTCGTCAACCACCTCCTCGGGATCGCGCACGCCGACCCCGTCGAGCACGGGCTGCTGATGGAGCGGTTCCTGTCCAAGCGCCGGGTGGTGCTGCCCGACATCGACATCGACGTGGAGTCCGCGCGCCGGCTGGAGGTCTACCGCGCAATCATCGGCCGCTTCGGCGCCGAGCGGGTCGCGACGGTGGCGATGCCGGAGACGTACCGCGTCCGCCACGCCGTCCGCGACGTGGGCGCGGCCCTGTCCATGGACCCCGCCGACATCGACCGGATCGCCAAGTCCTTCCCGCACATCCGGGCCCGCGACGCCCGCGCGGCGCTGGAGGAGCTGCCCGAGCTCAGGGAGCTGGCGGGGGAGAAGGAGAAGTACGGCAGGCTGTGGGAGCTGGTCGAGTCCCTCGACGCCCTGCCGCGCGGGGTCGCCATGCACCCCTGCGGGGTCCTCCTCTCCGACTCCTCCCTCCTCGCCCGTACGCCGGTGATGCCGACCAGCGGCGAGGGGTTCCCCATGTCGCAGTTCGACAAGGACGACGTCGAGGACCTCGGGCTGCTCAAGCTCGATGTGCTGGGCGTGCGGATGCAGTCGGCGATGGCGCACGCGGTGGCCGAGGTGGAGCGGGCGACGGGGGAGCGGGTCGACCTGGACGCGCTCGACTTCGAGCGCGGTGAGGGCGACCCGGCCACGTACCGGCTGATCCGGTCCACCGAGACGCTGGGCTGCTTCCAGATCGAGTCGCCCGGCCAGCGGGACCTGGTGGGGCGGCTCCAGCCGTCGACCTTCCACGACCTCGTGGTCGACATCTCCCTGTTCCGGCCCGGTCCGGTCGCCGCCGACATGGTGCGGCCGTTCATCGCGGCCCGGCACGGGCGGGCGCCGGTCCGCTACCCGCACCCCGATCTGGAGGCGCCGCTGCGGGAGACGTACGGCGTCGTCGTCTTCCACGAGCAGGTCATCGACATCGTGCACCTCATGACCGGCTGCGGCCGGGACGAGGCGGACCGGGTGCGGCGCGGGCTCTCCGACCCCGAGTCGCAGGGGCGGATCCGGGTGTGGTTCGCGCAGCACGCCGCCGCGAAGGGGTACGACGCCGAGACGATCGCCCGGACCTGGGAGATCGTCGAGGCCTTCGGCTCGTACGGTTTCTGCAAGGCGCACGCGGTGGCCTTCGCGGTGCCGACGTACCAGTCGGCGTGGCTGAAGGCGCATCACCCGGCGGCGTTCTACGCGGGGTTGCTCACCCACGACCCCGGGATGTACCCGAAGCGGCTGCTGCTGGCGGACGCGCGGCGGCGGGGGGTGCCGATCCTCCCGGTGGACGTGAACCGGTCGGCGGCCGCCCACCGCATCGAACTGGTGTCTGAATCAAGGGGGGCGGAGGGGCCTTCCACGAAAATCTGGGGGCTGCGGTTGGCCCTGTCCGATGTGCACGGCATCAGTGAGGCCGAGGCGGCGCGGATCGCGGACGGACAGCCGTACGCCTCGCTGCTGGACTTCTGGGAGCGGGCCCGGCCGAGCCGTCCGCTCGCCCAGCGGCTGGCCCAGGTCGGCGCGCTGGACGCCTTCGGCGCCAACCGGCGCGATCTGCAGCTCCACCTCACCGAACTGCACCGGGGCGCCCGGGGCATGGGCGGCGGGGGACAACTCCCGCTGTCCGGCGGCCGTGGCACCGCCCCGGCCGGGCTGCCCGACCTCTCCTCGGCGGAGCGGCTCAGCGCCGAGCTGGGCGTGCTGTCGATGGACGTCTCCCGCAATCTGATGGACGACCACCGCACGTTCCTCGACGAGCTGGGCGTGGTGTCGGCGCGACGGCTGCGCGAGGCGCGCCACGGCGAGACGGTGCTGGTCGCGGGCGCCAAGGTGGCGACCCAGACCCCGCCGATCCGCTCCGGCAAGCGGGTCGTCTTCACCACCCTCGACGACGGCACCGGCCTGGTCGACCTCGCCTTCTTCGACGACTCCCACGAGGCGTGCGCCCACACCGTCTTCCACTCCTGGCTGCTGCTGGTGCGCGGAGTGGTGCAGCGGCGCGGCCCGCGCAGCCTCAGCGTGGTGGGGTCGGCCGCCTGGAACCTCGCCGAGCTGGTGGAGCTGCGGCGCGAGGGCGGCCTCGACGCGGTCGCCCCGCGACTGGCGGAGCCGGCGCCCCCGAGCGGCGGCGACCCGACGCACGGCCGCCGCATCCAGCTGCCCACCGGCTACGAGATGCACCCGTGGGCCGATCTGCGGCCCGCGGGCGAGGAGCCCTCGAAAGTACGGAAGTTGTGGCACCAGAGTCCAGGGAGTGCGGGATGACCATCCTCTGCGTACGTTTCCAGCTGCCGCCGAAGTACGAGGCCGCCCTGCCCGGGCTGCTCGGTCTGCTCGAGGACTTCACCCCGGTCGTCCAGGCGCTGCCGCCCGACGGCGCGCTGGCCGATCTGCGGGGCGCCGAACGGTACTTCGGCCGGGGCGCCGAGGAGCTGGCCCGGCTGATCCGGGTCCGCGCCCTCGCGCTGTACGGCATCGACTGTGTGATCGGCGCCGGGCCGGGACCGCTGCTCGCCCGGATGGCCCTGGGGCAGGCCGAGCCCGGCGAACCGTGCGCGGTTCCCGAGGGCCTGGTCGTGGACTTCCTCGCCGAGCGGCCCGTCGCCGCGCTGCCCGGCGTCGGCACCGCGACCGCCCGCACCCTGTGCGAGTACGGCCTCGACACCCTCGGCCGGGTCGCCGCCGCGCCCCTGTCCACGCTCCAGCGCCTGGTCGGCGCGCGGACCGGCCGCGAACTGCACGAGAAGGCGAACGGCGTCGACCGGGGCCGGGTCGTCCCCAACGCCGTCTCCCGCTCCCTCGCCGCCGAACACCCCTTCCCGCACGACGAGCTGAACCCCGACCGGCACCGCCGCGCGCTGCTCCTCGACGCCGAGGAGCTGGGCTCCCGGCTGCGCGCCCTGGACAAGGTGTGCCGCACCCTCACCCTCACCGTGCGCTACGCCGACCGGTCCTCGACGACCCGCACCCGCACCCTCCCGGAGCCGACCGCCCACTCGCCGGAACTCACCCGCACCGCCTACGGGATGTACGGCGCCCTCGGTCTCCAGCGCGCCCGCGTCCGCGCGATCGCCCTGCGCGCCGAGGGGCTCAGCCCCGCCGAGGAGGCCTCCCACCAGCTCGCCTTCGACCCCACCGACGACAAGCTCCGCCGGATCGAGGAGGTCGCGGACCGGGCGCGGGCGAAGTTCGGCCCGCGCGCGATCCTGCCGGGGACGCTGGCGGCGTGACATCCACGGGGGGCGCTGCCTGGGGATCCGCGCCGAGGGTGAGTCGACGGGGGCCCCCACGGGGCGTCAGTTGGCCCACGGCGGCACGATCCGTGTGCCGTCGGCCAGCTCGGCCTCCAGGCCCAGGGAGGTGGTGACCCAGGTGACGGCGGTCTCCGCCGTCGGGTTCTCCACGGTGAGGGTCGTCCCCGCGTTGACGATCAGGGTGTCGCCCGCCCCGACGCGCTCGGTGCGGCCGTCGAGCGTGATCAGCAGTTCCCCGTCGAGCAGATGGAGGATCTCCTCCTTGGTGACGGTATGGGCGGGCGCCTTGGTGCCGGCGGGGATCTCCCCCCGCCAAGCCGCCAGTTCCCTGCTGCCGGTACGGGGCGCGGCGTACGAGACGAAGCGGGCGCCGTGGATCTCATGGGCGACGGCGTCGGACGAACGGACTACGGGCATAAGGGCCTCCTGAGAAGATGGTCAAGCAGCTTGACTATATGCATCGATGGTCAAGCAGCTTGACCAGTTCGTCAAGAGTGTTTCAATGCGGGCATGCAGAACTCCGAGGCCCTCGGGCTCACCGCCGCCCTGCTCGCCGTCGCGGGTGAGCTGACGCAGCGCATCCATGACGGGGTCGTCGCCCGGGGCTTCGAGGGGCGGCCCGCGTACGGGTTCGCGTTCACCCGGCTCGCCCCGGACGGTGCGACGGTCACCGAGCTCGCCCGCCATCTCGGAGTGACCAAGCAGGGTGCCAGTCAGCTCGTCGAGGAGCTGGTCGCCAAGGGGTACGTCGAGCGCCGGTCGCACCCCCGTGACGCCCGCGCCCGGCTGGTCGTGCTGACCGAGCGGGGATGGGCCTGCACCCGGGCCGCGGAGGAGGCGGCGGCCGAGGTGGTCGAGGGGTGGAGCGGCGCGCTCGGCGGGGAGGCGGAAGTGCGGGCGCTGCGCGAACAGTTGGCGCGCATCGCCCCCTATGGCCCCATCAGGCCCGCCTGGTGACGGTTTCGCCGTCCCATATCAGCGTCCACGGGCACCGCTTGAAGTTTTTACTGACGCGTAACTTCCCAGTTGTACTACCCGCCCGTAACTTGGCTGGATAGAACAGCATCCTCGTGATCCGGATCACAGGGCGAACGTCGTCGCACGTCCCTTGAGCCGCAAGGAGATCACCCGATGCTGCCCTGGAAGCGCCTCATCAGACCGCTGGCCGCCCTGCTCCTCGCCGCCGCGGCGACCACCGTCCCCGCCACCTCCGCCGCGGCCGCCGACACGGCCGCCACCTCCAGCCGTGGCTGGAACGACTACGCGTGCAAACCCTCCAGCGCCCACCCCCGCCCCGTCGTCCTCGTCCACGGAACGTTCGGCAACTCCGTGGACAACTGGCTGGGCCTCGCCCCGTACCTGGTCAACCGCGGGTACTGCGTCTACTCGCTCGACTACGGACAGCTCCCCGGCGTCCCCTTCTTCAACGGCCTCGGCCCGATCGACAAGTCGGCGCGACAGCTCGACACCTTCGTCGACAAGGTGCTCGCCTCGACCGGCGCCGCCGAGGTCGACCTCGTCGGCCACTCGCAGGGCGGCATGATGCCCCGCTACTACCTCAAGTTCCTCGGCGGGGCGGCGGAGGTGAACGCCCTCATCGGCATCGCCCCCTCCAACCACGGCACCACCCTGGGCGGCCTCACCCAACTCCTCGACTACTTCCCCGGCGCGGGCGATCTGCTGTCCACCGCCACCCCCGCCCTCGCCGACCAGGTCGTCGGCTCCCCGTTCCTGACGAAGCTCAACGCGGGCGGCGACACCGTTCCCGGCGTCACCTACACGGTCCTCGCCACCAAGTACGACGAGGTCGTCACGCCCTACCGGTCCCAGTTCCTCGACGGCCCGAACGTACGCAACGTCGTCATCCAGGACCTGTGCGCCGCCGACCTCTCCGAGCACGCGGCGATCGGGCTCCTCGACCGCATCGCCTTCCACGAGGTCACCAACGCCCTCGACCCCGCCCACGCCACCCCTACGACCTGTCTGTCGGTCGTCGGCTGACACGTGCACACACGCCGGGTCACCCGTGGCGCGGGTGACCCGGACGTACACCGCCGGGGCCTGTCCGACCTGAGCCGCCGGGCAGGCCCCGGAGTCCGTCAGCCGCCGTGCCGGCCAGCGTTGGCGGCACGGCGGCGGGCCGCGGCGAACAGCAGCGAGGAACCCGCCGCCAGGACCGCCGCGCCACCGATCGCCACATATGCGGTCACGCCGACCCCACCCGTCTCGGCGAGGTTCTCCCGGGCGCCGTCGGGCTCCTCCTCACCGGGGGCGTCACCGCCGTCGACCGGTCCGTCGGCCGACCTGGCGGCCGTGCCCCCGGTGTCGGTCCCGGCGGAGGACTTCGCGGCCCCCGCCGGGGTCGGGTCCGTCGTCGTGGCCGCGTCGTCGTCACCGTGGCCGCCGTGCTCGACGGTCGACTTGTCGGCGCCGTCCGCGATCTGCTCGTCGGAGGGCGCGCTCGGCGGCGCGGACGTCTCGCCGCCGGAGCCGGAGCCGGAGCCGGAGCCCGTGCCTGCACCTGTGCCCGTGCCCGTGCCTATGCCCGTGCCGCCGAAGGTGACGTCCGAGCAGGAGTAGAACGCCTCCGGGCTGTCCGAGCGCTGCCAGACCGTGTACAGCAGATGCCTGCCGGAGCGCTGCGGGAGCGTCCCGGAGAACGTGTAGAAGCCGTCCGACGCGGCCGGGTCGGTGGAGGTCGCGACCGGGTGCGCGAGATCCAGGTCGTCCCACGCGAGCGGCTGCGAGGGGGCGTACCCGGGCTTGGTGACGTACACCTTGAACGTCCCCTTGTGCGGCGCGGTCACCCGGTACTTGAACGTGTACGAGCCGCGGCGCACGCTTGTCGCCGGCCAGTCGGCGCGGGCCAGGTCGAGGCCCTTGAACGCCCCGTTCCCCGCGCTGCACAACTCCCCGTCCGGTACGCGCTCCTGGTGCCGGCCGGCGACATCGCCGATCCGTACGCCGTTCCAGTCGTACAACGCCTGTGTGCCCCCGGCCGCGACCGCCGCCCGGCACGCCGCAGACCGCGGGTTCTCGGGGCCCTCCGCGTAGCACTGCGCCACCCGGCTCACCGGGTCGCCCAGCGAACCGTGCGCCGCGGCGGACCCGGCGGCGCACACGGCCAGGGCGAACGGGGCGGCACCGACGACACCGGCGGTGACGAACGCGGCGGCCTTGCGGCGGGCAGCGGGCATGGCGGTACTCCTCGAAGCGGTTCCGGGTTACCGGGTTCTCCGGGCGGGCCGGGATTCCGGTCGATCAGCAAGCTAGCCCCAGGGAACCGCGAGATCGCCTGCTGAGGGCGGGTGCGGGAGATCCTTATGGTCGCGTTAAGGAAGGGCTAACCGGGGGCTCAGGAACACCGGCCGCCGAGCCGTCGATGATCCCGTTCTTACCCGGGCGCGGAACAATGCGACCACCTATGACGGGTTGACGACCGGTTGACGACTGGTCGGAGTGACGAAGAGGAGCATCCATGACCGACGTACGGGGAACGACCGTGGACATCCCCACCCAGGACGGCACCGCCGACGCCTACTTCGTCCGTCCCGACGACGACGCCCCGCACCCCGCGGTGCTGTTCTACATGGACGCGTTCGGACTGCGGCCGCACCTGAGGGCGATGGCAGACCGGCTGGCCGGGGCCGGCTACGCGGTCCTCGTGCCCAATGTCTTCCACCGCAGTGGTCGCGCCCCGGTCTTCGACCTGCCCGACTTCATCGACCCCGGTGCGCGCCCCGAGCTGTGGGACCGGATCCTCCCCGTGATGCTGGCGCTGACACCGGACCTGGCGGTGCGGGACGCCGAGACCTACCTCACGTGGCTGGCGGACAGCCCGCACACGACGGACGGGCCCGTCGGCATCACCGGCTACTGCATGGGCGCCGGGCTGGCCCTGCGCACCGCGGGCGCCTTCCCGGAGCGGGTCGCGGCCGTGGGCGGGTTCCACGGGGGCCGCCTGGCGACCGACGCCCCGGACAGCCCGCACCTGACGGCGGACCGCATCACCGGCGAGGTGTACCTCGGGTACGCCGACAACGACTCCTCCATGCCGCCCGAGCAGATCGAGCTGCTCGACAAGACGCTTGCCGAGGCGGGCGTCACCCACCGCACCGAGGTGTACACGGGAGCCCCCCACGGCTACACCCAGGCCGACACCGCCGCCTACGACGCCGAGGCGGCGGAACGCCACTGGACGGCCCTGCTCGACCTGCTCGGCCGCACCCTCGCGTGCCCCCGCCCATGACGGACGGGGCGGAAGGGGCGGTCGGCGAGGGCGTCAGAAGGGCGGTGCGCACGGACGTCGACGCCGTGCGGGCCGTCACGGACGCCGCGTTCCGCCCCTACATCGAACGCATCGGGGTCGTACCGCAGCCCATGGAGGCGGACCACGCGGCGAACGTGGCCGCGGGCCGCGTCTTCGTGACCGGCGACCCCGTGACCGGCCTGGTGGTCGTCGAGGCACACGACGACCACCTGTTCCTCGACGTCATCGCCGTCCACCCCGACGCCCACGGAGGGGGCGTCGGGCGACGGCTCCTGGACTTCGTGGACACACACGCGCGTGCCCTCGGTCTGCACGAGATCAGGCTGTGCACGAACGCGATGATGTGGGAGAACCGGAAGATCTATCCGAAGTTCGGATACGAGGTCGTGGAGCGGCGGGTGGAGGGGCCCTACGACAGGATCCACTACCGCAAGCGGCTCGGCTGACCGGCCGGGGGCGGGGTCAGCCGTCCGGCCACCAGGTGCGCGCGATGTCCTTCCGCACTTCCCGGCGCTCGACGGGGCGCTCGTCGGCCTCTTCCCGCACCCGGCGGGAGTCGGACTTCCTCAGGGGCTTCTGCACGGTCGTACGGCGCATGGCTGCCTCCTTGCGTCTACCGTGTTCCGCGATTTCACGGAGGTAGACCTCTTCCGGGAGCGTTACTCATCGGGTCGTGCTGTGTCAGTGGCGGCTGTCACCCTCTGGACTGTCAGTGGCAGGTGTCACTCTGGCGGCATGACCAACATCGACGACGGCGAAACCTCCCGGAGCCCCGAAACCGCGAAGAAGTCCGTCCCGAACGACCCGTCCCCGCCCGTCGACTGGGACGCTCGGGCAGCCGTTTTCGACGACGAACCCGATCACGGCCTGCGGGATCCCGTCGTCCGGGAGGCGTGGGCGGCCCGCCTGCGCGACTGGCTGCCGCGCCGCCCCTCCGACGTCCTGGACCTCGGCTGCGGCACCGGCAGCCTGTCACTCCTCGCGACCGAGCAGGGGCACCGGGTGACCGGCGTGGACTCCTCCCCGGCCATGGTCGGCCGCGCCCGCGCCAAACTCGCCGGGCACCCGGCCGTGTTCCTCGTCGGCGACGCGGCGGCACCGCCCGTCGGCGAGGAGCGCTTCGACGCCGTCCTCGTCCGGCATGTCCTGTGGGCCCTGCCCGACCCGGCCCGCGCACTGCGCCGCTGGTGCGGGCTGCTGCGGCCTCGGGGACGCCTCGTGCTCGTCGAGGGCGTGTGGGGGACGCTCGGCCCGGTCGGCATACCCGCCGAGCGGCTGCACGGGCTCCTCGCACCGCTCGTCTCCGACGCGGTGGTGGTCCGGCTCGACGACGACGCGCGGCTGTGGGGCAAGCGGGTCGAGGACGAGCGGTACGCGGTGGTCGCGGACCTCTGACCCGCCGGGCGCGGCACACCACGCTCCCCGCCCCGCTTCTCCCGGTCAGCTCAGCAGGGCCGTGAAGCCGCCCTCCTTCGCGAGGAGTTCCAGCTCGTCCAGCGCGGCCAGGGCCGCCGCCGCGGCCCGCGGGTCGGTGGTCAGGAGCCCGCTGTCCGCGAACTCGTCCTCGTCCAGGCGCACCACGGCCGTGCCGTCCGCGGAGCGCCACAGGTCCAGGTCGAGGTCCTCGACGACGAGTTCCCCGCCGGACCGCACGGCGGGACGGGTGATGTCGCAGTACCAGCCCTTCAGACCGCCCCGCCCGTCGCGGACCTCCTTCACGGCGTACCACCGGTCGCGCCAGTAGTACTCGGTGAAGACGTCACCGGGCTCGAACCGCACGAAGCCGAAGTCCCGCACCCCGGGGCTCGCCCAGTCGGCGCGGACGACGACCCGGACGCCGTCGTCGCCCAGCAGCCGGGCGGGATAACGGATCTTCGTGCGCCCCGCCTTCAGCAGGACGACCTCCAACTCGCCGGTCGGCTCAACCGAGTTCCCGGACATGGCGTACCTCCGTCGCGCACACTTCGTAACCGAACCACTTGTTGATCGCGATCATCGGCCCGTTCCCCGCGTCGTTGCCGGTGAACGCCTCCGCGTAGCCGGCGGCACGCGCGCGGTGCAGCGAGTCGTTCTTGGCGAGCTTCGCCAGGCCCCGGCCGCGGAAGGCGCGGGCCGTGCCCGTCATGCCGGTGGAGTAGCGGGCCCCGCCGTCCGTGCGGGCCGCGGTGAACGCGGCCGGTGTGCCGTCCACCACGACCACCGTGCTCAGCGCGTGGTCGAGCAGCGGATGGCGGAAGGTCCCGGTGAGCCACTGCTCGTAGTCGTCGAACTCGGCGCCGATGTCGCTCGGTTCGTCCGCCGTGGTCTCCGCGTCCAGCACGAACAGCGGGCGCGGGTCGTCGGCGAAGTCGGCGACCGTCCGCAGCTCCACACCGGCCGGCGGCTCCCGCAGCGGGGGCAGGGTGCCGGTCGCGAGGTCCAGCCGCAGGAAGTGGGCGGACCTGCTGCCCGTGTAGCCGCGCCGCTCGGCGAACGCCCGGTCGTCCGGGGTGTCCAGCACCCACGAGAACAGCCGCGTCGCCCCCACCGCCGCGAGCCGCTCCTCGGCGGCGCGCACCAGCAGGGAGCCCGCGCCCCGGCGTACGCGCTCCGGGTGCACGTACACGTTGAGGTAGCCCTGACCCGGCATGGGGCTGTCGTGGGCGACGCCCAGCTGCGCGGTCCCGATCACCTCGCCGTCCGCCTCCGCCACCAGATGCCCGACATGGGCCTCGGGGACCGCGTGGGCGGCCTCGTGGACGACCGCCTCGGGGGTGCTGACCAGGAAGGGGAGGGCGCGCCCGCGTACGTCGACGAAGGCCTCGGTGTCCGCGGGGTCCGCGATCCGGAGGTCGCGCACGATCACTGTCATGGGGTCGCACGGTACGTGGACGGTGTCGCCGGTCGCCTCCGAATTTCCGGTGGGCGTGCGACGACCGGGGCCTGTGCGTACGGGACAATCGCCGCGTGACCTTGAACATTCGCATCGTGGAGGGGGGCGCGCCCTACGAGCAGGTGCGCGCCCAGATCTCGGAGCAGGCCCGGTCCGGGGCGCTGCCCGTGGGGTACCGGCTGCCGACCGTGCGGGGGCTCGCCGAGCAGCTCGGGCTCGCGGCCAACACCGTCGCCAAGGCGTATCGCGCGCTGGAGACCGACGGGGTGATCGAGACGCGGGGACGCAACGGCACGTTCGTGGCCGCCGCCGGGTCGGCCGCGGAGAAGGAGGCGGCGACGGCCGCCGCGGGGTACGCGGAGCGGGCGCGGCGTCTGGGCCTCGGCGAGGCGGAGGCCCTCGCGGCGGTCCGGGACGCCCTGCGGGCGGTCTACGGCGACTGAGCGGCCCGGCGTGGCCCGGCGGGGGCGTCAGCCGGGCAGCCGCTCGGGGGTTCTCGTGACCGTCAGCCCCGTTCTGCGGGCCGCCCGGGCGAAGGTCATGGCGTCCAGCACGGCCGCCGCGTGGGGGTCGTTGTTGAAGTAGGCGTGGACGTCGGCGCTGTCGGGCCAGGTGGCGGCGATGCGGTGGACCCAGGTGGTGAGAGCCTGGCGGCCGTAGTGGGGCCAGGTGTGGGCGCGGCCGACATGGAAGCGGACGTAGCCCCAGTCGGTGGTGCGCCACAGGGGTGTCGCGGGGCGGGAGCGGACGTCGGCCCAGCACAGGGCGGCGGAGCGGGCCTCCAGGATCCCGCGCACCTCGTCGGTCCACCACGACTCGTGGCGGGGCTCCACGGCGACGCGTGTCCCGGCGGGGAACCGCGCGAGGCAGGCGTCGAGGAGGGGCGGGTCGGCGCGGAGGGTGGGCGGCAGCTGGAGGAGGACCGGACCCAGCCGGTCCCCGAGGCCCTCGGCGCGGCTCATCAGGCGCTCGACGGGTTCCTCGGGGTCCTTGAGCCGTTTGATGTGGGTCAGGAAGCGGCTCGCCTTCACCGCGACGACGAAGCCCGGCGGGGTCCGGTCGTGCCAGGCCCCGAAGGTCTCGCGGGACGGCAGCCGGTAGAAGGCGTTGTTGTTCTCCACCGTGGCGAAGCGCGCCGCGTACTCCTCCAGCCAGAGGCGGGTGGGGCAGCCCTCCGGGTAGAAGGCGCCCCGCCAGTCCTTGTACTGCCACCCCGACGTGCCGACGAACAGGGTCATATCTCCATCAAAGCACCCGGGCGGCGGACCTACGCACTCGGCGGCCGGGGCGCGGGCTACAGGTACAGGCCCGCGTCCGCGCCACCGCGGGGTTCCGGGAGGGACGTGGGCGAGGTGCCCCGGCGCAGGGCGTACAGCTCGGCCAGGGTCGCGCCCTCGCGGCCGACGCCCTCGTCCGTGCCGAGCCAGTTCACCGCCTCCTGGCGGGTCAGCGCGCCGACCTCGATCCGGGCGAGACAGCGGCCGGGGCGGACGACGGCCGGGTGCAGCCGCTCCAGGTCCTCGTTGGTGGTGACGCCGACCAGGACGTTGCGCCCCTGGCCGAGGAGGCCGTCGGTGAGGTTGAGCAGCCGGGACAGCGCCTGGCCGGCGGTGTGCTTGGCCTCGCCCCGGATCAGCTCGTCGCAGTCCTCCAGCAGGAGCAGACGCCAGCGGCCCTTGCCGGTGGCGTCCTCCTCGCCGATCGCGATGTCCATCAGATAGCCGACGTCGGAGAAGAGACGCTCGGGATCCAGGACGCAGTCGACCTGGCACCAGTCCCGCCAGGAGCGGGCCAGCGTCCGCAGGGCGGAGGTCTTGCCGGTGCCGGGCGGGCCGTGCAGCAGCAGGAGCCGGCCCGCGATGTCCTCCGGGGTCGTCTTCATCAGACGGTCCATCGCGTCCGCCACCGGCGCCGTGTAGTTGGGCCGCACCTCTTCCCAGGTGCCAGCCGAGATCTGCCGTGTCGTACGGTGCGGGCCCCGGCGCGGCGAGACGTACCAGAAGCCCATCGTCACGTTCTCCGGCTGCGGTTCGGGCTCGTCGGCCGCGCCGTCCGTGGCCTGGCCCAGCACCTTCTCCGCCAGTTCGGCGGTGGTCGCCGTCACGGTGACGTCCGCGCCCCGGTTCCAGCGGGACACCAGCAGCGTCCAGCCGTCGCCCTCGGCGAGGGTCGCGCTGCGGTCGTCGTCCCGCGCCACGCGCAGGACGCGCGCGCCCGGCGGCAGGAGAGTCACACCGGTGCGCACCCGGTCGATGTTCGCCGCGTGCGCGTACGGCTGCTCGCCCGTCGCGAAGCGGCCGAGGAACAGCGCGTCGACGACATCGGACGGGGAGTCGCTGTCGTCGACGTTGAGCCGGATCGGCAGAGCGTCGTATGGGTTCGCAGACATGCCGCCATGATCCGTCACGCAGGGCTCGCCGTGCATCCGCTTTGCGTGGCGAGTCGTTTGTCGGTGACAGAAGCTCCCCCACCGCCACCCCGCGCCGTTACTGTTGCCCATGATGCGACGGCATGGGTGGAATTCGGGGGACCGGCGGTGGCGGCTCACCGCGCTCCTCGGCGTGGGGGCGGCCGTGCTGGCCCTGATCGTGACCCTGCTCAACACGCTGCCCGGCGAAGGCGGCACCGCCGGCACCTCACGCGACGGCGACAAGGTGCACGGCACGCCCGCCGTCCCGCCCGACGGCCTCGGACCCGAGGTCGGCTGGGGTTTCACCCACACCCAGTTCAGCGCGGACGAGGGCAGCCGGGCCGCCGTCGAACGGGTCGAGAAGCGCCTGGGCGAGCGGCCGCTGCCGCAGATCCAGCACATCATGGGCTGGGGCTCCGGCAACCCCGAACCGGTCGAGGGGCGCTACGACTTCGACGAGATGGACCGGCGCATCGACTTCGTCCGCGCCACCGGCGGCACGCCCGTCGTCACCCTGTGCTGCGCCCCCGACTGGATGAAGGGCGGAGAGTCCGGGGCCGGCGACACGGACTGGAGCCAGTCCGCCCTGGAGACCGCGCCCGAGCCCGAGCACTTCCAGGACTTCGCCGACCTCGCCGCGACCGTCGCCAGGCGCTACCCGGACGTACGGCACTTCATCGTCTGGAACGAGTTCAAGGGTTTCTGGAACAACGCCGAGGCCCGCTGGGACTACGAGGGCTACACCCGCCTGTACAACCTCGTGTACGAGACCCTGAAGAAGGTCGACGAGGACATCATGGTCGGCGGTCCCTACCTCGTCATGGACAGCCTCGACCCCCGGCAGAAGCAGGACGCGTCGACGTCCCTGACAGGCCCCTGGGGCGCCATGGACCAGCGGATCCTCGACGCCTTCGACTACTGGAACGAGAACAGGGCGGGCGCGGACTTCGTGGTCGTCGACGGCTCCAGCTACACCGCGGACGACGAGCTGCTGCCGGACGAGTTCGCCGCCACGGAGAAGTTCACGGCCGTGAGCGAGTGGGTGCGGGGGCGCGCCCCGGGGCTGCCGCTGTGGTGGGCGGAGTACTACGTGGAGCCCGCCGACGCGAACGACGACCGCCACGGCTGGTCCGAGACCCGGCGGGTCGCCGTGCAGGCCGCCGGGCTGATCGGCATGGCGAAGGGCGGCGCGACCTCCGCGTTCTACTGGAACCCGGAGGAGCGCAGCGGGGAGTGCCCCGGATGCCTGTGGACCCCGACCGACACGAGCGGCGGCGGCAGGGCGCTGCCCATGTACGACCTGCTGGCCCGGTTCGGCGCGGAGTTCCCGCCGGGCACGAGGTACGAGACGGTGTCGGTGGCCGAGGACGACCGGCCGAACGTGCGGGTGCTGGCCGACGACGACGCGGTGCTGGTGGTCAACACCCTCGACCGGAAGATCAGCGCGAAGATCGACGGGCGGCGGTTCGCGATGGGGGCGTACGAGGTGCGGTGGCTCAAGCGGTGAGCCCCCGCCGCACGCCCCTCATGGGGCGCCTCCCATGGTCAGGAACCGCTGCACCAGTGACGCGAGGAGCAGGGCCAGCAGAGGCAGGCTGAACCAGAAGCTGCCCTGCAGCCACCGGAGTTGCCGGACGCTGGGGCGGACCGCCACGCGTACCACCTCACGGGTGGTCAGCAGCACGATCAGGGCGATCGTCGCCAGACCGCCGACCACGGACCACGGGGTCCAGGTCACCTGTGGGCCGATCGGCCCGGGATCGGGCGCGGGGGCCTTGCCCGTCCGACCGCGCAGGGCGAAGATCGTCGCGTCCTCGTCGGCGAAGACTTTTTTGAGTTCCTCGCGCGCGTCGAGGTTGCGGATGAGCCGGGCGTCCCAGTTCGCGGGGTAGCCCGAGTCCAGCTGGAGGGACGTGGCCTGGCCGCGGTTGACGATGAGGTAGGAGTTCGGGCCCGCGTCCTTGAGCGACTTGACCAGGCCCGACACCAGGACCGGGTCGACCGGTGCGAGCGTCGGCACGTACTCGACCTTCTCCATGTCCCGGGCGCCCCACGGCAGCGCGGGCGTCACCGAGTTCACCGGGTCGTCGCTGAGCCAGAGGAGCCGTACGGTGGGCTCGTCGTGGGCGTACACGTACTCCATGGCGGCGACCTCGCCGGTGCGGACGCGCTCGAAGGGCTCGTTGCCCCAGCGGGCGACGAGGAAGCCGCCGATGAGGACGAGGCCGGCCACGAGGGCGGCCAGCGGGGCGAGGCTGCGCCGGTCCTTGGCACGTTCCCCGGTGGTCGCGCCGGAGCGCGGGAACAGGGCGAGGGCGGCGAGCAGCGCGGCGCCCGGCAGGGCGAACATGAAGACCCGCAGGGCCATCTCGCCGCCGTACGACTGCATCCCGAAGCCGAGGAACGGTACGAAGGCCAGGACGAGCAGGGAGCGTTCGCGGTATCTGTTCGAGCGGCGGCGCAGGAAGCCGTGGCAGGCCAGCAGCATGACCAGGCCGGCGAGGGCCACGCGCGCGTACAGCACGAGTTTGTGCGTGGAGCTTCCCTCGCCGATACGGCCGGAGACCGAGGAGGTGACGTTCCCGCCGACGCCGCCGACACCGCCGAAGAGTTCGTCGAAGTGGCCCGACCAGTACGGCTCGGCGAGGAAGCCCACCCAGACGGCGACCAGGACGGCGAACAGGAGGGGCAGACCGCGCAGTTCGCAGCGGCCGACCAGGACGAGGGCGGCGAGGACGCCCAGCATCACGAACGGGGTGAGCTGGTGGGCCGGGACGGTCGCCGCGTACAGCGCGATGAGGACCACCAGCAGCACCGCGCGCTGCCCGCGGTCGGTCGGCTCCACCTCGGCCTCGCCCGGCCGGACCTCGGCCCACAGCATGCGCGGGGCGCGGAACCACACCAGGAGGATCGCCACGAAGGCCAGGTAGAGGAGGTAGGTGAAGCCCTGCGGGGAGAAGTAGTCCTGGCCCACCCAGCCGCTCAGCACGAAGATCCACACACCCGTCCACCTGGCGCGCCAGTTCGCGCGCACATGGCGGGCGAGGAGGAACATCGGGGCCAGGTAGAGCAGCTGCATGGCGGTGGGCCACCAGCGGATGATCTCCGTGAAGTCGTCGACACCGCAGGCCCTGCCCACGAACGCGGCCGCCGCGAAGAAGCCCGGCCAGCTCCAGCGGGCGTCCAGGTCGGGGACCGCCGAGCCGGTGCGGTCGATGTGGTCGAGGAAGCCGAGGTGCTGCCAGGCCGTCGCGAACCGCGGCTCGGTCTCGATCACGGCGGGCAGCGCGTGCAGGGACACGACCGTGGCCAGCAGCGTGACCAGCAGCAGACCCCGGTGTTCGCGGCGCAGCCACAGCAGCGCGGCGAACACGCCGGCCAGCAGCGCGGTCCCGGCCAGCGTGGGCAGGGGCAGCACCGAGACGAGGCCGAGCCCGTCCATGCCGTCCAGTGCGGAGTCGTCCAGCGCGAGCGCGGGCACCCAGTACAGCAGCAGCGCCACCACCAGGAGGCAGCCGAGGACGACCCCGGCGCGGGTGGGGCGCGGCAGCCGTTCCCGGCGGGCCCCGGGCGACGGTGGCTCCGCCGGGGGCGGGGCGGGCGGTGGTGCCGGTTCCCGCACGTCGGGCTCCCCGGCGGCCTCCGCCACGGGGGATGCCGGTGGCCGGTTGAGGTGGAGCGGCCGGGTCGGCCGGTCCTGGGCCCAGGCCGGCCGGTGGTCCTTGCGGACGGCCGGGGTGCCGGCGGGCGGGGTGCCGGGGCCGGGGCGTACGTCGGGGCGGCGTTCCATGTGGTCGAAGTCGAGATGCGGGCCGAGGGCGAGGGTGTCGGAGTCGAGCCGCCGGGACCAGGCGCCGCTCTCCTTCCTCGCGGCGGACGCCACCCGGCCCAGGTCGGCGAGGTCGCCGTCGGGCGCCGCGTCCTCGGGGACCGCGGCGGGCGGCGCCGTGCGGACGATCCGCCAGAGCCGGGGCGCGGCGATCAGCACGATCACCGCGAGACTGGAGATCTCGGCGACACCCGCGCCCAGCAGACCCATGCGGGGGAGCAGCAGCAACGTCAGCCCGAGGACCAGGGCGCACAGCAGGCCCTGCAGCCACGCCAGTCCGGCGGTACGGCTCTGGGCGCGCAGCACCGCGAAGTACGTCTCCATCACCACCCGCAGCACGGCGCCGACCGCGAACCAGCGCAGCAGCCCCGTCGCCGCGTCCGCGTAGCCCGGCCCGAACACGGCGAGGATCCACGGCGCCCCGAAGAACAGCACCCCGCACACCGGCAGCATGATCCGGGCCATCCGCCGCAGCGCGGCCCGGGTGTTCGCCGCGAGCCGCGCCGGGTCGTGCGCGCCCTCCACGGTCAGCGAGGCACCCATGTTGATGGCGAGGAGGTTGACGGTGCCGCCGATCGTGGTGGTGATGTAGAAGTACGCGTTGTCGGTGGAGCTGACCTGGGCCGCGACGATCACCGGGACCAGGTAGACCACCGCGAGGGAGAACAGCGAGCCGGTGTAGTCGCCCGCGAGGAAGCGGCCGATCTCCCGCAGCGACGGCGGGTGGGCCCGGCCCTCGGTCGCCTTCACATGCCGGGGGACGAGCCGCCGGAACACCAGCCAGCCCAGCGGCAGCACGGACACCGCGATCGCCGCGACCCAGGACACGAACACACCCATGGTCGGGATCGCCGCGGCGAACACCACCAGCAGCACCAGCTTCACCGCGGAGAACACGGTGTTGCCGACGGGCACCCACAGCGCGCTCCGCAGCCCGGTCAGCACCCCGTCCTGAAGGGTCAGCAGTGACCAGGCGACCACCGCGAGCACGAAGAACACGGCCTGCCGCGGGTCGTGCAGGAAGCGGTACGAGGACCCCCACAGGCCGAGCGTCAGCAGGAACACCCCGGCCGCGAGCGCCACCGCCACCGAACTGCCCGCGTACGTACGGAAGACCAGCCGTCCCGTGGCACGCCCCGCGACCGGGATGAACCGGGCGAGGGCCCCCGTCAGCGTGAGCGCGGCGAGCCCCGCCAGGAGCTTCATCGCGGCGATCGCGGCCGAGCCCTGCCCGACCGCCGCCTCGGTGTAGTACCGGGCCGCGGCCAGCCAGAAGCCGAGGCCGAGCACGGCCGAGATGCCGGTGTTCAGCATCAGGGCGTAGGCGTTGCGGAACAGCTGGTTGCCGCCGGCCCCCCTGCCGAGGCCGGGCAGCCGCAGCCGGCGGGCGGGGCCGGGCCGTGGCCCGGTGGTGTCCGACGTGCCGGTGTCGGCCTGCCCGGCCGTGGTGGTCGTCGTGTCAGACACGGGAACGGATGGCCTTTCCCACCTGTCGTGCTCTTCGGACCATGGCGTACCCCTTGGTCAGGGCGCGGTCCCGGGCGAAGCCGCGGGCGAGGGCGCGCCCCTGGACCAGCCGCTCGAACTCCTCGGCCCCGGTGGAGCGCCGCACGGTGACCCGCCGCAGCGCGTACGGACCCTGCCGGCGCCGGGCGAGCGCGTTGCCGACGGCGAGCGCCTGCGCGAACCCCGTCTCCCGCACCGCGACCCGCACCCGGCGGCTGGAGTAGCCGTACGGGTAGGCGAACGAGACGGGCGGGGTGCCCAGTTCGTCGGCGACGATCCTGCGGCAGCGCCGCAGCTCGAACCGGAGCCGGTCCTCGTCGAGCATGTCGAGCTGCGGATGGGTGTGGCTGTGTCCGCCGATCTCCACGCCGTGGTCGGCGAGTTCCCGGACCTGGTCCCAGTCGAGCATGGTGTCGAGGGCGCCGCCGTCGTCGTACGGGCCCTTGATCCAGGCCGTGGAGACGAACAGGGAGGCCGCGAAGCCGTGCTTGGCGAGGACGGGCAGGGCATGGCGGTGCACGCCCTCGTAGCCGTCGTCGAAGGTGATGAGCACGGGCCGGGCGGGCAGCGGGCGACCTGAACGCCAACTGTCCGCCAGGGTGACCGTGTCGACCGGGGTGAGACCGAGGTCCCCGATCACCGCCATCTGCTCCGCGAACGCCTCCGGTGCCACGGACAGGGCACGGGTGGCGTCGCTGGGCGCGGTGGCGACGGCGTGGTACATCAGGACCGGTACGGCGTCCTCCGTCATGACGAGCCCCCCTCGCCCCCCTCGGCGGCCGGGATCCCGCCGACGGAGAACGTGACGTCCCCCCGGCGGGCCCGGACGCTCCCCACGACGTACCCCCCGGCCGCCGCCGTGACCCCCGCGACGATGGCACCGGCGCGGCCCGCGCCGCCCCGGCGGCCGAGCAGCGCGTCCCGCAGGCCGCGCGCCACCCCGGCGGGCAGGACGCGCGTGGTGTAGCGGCGCTCCGACTCCAGGCCCTTGCCGGCGCCGACGCTCCGCGCGACCAGCGCCTTCGACAGGCCCTCGGCGTAGGTGCGCGCGCGGAAGTACCCGAAGCGCTCGCGCGCGCCGGGCACCCGGTGGTGGATGACCGCACGGTCGTCGAGGAGGAGGATCGCGTCCGGCCTGGCGCGGGTCAGCCGGATGCACAGCTCCGTCTCCTCGCAGCCGAGGGGGTGTCTGTCCCCGTCGCGGCCGATCCCGGTGGCGAAGCCCCCGGCCGCGTCGAAGGCGGCGCGACGGAACGAGGCGTTGCCGCCGAGCACATTGCGCACCCGGGCGACCCCGCCGGGCAGGCCCTTGTAGGCGCAGCCCACCACCCAGTCGAACTCCTCGGGGAACCAGGCCGGGCGGCGGCCGGAGGCCCAGACGGGCACCGTACGGCCGCCGACGGCCATGACGCGGGGGTCGGTGTACCCCTCGGCGAACCAGCGCAGCCAGTCGCGTTCGGCGACGGCGTCGTCGTCGAGGAAGGCGATGATCTCGCCGGACGAGGCGGCGATGCCCGTGTTGCGGCCGGCGGACAGGCCGCGGGGGCCCGCGTTGGCGAGCACTCGGACCTCACCGCTCTCCCGGTGTTCCTTGTACTCCCTGGTCAGACGCTCCAGCAGGGCCTGGTTGTGGTCCACCACCAGGAGCGTCTCCAGGGCCGGCCGGGACTGCGCGCGGACCGAGGCGACCGCCGCGAGGATGTCCTCCCAGCGGTCCTCGGTGTACGCGCAGATCACGACCGACACGGACGGTCCGTTCAAGACGCCTCTCCTCGGCCGGAGACGAGCATCGTCGCGCGCGAACGCCGCCGCAGCGCACGCCGGTTGGAGCGCTCCTTCAGGATCACCCGCAGCACGCGCAGCCCGTCGCGCACGGCCCGCAGATTGCTCGCGCCGTGGATGCGGAGGTACTCGTGGCTCGGAATCTCCTGCACCCTGAGACCGGCCTTGACGACCCTGATGTTCATCAGGGTCTCGACCTCGAACCCGGTGCAGTCGAGGTCGATCTTGTCCAGGCAGTGCCGCCAGAAGGCGTTGTAGCCGTAGCAGAGGTCGGTGTAGCGGGCGCCGAACTTGCGGTTGACGACCGTGCAGAGCGCCCAGTTGCCGAACTTGCGGATCAGTGTCATGTCGTCGGTGGCGCCGCCGTTGGCGAAGCGCGACCCCTTGGCGAAGTCCGCACCCGAGACCAGGGCGGAGACGTACGACAGGATCTCGTGGCCGTCGGCCGAGCCGTCCGCGTCGACCATCACGATGATGTCGCCGGTGCACGCCTCGAACCCGGTGATCAGGGCGTCCCCCTTGCCCTTGCCCTGCTGTTGCACGACCTTGACGCCGGGCCACACCTCGCGGGCCACCTCGACGGTGTTGTCGGTGGAGTTGCCGTCGACGAGGATCACTTCGTGGATCCAGTCCGGCAGTGTCTTGAAGACGTACGGGAGGTTCTCCGCCTCGTTCATGGCGGGGATGACCACGCTCACCGGGGGAGCGATGGCCAGATGGGTGGAGACCGGCCGATAGGTGCCTGAGGCGACCGTGATGGTGTCGTCGGGCTCCTCGGCCGTGTCGGTATCGGATATCGCCGGGCGCAGAACTGAGCTCATGAGTCTGGTCCCTCTCGTCCGGTGGACCGCCCGCCCCTGGGCGGTCCGGCTATGTGTCCGGTTCGAAAGGGGGGTTCTCACCCACGGCACGCGAAATCGATCTCCGTATCGACCCCTTGGTGCATGACAGGGTGAGCTGGCAAAGCTGGCCGACTGTCGCGACTCGGCAGTCGGTCGCGCGGCACGACTCGGCGACCGATGCGGTCACCGAGTGCGGCACCCCCCTACCGCGCCCCGCGCCGGGACCGTCACGCCCCTCGAGCCCTCCCCTTGGGACCACTGTCGACGGACCGATGCGGGTGGATGTAAGACGGTATTGATGGTTGAGCCCGTATGGCAAGGCCTACTGCGAGGCCTCACATTTTTGTTGTTGTGTCCGTTACCTACAGCCCTGACCGGATTCTACCCATCCGTTTCAGTGCTCTGTCCGCCGACGCGAACAGCTCCGGCCGGGCCAGCACGGCGTTCCGCAGCGCCCGGACGGGGGCGCGACGGGCCCGGTGCCCCAGCGCCACGGGGTGACGCCGGGTGACCCACCCCTCGGACACGGAGATCTCCCGTGTCTTCAGGGAGTCCTTGTACTGCTTCTGGCCCCGGCCGAGATCCAGGTACGCGATCCCGTCCGCGGCGCCCTCCTCCGCCATGTGCAGATGCAGCAGCAGCCCCGGCGAGAACCTCGCGAACGCCGGGTCGTACGCCGGGAACCAGCAGGTCAGCACCCGCTCGGAGCGGAGCCCGAAATGGGCCGCGACCGGCTTGCCGTCCGCGTACAGCACGGACAGCTGGCCGGCGAAGGAGTCGGAGCGGGTGTGGAACAGCTGCTGGACGAGCCGGATGATCCACGGGTGCGCGAAGCGGTCGCTGCGACCGGTCCTGCGGTACTGGGCGGACTTCCAGGCCATCAGGGTGCGCAGGATTTCCGGGTCGCGCTCGTCGTGCACATAGCGGACCTCGCGCACCGCGCGGCCGAGCCTGCGTTCCTTGGCGAGCGTCGAGCGGACGAACTTCGGGGAGGCGGCCCGCAGTCGGCCCAGATAGGCCTCGTAGCCCTGTTCGAGGTCCATGACCGGTGACGGGAAGGTCCCGGTGACGTGTGCCGCGAACGGCGTCTGTCCCTCCGCCAGGTGGTCGAACTCCCAGACGGCGAGCCCGCAGGCCCGCAGCAGCGCCTCGGCGTCCCAGGTGAACCCGGGGCGGTGGACGACACCCTGGCAGTCGGACAGTCCCAGGCCGACGGCCCGGCCCACCCCGACGGCGGATCTCTGGAACGGGAAGAACGCCGCCGGTTCACCGCCCTCGCGCAGGACCGCGATCCGCACCCCGCGCCGGCACCGGCCGACGGCGAGGGCGAACTCGGGGGACAGGAACGGGTTCGCCAGCTCGGGCGCGCCGTGGAGGTGTGCCTTCGACTGCAGGGCGGTCCAGGCCGCCCGGTCGGCGGCGCTCAGTTCGCCTGGGCGGTACACGCTGATGTCCACGTCTCAGGTCCGTCTTCTCTCCGTACGGTCGCGCACGCGCCGTACCAGGCTCAGCAGGAGAACGAGCGAACTGATCACGGTCACGGCCGCGATCCCGCCGGTCACCGACCAGGAGTGGGTGGCGATCATGCCTTGTGCGACGAGGAGGTTCACCGCGATCGCGCCCGCGACGGACGCCACGACGCGGCCGAAGGGTTCCAGCCCGCGCAGCGCGGCCCCGATGGCGGCTCCGGGCGCGGCGAGGAGGAAGAACAGCGTGAACGGGCCGCGCAGGACCGAGTCCGCGTCGGCGAACGCGAGCACCGCGCCGGTCCCCGCCACGGCCGTGGCCACGCCCGCGAGCAGTGGCCCGCCGCTGTCGGACAGGGATGGCTTGGTACTCAAGGTCTGCATTGGCGACTTTGCCCCCCGAAGCGCCGGATGCCGGGCTTCAATGTCGCTCAGCGGGCGCGGGACCGTCAAGATGCGGAACCCGACGGTGCGCACTCGCGCGGAAGGTCGGCGGAGAAGCGACGGCGGGGGGATCTCCGGGCCCGGGGACGAGGACTCCCCGGAGACGGCGGGCGCCTCCGGGGAACTCGAGTGCGGACGGACCGTCCCGTGTCGGAGACCTCAGGAGACCTCAGGAGACCTCAGGGGACCTCACACGGGCTCAAGGGCTCAAGGGCTCAGGGGCCCTCGGGAGACCGGGGACGGGCCGGCCGGTGTCACGGGACGATCTGGAGCAGGCGGTTCGGGGAGCCGGAGCCCGGGCTGGTGACCTTGCCCGTGACGGCCCCGCCGGTCAGTGCCGTGGCGACCTGGGCCGGGGTGGCCGAGGGGTGGCCGGTCAGGTAGACGGCGGCGGCGCCCACGACGTGCGGGGTGGCCATCGAGGTGCCCGAGATGGTGTTGGTGGCGGTGTCGCTGGTGTACCAGCCGGCCGTGATCGACGAACCGGGGGCGAAGATGTCCAGGACCGAGCCGTAGTTCGAGTAACTGGCCCGGGCGTCGGTGTTGGTGGTCGCGCCGACAGTGATCGCCTCGGTGACCCGGGCGGGGGAGTACGAGGAGGCGTTGGCGCTGCTGTTGCCGGCCGCGACGGCGTAGGTCACGCCGCTGGCTATGGAGTTGCGGACGGCCGTGTCGAGGGCCGCGGACGCGCCGCCGCCGAGCGACATGTTGGCGACCGAGGGGCCGCTGTGGTTCGCGGTCACCCAGTCGATGCCCGCGACGACGCCGGCCGTGGTGCCCGAGCCGGAGTTGTTCAGCACGCGCACCGCCACGATCTTGGCCTGCTTGGCGATGCCGTAGGTGGAGCCCGCGATGGTGGTCGCCACGTGGGTGCCGTGCCCGTTGCCGTCCTGTGCCACGTTGTCGCCGTCGACGGCGTCGTAGCCGTTGGTGGCCCGGCCGCTGAGCTGGGAGTGCGTGATGCGGACGCCGGTGTCGATGACGTACGCCGTCACGCCGCCGCCCGCGGAGTCCGGGTAGGTGTACGTGCCGGAGAGCGGAAGTGACGCCTGGTCGGAGCGGTCCAGGCCCCAAGGCGCGTTGGACTGGGTGGCGTCGGCGGTGAGGATCTGGTTCTGCTCGACGGAGGCGACCGCCGGGTCGGCGGCCAGTCTCCTCGCCTCGGCCGCCGAGAGCTCGGCCGAGTAGCCGTTGAGCGCGGACCGGTAGGTCCGCTTCACCGTTCCGCCGTACTCCTTGACCAGACTCTTCCCCTCGCTGGAGGCGGCCTTGAGGCCGGTGCCCTTCTTCAGGGTGACGAGGTAGCTGCCCTTGATGGCGGTGGGGGAGTTCGCCGCGAGCACCGTGCCCTCGGCGGGGGCGGCCTGGGCGGGCAGTGCGGTGGGGCCGCCGAGCAGGGCGGCCGTCGCCAGGGCGGTGACGGCGGTGACACGGATCCTCTTGCTGCGCAGGTGTGCCATTACGAGGGAGTCCTCCTCATGGGCGGCGCACGCCAGATGGGGGGCGTGCGTCTGTGGGGGGCGTGCGGGATCGCACTCGCGACCGGGAGCGTCACGTTCCGCTCACGGCTCCCAGCAGCGTGGTGGCCGCACAAGCGCGGCACAAGGGAGTTGGGGTCTTGTCATGCGTATGTCACACGCTCGCAATCGAACGGGAGTTGAACGAGGTGGCATTGGGTTGATTGGGGCCCAAAAGTATTGACATGAACACTTCCGATCAACACGCGTAGTCGCTACGACAGTTGATACAGAGTTCCTGCTAAAGGGAGGTTCCATGAGACGTTCCCGATTTGCGGTCTTCACGACCTCACTCCTCCTCGCCGTCGCCGCCACCCTGACCGGGACCGCGGCGGCGCAGGCATCCGAAGAGGCCGCCGCCACCGGCTATGTGGCCCTCGGTGACTCCTACTCCTCCGGTGTCGGCGCCGGGAGCTACATGTCCTCCAGCGGTGACTGCAAGCGCAGCACGAAGGCCTACCCGTACCTCTGGGCGGCCGCCAACTCCCCCTCCTCCTTCGACTTCACGGCCTGCTCCGGCGCCCGAACGGGTGATGTTCTGGCGAGTCAGCTCGGCCCGCTGGGCGCCGGAACCGGACTCGTGTCCCTCTCCGTCGGCGGCAACGACGCCGGGTTCGCCGACGTGATGACCACGTGCGTGCTCCAGTCCGACAGCTCCTGCGTCTCCCGGATCAACACGGCCAAGGCGTACGTCGACTCGACGCTGCCCGGCCAGCTCGACAAGGTGTACTCGGCCGTGCGGGCGAAGGCACCGGCCGCCCACGTGGTGGTGCTCGGCTACCCCCGCTTCTACCAGCTGGGCGGCACCTGCCCCGGGCTGTCCCAGACGAAGCGGTCCGCCATCAACAACGCGGCCGACTACCTGAACACCGCGATCGCCAAGCGCGCCGCCGACCACGGATTCACCTTCGGCGATGTCCGCTCGGCCTTCACCGGGCACGAACTGTGCTCCGGCGACCCCTGGTTGAACAGCCTCAACCTGCTGAACATCGGCGACTCGTACCACCCGAAGGCCGCGGGGCAGACGGGCGGCTACCTCCCGGTGTTCAGGAACGTGGCCTGACACCGGCCACGGCCCTCACGAGCACGCCCTGTACCCACTCTGGACACGCCCTGAGTACGCCCTGAGCACGTCGACCGGACCGGCTCCCGGCTCCCCGGGGCCGGCCCGGTCAACCCCGTACCGAGGCTCGGTCGTGATCCTCGCGACCGGCCTTACGCCTGCGGCTTCACCGCGCGGTCGTAGGCCCCGGCCTCGTCGTCCGAGTCGCCGGGGTCCCCCGAGTCCGAGGGGGTGCCGCCCGTGGTCGGGGGCTCCTCCTCGCACGTCACGGAGAACGCGACGGAGTTGGACTTCGTCCGCACCGGCCCGCGCACCTCGACGGTGATCTCGTCCTCGTAGGTCGTGTCCGGCGCGTACGTCGTGACGACGATCCGGTCCTGCCGGCTCTTCCCGCCGCCCTCCGGGAACGACAGCGTCTTCCACTCGGTGTCCGGCGCCTTGCTGCTCGCGGTCACCCAGCGGTACTCGACCTCCACGGGCACCCGGCCCACGGTGAACGTCGCCGTGAAACGCGGGGCGTCGCCCTCGGACGGCGGACAGGCCCCCGAGTAGTGGGTGGCCTCGCCCGCGACCACCACCTTCACGGACTGGGCCGGCGGCTTGCTGGTCGTCGGCCCGTCGTCCGGAGTGTCGGAGGGCCCGTCGTCCTCGGTGGTGGGGTCGTCCCTCGGCTCGTCGGACGTACCACCGCCGCTCGTTCCCCCGTCGCTGCCGCCCGAAGTGCCGGCCCCGTTGGTGGTGTTGCCGTCGGCCCCGCCGTCGTCCCGGTTGACCCAGGCGTACGTCAGCCCCGCGACGGCCAGGGCGAGCGCCGCGATACCCGCGATCAGGAAGACGAGGGCACGCCGCTCGCGTCCCCGCGCGCCGGCGGGCACCGCCGAGGGGCCCGTCGCGACGGCCGGGCCCGTGTACGGCGGCGTCGGGGCCGCGTACCCCGCCGTGTCCCGTCGGGTGGGCCCGCCACCGGCCGGGGACGTGGTCACCGTCGGGGCGTACGGGGCCGCCCCGGCCGTGGTGGTCCCGGAAGGGGTGCCCCCGGTGGCGATGATCCGCAGGTCCCGTTCGGCCTGCTCGGCCGGGAGCCGCTCCGCCGGGTCCTTGCGCAGCAGCCCCTCGATCACCGGGGCCAGCGGGCCCGCCCGGCGCGGCGGCGGCAACTCCTCGTCGACGACCGCGCGCAGCGTGCTCAGCGGAGTGTCCTGCCGGAAGGGGGAGTTGCCCTCGACCGCGGCGTACAGCAGCACACCCAGCGACCACAGGTCCGACTCGGGCCCCGGCGTCCGGCCGAGCGCGCGCTCGGGGGCGAGGAACTCGGGCGAGCCGATCACCTCGCCGGTCATCGTCAGCGCGGAGCTGCCCTCCACCGTGGCGATGCCGAAGTCGGTCAGGACCACACGGCCGTCGTTGGACATCAGCACGTTGGCCGGTTTCACGTCCCGGTGCAGGACCCCCGCCTCGTGCGCGGCGCGCAGCGCGGCCAGCACCTCGGCGCCGATCTGCGCGGTGCGCTGCGGGGAGAGCGGTCCCTCGGCGTCCAGGAGGTCGGCGAGCGACAGGCCGCGCACCAGCTCCATCACGATCCAGGGGCGGCCGTCCTCCAGGGCCACGTCGTACACCGTGACGACATTGCGGTTGGCGACCCGCGCGGCCGCCCACGCCTCCCGCTCCAGCCTGGCGTACATCCGCTCGACGTCGGACGTCGGGATACCGGCCGGGGCCCGTACCTCCTTGACCGCGACCTCACGGTGCAGCACTTCGTCACGGGCCCGCCACACCGTTCCCATGCCGCCCTGGCCGAGCGGGGTCAGCAGACGGTAGCGGCCCGCGATCACACGTTCACTGCCCGGTTCTTCGGACACGGACATCCCCCATCATTCGCATCCGCGCGACGTCTCCACTCCGTGCGATTTCTCCCCAAAAGTAGCTCAGAGGAACGCGGATGCCGCCCCCTTGACCACCAAACCCGCCCCGAGGGCGACGACCAGCAGCGCCGACGCCAGCGGGACGGTGCGGCGGACCAGCGCCGCGGTGGGGCCGCCGAGCCGGCCCTGACCCTTGTCCATCACGCGCGCGGCCCAGCCGCCCGCCTTCACCACGGCGTACCCGGCCGCGGTCAGCGTGAGCGCCAGACCGATGCCGTACGCCAGCACCAGCAGCAGGCCGAACCACGCCTTGCCCATCGCCGCCGCGCCGACCAGTACGACCACCGCGGAGGGGCTCGGCACCATGCCGCCCGCGAAACCCAGGAGGATCGTGCCGCGCAGGGTGGGCGCGGTGGGGTGGGTGTGGGTGAAACCACCGTGGGTGTGGGTCAGACCACCGCCGAGCAGGGAGCGCTTGGGGGCGGGGGTGTGGTCGTGGTCGTGGTCATGGCTGTGACCGTGCTGGTGCCCGTGGTCATGGCTGTGCTCGTGGGCGGTGCCATGGCTGTGGGTGTGTGCCTCGGCCGGGGCCGTTTCGGGCTCGTGGGTGTGGGCGTGGGCCTCGCCGTGTGTACGCGGGTGCGCGTGCGCGAGGACGAGCTGCTTCTGGGGCTCGGGCTCGGGCGCGTGGTCGTGTGTGGGGGAGTGGCCGCCCCCATGGCTGTGGTCGTGGCTGTGGCTGTGGCTGTGGCTGTGGGAGTGCCCGTGCCCATGGCTGTGGGTGTGACCGTGACCGTGGTCATGGTCGTGGTCGTGCGTGTGCTCGTGACCTTGGCCGTGCCCATGTCCATGTCCATGTCCATGTCCGTGTCCCGGCGTCAGCGCGAGTTTGCGGTTCAGCCAGGCACGGCGGGCCAGGGTCACGCCCGCCGTCATCACGAAGAGACCGCTCGCGATGCCCAGCCAGGTGATGACGGACGGGGCGGCGGCGGAGCCGGCGAGGACCAGCAGCCCGAGGGCGACCACGCCCAGGGTGTGGGTGATCGTCACCGACGCGGCCATGGGGAGCACATCGCGCATCCGGGCGCGGTCGCGGGCGGCGGCGGTCGCGGCCATGAGCGTCTTGCCGTGGCCCGGGGCGAGCGCGTGCATCGCGCCGAGGAACAGGGCGATGCCGAAGGCCAGCGCGCCGAAGCCGAGGGTGAGGTCGTGGCTGGAGACCAAATCGTCCAGGGCCCGTGTCCAGCGGTCCGCGCCGCGCGGGAGGATCGAGGCCCCCGGCGCGTCGCCCTCGCGCTCCGCCAGCGCGGGACCGCCGGGCCGCACCTGGAGGGACGCGGCCGCGGTGTCCTCGGGGGACTGGAGCAGTTCCTGGGGGTAGTCGGTGAGCCGGTCGGACACCGACTCCTCCGGCACGTCCGACCCGGTCAGGGTCATCCGGTCGCCCTGCGCGGTGACCTCGCGCCAGCCGGGTCCGGAGTCCACGGCGGCGTGGAAGCGCACGTCGACGGCCCGGTCCGGCAGGGCGGCCCGCAGCCGGCACTCCACACGGAGGGTCCTCAATCCGGCCTGGCCCGGCCGCTCCTGGGCCCGGCTCGACGCGACGGTCACCTCGACGGCCCGTCCGTCGACCGTCACCTCGGTGTCCCCGGCGGCCGTCGCGCACCGCTCGCGGGCCCACCCCGCCCTGCCCAGGCGCTCGATGGCGGGCTCGGCCTGGGTGGCGGGGATCTCCGCCAGGTCCTCCACATGGAGGATCCTGAGCTGTCCGGGGGCGGCGACCAGCCCGTCGTACCGGTTGACGGTGAAGTTGCCGAGAGGGTGCGCGCTGGCGGTTCCGCTGGGCACGAGCACCAGGGCACAGGCGGCCGTGAGGACCGCCGCGCAGGAGGCGAACAGGCGCCTAGGGGCGGTCACTTGGCCTCCAGAGCCTTCAGGGCCGTACGGGCCTCGGCGGCGCCGCGCGGTGCGAAGCCGGGGTTCAGATCGAGTGCCGCTTCGAGGGAGGCCTTCGCCGCCTTCTTCTCGCCGGCGCCGTACTCGACCATCCCCCGGTGGTACAGGAACGTGGCGTCCTTGTAGCCGGGAGCGGTGGCCCGCCTGGCGTACGGCAGGGCCTCCTTGTCGCGGCCGTTGACGTGCAGTGCCCAGGCGAGGGCGTCCGCCGTGTGAACCGTCTCGCGGCGCTTCCACTCCGCCTCGGCCGCGCGCAGGGCGGCCTTCTTGTCGCCGTGGTCGGCGGCGGCGAGCGCCGTGTCGAGGTCGGCGTTGACGCCGTTGGCGCGGGCGATCGCGGTGTAGGCGTTCACCAGCGCGTACTGGTCGCGGGCCGCCGACTTGTCGCCCTTCGCGTCGTACAGCTCGCCGAGCAGGACCAGCGGGCCGGGCAGCGGGTAGGCGGACACGACCTGTTCGAGTCCGCGGACGGCCTCGGTGGTGTCGCCGCTCGCGGCCTGGGCGCGGGCGCGGCCCTCCAGGGCGGGGAGGTAGGTGTCGTCGGCGCCCAGGGCGCGCGCGTAGTGGTCGAGCGCCGTCTTGACGTCGCCCTGCTTCCAGGCCAGTTGGCCGAGCTGGGTGGCCACGTAGGCGATGTCACCCCGCGTGACCGCCGAGTCGAGCGCCTGCCGCAGGACGCGGCGGGCGGTCTTCACATCGCCCCGCAGCTCGTGCACATAGGCGTAGCGAGTGAACACGGGGATGCCCGGGCGGCGGGTGTCGGCGACCTTCGCCGCCTTCAACGCCTCGTCGTAGCGGCCGAGTTCGACGAGGGCGTCGATCCGGCTGCACAGCGCCCGTTCGCTGTACGGGTTCTCCTTCAGGGCCCGGTCCGCGTAGCGCAGGGCGTCCTCGAACTCGTGCCGGGCCGCGGCGAGCGCGGCGAGGCCGACGAGGGCCGGGTCGTTGTCCGGGCGCAGCTTCAGGGAACGGTTCAGGGCCTTCTCGGCCTGCGGGTAGCGGGAGGGGTCGCCCTTGGTGCGGGCCTGTTCCACATAGGCGAGGCCGAGGGTCGACCAGGAGCCGAAGTCCCGCGGCTGGTCCTTGAGATGGGCCTGCAACGCCTTGACCGACGTGTCCAGGTCCCCGCCGGCCAGCTGCGCCGCCGGGAGTCCCGGCGAGGAGGAGAGAGCGACCGTCCCGTCGTCGTCCCGGGCGCCCAGCGCGATCGCGAACCCGGTGAACGCGACGGCCAGCGCGGCCGCGCACGCGGTGAGCCGCAGCAGCCGCCCCCGGACGGGCTCACGAACCGGCTCACGAACGGGCGCGACGTCGCCGGAATCGGTACCCGACTCGGTGCCATCGTGCCCGTCGGCCTCGGGAGCCCCCTCGTCGGGGCGCGGACGTCCGTCCTGCGACGCGCTGTCGTTCGTACGCGGGGACATGCCCTCTCCTCAAAGTCCTTGCCGAGCAACGGTGGTGACGTCGGTGGGGCGCGGCCCGCGCCGTGGGGGATGGATACGAGCGGACCGCGCCGGTCGGTGGGCCGGGCCCCCGTGGGACCCGGCCGGGGTGGGCCTAGTAGTAGGCCCGGTCGTTCCGGCGGCGCCACCACAGCAGGCCCGAGCCGATGAGCAGGACACCGACCGCGCCGGCACCCGCGGAGGCCGCGATCAGCGTGGTGTCGTCCATGCCGGCCTCGACGCCACCGCCCAGCGCGCTGCGCACGTTGTTCGTGGTGTTGCCCTTGACCGTCTTGCCCCGGGAACCGGCCGTCGGCAGACCGACGTACGGGAAGGACTTGCCGAACTTCTTGTCGTTCTTGTCGACCGCGTCGCCCAGGTCGTTCTTGGCGCCGACCAGTTCGCCCTCGACCACCTGGAGCGCGATGTCGATCACGTCGTCGGTGAGCCGGCGCCCGTTCGGGAAGCCCTGGTTGTCACCGTCGAGGACACCGAGCCGCTTCGGGTTCGCGGTGGGCTTGATGGAGGTGTTGAGGCGCAGCTGCTCCGACGGGGTCACGTGCGGCGGCTGGTTGAGGCCCTTGACACCCTTCAGGAAGACGTCGACGAGGTCGTTGCGCGGCGTCTTCGGGGCAGGGATCTTGTAGATCGCCTCGATCAGCTTCGGCAGCTCCGGCTCGGTGACGTTCTTCAGGAACTGGGCGTCCTCCGTGGGCGAGGACGCGTTGAACCGGTCCTTGTCCTTCAGCGGGTTGACGACCTCGTTCACCAGCGGCATGCCGAGGCGCGACACCTGGTGGAAGCGGCCGTTGGCGCCCTTGCGCTGCGTCGTCGACCATATGCCGACGATCGGCTGGTCCTTGGAGTAGGCGAGCGCCTCGCTCGGCACCTGGAGCGCGATCGAGTTGACGTTGTAGCCCTTGAGGGTGTCCCGCCCGACCTCGGAGAGGTCACCGCCGTACAGCAGGTCGAAGACCCGCAGGTCCAGGAAGAACGGGTCGTCGGCCTGGCCGGCGAACGTCGTCACACCGCTCGCGGTCTTGTAGACGGCCTCGTCGCGCAGCTTCTTGAAGTTCGGCATCGACGCCTTGCCGACGTTGGAGGGCGCCACCCACACGTCGTCGGCGAGCTTCGTCCGGGACACCGGGCGGCGGTCCCGCAGCTTGATCAGCTCGATGTCGTACGTCTGCGTGATGTTGAGGTCCGGGTCGTCCAGGCTCTCCACGACCCCCGTGTTGTACAGGAACGTCCTGTCGTTCTTCGTCTTGGTGTCGAACGTGTAGCGGAAGATCAGGTCTTCCTTCGCGTCGCCGTCCTGGTCGACGCGGATGTCGTACTGGGCGTCCTCGGAGAACGGGAAGAAGTTCGGTCCGCCCGCCGGCTCCTCGAAGGGGATCCAGTTCGCGACGATCGTCGTCGTGTCCGGCCTGTCCGGGCTGACGAACGCGTACACGTCGGTGTTGTCGAACTGCGGCTCCCCCGAGATCAGGGGGGCCTCACGGTGACTGGAGGCGGAGGCCGTCCCCGGCTCCAGCACGGTGACGCCGGCGGCTGCGAGCCCTCCGGCGGCCAGCGAAGCACAGATGAGGGCCGCGATGCTCCGCCGCCCCGCGCCGCTCTTGGAAGTAGGTGTCGTCATGCCGTCCGTCCTCTGTCCCAACTTGCCTGACGAACGCCATTCGGAGCGGTCGGCAGGGTGGATTGGTCGAATCCCAAACGTTCTTACGGCGCGTTTGAAAGGTTGTCTCAGCGGAAAGCGGGATTCCTCGATCGAGATCGCGTTCGGAGCCCGGCACGAGCCCAACCGGAGCCCGTCAGGAGCCGATCCGGCCGGATCCGATCGGATTCGTCGACGGGGGACCCGCGTTTTGGGCACGCTGATCCGTAACCCCATCCGGAGGTGGGTCGGTTGCGAATGCCTTACGCGCGGGGATGGCCGTGCTCGGCCGGAGGCGAGGGGGAGCGAGTGGAGGCGGACAAACTCCTGGTCCGGGTGGCCGGAGGTGACCAGCGGGCCTTCGAGGAGCTGTACACCCTGGTGTCCGGGCCGGTGTTCGGTCTGGTGCGCCGGGTCGTACGCGACCCCGCGCAGTCGGAGGAGGTGGCCCAGGAGGTGCTGCTCGAACTCTGGCGCTCCGCCGGCCGCTTCGACCCCGCCCGGGGCAGCGCCCTGTCCTGGATCCTCACCCTCGCCCACCGGCGCGCGGTGGACCGGGTGCGCAGCGCGCGCGCCGCCACCGAGCGCGAGCAGCGCGAGGGCCGCCGGGCCCACGCCACCGCCTTCGACCAGGTCGCCGAGGAGGTCGAGGCGGGCCTCGAACGCCAGTGGGTGCGCCACTGCCTGGAACGGCTCACCACGCTCCAGCGCGAGTCGGTCACCCTCGCCTACTACGACGGCTACACCTACCGTGAAGTGGCCGAGCGGCTCTCGCTGCCCCTCGGCACGGTCAAGACCCGTATGCGCGACGGACTCACACGGCTGCGCGAATGCCTGGGAGGAGTCGCATGAGCGCCCTGATCGGCCTCGTGGCACATGAGGCCCCGTTCGGTTCCACGGCGCACCGCGCCCGGGTGCCCGAGGGAGGCGCGGCATGAGCCTGTTCCGCCGCGAGGACCTCCACTCGCTCGCCGCCCCCTACGCCCTCGACGCCCTGGAACCCGACGAGCGCCGCCGCTTCGAGAAGCACCTGGAACGCTGCGACCGCTGCCCCGCCGAGGTGCGCGCCCTGGCGGAGGACGCGGTCCGCCTCGCCTGGTCGACGGCCGTCCCCGCGCCGGCCGCGATGCGCGACCGGGTGCTCGCCGCCGTACGGAGCACTCCCCAGGAGGCCCCGGCGCAGGCGCGGCCCCAGCAGCATCTGCCGCCGCACGTCTGGGGCACCGCGCCGCCACCGAAGGCGCGCGCCCGTACGCCCCGGATGCGCCCTTTGTTCATGCCGCTCGCCACCGTCACCGCCGCCGGCGCGCTCGTCGTGGCGTCGTTCTTCGCCGTCGAGGCGAACCGGACACAGGATCAGCTGGACGCGGAGCGCGCGCAGTCGCGTGAGATCGCCCACGTTCTCACCGCGCCGGACGTCCGGGCGACCCGGGAACAGGACGCGAAGGGCAATGGAATCGGAGTGATCGCTTCCGCCGAGGAGGGGACTGCGATCGTGACCCTCGCCGGATTCGAGGACCTCCCCCGCGACCGGGTGCACCAGCTCTGGCTCATGCGCCCCGACGTGCAACCACGCTCCCTGGGCCTCTTCGACGGCGACACGCCCTTGGTCACGAACGGATTGGACACCGATGCGACGTCACTCGCCGTGACCGTCGAGCCCGACGGGGGATCAGCACAGCCCACCAGCCAGCCAATTGTCCAACTCGCCCTGAAATCAGTAGGATTCGGAGAGTAATCGACAACGCCCTTACGGGGTAGGTGTATACCGGGACCGTGATTCCCGAGTGCTCGGGTGGGGCGATATGGTTACGCTGCCCGGGCCGGGTGGACTCGAACGGGTGGGGAGTGACATGGAACAGATAACAGTCCGCAGGGCGCGAGTGCCTGCGATCACCTGCGGGAGCAGTGCGACCAGTTCGCGCCTCGACCGCCATCTCTCGGTGCTGAGCGGCCCCGCCGTGCCGCAGCGTGAGACGGCCGAGGCGACCTCGCTGATGCGCGAGATAACGGCGCGTTCCCCGCACGAGAAGCGTGCCGCCAAGGACACCCGCGTCGGCCGTGTCTCGCTGTTCGCGCCCCTGAGGCGGTTGCGCCGCTCGCTCTTCGGCAGCCGCTAGCACCAAGGATCTTCAGCAGGAAGCCCGCGCTCAGGCGATCACACCGTCCCGGCGCAGCGCTGCGATCTCGTCGCCCGTCATCCCCACGGCGCGCAGCAGCGACTCGGTGTGCTCCCCGAGCGCGGGTACCGCCCCCATCCGTGCCTCGTCCCCGCCCGGCAGCGTGATGGGCGGCAGCAGCGCCCTGAGCGGCCCCACCGGTGAACCCACTTCCCGCCACCGGTCCCGGGCCGCCAGTTGCGGATGCTCCGCCAGGTCGTGCACGTCCCGCAGGCGTGCGCACGCGATCCCGGCCGCCTCCAGTCGCGCCACCGCCTCGTCCGCGTTCAGGACGCCCAGCGCCTTCGCCACCGCCTCGTCCGTACGGTCCCGGTGCGCCACCCGGGCCGGGTTGGTCGCGAACGCCGGGTCATCGGCCAACTCGGGACGCCCCAGCACCTGTTCGGTGAGCCGTCGCCACTCGCGGTCGTTCTGCACCGACAGCAGCACCCGGCCGCCGTCCGCCGTCGGATAGGCGTCGTAGGGCGCGATCACCGCGTGCGCGAGGCCCGTCCGCACCGGGGGAGTGCCGCCGTGCAGGGTGTGGTGCAGCGGGTGCCCCATCCACTCGGCGAGCGCCTCCAGCATCGACACCTCCACCGGCCCGCCCCGACCGGTGGTGCCCCGGCGGACGAGCGCCGCGAGGACCCCCGAGAACGCGTACATCCCGGCGGCGATGTCCGCCGCCGGGATGCCCGCCTTCACCGGCTGCTCCGGGGTGCCCGTCACCGACACCAGCCCGGCCTCGCACTGCACGAGCATGTCGTACGCCCGCTTGTCCGCGTACGGCCCGGACGCCCCGTAGCCGGAGATGTCCACCGCGATCAGCCGGGGGTGCGCGGCGCACAGGGTGGCGGCGTCCAGACCGAGCCGGGCCGCCGCGCCGTGCGCGAGGTTCTGCACGAACACGTCGGCGTCCGCCACCAGCCGCCGTACGACGTCCAGGCCGCGTGGGTCCTTCAGATCGAGGGCGAGGGACTCCTTGCCCCGGTTGCACCACACGAAATGGGAGGCGAGGCCCCGCGCGGCGGTGTCGTAGCCGCGCGCGAAGTCACCGCCGTCCACCCGCTCGACCTTGATCACACGGGCGCCGAGGTCGGCGAGCTGCCGGGTGGCGAAGGGGGCCGCCACGGCCTGCTCGACGGCGACGACGGTGAGGCCGTCGAGGGGCAGGGGATCGCCGGTGCCGGTCGGTGAGCGCATGCCGTGGATCATGTCCCCGGCGGGGTGCCGTTGTCAGCAGGGCGTGCCGAGCGTCACGTGCCCCGCCCCGTCCTCCGCCTCCTGATCACCTGAGGCCGGCCCGTCCCCCGAACGGGCCGGAGGTCACCTGGGGCCGGCCGCGTAGGTCCGCACCGCGAGCGGTACGAACACCGCGAGGAGGACGGCGCACCAGGCCAGCGAACCGGCGACCGGGTGGGCGACCGGCCAGGCGGCGCCGTCGGGGACGGGCGCGTTCCCGAACAGGTCGCGCAGGGCCGTGGTGACCGCGCTGATCGGGTTCCACTCGGCGGCGGTGCGCAGCCAGCCCGGCAGACCCTCGGTCGGGATGTACGCGCTGGACAGCAGCGGCAACAGGAAGGTCGCCCCGCCCAGTTGGCCGGCCGCTTCCTCGTCGCGGGTGAGCAGGCCCAGGAAGACACCGATCCACACCGCCGTGAACCGGAACAGCAGCAGCAGGGCGAACGCGCCGGCCGCCGCGAGCGCGCCGCCCTCGATCCGCCAGCCGACCGCCAGCCCCACCAGCAGGAACGGCACCGTCCCCGCGGCCGTGAGGACCAGGTCCGCCGCGACCTGGCCGAGCGGGACGGCGGCCCGGCTCATCGGCAGGGTGCGGAACCGGTCCATGACGCCCCGGTGGGTGTCCTGCGCGGCCTGGAACATGCCGGTCATGATCCCGCCGGCCGCCGTCGCGACCAGCAGACCGGGCACCAGGAACCGCCGGTACTCCTCGCCCGGCACGGCGAGGGCGCTGCCGAAGACGTACCCGAAGAACAGCAGCATCGAGATCGGCATCGTCTGGGTGAGGATGAGCAGCCCCGGATTGTTCCGGGCCCGCCGCAGCTGACGGCCGAGCATGGCCGCGCCGTCGTACACCAACGCGCTCATGCGGCATGCTCCTTGACGTCGGAGTGGTCGGAGTGGTCGGTCGCGGGTGCCTCCGTGAGGCGGAGGAACACGTCGTCGAGGGTCGGTGGGCGCAGGCTCGCGTCGAGCAACGGCACCCCGGCCGCGTCGAGTTCGCGGACGAGACGGGGAAGCGTCAGCGTCGGGTCGAGGGAGACCGCGCCGACAGCGTGCCGGTCGCGGTCGAACGACGGCTCGGCCCCGGTGAGTTGGTCGAGGACGCCCGCCGCCGCGACCATCGCGTCGGCGTGCGCGACGACCACCTCCGCGTACGACCCGATGAGCGCCTTGAGCTGGGGCGGCGAGCCGCTGTGCGCGATCCGGCCCCGGTCCATCAGCACCACCTGGTCGGCGAGCCGGTCGGCCTCCTCCAGATACTGCGTCGTCAGCAGCATGGTCGTCCCCTCCGCCTTCAGGGCGCCCACGGCGTCCCAGATCTGGCTGCGGCTGACCGGGTCGAGCCCCGTGGTCGGCTCGTCGAGGAAGAGCACCGCCGGGTGCCGTATCAGGCTCGCCGCCAGGTCGAGCCGGCGGCGCATCCCGCCCGAGTACGTGGAGACGGGCCGGTCGGCGGCCTCGGCCAGCCCGAAGCGGTCGAGGAGTTCACCGGACCGGGCGGCGGTGTCGCGGACGCGGTGCAGCCGCGCGAACAGCCGCAGGTTCTGGCGCCCCGTGAGGTCCCCGTCCACCGACGCGTACTGCCCGGTCACCCCGATCGCCCGCCTTACGGCGTGCGGCTCCCGTACGAGGTCGTGCCCCGCGATCCGCGCCGAGCCGGCGTCCGGCCGCAGCAGCGTCGCCAGCAGCCGTACGGCGGTGGTCTTGCCCGCCCCGTTCGGGCCGAGCATCCCGACGACCGAGCCCCGCGCCACGGCCAGATCCAGGCCGCGGACGGCACGGACCTCCCCGAAACGCTTCTCCAGACCTTCACTAAGTACAGCGTACGTAGAAGTCATGGGTCGACCATAGCGCACTACGTACGCTGTACGTAACTAGGATGGTGGCCGAGGTGATGATCGATGGCTGGCCGACCGGCCGTACCCCACGTGATCTGGGCGCGCCCCGAGCGCACCGGCCGCGGCCCGAGGCCCGCGTTCAGCCGGGCGGACATCGCGGCGGCGGCGGTCCGGCTCGCCGACGAGGGCGGGCTCGACGCCGTGTCGATGCGGCACGTCGCGGCCGAGCTGGGCTGCGGCACCATGTCGCTCTACAACTACGTGCCGCGCAAGGAGGACCTGTACGAGCTGATGGTCGACGCCGTCGGCGGCGAGCACGAGCTGTGGGAGCCGAGCGGGGACTGGCGGGCCGACCTGCGCCGGGTGGCCCACCAGACACGGGAGCTGATGCGCCGGCATCCGTGGCTGCCGCGGCTGATGTCACCGGTGTACGGGTTCAGTCCGAACGCGTTGCGGTTCCTGGAGCACTGCCTGGCCTGCATGGACCCGCTCGACGCGCCGTACGGCACGAAGCTCCAGCTCCTGGCCCTGCTCAACGGGTGTGTGACGACCTACGTCGCGAACGAGCTGGCGACGGCGGAGCGGACGCGCGCGCTGCCGTGGTCCGAGGAGCAGGAGAACCAGGTGCGGATCGCGTACCTGGGCGGGCAGATCGCCTCCGGGGCGTATCCGCGGATGGCGGCGGCGTTCACGGAGGACGCGGGGCCGATCGACCTGGAGGCCGTCTTCGACTGGATGCTGGACAGGGTGCTGGACTCGTTCGCACCCTGAGGCCGTGCCGGGCGGCGGGCCGCTCACAGCAGGGTGAACTGGCCCTCCGGGCCCTCCTCGTCGTGGTCCAGCACCGAGGCCGGCCTGCGCGCCGACTCCACCACGGGGAGGACGCCGGCTGTGTGCAGGTCCTCCGATGAGAGGTGGTCCTTCACCGTCAACCCGTTCTGCTCCGGACGTAGTTCGGCGAGCAGTGCCAGGACCGTGATCAGCTCCAGGAGTTCCGACGTCCAGCTCTGGGGCCAGGTCGCGGGGCGTACGGCCTCCAGGGTGCCGGGTTCGGCGGGCTCCGTGCGGCGGGCGAACCACGCGTCGAGGATGCGGACACCGCCGACATGGAAGTCCCAGGCCCCGGCGGGCACCGGTGAGACGCGGCCCTCGTCGAGCAGGAGCGCCTCCTCGTCGGGGTCGTAGCGCAGTTCCACGGGGCGGGCCGGGAGCGGGGCGCGGACGTAGGGGCGCCGGCCTCCGGGGAGCTTGGGGCGGTCGCCGTCGCGGCGCATCAGCCAGAGGGCGCGGCGGCCCAGCCCGACGCCACGGGACCAGGTGTCGGCGTCCGCGGTGAGCGGGACCTCGATGCCCCGGGGGCCCGGACGCGCGGTCACCAGGATCCAGCCGAGGACGTCCAGGGGGTCCAGGCGGTCGGCGCCGACGCGGTCGGCGAGGAACTCCGTGAGACCCGGTGCCAGATTCGGTTCCCGGCCACCGGGCCGCCGGTACAGGGGGCGGACCCGGCCGACGCGCGGACCGTGCGGGGGAGTCAGCGGCAGGACCGCCGTGGCGAGGAGCAGCGGCCCGGACGGTTCGGGCGCGGGCGTCTGCTCCACCACGAACACCTGGTGCTCGTCCACGACCCGCCACAGCTCGGGGCGGGCCGCGTCGATCAGACGGTGGTCGGGGATGAGCCACTGCTCGTCGAAGGGCGCGGCGAGGACCCGTACCGGCTCGGGGCACGGGCCCGACTCGCGGACCAGCCGCCCGGTGCCGCCGGACCGGCCCGGCAGGCCCGGGACGGCGGACGTGAGGGTGCGGGAGCGCGTGGCGCCGAACAGGGCCTCGCGGTCCGGGCCCTCCGCCTTCATCAACGCGTCCCAGCGGGCCCTCAAGGCCGCCGCGTCGGGCGCCGCCGGCCACGCCCGGCCCAGCCGTGGCGGTGCGACGGACCACGGCATGAGGTCCGCCAGGAGCGGAGCGTCGTCGTGCGTCACGCGGGGCATCGTACGACCTCGTCAGTGGGCGTCGAGGGTGACCGTGAAGGAGAAGCGGTCGCCGCGGTAGTGGATGACCGCGACGTCCAGGACGCGGCCCGACTCGTCGTAGGTGACGCCCGTGTAGTGCAGGATCGGGCTGAGCAGGGGGATCTGGAGCAGACGGGCCGTCTCCGGGTCCGCGAGGCGCGCCTCGACGGTGTCGGTGATCCGGCTGATGGCCACGCCGACGGCGTCCCGGAGCACCTTGGTCATCGGCCAGCGGAGCAGGTCCTCCCGGTGGATGCGTTCGGCCAGCTCGGGGCGGACGTAGTTGCGGGCGTGGTTGGTGGGTTCCCCCGTCCGCTCGTCGCCGCGCAGCCGGTGATAGGTGGCCACCTCCGTCAAGTCGGGGAAGTAATCCGAGAGTTCACCCGACAGAGGGGTGCTTCCCTCGTCCAGCAGCTCGGTCGTCATACCGGACTGCTGGGCCACGATCGCGTCCACCGAGCCGAGCAGCCGCACCGGCGTGCCCCGTTGCGCGCCCGGCTCGATGAACGTGCCGCGCCGCCGGTGCCGGCTGATCAGCCCCTCGTCCTCCAGCTCCTTGAGCGCCTGCCGCATGGTCAGCACGCTCACCCCGTAGTGCCCGGCCAGTTGCTCCTCGGTGGGCAGGCGCAGCGGATCGTGGGGCGACCGGCCCAGTATCGAGGCGCGCAGGGACTGCGAGACCTGATACCAGAGAGGCAGCTTGCGGTTCAGGACGATCGAGTCCGGGGCGAAGGAGGTCACGACGCTATCCGTACCCGGCCCGGCGCGTTCAGCGCAACGGACCGAAGTGACGCTGGAGGCCCGACCACACCTCGTCGTACCCCTGCTGGAGGTGGTCCGCCCCGGCCGCCTGCGCGGTCGTCAGGATCGGCCACCGCGTCTCGAACATGAAGGCAAGCCCGTCGTCGACCTTCTGCGGCGCCAGCTCGGCGGCGCTCGCCCGGTCGAAGGTCTCCCGGTCGGGGCCGTGCGCGGACATCATCGTGTGCAGCGAGCCGCCCCCGGGCACGAAACCCCCTTCTCCGGCCGTCTTGGCGTCGTACGCGCCCTCGATGAGGCCCATGTACTCGCTCATCACGTTCCGGTGGAAGTACGGCGGCCGGAACGTGTCCTCGCCCACCAGCCAGCGCGGAGCGAACACCACGAAGTCCACACCGGCCAGCCCCGGGGTGTCCGACGGCGAGGTCAGGACGGTGAAGATCGACGGGTCCGGGTGGTCGTACGAGATCGAGCCGATGACGTTGAACCGGCGCAGGTCGTACACGTACGGCGTGTAGTTTCCGTGCCAGGCCACCACGTCGAGCGGCGAGTGGTCGTAGGTGGCCGTCCAGAGGTTCCCGCAGAACTTGTTCACCACCTCCACCGGGCCCTCCACGTCCTCGTACGCCGCCACCGGCGCCCGGAAGTCACGGGGGTTCGCCAGGCCGTTGGCGCCGATCGGGCCGAGGTCGGGCAGGCGGAAGGGGGCGCCGTAGTTCTCGCAGACGTAGCCGCGGGCGGTGGCGTCGAGGAGCTCGACACGGAAGCGGACCCCGCGCGGGACGAGGGCGACGTCGCCGGGCTCCGCGTGGAGCAGGCCGAACTCGGTGCGCAGGAGCAGGCCGCCGCGCTCCGGCACGATCAGCAGCTCGCCGTCGGCGTCGCTGAAGACCCGCTCCATGGAGGACGTGGCGTGGTACAGGTGCACGGCCATGCCGGCGCGCTGGGCCGCGTCGCCGTTCCCGCCGAGCGTCCACAGCCCGGCGAGGAAGTCGGTGCCCGCCGGGGGCTCCGGCAGGGGGTTCCAGCGCAGCCGGTTGGGGTCGGGGACCGTCTCGGTGAAGGGGGCCGTGCGCAGCGTGCCGTTGTCCGCGCGGGTGAAGGCCGGGTGCGCGGCCGACGGGCGGACACGGTAGAGCCAGGAGCGGCGGTTGTGCGCCCGCGGCTCGGTGAAGGCGGTACCGCTGAGCTGCTCCGCGTACAGGCCGAGCGGGGCGCGCTGGGGTGAGTTGCGGCCCTCGGGCAGCGCGCCCGGGACCGCCTCCGAGGCGTGCTCGTTGCCGAAACCGGAGAGGTACTCCAGCCCCTCGGCGGTCTTCCTCGCGTCCCCGCTCATGATCGCTCCCTCGCGCTCCTGATTCCTATGCATCACCGTAGGATTCGGGTCGGGCGGGCGCAAGAGGGCCGGTGGCCGGGCGCGGCACGCCGCGCCGGGCCGTGTCGCCACATCGGGTGCCATCGGGACGCCGCGGAGAACCGGAGTCGAGGTGGATCCGTCTTGTCAGTGCGGTGCTCTACGCTCCCGGCAGGGCCCGGACGTGCGGATGTTCGTCGTCCGCCGTGTTCGACCGCTGAGCGGGAGTGGCGGTACCGGCCGTACCTGTATCCGGAAGCTCATCGGACCTCGGCGGAAAGGCATCATGAAGCCCGTGTCCCAGGCGACCTCCTTGCGCCGCGCACCCGTGCAGCGGCGCAGTGCCGAACGACTGACCAGGATCCTCGACGCCTGCGCCGACCTCCTCGACGAGGTGGGCTACGACGCGCTGAGCACCCGTGCCGTGGCGCTGCGCGCGGGTGTGCCCATCGGCTCCGTCTACCGCTTCTTCGGCAACAAGCGCGCGATGGCCGACGCGCTCGCCGAACGCAACCTCGCCCGCTTCACCGAACGCGTCGGACGCCGGCTGGAGGGCACCGGCGACCGGGACTGGCGCACCGCCATGGACGCCGTCCTCGACGAGTACCTCGACATGAAGCGCCACGCCCCCGGCTTCGCCCTCATCGACTTCGGCAACCAGATCCCCGTCGGCGGCAGCCGCCAGGAGCCCAACACCCGCGTCGCCGACCGCCTCTCGGAGCTGCTCTCCGACTACATCGGCCGCACCCCCGACGAGGAGCTGCGCCGCGTCTTCCTCATCGCCGTCGAGACCGCCGACACCCTCGTCCACCTCTCCTTCCGGGTCTCCCCCGAGGGGGACCCGCGGATCATCGAGGAGATGCGGCAGCTGTTGCGGGCCTATCTCGCGCGCGTCCTGGACTGACCGGATCCGCCCCGTCCCCGCTCGCCCCTCCCGCTGATGCATACCGGTCGGTATGCTCGGCTGCGGCGCCGCGCCCTCCGTGCGCGCGGCGCCCGTCCGAGCGCCAACGCCGTCGCCCTCCGGGAGGACCCGTGTCCACCACCCCCGACTCCCGCACCGCCCTGCGGATCTGCCCGCTCTGCGAGGCCACCTGCGGGCTCACCCTCACCATCGAGGGCACCCGGGTCACCAAGGCCCGCGGTGACCGGGACGACGTCTTCAGCAAGGGGTTCATCTGCCCGAAGGGCGCCTCGTTCGGCGCGGCCGACGGCGACCCCGACCGGCTGCGCACCCCGCTGGTCCGCAAGGACGGGGAACTGCGGGAGGCCACCTGGGCGGAGGCCTTCGACGCCGTCGCCGCCGGACTGCGCCCGGTCGTCGAGGCGCACGGCCCGCACGCCGTCGGCGTCGTCCTCGGCAACCCCAACGTGCACACCATGGCGGGCGCCCTCTACCCGCCCGTCCTCCTCGCCGGGCTCGGCACCCGCAGCCTGTTCACCGCCTCCACGGTCGACCAGATGCCCAAGCACGTCTCCAGCGGACTCCTCTACGGCGACGCCCACGCCATCCCCGTACCGGACCTCGACCGCACCGACCACCTGCTGCTCCTCGGCGCCAACCCGCTGGAGTCCAACGGCAGTCTGTGCACCGCCCCCGACTTCCCCGGCAGGCTCAAGGCGCTCAAGGCCCGCGGCGGCACCCTCACCGTCGTCGACCCGCGGCTGACACGCACCGCCAAGCTGGCCGACCGGCACGTGGCCGTCCGCCCCGGCACGGACGCGCTGCTCCTCGCGGCGATGGCGCACGTCCTGTTCGAGGAGGACCTCGTCGACCTCGGCGATCTCGCCCCGAACGTCCTGGGCGTCGAGGAACTCGCCGCAGCCGTGCGGGCTTTCAGCCCCGAGGCCGCCGCCGACGCCTGCGACGTGGACGCCGGCGTGATCCGGGCCATGGCCCGTGAACTGGCCGCCGCGCCCACCGCCGCCGTCTACGGCCGCATCGGCAGCTGCACCGTCCCGCACGGCACCCTCGCCAGCTGGCTGGTCGACGTCCTCAACATCCTCACCGGCAACCTCGACCGGCCCGGCGGCGCCCTGTTCCCCCTCGCCGCCACCGACAAGACGCCACGGCCCGCCGGACCCGGCCGCGGCTTCGCCCTCGGCCGCTGGCACAGCCGGGTGAGCGGCCACCCCGAGGCCAAGGGCGAACTGCCGCTGTCCGCGCTCGCCGAGGAGATCGACACCGCCACACCCGAGGGCAGCCCCGTCCGCGCCCTGGTCGTCGTCGCCGCCAACCCCGTGCTCTCCGCGCCCGACGGCGACCGCCTCGACAAGGCGCTCGACTCGCTCGACTTCATGGTCAGCGTCGACCCCTACCTGAACGAGACCGCCCGGCACGCCGATGTCGTCCTGCCGCCGCCCCCGCCCTCGCAGGCCCCGCACTTCGACTTCGCTTTCAACGCGTTCGCCGTCCGCAACCAGGTCCGCTACAACCGGGCCGCCGTACCCCTGGAGGACGGCCGCCTGGCGGAGACCGAGATCCTCGCGCGCCTGACCCTCGCCGCCACCGGCATGCACGGCGCCGATCCCTCCGCCGTCGACGACCTGGTCATCGGCCAGACCCTCGGCAGGGCCGTCAAGGAGGCCCACTCGCCCGTCCACGGCCGGGACCCCAAGGAGTTGGCCGCCCTGCTCACCGGTGAGAGCGGCCCCGAACGGCGGCTCGACATGATGCTGCGCCTCGGCCCGTACGGCGACGGCTTCGGCGCCGACCCCGAAGGCCTGAACCTGGAGCGACTGCTCGCCCACCCGCACGGCATCGACCTCGGGCCCCTCCAGCCCCGGCTGCCCCAGCCGCTCAAGACGGTCAGCGGCAAGGTCGAGCTGCTGCCGGGGCCGATCGCCGACGACCTGCCGCGGCTTCGCACGGCCCTCGGGGAACGCCCGGACGGCCTCGTCCTCATCGGCCGCCGCCACCTGCGGTCCAACAACAGCTGGCTCCACAACGTGCCCGCCCTCACCGGCGGCACCAACCGCTGCACGCTGCACATCCACCCCGAGGACGCCGCACGCCTCGACATCACCGACGGGGACGCCGTACGGATCAAGGGCGCCGGGGGAGAGGTCACCGCCCCCGCGGAGGTCACCGACGGCGTACGCCGGGGCGTGGTGAGCCTTCCGCACGGCTGGGGACACGACCGGCCGGGCACCCGGATGAGCCACGCCGCGCTCGACCCCGGCGTCAACGTCAACCAGCTCCTCGACGGCTCGCTCCTTGATCCACTGTCGGGCAACGCGGTCCTCAACGGAGTGCCCGTGGAGCTCGCGCGAGCAGGCGCAACGCTGTGACCTGGAGTTTTGCGCTTATTGCTCGCATGTCAACATCTTGTTAACGCTTGTGGAGCCGCCCTAACGTCGTCGCACCGCCGGTGCCCTGGTGGGAGTTCAAGGGCGAACGTTAGGTATCCACATGTTGACCATCCTCGGCTTTGCCATGATCGCGACCTTCCTGGTCCTGATCATGATGAAGAAGATGTCGCCGATCGCGGCGCTCGTGCTGATCCCCGCTCTCTTCTGCGTCTTCGTAGGGAAGGGCGCCAAGCTCGGCGACTACGTCATCGAGGGGGTGGGCAACCTCGCGCCCACCGCCGCGATGCTCATGTTCGCCATCGTCTACTTCGGCCTCATGATCGACGTCGGCCTCTTCGACCCGATCGTCCGAGGCATCCTGAAGTTCTGCAAGGCCGACCCGCTGCGCATCGTCGTCGGCACGGCCCTGCTCGCCGCGATCGTCTCGCTCGACGGCGACGGCTCCACCACCTTCATGATCACCGTCTCGGCGATGTACCCGCTGTACAAGCGCCTGAAGATGAGCCTCGTCGTCATGACCGGTGTCGCCGCCACGGCCAACGGCGTGATGAACACGCTGCCCTGGGGCGGCCCGACCGCCCGCGCCGCCACCGCGCTCAAGCTCGACGCGGGCGACATCTTCGTCCCGATGATCCCGGCGCTCGCCGTCGGCCTCCTCTTCGTCTTCGTCCTCTCCTACTTCCTCGGTCTGCGCGAGCGCAAGCGCCTCGGTGTGCTGAGCCTCGACGAGGTCCTGGAGCAGGACAAGATCGTCAAGGACGAGGAGCAGGAGCAGTCCGAGGAGACCGTGCTCGTCGGCGCGGGCGCCTCCGCCGCCGGCTCCGGTGACGACAAGGTCCGTACGGCGAAGACCGCCGGCGGCGCCGGCTCCGGCACGGACGCCGACCCCGAGGGCGACGACGCCGACGACGTCCGCCTCCAGGGCCTGGACCCCGATCGCCCGACGCTGCGCCCCAAGCTGTACTGGTTCAACGCGCTGCTCACGGTCACGCTGCTCACCGCCATGATCATGGAGTGGCTGCCGATCCCGGTGCTGTTCATCCTCGGCGCCGCGCTCGCCCTGACGGTCAACTTCCCCCACATCCCCGACCAGAAGGCCCGGCTCGCCGCCCACGCCGACAACGTCCTCAACGTCTCCGGCATGGTCTTCGCCGCCGCCGTCTTCACCGGCGTCCTCCAGGGCACCGGCATGGTCGACTCCATGGCCAAGTGGATCGTCGACGGCATCCCCGAGGGCATGGGCCCGCACATGGCCCTCGTCACCGGCTTCCTGAGCCTGCCGCTCACGTACTTCATGTCCAACGACGGCTTCTACTTCGGTGTCCTGCCGGTCCTCGCCGAGGCCGGTGCCGCGCACGGTGTCTCGCCCCTGGAGATCGCCCGCGCCTCCCTCGTCGGCCAGCCGCTCCACATGTCCAGCCCGCTCGTGCCCGCCGTCTACGTCCTCGTGGGCATGGCGAAGGTCGAGTTCGGCGACCACACCCGGTTCGTCGTGAAGTGGGCGGCGGTCACCTCGCTGGTCATCCTGGGCGCCGGGATCCTGATGGGCATCATCTGAGCCGACGGGCGCCGTCGGTCGAGTCAAGGAGGAACCTCGTCGTGAGGCCCGGCAGGAATCGCGGCTGGCTGCTTCGCCTCGTCATCGCCTTCAGCTTCGCGCAGGGGGCGGTGTCGATGGCGCGGCCCGCCGTCTCCTACCGGGCCCTCGCGCTGGGCGCCGACGAGCGGGCGATCGGTGTGATCGCGGGGGTCTACGCCCTGCTCCCGCTGTTCGCCGCAGTCCCGCTCGGCCGCAGGACCGACCGGGGGCGGTGCGCGCCCCTGCTGCCCGTCGGTGTCGTCCTCATCGCCGGTGGCTGCGCCCTGAGCGGTCTGGCGAACTCGCTGGTGACCATGGCCGTCTGGAGCGGGGTGATGGGCCTCGGTCATCTCTCCTTCGTCATCGGCGCCCAGTCGCTGGTCGCCCGGCAGTCCGCGCCGCACGAACACGACCGCAACTTCGGCCACTTCACCATCGGCGCCTCCCTCGGCCAGCTGATCGGCCCGATCGCCGCCGGCGCCCTCATCGGCGGCCCGGACATGGCGCGGACGAGTGCCCTGGCGCTGGTGGTGACCGGCGCGGGGGCGGCGGTCGCGTTCACGTCGCTGTGGCGCATAGAGCGCCCCGTGGACCCCGACTCCCGCCCCGAGCAGGGCGAGCGGGTCCCCGTGCACCGCATCCTGCGCACCAGAGGAGTGCCCGGCGGCATCGTCATCAGCCTCGCGGTGCTGTCGGCGACCGACATCCTCACCGCCTACCTCCCGGTCGTCGGGGAGGAACGGGGCATCGCGCCGTCCGTCATCGGCCTCCTGCTGAGCCTGCGCGCCGCCGCCAGCATCGCCTGCCGTCTGGTGATGACGCCCATGCTGCGGTGGCTCGGCCGGACCGCCCTGCTCACCGTGACCTGTCTGCTCGGTGCCGTGCTGTGCGCGGGGATCGCGGTGCCGGTGCCCGTGTGGGCGCTGGCCCTGGTGCTCGCCGCGCTCGGCTTCTGCCTAGGGGTCGGGCAGCCGCTGTCCATGACGACGGTCGTGCACGCCGCCCCGGAGGACGCCCGCTCCACCGCCCTCGCGCTCCGGCTCACGGGCAACCGGCTCGGGCAGGTCGCGGCGCCGGCCGCCGCGGGTCTGGTCGCCGGTGTCGCGGGAGTGGCCGCGCCGTTCGTGATGCTCGGCGCGCTGCTGCTGGCGTCGGCGGGGATCGCCCTGCGCTCCCCGGCCGCCCCGGCGCGGGGGAGCGGAGGGGAGGAGCGTTCCGCCGGGCGGCGCGGCTCCCGGATCGGGGCGGTCTTGAGCCGGAAGAGGGATATCTGACGGCGTGTGAGGCGCGGCTCCCGCCGTTTTCCCTGTGATGTGACAGAGAGTCAGGTAAAAGCGTGATTTGTATGACAATCACCTGACTCGGAGGTCTTGCATGTCCACCTCGTCCCGCCCCCGCCGCGCCGGAGCACGTGCGAGTGCCGCCGTCCTCGCGACGCTCACCGCCATGGGAGTCACCATGATCTCGACACCGGCCGCCCTCGCGGCGCCGGGTGACCCCGATGTCAAGATCCACCGGGTGGGCTTCCCGTTCAGCAACCAGCGCCACCAGCCGAACGTCTGCGACTTCTATCTGGCCGCGTTCAACTTCCGCGCGGGACAGAGCATCGCCTGGAGCATCAACAAGCTGCCGCCCGCCCCGGTCCCCAACCCCATCGCCGAGGGCACCATCGCGCTCGCGGACGACGGCAGCGGCTACACCCCGCCGGTGACCCCCGAGGGTGCCGTGCGGTTCCAGGAGGGCGACTACCGGCTGACCTGGCGGATCGTCGGCGAAGCGGCCGCGCCCAGGTTCAAGGACTTCAACGTGAACTGCCCCGTCGCGCCCAACGGAGGCCCGCCGGCCGGCGGCGGCGGTCTCGCCATGACCAAGGACTTCTCGCCGGTCGCCGGGACGGCCGCCGTGGGCCTCGCGGCGGTGGGCGGGGCCGCCTATCTGCGGCTGCGCCGTCGTCGCGCCGATGGCGCCGCGTAGACGCGCCCCGCGGCCCTGGCACCGGACGCGCGCCTACCGCCTCACCCGGACGATCGTGCTGACCGTCGTGCTGGTGGTGAGCCTCGCGAACTGGGCGAAGGACGACGAGCGGGGCGGCCCCCACGGGGCCGACCTCGCCGGGGCCCGGGGGGCGCGCGATGCGGGGACATCGCGCGCCCCCGCGCCCGGGTACTCCCCACCCCCCACGCCGTTGCCCACGGCGCGCCCCACGACGGCGACCACATCCCGCACACCACCGGACGCGACCACGGCAGCCGGGGTCCCTTCGGGGGCCGGGTCAGCGCCCGGGGCGCCGTCCGGGGGTGGAGCGGCGCCCGGCGGGCGTTCGGGGGAGAGTGCCGCGTCGGCGGCGCGGGGCGCGGTGGCCTCCGGGGGGTCTGATGCGGCCGGTGGGTCCGGTGGGTCCGGTGGGTCCGGTGCGTTCTCCGGTGGGTCGGGGGTGCCGGGATCGCCTTCGCGGGCGGCGGCTTCGGGAGGAGGTGGGGTCACCGAGGGTCAGGGGTCCGCGGGGTCCGCCCCCGCCGGGGCTCCCGGCCCGACGGCCGGCCGGCCGATGCGCCCCGCTCCGGCCGAGTCCGCCCGCCCCACCCCCGGGCGGCCGGCGACGTCGCGTGGGCCCGCGGGGCCCCGTACGCTTCCCCACTCGCCGGCGAAGACCGTCAGCATCCCCTACCTCGGGATCAAGGCCCCGGTCATGGAACTCCGCCTCGACCGCGAGGGGCGGCTGCCCGCGCCACCGGACGACAGACCGAAGCTGGTCGGCTGGTACGCGGCGGGCCCCGCGCCCGGCGGCCCCGGTACGGCGGTCGTGGTCGGCCACCGCGACACCCGGACGGGACCGGCCGTGTTCGCCGCGCTGGACATGGTCAAGCGGGGTCGCGTCGTCGAGGTCCGGCGCGCCGACGGCCGTACCGCCGTCTACACGGTGGACGCCGTGAAGACGTACGAGAAGGCCCACTTCCCCAACGAACTGGTCTACGGCACCCGGAAGCGCCCCGAGCTGCGCCTGATCACCTGTGGCGGGGTGTACGACCGGAGGAAGGGCTACGCCAGCAACGTCGTCGTCTTCGCCCACCTCACCGACGTCCGAGGCGCCGGGGGGAGGGGGTGACCGGAGCCCGCGCGCAGGCGGCAACCGGCGCCGGGTGCGGGGGGAGTGAATCGGCGCGCGGGGAGCGGCGGTCGGCTTCTCGGCGGCTCCGGGGGCGTACGGGCGCACGCGCGGTCCCTCTCCGGCGCGGCCGACGCCCCGGAGTCGGCGGTTCCGTTACAGGTGTGGGCATGACCCCGCATTCCACTCATCCCCGGCGCCCCGCCCTCGCCCGGCACCTCACCCGCCCCCGCGCCGCCCTCACGGCGGCCGCCTGCCTGCTCGCCGTCGGGGCCCCGACGGCGTACGCCACCCTCGCCGACGACGTCTCCTCCGGCCCCGTCGTGGCGCCCGGGCACGGGGCCCCGTACATCGAGACCCGGCTGTTCTTCGGCACGGAGCGGCCCGACGGCGGACCGGCCGTCACCGACGAGGAGTTCATGGACTTCGTCGACCAGGAGGTCACACCCGGCTTCCCGGACGGGCTCACCGTGCAGCAGGGGCGCGGCCAGTGGCGGGACGCGAACGGCGTCATCGAGACGGAACGGTCGTACGAGCTGACTCTGCTGTACCCGGTGTCGGCCGCCGCCGCGAGCGACCGGAGAATCGAGGAGATCCGCGTCGACTACCGGAAGGCCTTCGGACAGGAGGCGGTGGCGCGCGTGGACGACCGCACCCGCGTCGACTTCTGAGGCGGCCCCTCCGGACGGCTCCGGACGGGGCGGTCGTCACAGCCCTCCGCTCTGGTGTCGGAAAACTATCAGAGCTAGTTTTTGGTGCGGACCACTCGGCGGCGCAGCGGAAGGCACCACGATGAAGGCACACGACGGCATGTACATCGGCGGCGACTGGCGGCCCGCCGCCGGCACCGACACGATCGAGGTGGTGAACCCGGTCGACGAGCAGGTGATCGGCCTAGTCCCGGCCGGCACCGCCGAGGACGTCGACGCCGCCGTACGCGCCGCACGGGCGGCCCTGCCGGGCTGGGCCGCCACGCCGCCCGCGCAGCGCGGCGCGGTGATCGGCGCGCTGCGGGACGCGCTCGCCGCGCGCCGGGAGGAGATCGCCGAGACGGTGACGGCGGAGCTCGGCTCGCCGCTGCCGTTCTCCCAGAAGGTGCACGCCGACCTGCCGATCACGGTCGCGGGCTCGTACGCCGAGCTGGCCGCGACGCACGCCTTCGAGGAGAGGGTCGGCAACTCGACCGTGTTCCACGAGCCCATCGGCGTCGTCGGCGCGATCACCCCCTGGAACTACCCGCTGCACCAGATCGTCGCCAAGGTCGCCCCGGCGCTGGCGGCGGGCTGCGCGGTCGTCCTGAAGCCCGCCGAGGACACCCCGCTCGTCGCCCAGTTGTTCGCGGAGGCCGTGCACGAGGCGGGGGTGCCCGCAGGGGTGTTCAACCTGGTCACCGGTCTCGGCGCGGTCGCAGGGCAGGCCCTCGCCGCGCACGACGGCGTCGACATGGTGTCCTTCACCGGCTCGACGGCCGTCGGCCGCGGCATCGGCGCCACCGCGGGCGCGGCGATCAAGCGGGTGGCCCTGGAACTCGGCGGCAAGTCCGCCAACGTCATCCTCCCGAGCGCCGACCTCGCCAAGGCGGTCGGCGCCGGCGTCGCCAACGTCATGTCCAACTCGGGCCAGACGTGCAGCGCCTGGACCCGGATGCTGGTGCACGCCTCCCAGTACGAGGAGGCGGTCGAGCTGGCCGCGACCGCCGCCGCGAAATACGGGGACCGCCTCGGCCCGCTGGTCAACGCCAAGCAGCGGGACCGGGTGCGCGGATACATCGAGAAGGGCCTTGCCGAGGGCGCCAGGCTGGCGGCCGGCGGCCCCGAATCCCCGCGCGAGCGAGGCTACTTCGTGAGCCCCACCGTCCTGGCCGACGTGACCCCCGAAATGACCGTCGCCCAGGAGGAGATCTTCGGCCCCGTGCTGTCCGTCCTCCGTTACGAGGACGAGCAGGACGCCCTGCGCATCGCCAACGGCACGGTGTACGGGCTCGCCGGCGCCGTCTGGGCCGGCGACGAGGCCGAGGCGGTCGCCTTCGCCCGCCGCATGGACACCGGCCAGGTCGACATCAACGGCGGCCGCTTCAACCCGCGGGCACCCTTCGGTGGCTACAAGCAGTCGGGGGTCGGCCGTGAACTGGGCGCCCACGGCCTGGCCGAATACCTCCAGACCAAGTCCCTGCAGTTCTAGGGCCTGTCGTTTGAGTCATGCCTGGGTCGCCACAAGGTGCCGTAGCCCGAAGCCGGCATGATCCAAACGACAGACCCTGGTCCCGCCGCCGTCCCCGCTCCCCCCAGCGCCTGCCCGCCGCCGTTGCCGTCGCCCGCTGCCCTTGCCCTAGGAGAGTCGTTCCGTCATGACCGTTCGAGCCGCCGTACTGCCCGCCGTCGGGGCGCCGTTGGAGATCACCGAGATCGAGCTGCCGGAGCCCGGGCCCGGCCAGGTCCGGGTGCGGCTCGCCGCCGCCGGGGTCTGCCACTCCGACCTGTCGCTGTCCGACGGGACGATGCGGGTTCCGGTGCCCGCCGTGCTGGGCCACGAGGGCGCGGGGACGGTAGTGGCCGTGGGGGAGGGGGTCACCCATGTCTCGCCCGGCGCCGGGGTCGTCCTCAACTGGGCCCCGTCCTGCGGGAGTTGTCACGCGTGCTCGCTCGGGGAGGTGTGGCTGTGCGCGAACGCGCTGGCCGGCGTGGGCAACGTGTACGCCCGGCGCGCCTCCGACGGCACGGACCTCCACCCCGGCCTGAACGTGGCCGCGTTCGCGGAGGAGACGGTGGTGGCCGCCGGGTGCGTACTCCCCGCCCCGGACGGCATCCCGCTCACCGACGCGGCGCTCCTCGGCTGCGCCGTCCTGACCGGGTACGGGGCGGTGCACCACTCGGCGCGGGTGCGGGAGGGCGAGACCGTCGCGGTGTTCGGCGTCGGCGGAGTGGGCCTGGCGGCGCTCCAGGCGGCGCGGATCGCGGGCGCGTCGCGCATCGTGGCGGTGGACGTCTCCCCGGCGAAGGAGGAGCTGGCGCGGGCGGCCGGGGCCACGGACTTCGTCGTCGCCTCCGAGGACACCGCCCGCGAGATCCGGGCGCTGACCGGGAAGCAGGGGGTCGACGTCGCCGTGGAGTGCGTGGGGCGGGCGGTGACGATCCGTACGGCCTGGGAATCCACGCGGCGGGGCGGGCGCACGACGGTCGTGGGGATCGGCGGCAAGGAGCAGCAGGTCACCTTCAACGCGCTGGAGATCTTCCACTGGGGTCGCACCCTGTCCGGCTGCGTGTACGGCAACTCCGACCCGGCGAGGGACCTGCCGGTCCTGGCCGACCACGTCCGGGCCGGACGCCTCGACCTCGGCGCACTGGTCACGGACCGCATCTCGCTGGCCGACATCCCGGCAGCCTTCGACAACATGCGCGCGGGCAAGGGCGGCCGGGCGGTGGTGACGTTCTGACCGGCATACATACCGTGCGAGTGCGTGGGGGCTGATCGCGCAATTCCCCGCGCCCCCGAAAAGCAGGGGCCTGCGGCCCCGTGCTTTTCATCTGGAGGCCGGGCCGGCACGAAGCCTTCAGGGGCGCGGGGGACTGCGCGAGAAACCCCCACGCACCCGCACCGGCCACACCCACGCGCACCCCCGACGCATCAGGCAACCCAGAACCCACCCGTGCACAACCGTTGACCGACATACCGTCCGGTCAGTACGTTCCCCGGAACGTCCCCGCACCCATCGGAGTGTGCACGCATGGACACCGCTCCTTCTCCCCGTCCCCCGCAGCCCGACCCCCGCCACCGCCGCAAGGTCGCCACCGCCGCGGCCCTCGCCTCGGCGGTCGAGTGGTACGACTACTTCGTCTTCGGCATAGCCGCGGCCCTCGTCCTCGGCGACCTCTACTTCCCCGCCGGCAGCTCCTCCGCCGGCGTCCTCGCCGCGTTCGCCACCTTCGCCGTCGGCTTCCTCGCCCGCCCCCTCGGCGGCATCGTCGCCGGTCACCTCGGTGACAAGCGCGGCCGCAAGCCGATGCTGGTCCTGGCCCTCACCCTGATGGGCCTCGCCACCACCGGCATCGGCCTCCTCCCCACGTACGAGACGATCGGGATCGCCGCTCCGGTCCTGCTCGTGCTCCTCCGGGTCGCCCAGGGCGTCGCCGTCGGCGCCCAGTGGGGTGGCGCGATGCTGCTCGCCACCGAGTACGCCCCCGAGGGCAAGCGCGGGGTGTACGGCAGCTTCGTCCAGCTCGGCGTGCCGATCGGTGTGGTGAGCGCCAACACCGTGTTCCTCGTCGTGGGCGCGGCCACCGACGAGAGCGCCTTCGTGGCGTGGGGGTGGCGTATTCCGTTCCTGATCGGCCTGTTCGTCCTCGGCCTGGCCTGGTACATCCACCGCAAGGTCGAGGAGACCCCAGAGTTCCGGGCGGCGGAGCGGGCGCTCGCGGAGCAGGAGAGGAGCGAGAAGAGTTCGCCGCTCAGGACGATCCTCCGCGGCCACCTCGGTACGGTCCTCCTCGCCGGCGGTTCCTTCGCCGTGAACACCGCGACGTTCTACATCCTCATCACCGGCGTCCTCGACTACACCACCCGTGAACTCGACATGAGGCGCGGCGCGGTCCTCGCCGTCTCGCTCTGTGTCAGCCTCACCCAGCTCGTCCTGATCCCCGCCGCCGCGGCCCTCTCCGACCGGGTCGGCCGGATCCGGATCTACGCGTTCGGCGCGGCCGGGATCGCCCTGTGGGCCGTGCCGCTGTTCCTGCTCATCGACACCCGCTCCCTGGTGTGGCTGGCCGTCGGCACCTTCGTCGCCAGCTGCTTCCTCAGCATCATGTACGGGCCGCAGGCCGCCCTGTTCGCCGAGCTGTTCACACCCGAGATGCGGTACACGGGTGCCTCGCTCGGCTACCAGATCGCGGCGGTCCTCGGCGGTGGCCTGGCGCCGTTCCTGATGGTGCTGCTGCTGGAGGCCACCGGCACGTCCATGGCGGTGTCCGCGTACATCATCGTGCTCTCGGTGGTGGCGCTCCTGTCGATCAGGGTCCTCGCCCGCCGGGCGAGTGCGCGCACCGAACCGGCCCCACAGGCGGAGCCGGCGGAACAGGTCGGTTAGCCGCCGCGTCGGCTAGGAAGTCTGGTCGCGCCTTGGCCGTGGCTCCGGAACCGTGTCCGGAGCCACGGCCACCGCGACCTCCGCAACCTCGGCCGCACCGGTCACCGCCGTGCCGTCCGCGGCACCCCGGGCTCCGGCCCGCGCCCGCGCCCGCGCCCGCAGCCGCGGCCGTGACCGGGACACCGCCACACCGGCCAGGCACAGCGCGCCACCGGCCAGGGTGAGCGGTCCCGGCACCTCGTCGAGCGCCAGCCAGGACATGAGGACGACCAGCGCGGGCACGGCGTACGTGGTGGCGCCCATCCGGCTCGCGGTCGTACGGGCCAGGGCGTACGCCCAGGTGGTGAACGCCAGCGCGGTCGGGAAGACGCCCAGGTAGACCATGTTGAGGGTCGCGGAGAGCGGCGCGTCGGCCGCGTCCCGCACCAGGTGCCCGGCGAACGGCAGGCACAGCACCGCGCCGACGAGACAGCCGAAGGTGGTCATCTGAAGGGCGCTCGCCGAGCCCAGCGCGGGCTTCTGCGCGACCACGCCGCCCGCGTACGCGACCGCCGCCAACACGCACAGCACGACGCCCAGCACCGACGCGCCGCCCTCCTCGGACATCGACAGACCCACCGCGACGGCGCCCGCGAACGACACCGCCATGCCCGCGAGCAGCCGGGGCGGCATCGGGTCGCCCAGCAGACGGGCGCCGAGCAGGGCGATCAGGACGGGGCCGATGTTCACGACCAGCGCGGCCGTACCCGCGTCCACCTGCTGCTCGCCCCAGTTCAGGGCGACCATGTAGAACCCGAACCAGAGCGCCCCGGACACCGCGATCCCGCGCCACGCGGCCCGTGGCGGCCAGCCCTCCCGTCGTACCGCCCAGATCAGCCCGAGGGCCAAGGCCCCCGCCGTGAGCCGGCCCAGTGCCAGCGCCCCCGGCGAGTACGCCTGCCCTGCGCTGCGAATGGACACGAAGGCCGACGCCCACAGCACGACGGTCACGAGGGCGGCCCCACCGGCGAGCAGCTCGGCACGACGGACGGGACGGACCCGGGAGTTCTCAGCCATGCCCCCGAGGCTAGGCAGGTCGCCGCACGGAGGCTCGCGATTTTCGGACGCGGAGCTCGGAGGGCCGGCCGGCCGTGGCAGGGGAGCGGAGTCGCGGCCGGAGCCTGCTCAGACCCAGCCGGCGTCCGGTCGGCTAGGACCCCTGGCGCACGACGCGTTCGTACTGCGCCGCGAGGCCCTCCAGCAGCGCGTTCAGGCCCGCTTCGAACGCCCGCTCGTCCACCTTCTCCTGCTGTTCGGCCAACAGGTGCGCCTGACCGAGATGCGGATAGTCCGCCGGGTCGTACGCGCTCTCGTCGTCCACGAAACCCCCGGCGAACGACCCGAGGGCGGACCCCATGATGAAGTACCGCATCAGCGCCCCGATGGACGTGGCCTGCGCCGCGGGCCAGCCCGCGTCGACCATGGCGCCGAAGACCGCGTCCGCGACCCGCAGCCCGGCGGGCCGCCGTCCGGGTCCCCGGGCGAGGACGGGCACGATGTTCGGATGGTCGCGCAGGGCGCCGCGGTAGGAGAGCGCCCAGTCGTGCAGCGCGGTGCGCCAGTCGCGGCCGTCCTCGAACATCGACAGGTCGACCTGGGCGCTCACCGAGTCCGCCACCGCCTCCAGGATCTGGTCCTTGGTGCGGAAGTGGTTGTAGAGCGAGGGCCCGCTCACCCCCAGCTCGGCCGCGAGCCGCCGGGTGGACAGGGCCGCCAGCCCCTCCGAGTCGACCAGGTGGCGTGCCGTCTCCACGATGCGGTCGGTGCTCAGCAGGGGCTTGCGCGGTCGGGCCATGGCGCACATAGTAGGGGTGCGCCATTAAACTAGCAGTGATAATTAAAGGAGGGGTGAGCCGCCGTGAACCTGGAGCTCAGCGAGGAGCAGACCGCCGTCCGCCGACTCGCCCGGGACTTCGTGGAGCGCGAGATCGCCCCGCGCGTCGTGGACTGGGACCGCGCCGAGAGCGTCGACCGTTCGATCGTGAAGAAGCTCGGCGAGGTCGGCTTCCTGGGGCTCACCGTCGACGAGGAGTACGGCGGCTGTGGCGGCGACCACCTGGCGTACTGCCTGGTCACCGAGGAACTCGGCCGCGGTGACTCCTCCGTGCGCGGCATCGTCTCGGTCTCCCTCGGCCTGGTCGCCAAGACGATCGCGGCCTGGGGCAGCGAGGAGCAGAAGAGGCGCTGGCTGCCGGGGCTGACGGCGGGGGAGTACGTCGGCTGCTTCGGCCTCACCGAACCCGGCACCGGCTCCGACGCCGGCAACCTCGCCACCCGCGCGGTCCGCGACGGCGACGACTACGTCCTCGACGGCACCAAGATGTTCATCACCAACGGAACCTGGGCCGATGTCGTCCTCCTCTTCGCCCGCTCCACCGACGCCCCCGGCCACAAGGGCGTCACCGCGTTCCTCGTCCCCACCGACACCCCCGGCCTGACCCGCCGCAGCGTCCACGGCAAGCTGGGCCTGCGCGGCCAGGCCACCGCCGAACTGGTCCTGGAGGGCGTCCGCGTCCCCGCCTCCGCGATGCTCGGCCCCGAGGGCAAGGGCTTCGGTGTCGCCATGTCGGCGCTCGCCAAGGGCCGGATGTCGGTCGCCGCGGGCTGCGTCGGCATCGCCCAGGCCGCACTGGACGCGGCGGTCCGGTACGCCGGCGAGCGCGAGCAGTTCGGCAGACCGATCGCCCACCACCAACTCGTCCAGGAACTCCTCAGCGACATCGCGGTCGACGTGGACGCCGCCCGGCTGCTGACCTGGCGCGTCGCCGACCTCGTCGACCGGGGCCTGCCCTTCGCCACCGAGGCGAGCAAGGCCAAACTCTTCGCCTCCGAGGCCGCCGTCCGCGCCGCGAACAACGCCCTCCAGGTCTTCGGCGGCTACGGCTACATCGACGAGTACCCGGTGGGCAAACTCCTGCGCGACGCCCGCGTGATGACCCTGTACGAGGGCACCAGCCAGATACAGAAGCTCCTCATCGGGCGGGCGCTGACCGGGGTGTCGGCGTTCTGAGCGCCGGGGGCGGGCGGGGTTCTGAGCGCCGGAGCGGCGGGGGTTCTGAGTACCGGGAGCGGTCCCCGACTGAGTATCCGCACGGATGTGGCGCGCCCCACATCCGTCGACCCTGGTCCCCATGAGTGAGACACCGGTCAAGCAGCAGAACACGGCCGCCTTCTACGGGCAGGCCGTCGCGTCGTTCGCCGTCGCCATGGCGGCCACCGGCATCGGCATCTACAACCTGGACGCCGACGTCTGGGTCCGCGCCTTCCTCGCCATCGCGGTCCTGTACCTCGTGACCTCGGCGTTCACCCTGTCCAAGGTGATCCGCGACCGGCAGGAGGCCGGGCAGATCGTCAGCCGGGTCGACCAGGCCAGGCTGGAGAAGCTCCTCGCCGAGCACGACCCCTTCGAGAAGCTCTGACGCCCCTCACCGCCGCGCGCCCGGCCACCCGCCCCCGCACGGTCGCGCCCCGCCCGTTCACCCCGCTGAGCGGGCACTCTAAGCGCTCGCTCACCCTCGGCGGTATGGTGGTGCCCAGCCAGGGAAGGGGCGAACGATCGATGAGTACGGCGGAGGAGACGGCCGGCGGCGAACCGCAGCCGTGGGGCGAGGTCAGCCCGGACGCGGCCCGACGGCTGCTGGTGGCCGCCGTGGAGGCCTTCGCCGAGCGCGGCTACCACGCCACGACCACCCGTGACATCGCGGGCCGCGCCGGCATGAGCCCGGCAGCGCTCTACATCCACTACAAGACGAAGGAAGAGCTGCTCCACCGGATCAGCCGCATCGGCCACGAGAAGGCCCTCGACGTCCTGCGCACCGCCGCCGACTCCGAGGGCACCCCGGCCGACCGCCTCGCCGAGGCCGTCCGCTCCTTCGTCCGCTGGCACGCCGGGCAGCACACCGTCGCCCGTGTCGTCCAGTACGAACTCGACGCGCTGGGCCCCGACGCCCGCGCCGAGATCGTCGCCCTGCGCCGTCAGAACGACGCCGCGGTCCGCCAGATCATCCAGGACGGCGTCGCCTCCGGCGACTTCGACGTGCCCGACGTCAAGGGCACCACGGTGGCCGTCCTCTCCCTGTGTATCGACGTGGCCCGCTGGTTCAACGTCAACGGCCCGCGCACCCCCGACGAGGTGGGCGCCCTCTACGCCGACCTCGTCCTGCGCATGGTGGGCGCCACGAAGTAGGGGCCAGTCCCTCGCGTCACGATCCTGGCCGCCGGCATGGTTCGGCGCGACCTTCGAAACATTCGAAGGTATGGGCCAGGCGTTTGATCTTCACATTCTGAGGGCTTGAGAAACGTATTCCTTCTGGACGGCATCAGCTGCTTCTGAGCAGGTGGTACGGCACCTCCTCGGTCAATCCAGCCGAGCGAATGTTTCGGATTCATTGCCGAAACCATTGACAGTTGACAGGAGCAGCTCAACACTCCCCCGTGACAGGGCCCCACGAGAGGGAGGAAGCACGCCAGATGAACGACGCACCCGCACCCGTGCCCGGCGCCCCCAGCCGCAGGCTGTTCCTCGGCGGCGTCGGCGCCACCGCGCTGGCCGCCGCGACCACGCTCACACTGCCCGGCACCGCCCACGCCGACACGGTCGTCACCAGCAACCAGACCGGTACGAACGGCGGCTTCTACTACTCGTTCTGGACCGACTCCCCGGGGTCCGTCTCCATGACGCTGGCCAACGGGGGCGCCTACCGGACCTCCTGGCGCAACACCGGCAACTTCGTCTGCGGCAAGGGCTGGAGCAACGGCTCCCGCAGGACGGTGACCTACTCGGGCAGCTTCAACCCGTCGGGCAACGCGTACCTGTGTCTCTACGGCTGGACGTCGAACCCGCTCGTCGAGTACTACATCGTCGACAACTGGGGCACCTACCGGCCCACGGGGACCTACCGGGGCACGGTCAACAGCGACGGCGGCACGTACGACATCTACCGGACGACGCGGTACAACGCCCCGTCCGTCGAGGGAAACCGCACCTTCGACCAGTACTGGAGCGTCCGTCAGCAGAGGCGGACCGGCGGCAGCATCACCACCGGCAACCACTTCGACGCCTGGGGCCGCGCCGGAATGCCCCTCGGCAACTTCCGCTACTACATGATCATGGCGACGGAGGGCTACCGGAGCAGCGGCAGCTCCAGCATCACGGTGGGCGGTTGACGATGACCGACCCGCTCCCGGCGAATGCGCCGACACCTCCGCCCCGACGTCGGTCCTTACGATCCCTGGTGGCGCTCCCGGCCGCCGTCGTGATGGCCGCCGTGGGCGCCCTCACCGCCGGCACCGCCGCACCTGCGGCAGCCTCCGGGTCCGCCGCCTGCAACGGGTACGTCGGTCTCACCTTCGACGACGGCCCGACCGGCAACACCTCGGCCCTGCTCAACGCGCTGCGCCAGAACGGGCTGCGGGCCACGATGTTCAACACGGGCCAGAACGCGGCGGCCAACCCCGCCCAGGTCCGCGCCCAGGTCGCCGCCGGGATGTGGGTGGCCAACCACAGCTACACGCACCCGTATCTGACCCGGCTCTCCACGGCGCAGATCGACTCGGAGATCGCCCGCACCCAGCAGGCCCTCGCGAACGCGGGCGGCGGCACTCCGCAGTTGTTCCGGCCGCCGTACGGGGACACCAACGCGACGGTGAAGTCCGTCGCGGCCAGGCGCGGCCTGACCGAGATCCTGTGGAACGTCGACTCGCAGGACTGGAACAACGCCAGCGCGGACGCGATCGTGCAGTCCGTCGGCCGGCTCACCAACGGGCAGGTCATCCTCATGCACGACGGGCCCGCGAACACGCGTGCGGCGATCCCGCGCATCGCGCAGACGCTGGCCGCCCGGGGCCTGTGCGCCGGGCGGATCTCGCCCCAGACCGGACGCGCCGTGGCTCCCTGAGCCCGGTGACGCACCCGTGGCGCGGCGGTCACCTCCGCCGCGCCACACCACCCGATCAGCCGCGCCGCGTCACCCGCTCAGAAGTAGTAGCGCGACACGGACTCCGCCACGCACACCGGCTTGTCCCCGCCCTCGCGCTCCACGACCACCGCGGCGGTCACCTGCACACCGCCGCCGACCTCCGTGACGTCCTGGAGCGTCGCCGTCGCCCGCAGGCGGGAGCCCACGGGGACGGGCGCGGGGAAGCGCACCTTGTTCGTGCCGTAGTTGACGCCCATCTTCACGTTGTCGACCTTGAGCACCTGAGGCACGAACAACGGCAGCAGGGACAGGGTCAGATAGCCGTGGGCGATGGTCGTGCCGAAGGGTCCCGCAGCCGCCTTCTCCGGGTCGACGTGGATCCACTGGTGGTCGCCGGTGGCCTCCGCGAACAGATCGATCCGCTTCTGGTCGACCTCCAGCCAGTCGCTGTGTCCCAGCTGCTCGCCCACCGCCGCCTTGAGCTCCTCGGCGGACGTGAAGATCCTCGGCTCTGCCATGTCCCGGCCTCCCGCATCCCGGATGCCACCGCATCCGCGTCAACCTGTCCCATATGCCTAAGCAACTGCTTAGCATGGTCGGGCGGGCGACTCCTGTCAACGGACGGCGGCACCTCCCCGGGTGGGTAGGCTCGGAGGAGTGCCCCAGATTCCTGAGAAGATCCACGAGTTGACCGTCGGCCAGCTGTCCGCCCGTAGCGGTGCCGCCGTCTCGGCCCTGCACTTCTACGAGTCCAAGGGGCTGATCAGCAGCCGCCGCACCGCGGGCAACCAACGCCGCTACAGCCGGGACACCCTGCGCCGCGTCGCCTTCGTCCGGGCCGCGCAGCGGGTCGGCATCCCCCTCGCCACGATCCGTGAGGCGCTGGCCGAGCTGCCCGAGGAGCGCACGCCCACCCGGGAGGACTGGGCGCAGCTGTCCGAGGCCTGGCGCTCCGAGCTCGACGAGCGGATCAAGCAGCTCAACCGGCTCCGCGACCACCTCACCGACTGCATCGGCTGCGGCTGTCTGTCCCTGGCCACCTGTGTGCTGTCCAACCCCGACGACGTCTTCGGCGAACGGCAGACCGGCTCCCGGCTCATGGTCGAGCACCGGACCACCCGGGCGGCCGAGCCGCCGAGCGGCACGACGGCCGAATAGCGACCCACGCGTCCACCGGAACGTCGGGGGCCCGGGAGCGACCGCCCAGCGGCCGTTCCCGGGCCCAGCGCCCACGGGTCCCCCCGAAGATCCCGTGGTGGCCTCACTCGTACTCGGTGCCGCCCTTGCGGGTCAGATACGCCGGGCTGACCGCCTTCGCGATGGCCCGTCCGCCCGTCACCGGGCTGTACCGCTCGACGGCCGGCCGGATGACCACGCCCTCGCGCAGATGCATCTCCCGCCCGGAGACGGTCTCCCGTCCCGTGGCGACCTCCAGCACCCGGTCGACGGCGTACGGGCCCTCGTACAGCCGTGGTACGAGGGGCAGTTCACCGTCGAGCAGGTCGGTCAGCTCCGCGGTGTCCAGCCAGCGGACCCGGCCGCCGATCTCCGCGGAGACGTCGAACACGGCGTAGCCGAGGCTCTCGCGGCGGCCGTCGGCCCCGTACGTCAGGTCCTGCACCCCGGCCCCGTACACCTCGCCGAAGACGCCGACCCGGCGCGCGCCGAGCCGTCGGGCGAGCCGGGCCGCGACCTCCGGGACCCCGTGGCCCTGGACGGCCCGCCAGTAGAGGTTGCGCGGATCCTCCTTCAGCGCGAGGGACTTGGCGCCGAAGCCCTTCGAGGAGACCTGGACGCGGCCGTCCTCGGCGAGATACGTCATCAGGCAGGCCGAGCCGTGCAGCTTCTCGGTGAGGACCACCGGTTCGCCGGGCGTGAAGATGTCCGGGTAGCGCTGGATGTTCTCGATGTCGACCCAGGGCAGCAGATCCGGCGCGGTCTCGACCTCGCCGCTCATCGTGGGCGGGATCGGCGGCACCCACTTGACGATGCCGAGCCGCTCCGCGAAGTCGGTGCCCTCGACGACCGCCGCCGCCAGATCCACGTCGGCCAGCGCCTTCGGCCGGCACACGATGCCCTGCGACAGCTCGCCCCGCAGCCGTACGGCCTTCACCCGGTCCGCCCCCGAGCCGGCCAGCCGCCCGGTGAGCCCCAGCTCCTCGATCAGACCGGCCGGGAGCACCGACTGCTCCGGGATGTAGACGGCGGTGTCACCGGTGCGGAAGGCGCCCTTCGCCACGACGGCGCGGTACAGGCCCACCTGGGCCAGTTCCAGGGCGTCGGCGTTGGGGTGTTCATGGATCGTCAGCACTTCGGCGGTGACACGCAGGGTCGACATCGGGCACTCCTCGGGCGCTCAGTTCGGTTTCATCGACCCCAACTGTCCTTACGGGAAAGGGGTGGAGCGACGTAATTTGCTGCTGATAAGGTCACGCGCCGCGGAGCGCCGGGCCCGGTACGAAGAGGAACGTCGATGAGCGTCGTCATATGTTCGCTGAAGTGGGAGAGCGCGCGCTCCGGGGCGCAGCGGATCAGCTACGACCCGGACGGGTACCACCTGGTGCGCTTCCCCTACGGCGTGTCGGAGGAGTCGTACGACCCGTGGAACATGCACGATCCGGCCAACGGCGGTGACACCCCGTCGGAGTTCCCCGACCCGCGTTCCGGGCTGATCTGGCCCAGCCATGACGGCTGGGGGGTGCTCTCCGCGATGGTGTTCTGGGAGGCGGACCCGAAGACGCTGGAGTACCGGGCCCGCTTCGTGCGCGACCCGCTCGACATGACCGACAGGAGATACGACTCCACGGCCACCACCGACAGCGCGCTCACCCGGGGCGGGCAGTTCCGCACGTATCTGTGGCAGATGTTCGTGAGCAAGGGCACACCGATCGGCCTGAAGGTGTCGGCGCGTGGGCTGGGGGACACCAGACGCTCCACGCCGCTCACCCTCGCCGAGTTCAAGCTCGCCATCCACACCGATGTCGAGGAGCCGTAGCCGAAGGTACCGGCCCGCGGGGGCCGCGGTCCTCAGCGGGAGGCCCGGACGCGGTGGTCGTCACGTCGTAACGGCACGGGGGTGCGGCATCCCCGGCGCACCCCCGCCGTGCTACGCCGACACCAGCATCCGAACGCGCCTGGTCCCGGCCAGGGCCTCGGGTGTCAGTACCGGACGCGGCACCACGATTCCGCACTCCGTGCATACCGGGCCCGCGGAGGGTTCATGGGCCAGGTCGTACTTCCAGACGAGGCGCTCGCCGTCGCACACCGGGCAGGTCGAGCCCGGTTCGCGCTCCAGCGCGGCGATCAGCCGGCGCAGCACCTCCGCGAGGGGTTCGTCGGGGTGGACCTTCGGGTCGTCGCACCAGGCGACGCCGAACCCGCCCCAGGTCAGCCGGTGCCAGTCGTCGACACTGCCCGGCCTGCGCAGCCCGTCGTGCTTCTCCTTCTTGCGGCGCTGCGCGAACTGCACTTCGTAGTCGAGCCAGACGGAGCGGGCCTCCTCCAACTCGTCCAGTGCGGCCACGAGCCGCGCTGGATCGGGGTTGCGGTCCTCGGGACCGAACCCGGCCCGGGAGCACAAGTGGTCCCAGGTCGCCCGATGCCCATAAGGGGCAAACCTCTCCAGGCACTTGCGCAGCGAATAACGCCGCAGTGCCAGATCACACCGTGGATCGCGCACCTGTCTTGCCAGACTCCGGAAACCGGCCATCGCCCTGCACCTCCGTCACACCTGCACCTGTACTTCGGTCACTTCGGCGTCGTCCTCGGAACGTCGCGCGACGTCGCCGAATAGACGTATCGACACGCGATTCGGCTCCATCCGATTTCCGATGACCCCCATAAGTCGTCTACTGAGCCGTTCATGGACCGTTCCTGCCTGTGTCTGACCGTTGCCGACTTCTTCTTCCTGCTTACGACTCCTTCTGAGTACCTGTTCATGCTGTCGGTCACCTGTGCGGCCGTGGGCGGCTCCGAAAAGATGACGCATGTTCACTTTCGAAGCAGGGGATACCGGCGGTAACATCCGGCCCCACCCCCCTTCGGGAGGAGCTGCCATGCCCTGGCACACCCCACGCATCTCACGCAACGCACCGGACGGAGTGAGAACTCCCCGTCGAATCCCGGAGTTCCTCAAGGCCGCCTCCGTATGCGCACTCGTTGCCGGTCTTTTGTCCCCTCTTTCCCCGGCTGCCCAGGCGGTGGCCGCCGACACCACAGCCGCCGCGGCCACTGATACCAAGGCCGCCGCGGCCGCCGCGAACGACTACTGCGGCGGCCAGTGCTCGGACATCCTGCCGCCGGGCCAGAACGGCAACGCCACCCTCGCCCAGATCCTGCTCAACCAGGCGTTCGGCAGCATGCCGGAGAACGCGAGCAACCAGCTCGGGCCCTACAACAACCTCGCCAAGGGGCACACCGGGCTCACCAACGCCACGATCAACACCTTCTTCAACGACGCGTCCTTCGGCGTCGCCTCCGACCAGGTCGCCTCCACCCTGAAGCCCGCCGGACGCACCGACGTCACGATCGTCCGCGACAAGAAGACCGGTGTGCCGCACATCACGGGCACCACCCGCTACGGCACCGAGTTCGGCGCCGGTTACGCCGCCGCCCAGGACCGGCTGTGGCTGATGGACGTCTTCCGGCACGTCGGCCGCGGCAAGCTCACCCCGTTCGCCGGCGGCGCCCCCTCCAACCAGGGCCTCGAGCAGGAGTTCTGGCGGCACGCGCCCTACACCGAGGCCGATCTGCAGGCCCAGATCGACAAGGCCGTCGCCACCAACGGCGACCGCGGCCGCCAGGCCCTCGCCGACGTCAACGCCTACATCGACGGCATCAACGCCTACATCGACGCCTCCGACAGCGGCCGCTACTTCCCCGGCGAGTACGTCCTGACCGGCCACAAGGACTCCATCACCAACGCGGGCACCATAGAGAAGTTCAAGCCCACCGACCTGGTCGCCCTGGCCTCCGTCATCGGCGCCCTCTTCGGCTCGGGCGGCGGCGGCGAGGTCAACAACGCCCTGTCCCTGCTCGCCGCCCAGGAGAAGTACGGCGTCACCGAGGGCACCAAGGTCTGGGAGTCCTTCCGCGAGCGCAACGACCCCGAGGCGGCCCTGACCGTCCACGACGGCAGCTTCCCCTACGCCACCAAGCCCGCCGACCCGCAGGGCATGGCCCTGCCCGACAACGGCGCGGTCACCGAGGAACCCCTGGTGTACGACCGCACCGGAAGCGCGGCAGGCACGGCCTCCAAGGGCGTCTCGTCCAAGGCCACCGACAGCGCCCTCAGCTCCGCCCGGCGCGGGATGTCCAACGCCCTCGTCGTCGGCGGAAAGCACACAGCGAGCGGCCACCCCATCGCCGTCTTCGGCCCCCAGACCGGCTACTTCGCCCCACAGCTGCTGATGCTCCAGGAGATCCAGGGACCCGGCCTCAGCGCCCGCGGCGCCTCCTTCGCCGGCCTGAGCATGTACGTCGAACTCGGCCGCGGCCAGGACTACGCCTGGAGCGCCACCACCTCCGGCCAGGACATCATCGACGCGTACGCCGTCGAGCTGTGCCAGGACGACGTCCACTACCTGTACCACGGCACCTGCACGCCGATGGAGAAGGTCGAGCAGACCAACGCCTGGAAGCCCACCACCGCCGACTCCACCCCGGCCGGCTCGTACCGCATGCAGGTCTGGCGCACCAAGTACGGTCCCGTCACCCACCGCGCCACGGTCGGCGGCAAGAAGGTCGCCTACACCACCCTGCGCTCCTCGTACATGAACGAGGCCGAGTCGATCGTCGGCTTCCAGATGCTGAACGACCCGGACTACGTGAAGGGCCCCGAGACCTTCCAGAAGGCCGTCCAGAACATCAACTACACCTTCAACTGGTTCTACGCGGACTCCCGGCACACCGCGTACTACAACAGCGGCGACAACCCGGTGCGCGCCGCGGGCGTCGACGCCGAGTTCCCGGCCTGGGCCCGCGCCCCCTACGAGTGGCGGAACTGGAACCCGGCCACCAACGTCGCCGACTACACCCCGCCCTCCGAGCACCCCAACTCCATCGACCAGGCCTACTACATCTCCTGGAACAACAAGCAGGCCAAGGACTACCCCTCCGCCCCCTGGGGCAACGGTTCCGTCCACCGCGGCAACATCCTCGACGACCGGGTGAAGCGGCTCGTCGCGGCCGGCGGGGTCACCCGCGCCTCCCTGACCAAGGCCATGGCCGAGGCGGCCCTCGTCGACCTGCGTGCCGAGGACGTCGTCCCCGACCTGCTGAAGGTCGTCAACAGCAGCCCCGTCACCGACTCCGCCGCCGCGGCCGCCGTCACCAAGCTCCAGAACTGGGTCGCCTCCGGCTCCAAGCGCACGGAGACCTCCGCCGGTTCGAAGACCTACGCCGACGCCGACGCGATCCGCATCCTGGACGCCTGGTGGCCGCTGCTGGTGAAGGCCGAGTTCGAACCCGGCCTCGGCACGAAGCTGTACAACGCGATGACCGCCAACCTCCCCGTCGACGAGTCCCCGTCGGCCGCGCACGGCCCGACCGGCTCCCACGCGGGCAGCTCCTTCCAGTACGGCTGGTGGAGCTACGTCGACAAGGACATGCGCGCGGTGCTCGGTGAGTCGGTGCAGGGCCCGCTCGGCCGGAAGTACTGCGGCGACGGCAGCCTCAGCGCCTGCCGCACCGTCCTGATCAACACCCTCAAGGAGGCGGCAGGCAAGACCGCCGCCCAGGTCTACCCCGGTGACGAGTCCTGCTCGGCGGGCGACCAGTGGTGCGCCGACGCGATCATCCACCGGACCCTGGGAGGCATCAAGCACGGCAAGATCAGCTGGCAGAACCGGCCGACCTTCCAGCAGGTCGTGGAGTTCACCTCGCACCGGTGACCACCGGCGACGGGTGACTCCCGTGCGGCGGCGGGCCGGTCAGACGACACGGCCCGCCGCCAGCACGATCCGGGCCAGCTCCTGGTGACAGATGTCGCTGTGCGCGCCGGACGGCGCACTACCGCGCCGGACGACCGCGGACGCGTCGACGTTCACACACCCGGACGCGGGCAGCCGTCCGGCGAGCGCGGCGGACAGCGGGAACGAGCGGGTGCCCTTCACCGCCTGGATCCCGTCGTAGCCGAGCGCGCCCCACTTCGCGCCCAGCAGACTGTTCACGCTCAGGCCCCGCACCGTCCGCGCGTCGCCCGCCATCCGGGACGCCAGCGGATAGATCGTGCCGAGCGCCGAGTCGTGCCGGGAGTGGCAGCACACCAGGGGGCCGTCGACCCGCTTCTGCTGCCCGTTCAGCACCCCGCTCGCCCGGGGGTCGTGCGGCAGCCGCGCCGCGAACGCGTAGTGCGAGAACGCCGCCTGAAGCAGCGTCGCCGACTTCACCGTGCGCACCCCGCGCGGCAGCCCCCGCAGCGCGAACGACACCAGGCGCGCGCCGAAGCTGTGCCCCACGAGATGGACCCGGACGTCCGGCGCGCGCTCGGCCAGTTGCCCGAGCAGCCGCCCGAGCCCGCGCTCCCCGACCGTCCCGGCCCGCCGCTTCATCGCGAAGTACGTGGCCTGGCGCAGCAGTTCATGGGCGCCGTCCCACATCTGCGGCCCCGGTACGGCGGCACCGGTCATCACGGCCGAGGGCCCGGTGGCGGACGCGGCCAAGGACGCGCCGGCCACCGCGTCGGCTGCCGCGCCGGCCACCGCGTCGGCTGCCGCCTCGACCTCCGCCAGCGCCGCCGCGAACTCCGCGCACACCCCCGCCGTCTGACCGCACAGCATCCCGGGCGTGCCCTCCGGCACCCCCTCGGCCAGTGTGTCCGCCGCGAACGCGCCCTGCGGCCCCTGCGGCGGAACCTCCACCAGCAGCCGTACGAGCCTGCCGAACTCCTCCAACGAGGCTCCCTCGTCCGGCCGTTGCTCCAGCAGCCGCGCCACTTGCTCCACGAGCGTGGCCCGGCCCGGGAACACCTCCAGGAGTGCGTGCCGGGTGCGCTTGTCGAGCGCCGGACGGGCGGGGGCCAGGGCCGGCACGGGCCGGTGGTCCGGGATCGGCTCGTCCGAGAACCGCATCGACGGCCACAGCAACCCGACGTAGCCGAGCCGGGCCGACGGGGCGAGCACCGGGAACGGGGCGAAGAACCTGCTGTACAGGCCCGTGGCCCCGGAACGGTCGCTGTTCCAACCGTGGGCGAAGACCACCAGGTCCACCACTCCGCGCCGCACCACCCCGCCGAGCAGCCGGTCCCGCTGACCCGTGTCGACGTCACCGTCCGCGTCGAAGGTCACTTCCCAGTAGGGCGTCACACTCATGTCCGAAGCCGCCATGACGAGCCCCCTTCGGCCCCGTTGGTGCGCTCAGGCGCATGGTCCTGCCAACGGCGGAGGATGGCCATACGTCACGTACGCCTCTTTCGGCGAACATCGGGGACGCGGGCATCGGGGACGCGGACATCAGTGACCGGGTGCGGCCCGGCGCCCCGGTCCGGTCACCGGTAGAGCAGATGCTCCTCGCGCACCCTCCGGAACGCCGTGAGCTCCTCCTGCCAGCCGGCCACGACCTCGTCGGTCTCCGCCCCGGCGTCGATCATCGTGCGCACCCGCGTCGACCCGGTGAGCTTGTCGATCCAGTTGTCCGGACGCCAGGCGAAGCCGCTCCACACCTTCTTCGCCGTGACGAGCAGACCGATGCCGGTGCGTACGGGGTCGTACGCCGCCCGGTCATGGACGTGGATCTGCACGCCGCCGACGGTCTTCCCCTGGAACTTGGAGAACGTGGGCGTGAAGTACGCCTCCCGGAAGTGGGCGCCCGGCAGCCCCAGCTCGTTCGCGGCGGCCGCCCACCGCCGGTCGATGCCCTCCGCGCCGAGCAGCTCGAACGGGCGGGTGGTGCCCCGCCCCTCCGAGAGGTTGGTCCCCTCGAAGAGGCCCGTCCCCGCGTACACGAGCGCCGTGTCCGGGGTCGGCATGTTCGGGCTCGGCGGCACCCAGGGCAGCCCCGAGGAGTCGTAGAACCGCGACCGCCTCCACCCGGACATCAGCACCGTCTCCAGCGGTACGGGCTCCTCCAGGAACTCCCCGTTGAACAGCCGCGCCAGCTCCGCCACCGTCATCCCGTGCGCCTGCGAGATCGGCTGCCGCCCGACGAACGTCGCGAACTCCCTGTGCAGCACCGGCCCCCGCGCCGACCGCCCGGTCACGGGGTTGGGCCGGTCGAGCACGACGAAGCGCTTCCCCGCGAGCCGGGCCGCCTCCATGCAGTCGTACAGCGTCCAGATGTAGGTGTAGAAGCGGGCGCCCACGTCCTGGATGTCGAAGACGACCGTGTCCACGCCGGAGGCGGTGAAGATGTCCGCCAGGGCGCGGCCGCTCTTCTGGTACGTGTCGTACACGGGCAGCCCCGTCGCAGGGTCGTCGTGGCGGCCCTCGGAGCCGCCGGCCTGGGCCGTACCCCGGAAGCCGTGCTCGGGGCCGAAGACCGCGGTCAGTCTCACGCGGTCGTCGGCGTGCATGACGTCGACGATGTGACGGGCGTCGCGGGTGATCCCGGTCGGGTTGGTGACGACGCCGATCCGCCGGCCGTCGAGGAGCCGGTAGCCGCCGGCCGCCAGGCGCTCGAAGCCGGTGCGCAGCCGCGAGGAGGACGTCTCCCCGGAGGGCGGTGCACCGCCGGGGGAGGCGCAGGCGGTGGTGGCCGCGGCGGCGGTGGAGGCGGCGAGGAAGGTGCGGCGGGAGAGGCGCATGGGGGTGACCTCCGGGGCGCGGGTGGGGGAAGCGGCGTCCCTGCAAGCTAAGCGCTTCCCCGGGCGGTTTGTAGCCCGCGCGTCGGTCAGGGCCGGTCGGGTGTTTCCCCGCGCGCCCGCCACGCCCCGGTCGGGCGGTCCCCGCGCGCCCGTACGGCGGCGTCCCGGCACCCCTTCCTCCCGACATACCGACCGGTTAGTCTGGCGGCGGACGATGAGCCGTTCGTGATGGTCGTGAACCTCGCGTAAGGAGACCGGAGTGGGTGTCGTGCAGGGTGCGGGAGTGGTGGTCACGGGAGCCGGGGGCGGAATCGGCGCCGCGCTGGCCCGGCGGTTCGCGGCGGAGGGCGCCCGGGTCGTCGTGAACGACCTCGACGGGGACCGGGCGAAGGCCGTGGCCGACGAGATCGGCGGGATCGCCCTGCCCGGGGACGCGTCGGAGATCGTCGCCCCGGCGCGCGAGGCGCTCGGCGGCACGGTCGACGTGTACTGCGCCAACGCGGGGGTCGCCAGCGGCGGCACGGAAGCCGCCGACGACAAGGTGTGGGCGCTCGCCTGGGACGTGAACGTGATGGCGCACGTCCGGGCGGCCCACGCACTGCTCCCGCAGTGGCTGGAGCGCGGCAGCGGGCGTTTCGTCTCCACGGTCTCGGCGGCCGGGCTGCTGACGATGATCGGCGCGGCGCCCTACAGCGTCACCAAGCACGGGGCGTACGCCTTCGCCGAGTGGCTGTCCCTCACCTACCGCCACCGGGGCCTCAAGGTGCACGCGATCTGCCCCCAGGGGGTGCGCACCGACATGCTGACGGCGTCCGGCAGCGCGGGCGACCTCGTGCTCGCCCCGACCGCGATCGAACCGGAGGACGTCGCCGACGCGCTGTTCGACGGCATCGAGAAGGACCGCTTCCTCATCCTGCCGCATCCCGAGGTGGCCGACTTCTACCAGGCGCGCGCGACCGACCCGGAGCGCTGGCTGACGAACATGAACCACATCCAGCGGAAGTGGGAGACCGCGGGCTGACCCACCTGCCCGGCGGACCGGCCGCCGGGAGTGGGATGATCCTTCGGTGGGATCGCCCCCTTCCGGCCGTTCCGGCCGTTCCGGCCGAGCGGGAACCGTTCGACGGCCGCGGGACGACCAGTAGGCGACGACAGAACTCCGAAAGGCAGGTGGCGGAAGTGCCCAGGACGACGGACGGAGACGGTACCCCCGTCCCGCAGCGGCTGCTGGCCGCCGCCACCCGGCTCTTCGCCGAGCGCGGCTACGACCGCACGTCCGTGCAGGAGATCGTCGAGGCGGCGGGCGTCACCAAGGGCGCGCTCTACCACTACTTCGGTTCCAAGGACGACCTGCTGCACGAGGTGTACGCGCGCGTGCTGCGGATCCAGCAGGAGCGGCTCGACGCGTTCGCTGGCGCCGACGCGCCGGTGGAGGAGCGGCTGCGGGGCGCCGCCGCCGATGTCGTCGTCACCACCATCGACAACCTGGACGACGCGATGATCTTCTTCCGCTCGATGCACCACCTGAGCCCCGAGAAGAACAAGCAGGTCCGTGCCGAGCGCCGCCGCTACCACGAGCGCTTCCGCGCGCTGATCGAGGAGGGCCAGGAGTCGGGCGTCTTCTCCAGGGCCACTCCCGCGGACCTGGTCGTCGACTACCACTTCGGCTCCGTCCACCACCTGTCCACGTGGTACCGCCCGGACGGCCCGATGGGCCCGCAGGAGGTCGCCGACCACTTGGCCGACCTGCTGCTGCGCGCGCTTCGGCCGTGACGCCGGGCGCCTATGGGGTCGGGGCCGGAGGTGCGTTGGCGGGTGCGGGTCAGTTGTGGCTTGTCGCGCAGTTCCCCGCGCCCCTGAAGGTACGGGCCTGCGGCCCGGCCTTCATCCTGAAAAGCACGGGGCGCAGCCCCGGTCGCTTTTCAGGGGCGCGGGGAACTGCGCGACAAGCCCCCACCCACCCGCACCCGCCAAAATCCCCCGCACCCCCGAGTTATTAGGCGCCCTGCCCGCACCGGAGGTCACACGTACCGCTTCAGCTCCCGCCGCGCCAGCGACCGCTGATGCACCTCGTCCGGCCCGTCCGCGATCATCAGCGTCCGCGCCCCCGCGTACAGCTCGGCCAGCGGGAAGTCCTGGCTGACGCCCCCCGCCCCGTGCAGCTGGATCGCCCGGTCGATGATGTCGACGACGGTCCGCGGGGTCGCGATCTTGATCGCCTGGATCTCGGTGTGGGCCCCCCGGTTGCCGACGGTGTCCATCATCCACGCGGTCTTCAGCACCAGCAGCCGCAACTGCTCGACCGCGACCCGCGCGTCCGCGATCCAGTTGTGCACCACGCCCTGCTGGGCCAGCGCCTTGCCGAACGCCTCGCGGGCCACCGCCCGTCGGCACATCAGCTCGATCGCCCGCTCGGCCATCCCGATGAGCCGCATGCAGTGGTGGATGCGGCCGGGGCCGAGCCGGGCCTGCGCGATGGCGAAGCCGCCGCCCTCCTCACCGATCAGGTTGGACACCGGCACCCGCGCCCGGTCGAAGATCACCTCGGCGTGCCCGCCGTGGTAGTGGTCCTCGTACCCGAAGACCCGCATGGCCCGCTTCACCGTGACGCCCGGCGTGTCACGGGGCACCAGCACCATCGACTGCTGGCGGCGGATGTCGGCCCCGTCCGGGTCCGTCTTGCCCATCACGATGAAGATCTTGCAGTCGGGGTTCATCGCCCCGGAGATGTACCACTTGCGCCCGGTGATGACGTAGTCGTCGCCGTCCCGCTCGATGAGCGTGGTGATGTTGGTGGCGTCCGAGGAGGCCACCTCCGGCTCGGTCATCGCGAAGGCGGACCGGATCTCACCGGCGAGCAGCGGCTCCAGCCACTGCTTCTTCTGCGTGTCGTCGCCGAACTGCGTCAGCACCTCCATGTTGCCGGTGTCCGGCGCCGCGCAGTTCAGCGCGGTCGGCGCCAGCTGCGGCGAACGCCCGGTGATCTCGGCGAGCGGCGCGTACTGGAGGTTGGTGAGGCCGGCCCCGTACTCGGGGTCCGGCAGGAAGAGGTTCCACAGGCCCTGCCTGCGGGCCTCGGCCTTCAGTTCCTCCACCACGGCCGGTGTGTCCCACGGCGAGTCCAGCTCGGCCCGCTGCTCCTCGGCCACGGCCTCGGCCGGGTACACGTGCTCGTCCATGAAGGCGAGGAGCTTGGCGCGCAGCTCCTCGGTACGGGCGTCGAATGCGAAGTCCATGGTGGATCAGCCCTCCTGAGAGACGGAACCGGAGCCGGTACGAAGAGTCGTCAGGCCGTGTTCGATGAAGACGGGGACCAGGTCGCCGATGCGGTCGAAGCCGCGGCCGACCGTCTGGCCGAGGGTGTACCGGTAGTGGATGCCCTCCAGGATCACCGCGAGCTTGAACCACGCGAACGCCGTGTACCAGGCCACGGACGACACGTCCCGGCCCGAGCGCTCGGCGTAGCGGGCCACGATCTCGGCGGGATCGGGGTGCCCGGCGGCCGTCGCGGTCGTCGAGACGGGGGAGTCGGGCAGCCCGAGCGGCACGCTGTACATCACCAGCAGCCCCAGATCCGTCAGCGGGTCGCCGAGCGTGGACATCTCCCAGTCGAGGATCGCCCTGATCCGGTCGTCCTCGCCCAGCAGCACGTTGTCCAGCCGGTAGTCGCCGTGGACGATCGCCGGGGTGGGGGAGTGGGGGAGCTGCCGGCCGAGGGCCGCGTGCAGTTCGTCGATGCCGGCCAGCTCGCGGTTGCGGGACGCGTCGAGCTGCTTGCCCCAGCGCCGCAGCTGCCGGTCGAGGAAGCCCTCCGGGCGCCCGAAGTCGGCGAGGCCCACCTCGGCCGGGTCCACCGCGTGCAGCTCCACCAGGGTGTCGACCAGGCCCAGCACGGCGGCCCGGGTGCGCTCGGCGCCGAGCGGCGCGAGCTGCTCGGCGGTGCGGTACGGGGTGCCCTCGACGAAGTCCATGACGTAGAAGGGCGCCCCGAGCACCTCCTCGTCCTCGCACAGCAGGACGGGGCGCGGCACGGGGACGTCCGTGGGGTGCAGCGCGCTGATCACCCGGTGCTCGCGCCTCATGTCGTGCGCGGTCGCGAGGACGTGGCCGAGCGGCGGTCGCCGGACGACCCACTTGGCGACGCCGTCCGTGACCTCGTACGTCAGATTCGACCGCCCGCCCTCGATCAGCCGGCCGGTGAGGGGACCGGCCACCAGTCCGGGCCGCTCGGCGTCGAGCAGGGCGCGGAGCCGGTCGGGGTCGAGACCTGGCGGGTGGTCTGGGCGCATCATTGCTCCTACACACGGCGAGAACGGAACCAGTCACATGATGCCGACCGGTCGGTATGTCGTCCAGTGGGTGGGGCGAAAGTGATCGGTGTCTCCACGGGATCCGGCCACGCGCAGCCGGATCCCGGTATCGAGGCCGTCAGGCGTGGCAGGTCATCATCTCCCCGCCGTTCATGGTCGCCATGTCCATGAACCCGGCGAACGGGTCCACGCCCTCGCCCTCGGGCAGCCCGTCCAGCTCGGCGTAGGCCCGGTGCAGGTTCGCCACCAGCCGCTCGCTCTCGGGGAGCGCGGCGTACTCGCCGAGATCCGTGGTCCGGGCCGCCTCCAACGGAGTGAGCCCCGCCGCGTGGGACTTCTCGGCGACCTCCGCCACGAACCGGATGTACCGCTCGGTTCGGTCGAACGCCGACGGGTCCGTCACCGGCCCGTGCCCCGGTACGACGGTCTCGGCGCCCAGCTCCCGCATCAGCGCGAGGGCCCGCAGCGAGCCGCTCAGCGACCCCATCAGGAAGAACGGCGTACCGCCCTCGAACACCAGGTCCCCCGCGAACAGGATCCTCCGGTGCGGCAGCCAGACCAGCGAGTCGCCGACCGTGTGCGAGACGCCGGGATGGATCACCTGCGCCTCGATGTCCCCGACGTGCACGGTCATCCGGTCGTCGTACGTCAGGTCCGCGCCCCGGATGCCGATGTCGCCGAAGTCGGTCTGCGGCCACAGCAGATGCAGGTGCTGCCCGCTGGCCAGGGCCTCCCGGCGGCAGGCGGAGTGCGAGACGAGTGTGGCGGTCGGCATGAAGAAGCCGTTGCCGTAGGTGTGGTCGCCGTGGTGGTGAGTGTTGACCAGGAAGCGCGGAGCGGGGACGCCGGTCGCGTCGAGCGCGGCGCCCAGCGCCCGGGTCCGGCGTTCCGTCGCGGCGGTGTCCACCAGCAGGGTGGTCGTCCCGTCGCTCACGAACCCGGAGTTGTTGAGACACCATCCGCCGTCCGGCTGCACATACGCGTACACGTCGCTCGCCAGCTCGACGGTGTACGGCTCCGCTGCGGTCATCGTGATCCCCTTCATCCCAGAATCGCCCCCAACTGGTGCTCAGAGCCTGCCAGTCGGCGACGGCCCACCGGAATCCGGGGTACCGGGAACACACGGGTGACCGCCCAGGGGCACCGCCCGGCGGGCGGCCCCCCGGCGAGCGGGTGGCCGCCCGGCCGCCGACAGGCTCTAGTGGTCGTCCCAGTGGCCGTCGTGCGCCGCGTGGCGGTGGCCGTCGTGCAGATAGTCCACGTGGTCGCCGTGCGCGACCGTCGGGTGCCCGCATCCGTCGCCGTGCTCGTGGGCGTGTCCGTCGTGCTCCGTGTGACCGCTCGGCTCGCACTCGTCCCAGTGCCCGCCGTGCTCGCGGTGCAGATGCCCGTCGTGCGCGTAGTCGGTGTGGTCGCCGTGCGGCACGGCCGTGTGTCCGCAGGCGGGGCCGTGGTCGTGGTCGTGGACGGGGTGTTCCTGGTGAACGGTGGTCATGGTGCTGCTCACCTTCAGTGGTGCGGGGGTGACATCCCCAAGGTAGGCACAGAAGTCCCTGTTCTTCCTTTGCGAAACCTCATGCGCGTCCCAAGCCTCGGCCACGGTTCACCCACCCGCCGGGCGGTGCCGCGGTCAGAGCACCAGGGCCGCCCCGCACACCGCGAGGGCTACCGTGCACAGCACGGCCATGGCTGCCACGCGCGGTGCGAGTGCCGCGGGCCGGGGGCCCACCAGGTCGCCGATCCGGCGGTGGGCGAGCCCCAGGAGCCCCAGCCACAGCGCCGCGCACAGGGCGGCCGCCACCATCCCGGACGCCGGGGCGCCGCCGTGCAGCGCGGACTTGACGGCGAGCACGGCGATCACCGCCCCGGTCAGGGTCGTACGCCGCCACGCCAGCCGGGTCCGCTCCGGCTGAAGCCCCGGATCGCGCTCGCCGGCCGCGCGGCGAGGGGTCACCCCTCCCACCCGAGCAGCACGACGGCCACCATGGCGATCGCGACGACGGCGACCACGACGCCCAGCGCGGCCGGGAAGCGGGACACCGGCAGGTCCTCGCCCCGCCGCATCGCCCGTTCGCACCGCACCCAGTGGTTCACCGCCCGGAACGCGCACAGCACCCCGGCACCGAGCAGGGCGAGCGCGAGTCCCACGCGCCATCCCCAGCGCAGGTCCGGCAGGAACTGGTCCACCGCGAACCCGCCGCCGATGAGGGCGAGCGCGGTGCGCAGCCACGCCAGGAACGTCCGCTCGTTGGCCAGCGAGAACCGGTAGTCCGGCGTGCCGCCCTCCTCGCGGATCTCCTCCGGAGCGAACCAGAGCCGGACGTTCCGCACGAATTCGATCACTTGACGGACCCTACCCGTGACCCCCGCCGGCCCCGGTCCCCGCCCCCGTGCCCCCGGACTCCCGCAGCCGCTCCCACGCGGCCAGCCCGTCCGGCACCCACTCCCACTCGGCCAGCCGCCGCTCGACCTCGGCCTCCGTCAGGAAGCCGTACCAGTCGACCTCCTCGACCTGGGGGTTCACCGGCAGCACACACCGCACCTCGTACACGGCGGACCACCAGGTCCCGCCGTCCCCGTCGTCGTACAGGAACTTGAACAGCGGCACCGGCCGGGGCAGCCCGGACACCCCCAGTTCCTCCTCGGCCTCGCGCAGCGCCGCCTCGTCGTAGGACTCGCCGGCGCCGACCACCCCGCCCACGAACATGTCGTAGAGGGAGGGGAAGACCAGCTTCGTGGCCGTCCGGCGATGGACGAAGATCCGCCCCTCGGCGTCCCGGGCCCGTACGAACACCGCCCGGTGCCGCATCCCGCGTGCGTACACCTCCCCGCGCGGGGCCTGTCCGATGACCTGGTCGTTCTCGTCCACGATGTCGAGGATCTCGTCGGCGGCACTCATGCCCTCATCCAACCAGGACACCCACGGGCGCCCCTCACCCGCCGAGAGGCGCGGCCCCGGCGCGGTCAGCCCGCTGGAGCTCCCGCACCCGCGCGCTCCCGGAGTGGTTGCACGGCATCGCCGGATGCATCCCGAGCAGCACCACCCCGACGACGATGCCGACGAGCCCGGCCGCCTCCCAGGCCAGCGCCCCCGCGTCGGTACGGAGCCGGTCCCCGAGGAAGCCCACCCCGCACGCGATCCCGGCGAGCGGCTGCGCGGCCGTGAGCGCGGGCAGCGACATCCGCAGCGGCGCCGCCTCGAAGGCGCTCTGCACCAGCAGCAGCCCCGTCACCCCGAGCATCAACACCCCGTACGGCTCCCAGGTTGTGAACAGCCCGCCCCAGCCGCCGTCGGCGAACACCTGCCCGCTCACCCGGGTGAGCGCGTCCTGGACGCCGTACAGGAGCCCCGCGGCCACCGCGAGCAGCACCGGTGCGTTGGCGAGCCTGAGCCGCTTCGCGTGAGCCGTCAGCAGCAGTGCCGCCGCCACCATCACACCGATGATCAGCCACTGCCGGAAGGCCCCGCTCGGAGCGCTGCCGCCCTGCGGCTGACCGGCCACGATGAACGCCGTCACCCCGCCCGCGAGCAGCGCAAGACCCGCCCAGCCCTGGCGACCCACCGGCTGCCGGTTCCGGCGGCGGGAGAGGGCGAGCGCGAAGAGCAGATTGGTCGCGAGGAGGGGTTCCACCAGCGAGACCTCGCCCTGGCCGAGCGCGATCGCGCCCAGCGCCATCCCGCAGACCATCAACCCGATCCCGCCGAGCCAGCGGGGCACGCGGACCAGGTCGAGGAGCAGCCGGGGGGAGAGGAAGTCACCGATCGGCGCGTGCGCGGCGGCCTGCTGCTGGAGGACGAAGCCGAAGCCCAGACAGCAGGCGGCGCACAAGGAGAGGAGAAGAACGAGAACCGACACGCGGAATACCTAGGGTCGTCGGACGGGCCGTTGCGGCCGTCCCACGGGACGTGCCGCTCGGATTTCCACCCGAGGGCGATTCATGCCTCGACGGGTGGCCCGATACGTATTCATACGACTCTAACCGTCGCCCCGTGGGCTGTCCGTAAGCAGCGACACATCCGGACAGTTGACTAAGTCGCATGTTCTACCGAAGGATCTGATCCCAGAGCTGCTGACCGGCCAGTAACAAAGCGCCGGGCGACGCCTGGCCCGCCACGCCCGCCCCGGCTTGACCGCGCCCGTTCCCGAGAGGACGTCCTCCATGTCGTACGACGCAGATGTGATCGTGATCGGGGCGGGCCTCGCCGGGCTCGCGGCGACCGCGGAGCTCGTCGACGCGGGTCGCAAGGTGATCCTCCTCGACCAGGAGCCGGAGCAGTCGATCGGCGGGCAGGCCCACTGGTCCTTCGGCGGTCTCTTCTTCGTCGACTCGCCCGAGCAACGCCGACTGCGGATCAAGGACAGTCATGCCCTCGCCCTCCAGGACTGGATGGGCACGGCCGGCTTCGACCGTGAGGAGGACCACTGGCCGCGCAGGTGGGCGGAGGCGTACGTCGACTTCGCCGCCGGTGAGAAGCGCTCCTGGCTGCACGGGCAGGGCGTCCGCTTCTTCCCCGTGGTCGGCTGGGCCGAGCGCGGCGGCTACGACGCCAACGGGCACGGCAACTCCGTGCCCCGCTTCCACATCACCTGGGGCACCGGCCCCGGCCTCGTGGAGCCCTTCGAGCGGCGGGTCCGGGAGGGCGTCGCCCGGGGCCTGGTCCAGCTGAGGTTCCGGCACCGGGTCACCGGGCTCGCGCGCAGCGCGGGCGCCGTGGACACCGTCACGGGCGAGATCCTCGAACCGTCGACGATCGAACGCGGGCAGCCCAGCACCCGCACCGTCACCGGAGCCTTCGAGTTCAAGGCCCAGGCGGTGATCGTCACCTCCGGCGGCATCGGCGGCAACCACGACCTCGTCCGCGCCAACTGGCCGGAGCGCCTCGGCAACCCCCCGGAGAAGATGATCTCCGGTGTGCCCGCGCACGTCGACGGCAGGATGCTGACCATCGCCGAGGAGACGGGCGCCCGCCTGATCAACCGCGACCGCATGTGGCACTACACCGAGGGCATCCAGAACTGGAACCCCGTCTGGGACAATCACGGCATCCGCATCCTGCCCGGCCCGTCGTCGCTGTGGCTGGACGCCCGCGGCAAGCGCCTGCCCGTGCCGCTGTTCCCCGGCTTCGACACCCTCGGCACGCTCGAACACATCATGAAGACCGGCTACGACTACACGTGGTTCGTGCTCGACCAGAAGATCATCGGCAAGGAGTTCGCGCTCTCCGGCTCCGAGCAGAACCCCGACCTCACCGGCAAGTCCGTCAAGGACGTCTTCGTCCGGGCCCGCGCGGACGTGCCCGGCCCGGTCAAGGCGTTCATGGACAACGGCGTCGACTTCGTGGTCGAGAAGGACCTCGGCTCCCTGGTCCGCGGCATGAACGCGCTCACCAAGGATCCCCTCATCGACGAGGCGGAGCTGCGCCGCGAGATCGTGGCCCGCGACCGGGAGATCGCCAACCCGTTCACCAAGGACCTCCAGGTCATGGCGATCCGCGGCGCCCGCAACTACCTCGGCGACAAGCTGATCCGCACCGCGGCCCCGCACCGCATCCTCGACCCCAAGGCGGGCCCGCTGATCGCCGTCCGCCTCAACATCCTCACCCGCAAGACCCTCGGCGGCCTGGAGACGGACCTGTCGTCCCGTGTCCTCACGGAGGGCGGCGACCCCCTGGAGGGCGTGTACGCGGCGGGCGAGGCCGCCGGCTTCGGCGGCGGCGGTGTCCACGGCTACCGCTCCCTGGAGGGGACGTTCCTCGGCGGCTGCCTGTTCTCGGGCCGCACCGCGGGCCGCGCGGCGGCGAAGGCGACGGCCTGATCCTCTGGCTGCTGCCGGCGGACGCGACGGCCTGATCCCTCGGTGGATGTGACGGATTTCTGACGGACCTCCGCCGTCCCTGGCATCTCAGGGGCGGTGGATGGTCGAATCGGTGTGTGAACCCTGAACATCCCGAGGCGCGGGAAGCGCCGACGGAGCACCCCGAGGAGCGCGAGCGCCACGACGGCCGGGACCTGGAGCACGGCCAGGACCCGGAGCGGGGCAAGCCCATCGGCCGCCGGATCTTCCTCGGCACCCTGGGCCTCGGCGCCGTGGGCGTGGTCTCCGCACCCGTCCTCCAGCGCGGCCTGGAGGGGTTCCTCGGCGAGGCGGCCCAGAAGGACCCCACGGGCCTGACCGGTCTGCTCCCCAACGGCGGAGGCTTCCGCTACTACTCGGTGACCGCGTCCGTCCCCCGCAAGAACGCGGGGAACTACCGCCTCACCGTCGGCGGCCTGGTCGACCGGCCCGCCTCCTACACCCTCGACGATCTGCGGGCCCTGCCCCAGACCCGGATGGTGAAGGACGTCCAGTGCGTGACCGGCTGGCGCGTCCCGGACACCCCGTTCGAGGGCGTACGGCTCTCCGAGCTGCTGAACGCGGCCGGGGTGCGCTCCTCGGCCGGCGCGGTCCGGTTCACCTGCTTCGACGGGGCGTACAGCGAGAGCCTCACCCTGAAGCAGGCCCGCCGCGCGGACGTCCTCGTGGCGCTGCGCATGCAGGACAAGGACATCAGCCACAACCACGGCGGCCCCGTACGCCTCTACGTCGCCCCGATGTACTTCTACAAGTCGGCCAAGTGGCTCTCCGGCATCGAGGTCACGGAGGACGTCGAGCCGGGTTACTGGGAGAAGCGGGGCTACGACATCGACGCCTGGGTGGGCCGGTCGAACGGGCGGGACGATGAACCGACCACTTGACACACCGCCCGCCGGGGCCGGGGCCGGGGTGGGGGTGGGGGCCGGGCCGGGAGCGGGGGCGCCCGCCCGCGTCCGGCGCTTCACACCCGCCGAACGCTGGATCCACCGCACCACGGCCGCCCTGATGGGGGTCTGCGTCGTGACGGCGGCCTGCCTCTACCTGCCCGCCCTCGCCGAGCTCGTGGGACGGCGGGCCCTGGTGGTGACCGTGCACCAGTGGTCGGGCCTGCTCCTGCCCGTCCCGGTCCTCGCGGGCCTGGCCTCCCGCGCGTTCCGCGCCGACGTGGGCCGGCTGAACCGCTGGGGGCCGCACGACCGGGTCTGGCTGCGCGCCGTACGCCGCCGTACGCCGGGCCCGAGGCCCGCGGCCAAGTTCAACGCCGGCCAGAAGGTCTACGCCGCCTGGATCGCCGGCGCCACACTCGTCATGCTCGCCACCGGTCTGATCATGTGGTTCACCCACCTCACCCCGCTGGCGTGGCGCACCAGCGCGACCTTCGTCCACGACTGGCTGGCCCTCACGATCGGGATCGTCCTGGCCGGCCACATCGGCATGGCCCTGGGCGACCCGGAGGCCCGCCGGGGCCTGCGTACGGGCCTGGTGTCGAAGGAGTGGGCGGACCGGGAGCACCCCTTGTGGCGGCCGTAGCGAGCCGGCACCGGTAGCCGGGCCGGTCCTGGGGGGGGGGGGGGGGGGGGGGGAAGGGGGGGGAAAACCACAAGAACAAAAGAGCAAGGCCAAACAAGAAAAAGAAAA